>NZ_JANWTB010000002.1:0-241823 GCF_024919535.1 Lysinibacillus sp. A4 | reverse complement strand
ATTCATTTTTATAATTACTATCGTTATCAGAAACGATTAAGCGGTTTAAGTCCGTTAGAATTCAGGACTCAAGCCGCTTAATACATTTTTTATTATTTCAACTGTCTACTTGACGGGGTGCAGTTCAATTTACTTAAATATGTTTGGTCTATTTTTTTGTTTTGTTCGTTCTCAACTAACAGAGCAGTTGAATGGCATGTCATATACAGGGATTTCTCCAAAATTAAATCTTTCATGAGTTGAAAAATTTATTTGATTCTTAGTAAGCCTAGTTTAATAGCAGTAACAACAGCACCTAAACGAGTTTCTGCATTTAATTTGCGAATAATAGAGGATATATGATATTCCACTGTTCTCCTACTCATACCTAATTCTAAACTAATCTCATTATTGGTTTTGTCCTCAGCAATACGCTCTAAAATCTCATATTCTTTAGGTGTTAACTTTATCATATGTAATACTCCCCCCATTTATTTTCAGAAGATATCGTATCAATAAATTCCATTTTATTCTATATTCTGGATAAAAAATACCGTTTAATCAAATGTAAAAAGTGACAATTTTTCAAAAAATAATTAATTTTTCCCTAAGGTTGCGGAAAATACGGATACCTTATTTGAGAAATTTTGTTAACTTTGAACTACAAAACAAATTAATATTTACATATTAGTACCTAATAATTAATTGTTTTGTGGGAGTTATATGGGATCTGAGGAGGTGAAAAAATGCTCAAGAGAATTAATCATGGTTTTAATAGTGCTAGTTCTAGATCTAAATGGTGTGTTTTTTGTGATGCTAAAGATTATTGCAATAAGTGTGATGCTATGGATTGGGGATGTGCTGGAGGCTGGGAAACTTGTTTTAGAAAAGATACAGATGGTTAAAACAAGTGCTTAATTTTTTATTTGGCAATGTAGAGTAAATCATTATTTACTCTACATTGTATCAAGAAATGGGGGGATATTTATGATTGAATCTATGGAGAAAAAAATTAAAGTATCAAGTATTAAAGAGTTAGAAGTTAATCATAAAAAATATATTTATGTACCGAATACTAATGGTTTATTTGAAATAGATGATATTGTTTATTCTATTTTATCAAGTGACAACAAAAGCATAGTGGAAGTTTTTAATCAATTAAATGATAAAATAGCTGAAAATGAATTTAATAGTATTATTGAATCACTAATAGAAAATAGGATAATCAATGATACTACTGATAGAAATGCTGTTAACGAAGAAAATGTTAAAAACATAAGTGCACTCACATTAATGATGGTCCAAGAATGTAATTTACGATGTAAATATTGTTACGCTGGTGACGGAGAATATAACGAAAAAGGCAGAATGTCTATAATGACAGCAAAATCAGCAATTGACTATTTGCTAGAACAGTCAGGTGATCGTGATGATCTATCCATTGTATTTTTTGGGGGGGAACCTTTATTAAATTTTCCAGTAATTAAGCAAGTAGTAGAATATGCAAATTACAAAGTAAAATTACATAATAAAAAAATAGGTTTTAGTATGACATGTAATGGAACGCTAATAAATAAAGAAATCACAAAATTTGTTTTAGACAATAACATCGCTGTTCAAGTAAGTGTTGATGGGACTAAAAGCGATCATGACATAAATCGTTTTTATGGAAATAAAAAGGGAAGTTATGATGTTATTTTAAACAGAACAAAAGAATTAAGGGAGCAAAAACAACTGGGAGTTAGGGCAACCATTACTCCGAATAATGTTGATTTGGTAAATATATATGAGCATCTATTCGACTTGAATTTTAGAAGTATCTATGCTGCCCCAGCTATGCAGATGTTTACAGAAGATCAATTCATTGAATTGTCTAAAAGTTATGATGAATTAATTTGTTATTTCGAATATTTAGTTAATAAAAAAGAATATTATAAAGCTGTCAAACTCAATAATATAATGAGAAATTTAGAACGTATTCATATTGGACACGAATCAACATATTTTTGTGGTGCAGAGGTTAATTTTTTAGCCGTTGATATTAATGGTGATTTATATCCTTGTCATCGTTTTGTTAATAATAAAGAGTATAAACAAGGAAATATTTTTGAAGGAACATATTCCAGTGCGAAGTCAAAATTTTTAGAAGAAGCACACGTTTCAAATAGATTAAATTGTAATAAATGCTGGGCAAAAAATTTGTGTGGGGGTGGGTGTCACCATGAAAATTTAGAATCAACAGGTAAAGTAACGACACCACCTTTACATTATTGCATTTTAACTCAAAAGCAATTAGAAGCTACCTTGCATTTATATTTACGGTTATCAGATGAACAAAGAGAACTATTATTAGAAAAGAAAAATACAAGAGAGTTTGTTAAAAATGGAAATCAAAATTAAGAACTTAACAAAAAATTACAAAAATAGAAAGGTGCTAGACAATATCTCCTTAGAAATTCATAATGGTGTATTTGGTTTATTAGGGGAAAATGGGGCAGGAAAAACAACATTGATGGAAATAATCTCTACATTACTTCCATTTGATGACGGAGAAATTGAAGTTGCAGGGCTAAACGTAAAAAAAGAACCACTTAAGGTTTGTGAAATATTAGGTTATCTTCCTCAGAAGTTCGATTTTTTTCCAAAGGTTACTTTAGAAGAGTCATTTGACTATTTATGTAAGTTAAAAGGAATGAATAATAGTGAAAGTCGAAAACAGGAAATCAACTTAAGACTTCAAGAGGTGGGCCTATTAAGCGAACAAAAAAAATATATTCAAGAACTTTCGGGTGGTATGAAACAAAGATTTGGCATTGCTCAAGCTTTAATTGGTAATCCCAAAATAATACTAATTGATGAACCAACAGTAGGTTTAGATCCTCATGAGCGCATTTCATTTAGAAATTTAATTACTCGGATTAGTCGAGATAAAATCATTCTGCTTTCAACACATATCGTACAAGATATTGCTTCTACATGTAAAAATTTGATGGTGCTACAAAAAGGAAAAGTGAATTACTTAGGTAGTACAATAGACCTTATTAATAAAGTTCGAGGGAAGGTATGGCTTTATAATGTTTTAGATGATGAAATACCTCATGTGGATTTATTTGTATCTTTACAAGATAAAGGCAGCAGTATTGAGATTCGTTACATTGCAGATAGTCCATTACAAGGAAGTATATCGACAGAGCCTACTCTAGAGGATGCATATATTTATATAAATAGAAAAGAGTTATCCATATGAGAGAATTACCTTTTCTAATAAACTTTGAATTAAAAAGACTCATAAAAAGTAGAGCTATTTCCGTCATTCTTATACTAATAATGTTGGTTCTTCCAATTATCATGAATAACTTAGACACTCAGGAAACTTTTATTGAAAAATGGTATGGAACACTTCAATTACAAATGGTATTTTTACTTATTTTAATACCGAGTATGGTTTCATATGTTTGGAAGGGGTATCTTCAATCTTTTGAAAGAGCAGTCATCCTACTAAAATTGACAAATAGGTCGATGTATATAGTTGGAAAAATCGTAGCAGTTATTCTTTTTGTTTCAGTGTATCTATTTTTCTTCTACATAGTTTTTTTTATATTTTATGTAAATAAAGTTCCTATTAGCATTCTATTAATTACATTGTTTCAAGTCTTCCTTTCTATTTTCTACAGCATTACCTTTAGCTTTTTCATTTCCTTTTATTTGAAACGTACTGTATATCTACACATTTTACTAATAATATATTTGGTATTCAGCATTTATTTAAATTCTCCTTATTTTTCTATATGGTTCAATCCTGATTTTATACAACATCAAATGACTGACCTGCTATTTAATGTAAAGAGAGGTATTTTTCTAAGTATTGGCATACTATTTATGTTTGGAAATGTGTTGCTATTTAAAAGAAGGGTGAATGACAAATGAGAGATATCTTTTTATTTTGGTCGAAAGTGGTCTTACGAAGTGATTATTTGTTGACTTATTATACTATCGTCATTCTATTATGTATCTCTCAGTATTTCTTTACAGTCAGTGATGCTCAAGCATTGATTCCTTTATATGGGATTTTCTCAAGTGTATTAACGATTCAAATTATAACTTTGCATCAAAGATATCATGTAGAGAAAATTTTAATGATTTCCCCAATATCGAATGGAAAGCTTTTATTATGGCAATGGGTTTTCAGCTTTATTCTGACCACCCCTGCAATTATGTTACTAGTTGGTTTTGTAAAGTTTGTATATGTAGAGACACCAATATATAAAATTCTACTTATCGTTTTTATTTTTCAGCTATTTACTATATCCATTCCATTTTTGATGGCAACAATTTTTAAAAGTCAAGCAGTGTCTATAATTTTAATTGTCATCATTTATTTTTTATTAATGCTAATGCATGGTTATAGACTAGAAACGATTCAATATTTAGCTCCAACTCTTAACTTTATGTATCCAGATTTTATTCATTACTTAAATGTTATAGGTGTTTTATCCGTTTGTTTGTGTTCTATATCGTTCGCGATTTTATTCAGCAGGAAGGCCACCAATAAAACGGAAAAGTGGGTTGCTGGAATTATGACCAGTATGATGCTTTTCGTTCTATTAAGCTTACATTTTTATAATGGATATAAAGAAGAAGAGCTGTCAAATAAGCCTTATCAAAATTATCAATATAACGGGCTTACTGTCCAATACAAAGGTGTAAGTATAGAAAAAATGAAGAATTATGCGAATGTTTATAAAGACATTACTCAAATAATGGAGAGCTTTGGTGTCAACAACATTCCGTATCACACGCTGAAAATAACGAGGGTTTTTAGCCTTCCAGATAACAATAGTTTAGAAAATATTATTAGTAGCTCTGGCGACATCATTGAAATACGCCCGTATTCTAATAAATTTTTTGAATTTAACTATGGCTATAATATTACAGAAGACATGATAAATACATTAATGAATGAACAGTGGGAAAACAAGGAACAAACTAATTGCTATGAGGTTTTAAAAAGAACAATTGAGCAAAAGGTTATATACACAAATAAAAGCATGCTCTTTAGTGAGGCGAAAAAGAAGTCAGTAGAAAATTTGTTCATAAGTAATGAAAAAGATCCGTATATGGAAAAGTTTCTACATATATTACAGGAAGAACCGAAAAATGCTTATCTGTATATCAAAAGGTTATAAGAAAACCTTAACTAAATTAGGGAGACAGAGTATTATTTCATGAAAATATTAGGTGAGGTATTTAAGTATACAAAGCCATACAAAGCAAAATTATTTCAAGTAAATATTTTGATGGGCATTTCTATGATTTTAAGTATAGTACACCCCCTTTTATTTGGTAAATTTATTGATTCTATAACAGTAAAAGACCTCAATTCAGCATTCATAATTATAGTGTTTATGGCTTTTTTGTTTCTTTTTAATTTATTTTTTAAAGTAATCCAAAAATATTATTTAACGAAATTTGCCTGCTATCTACAAATGGATATTAAGTTAAAGATAATAAAAAGAATCATGGCTATGGACATGGATGAGTATCAATTAAAAGCAAAAGGTGAACTGATGAATAAAATAGAAAATGATACAAAGGCATTTTCTGAAGTAGTATCAGAGTTTTTAAATATTGTTGTAGATTTTATCAGCATAATAATTGTGTTAGTAATATTGATAAATCTTAATTTTATTTTAGCTAGTATTTTATTCATAGCTTGTCCTTTAGCACTTATCATTTTTAAATATTATGGAAGAAAAATAAGGATGATGGATACTGCCATCAAAGAAGATTTAGATTCTTATTTAACCTATTTGGGAGAATTACTGTCATCATTTAAATTATTTAAGATATTTAATACTGAGACAAACGCAATAGATAACTATCAAAAGAAAATTACCTTATTATACAAAAATACTCTTGATAAAATGCGTTTAAGTATAAAATCAGCATCAATAATAGAATTAATAAACTTTACAAGTTATTTGATTATCCTTATTATAGGTGCCTACTTTATTTATAAAGGAAGCCTCACGTTAGGAGTATTAATAGCATTCACTACCTATGCCAATAACTTTAGTCAGTCATTTTTAAGATTTTCTCAACTAAATTCATTTTTACAAGAAGCAATTGTGTCTGTAAATAGAGTAAAAAACTTAATGCAAGACAATAAATATCATCTAAAGAAATTAGAAGTACCTGACTATGTAAATTCTTCGCATCATTTTAGAAAAGATAAAATAGTATTACGGAATGTAAGCTTTACCTATACTAATGCATTATCTCCAGTTTTAGAAAATATAAATCTCCAAATACCTTTGAAGAAAATTGTATTGATTAAGGGAGAAAGCGGATCAGGTAAATCGACATTATTGAATATATTATCAGGTTTATACATTAATTATCAGGGTGAAATATTTCTATCCAATCAAAATATTAGATATATTCCTATTGATGTTTATAGAAAAAGGGTATGTTTGGTAACGCAAGAGCATTTTATAATGACAGGGACAATAAGGGAAAATTTGTTATTAGCAAAGCCGAATGCAACGGACGAAGAATTAATTCAAATTTGTAAAATGGTTAACATTTATTCATATATAGAAACGTTGGACTATAAATTTGAAACTCTTATAGGGCATAACGGGCTTGAATTATCTACTGGGCAACAGCAAAGACTTTCAATAGCAAGATCGCTTCTAAGAGATGCGGATATCTATTTGTTTGACGAGATTACTTCTGCGCTTGATAAAGACAATCAAATAAATATAGAAACATTACTTTTATATTTAAATAAAGAAAAACAAAAGACTGTTATATTGGTTACTCATCACCCTGTTTTAATAAGTGAAGCAGATAAAATTTTTGAAGTTGATAAGCATCAAGTGAATGAGAGGGATTCATTAGTTGTTACAAGCTCTTGATAAGCCTATATTGTTTGAATAGGTGGTGTTACTAAGTTAACACTCAAAAAATTTTTTCCTCTTGACACTAAAAAAGTTGTAAAGTAGATTTAACATAATTACATAAAAGCAATAGGTGCCCACTAGGGAGAATAGGGAATAAAGTGAAAAGCTTTAGCGGACCCGCCACTGTATAAGGGAATTTCATAGTGTATGCCACTAGCAAATTGCTGGGAAGGTACTATGAGGTGTTGAACTTGAGCCAGGAGACCTGCCTACATGCTTTAGAAGATATAGATGATGGAAAAGTCTGTAGTTTATTTGTCATGACAATAAACTACAGACTTTTTATTTTGTCTTAATGAGAACGAGAGGAGAAATAATCATGCAATTATTACAAGACACGATTCAAAACATTCAGGGGGCTGATATGAAAAGTATGGAGCAAGCCAGAAAGCGGATTGATGCGCTTTGTAAGCCCCCAGGTAGCTTGGGTAAACTAGAATCACTTGCCGTACAGCTCTCTGGTATAACAGGACATTTATATCCGATGGTCGACAAAAAAGTGATGATTGTCTGTGCTGCAGATCATGGTGTTTGCGAGGAAGGTGTAACCACGAATCCACAAGATGTTACGGTCTTTCAAACATTAAATTTTCCTAAGGGGGGTACAGGCGTTTGTGCGATTGCTGGCATTACCAATGCAAAGGTGGTCACAGTAGATGTTGGGGTAAAAGGAGATATTCCACTTGATGCAGGTGTCCTTATTCATAAAATTAAATATGGTACAGATAACATGGCACAAGGTCCCGCTATGACCAAACAAGAAGCCATTCAATCGATAGAAGTAGGAATCCGTGTGGCCACTGAGGAAATCATAAAAGGTGCTGATGTACTTGGGACTGGAGAAATGGGCATCGGCAATACAACACCAAGTGCTGCGATATTAGCTGTTTTGACAGGATGCAACCCTATCGAAGTAACGGGGTTTGGTGCAGGAGTAGGCCAAGGAGGCATTGCCTATAAAGCGGCAGTTATTGAAAAAGCAATTACCTTAAATAAGCCTAATCCAAATGATGTTATTGATGTTCTGGCTAAGGTTGGAGGGTTAGAGATAGGGGCGATGACAGGTATTATTCTTGGTGCAGTTGCCCATCGTAAACCCGTTGTCATTGATGGATTTATTTCGACTATAGCCGCCCTCATTGCTTATAAGCTCGAACCAAAAGTAATCGATTATATCATTCCTTCCCATGCTTCAGAGGAACCAGGGGCAAAAATTGCCGCTGCCTTACTAGGCATTGAACCAATGTTGCACATGAATATGCGTTTAGGCGAAGGTTCTGGAGCAGCCTTAGCCTTTCCTATTTTAGATGCAGCTTGCTCGATGATGAAAAACATGGTGACTTTAGAAGAATCAATGCAGTTGTTAAAAAGATAAAAACAATAAAACAGCCAATGACTTAATTTTTGGTCATTGGCTGAATGGTATCTATGCACGATTTAATTTTCGTAATGGCAAGCGCCACTTCATCATATAGGAAAGAATACGTAAAGCTGTAATTACTGCGAATAAAATATAAAGGAAAATATCCCCTGTAAAAACCTCGAAGCCGATTAACAATCCAGCAAGAGCTGCCCAAACCCCATAAACTTCATCACGGAGAACTAATGGTTTTCTTCTAGCTAATAAATCTCGTACAATTCCACCACCTGAACCTGTCAAAACAGCAGCTACAATGACTGCGCTTACTGGCATATCAAGCTTGACAGCATAGAGTGCGCCTTGAATTGCGAATGCTGATAAGCCAATCGCATCTGTGAAGTTACCCCAACGATGCCAATGTTGAATCAGATGATGGGGAAAAATAAAGAATATCGTAATCGCAGCAAGCGCTATTTGAAACATCATATCCTGTCCCCAAAGTGTTGTGACAGGTAGTCCAATGAGTAAATTTCGGATAGCTCCTCCACCAAAAGCAGTCACAATACCAAGTATATATACACCGAATAAATCGTATTCTTCTTCCATGGCAATAATTGCCCCCGAAATAGCAAAGGCAATTGTTCCTATAATACTAAAAACCTCCCAAGCCATCCCTTTCACCCCTTCTATCAATAAATAAACTTTTTTAAAAGTTAAAAGACTTTTTACGTAACAGAATCTATGAATTTAATAGCCAAAATCGGTCATTAAATACGCTTCTTGAAATGAGTCCGCACATTAGCTTAGCGTAAAATGCCCTTAGAAACAATAGGCAAGTTTTACAGGTGCACATACAAATTGATAAAATGTGATTAAAATAAAGAAAAACATTCGTCAAAAGCGTTCATATAACAGTAGTTGGTTAGGGAATTCTAGAGTGATTGAAGTCAATTTAGATAGTCAATAAATCTTACTGATTGAAATGCGAGACATTATGAAATGGAGAAGAAAGAATGACGTTTACATCAAAGTTATCAACAGAAACGCTATCGTTAGCGGAAAAAGTAGAGGAACAAGTTCGGCCTTATCATGCCAAGGTAGAAGAAATGGCGTTCTACAATCAGCAGAAGGTGCTAGCAGCTTTCAGAAAGCATCAAGTAAGTGATTATCATTTACATCCAACAAACGGCTATGGCTATGATGATGAGGGACGGGATAATCTAGAGCGTGTTTATGCAGAAGTATTTGGTGCAGAGGCAGCCATAGTTCGACCACAAATTATTTCAGGGACACATGCAATTACGCTTAGTCTATTCGGTATTTTACGTCCTGGTGATGAGCTGCTTTATATTTCTGGTCAGCCATATGATACATTGCAATCCATTGTCGATGGTGGTGAAAAAGATACAGGTTCACTGAAAGATTATAAAATCGGTTATCGACATGTGGATTTACTAGATAATCAGGTTATTGATTGGGCAGGTGTCGAGGCTGCTATTACAGCACAAACCAAAATGATCGCGATTCAGCGTTCAAAAGGCTATGCAACACGTCCATCCTTTACAATAAAAGAAATTGCAGATATGTGTGTAAAGGTACGTAAAATAGCCCCGAAAGCTGTTATTTTTGTAGATAACTGCTATGGCGAGTTTGTAGAGGCACAGGAACCTACAGAGGTTGGTGCTGACTTAATGGCAGGCTCGCTCATTAAAAATCCAGGTGGAGGCTTGGCTAAAATTGGTGGCTATATTGCTGGGCGAGCAGATTTAGTGGAGAAATGTGCCTATCGTATGACTTCTCCAGGTATTGGAGCAGAAGCGGGGGCCACATTAAATACACTAGGTGATTTTTATCAAGGATTTTTCCTGGCACCCCATGTTGTATCGCAAGCACTTAAAGGGGCGATATTTACAGCTGCAATGCTCGATGAAATTGGCATGAGTACTACTCCGAGCTATCATGCGAAGCGTACAGATTTAATTCAATCAGTATCTTTTCAAACAGCACAGCAAATGATTGACTTTTGTCGCGAAATACAAGCGAACTCACCGATAAATGCCCATTATGCTCCTGAACCAGCCTATATGCCAGGCTATGAAGATGATGTCATCATGGCGGCTGGAACATTTATTCAAGGGTCCAGCATTGAGCTAACAGCGGATGGCCCAATACGACCGCCATATACAGCATTTATCCAGGGTGGACTAACATATGAACACGTTAAATTTGCTATATGCAGTGCGGTTCAAGCCATTCAAAAAGCATAACAAGACAATAGATAAAGCCTAAATATGAAGAGTTTTTTACAATTTTTAATCAGATTGAAAAAAATAGTGCCATTCATGTTAGATAACCTTACATGGTTGGTTGACAGTAAAAAAAATTCGTTATATGATAAGCGGGTATTGGAGGAGGACTTAAATGAGTCGTGAAATTAGACGAACTATGCCGTTATTATCGATGAGTATCGTGATGCAATTAACAGAGCTTTCGGCAAGACAAATTCGTTATTATGAAGAACACCATTTAATTGAGCCGCACCGAACAGAAGGCAATCGACGTATGTTTTCACTAAATGACGTCGATATATTGCTTGAGGTTAAAGACTACTTAGAACAGGGTATGAATATGGCGAAGATTAAAAAAATATTTGCTAAAAAGAAAAATCCTGTTGCAACAACTGATGAGCAAGATTTAAGTGATTCAGAATTACGCCAAATTATGCGCGAAGAAATGCGTCAAGCACAGCGCATGCAAAAATCGTCCATCCGAAGAGGGGATTTATCTCGATTCTATTAATAAATAGGGTAGGGTAAACATAAAAGCTAGACAAATTATAGGAGTGTGGAAAACTGTGGGTAAATACACAAAAGAGGACATTAAACGTCTCATCGAAGAAAAAAACGTAAGCTTTATTCGTTTACAATTTACAGATATTCTTGGCACTATCAAAAATGTTGAGATTCCTGTAAGTCAATTAGACAAAGCACTGGAAAATAAAATGATGTTTGATGGCTCATCTATTGAAGGTTTCGTTCGAATCGAAGAATCTGATATGTATTTATATCCTGATCTTGATACTTTCGTAGTATTCCCTTGGACTTCTGAAAAAGGGAAAGTAGCACGTTTTATCTGTGATGTATACACTGCGAAAGGCGAACCGTTTGCTGGTGACCCACGTAACAACCTAAAACGAATTCTTAAAAAAATGGAAGAAATGGGCTTCTCAAGCTTCAATTTAGGGCCAGAGCCAGAATTCTTCTTATTCAAATTAGATGCAAAAGGCGAACCAACATTAGAAGTAAATGACCATGGTGGTTATTTCGATTTAGCGCCAACAGATCTTGGTGAAAATTGCCGTCGTGATATTGTGCTAGAGCTAGAAGAAATGGGCTTTGAAATTGAAGCATCACACCATGAGGTAGCTCCAGGACAACACGAAATCGACTTTAAATATGCGGATGCTGTTACTGCATGTGATAACATCCAAACATTCAAATTAGTGGTTAAAACAATCGCTCGTAAACATGGCTTACACGCTACATTTATGCCAAAACCACTATTTGGTGAAGCAGGCTCTGGTATGCACTTTAACGTGTCACTATTTAAAGGCAAAGAAAATGCGTTCTATGATGAATCTACAGAATTAGGTCTTTCTGAAACAGCTATGCAATTCATGGCGGGTGTTCTTGCACACGTACAAGGTTTCACAGCTGTAACAAACCCAACAGTTAACTCTTATAAACGTCTAGTACCAGGTTATGAAGCACCATGTTATGTAGCATGGTCTGCACAAAACCGTTCACCATTAATTCGTATTCCATCTGCACGTGGCCTTTCAACTCGTGTTGAAGTACGCTCTGTAGACCCTTCTGCAAACCCATATTTAGCGATGGCAGTTATTTTAGAAGCAGGTCTTGAAGGTATTCGTCAAAGCCTAACACCACCTGCTGCTATTAACCGCAACATCTATGTGATGTCGGAAGAAGAGCGTCAAGCAAATGGTATTGAAAACCTACCTGCAGCACTTGATGATGCACTAACATTACTTGCTAAAGATCAAGTAGCACAGGAAGCATTAGGTGAGCATATTTATGCAAACTTTAAAGAAGCAAAAGAAATCGAGTTCGATATGTACCGTACAACTGTTCATCAATGGGAACGCGATCAATATTTAAAAATGTATTAATCATAAAGATACCGAGTGCCTGATAAAGGGTACTCGGTTTTTTTCTGAACATATTAGGAACGATGGGGTCATATGATAACCCCATCGTTATTTTAGTATTAGCGCATATGTTTATGATGGTGTGGCATATGGCAAGGGTTAGGTGGCATACCGCACATTGTATGTGTTTCACAGCATTCATTCACGACAGATTCTGTGCATGGGAAATAATACTGATGATCAATCATATGTTTGTTCACTGTTGTAACATGTGCAGGTTGTACGTGTGGAACAACTGTATGGATATAATTTGTGCGTACATATTGCTCTGGTGGTAAAAATTGTGGTGGATCATATTGCATGGGCATCATTTGTGGCGGACAGCAGTGTGGACCTTTTGCCGGATGGCGTCTTCGTTGAAACATGTTATTACCTCCTGTTTTGATAAGTTGTAGTTCATTATTAAGATATGAGATATACGTCGATAGGGTCTATTTATTTGCCTATTAATGCATAGGTAAATCTAACAAGTAACTAAAATAGTAGAAAATCTATAATCAATTTGCCTACGTCTTTGAGTGAAATGAAAGCATGACATATTGTTGAAAAAAGATGATGTTAACGGCAGGAAAACCAATTTCGCAGGGCGAGGCGTTTTCCGTTCCATCATCGTCCTTTCCAAAGGGCGATGTTCCTCCCCCTCGATCATGCTGCAAAACTTCTTTCATTTCTAACAGTAGTGAACAAAATAGCACATATTTTCAAAGTGAAGATAATGAGTCTAACAACCATCCAAATGCTTGGTTTTCAACACGATGAATAGGTTTTTCAAATAATGTTCTTCCTAGCGTCATAATGTAAAATAAATTTTTATTAAAAAAGTATGTTTTTTGAAAAAATAGATATTGTCAATAAAACAATCGTACAGTATACTCTTTAATTGATAATGATTATCGTTGTCGATTATTTCTTAGGAGGAAATGTATGCCAAAATTATCACTGCAAAAAAAGAACTTTTTTGTACTTTTCACACTACTATTAACCTTCGCGTTATTATTAGTTGGGTGTGGGGAGAAAACATCGAACTCCAGTAGTTCACAAGAGAACGACAAAGCAGAAGAAAGCAACACTGAATCAGCATCTTCTAGTCGTGAGATTACACATGCAATGGGTACTACAACGATTGAAGGCACACCTACAAAAATCGTTACACTATATCAAGGCGCAACAGATGTTGCAGTTGCTATGGGCATTAAACCAGTTGGGGTAGTAGAATCTTGGGCAGAAGCGCCTGTTTATAATTATATGAAGAATGAGCTTGATGGCGTTGCGATTGTAGGACAAGAAACACAACCAAACCTTGAAGAAATTGCAAAGCTTAAACCAGATTTAATTATTGCTTCTAAAGTACGTCATGAAGAAATTTATGATCAGTTATCGCAGATTGCACCAACAGTTGCTCATGAAACGGTTTTCGATTTCAAAGGAACAGCTGAAATGATGGGTCAAGCAATGAATCAAGAAGATAAGGTGGATGAATTACTTGGCGATTGGGCTACACGAGTAGCTGATTTCCAAAAAAAAATCAAAGAGAAGCTTGGCGATAAATGGCCATTCCATGTTTCTGTTGTCAACTTCAGAGCAGACCATGCTCGTATTTATGTGACAGGTTATGCGGGTTCTATTTTATCTGAGCTTGGATTCCAAGGTCCTAAAAATTTAACAGATGATTCTTTAGAAATTGTGAAGCTAACTGACAAGGAAAGCATCACACAAATGAATGCTGATGTTATTTATATGTTTATGGAAAATGATGAGACAGTGAAAAAAACTTATGAAGATTGGACAAACCATCCACTTTGGAAAGAGCTTGACGCAGTGAAAGCGAATCAGGTTTATCAGGTAGATGAAATTAATTGGAATCTAGCAGGTGGTATTACTAGTGCTAATTTAATGCTAGATGATATTTATGACAAGTTTGAATTAGAAAAATAGTGAATGAAGGATGGGCTGTTAAAAGTGTTAGAGAATACTTGAATAACAGCCCTCTCATTGTAGTGTTTGAGCATAATTGAAACCTACATAAGCTAAATTGTGGATCAAGAAAGTTGGCATAACATGAGAATTATTCTTTCCAGTACACCGATGAAACAAATAGGTTTATTCATCAGCTGTTTGATTCTTTTGCTGGCATTTATATTCAGCATAGCTATTGGTCAAACGTCCATACCTTTTTCGTCAATCTATGATGCTATTTTTCATTTTGATGCTGCTAACAAGGAGCATGTCATTATTCGAACATCTAGATTTACAAGAGCTGTGATCGCTACAGTAGTTGGCGCAAGCCTTGCCATTGCGGGCGCATTAATGCGAGCATTAACAAGAAATCCTTTAGCAGCTCCTGATATTTTAGGTATTAATGCAGGGGCCATATTTTTTATTGTCAGTGCTATTACTTTTTTTTCCGTTCAATCTTTAATGAGCTATATGTGGATTGCCTTTTTAGGGGCAGGTGCAGCGGGGGCGATGGTTTTTTTCCTAGGCTCATTAGGAAGAGATGGGTTAACACCGATAAAAATAGTATTAGCTGGTGCAGCGATTACAGCTCTATTTGTCTCGTTTACGCAGGGGCTTTTAGTCATCGATGAACAAGGTTTACAAAGTGTCCTGTTTTGGTTAGCGGGTTCTGTATCGGGGCGTAGTATTGAAATGCTCGTGCCTGTCCTACCGTTTATTTTAGGAGTGACAGTTGTGGCAATATTTATGGGGCGTTCAATCAATATTTTACAATCAGGAGATGATATTGCCAAAGGATTAGGACAACGAACAATGCTCACGAAAATCACACTAGGCATAATTATTATCATACTGGCAGGCAGTTCAGTAGCTGTTGCAGGTTCAATAGGGTTTATTGGCTTGATTGTCCCTCATATGGCGATCCAACTTGTTGGCACAGATTATCGCTGGATTATTCCCTACAGTGCCGTATTGGGAGCAATATTGCTACTGTTGGCTGATATTGCGGCAAGATATGTGATTATGCCATTGGAAATGCCGATTGGTGTCATGACTGCCTTAATCGGAGCTCCTTTCTTTATTTATATTGCACGAAAGGGGTTAGCAAAAAATGCCTAATTATGTGTCGGTTAGAACGAAAACTAATCGTATATCTTTTCAAATTGCTAAAAGAACGGCTTGGATTCTACTACTTTTAAGCTTATTATTAGTCCTCATTACGGTTCTTGGTTTATCTGCGGGGAGCGAGTTTATCCATCCTGTCACAGTGGTGAAAGAATTATTAGGCTATGGCAATGGAGATTACGATTTTGTCTTACATACATTAAGGCTCCCGCGTGTGTTGATGGCCTTATTAGTTGGTGCTGCGCTGGGAGTTGCCGGTTTAATTTTACAAGGAATTATCCGTAATCCTCTTGCTGCCCCAGATATTATTGGTATAACGAGCGGAGCATCGATGGGGGCAATTATTTTTATCGTGTACTTTATGGGATCAGTCAGCATTCAATTTTTACCGTTAGCTGCTATATTAGGTGCTGGTATTGTCTCCTTCATCATTTACCTACTATCATGGAGAAAAGGAGTCACACCAATTCGAATGGTACTAATTGGAATTGGCATCTCAGCTTTAGCAAAGGCGGTTGTGACGATGCTGCTTGTAATCAGTAATGTAGCCGCTACAACGAAAGCCTATTTATGGCTGACAGGTAGTTTGTATGGGGCCAATATGCAGGATGTCTATTTGCTATTACCGTGGCTAGTCATTTTAGTGCCACTAACATTTATTTTAGCAAGAACGGTGAATGTGAAGGAATTAGGCGATGAAATAGCGATAGGGCTAGGAGTAAAAGTACAAGTGTATCGTTTACTTTTTCTACTCATTAGTGTCATGCTAGCTGGTTCTGCAGTAGCTTTTGCCGGTGGCATTGCCTTTGTTGGATTAGTGGCCCCTCATATGAGCAGAATGCTTGTTGGGCGTTCCTTTGCAGGATTAATTCCTGTGACAGCTATTATAGGTGGAATCATTGTCATTGTGGCTGATATGGTGGCACGCACAGCCTTTTTACCGAAGGATTTACCTACAGGAGTCTTTACTGCTGCAATTGGCGCACCATTCTTTATTTATTTATTATTTAGAACGCGCAATCAATAAAGCTTCATGATAAAAAAGTTAAAAGCCGGAGAAGAAGGTGACAGGAATTTGAAACATGTCTTAGAAGCACAAAATTTACATGTAAGCTATGGAGAAAATCTTATTTTAGAGGATTTGAATCTTCAAATACCAAAAGGAAAAATTACAGTACTAGTTGGGGCCAACGGTTGTGGAAAATCTACACTACTTCGGACATTTGCACGATTACAAAAAGCGAAGTCGGGTGAAATTTTTTTAGATGAGAATAAACTAGATGCCATTTCAACGAAAGAGGTAGCGAAACGTTTAGCTATTCTGCCGCAGGGCCCTGTTGCACCAGAAGGATTAACTGTTCAGCAATTGATTAAGCAAGGTCGTTATCCACACCAAAGTTGGTTAAAGCAATGGTCTATGGAGGATGAAAAAATTGTAAACAATGCGCTTGCAGTAACGCAGATGACTGAATTTGCCGATCGTCCAGTAGATGCATTATCAGGTGGTCAGCGACAACGTGTATGGATTGCTATGACATTAGCGCAAAAAACAGATCTTATTTTACTAGATGAACCTACAACTTATTTAGATATGGCTCATCAAGTAGAAATTTTAGATTTACTATTTGATTTAAATGACAAGGAAGGGCGTACCGTCGTTATGGTATTACACGATTTAAACTTAGCCTGTCGCTATGCCCATCATATTGTGGCGGTACGTAATAAACAGGTTTATGCCCAAGGCAAGCCAGAGGAAGTGGTGACAGCAGAGATGGTCCAGGCTGTTTTTCGTATGGATTGTACCGTTATTAAAGATCCGCTCTTTGGGACACCTTTATGTGTGCCACATGGCAAGGGGCGAACAGTTCAAACAGTGGAATTAGAGGAGGTAGGGGTCTGTTGAGCCTATCACTGTCAGCTGAAGAAACATCCGTGTTACTAAGAGAGTATCGATTGTCGATAGAGCCTGCAGTAGATGCTACATACTCTTTATATGCCAAAAATTTATTGGACAATGAACAAGCTCTAGATTATTTACAAAAAATTGCCCATTTCTTTCAATCGCCTTCTATCCTAGTTACGGCATCGTTGTTTGCGAAGCGCTATAGCGTCTTAACGATAGCTTCAGCCTTCTATGCTATGTCCAGATACGATAAAGGACTACATTGCAGAATTGAAAATATGTGGGTAGAAGCGGAATCTTCAAAACCTTGGCTTCCTACTATTCGGCTAATTGATCGCACAGTGTCAATACCTACTGAAGACCGTGAAAAATGGCGAGATGAGGTTCTTAGAGAAATCTTTGCGAATAATTTAGCGAAGGTTTGGCAGTCATTAGCAAAAATAAGTAAAATTCCAAAAACAATCTTATGGGAAAACACAGCTATTTATGTGAATTGGCTCTATGAAACGAAAATAGGGGAAGGAGCCAGTGAGCAAGAAAAGGCTCGTATACAAGAGGATTATCACTATATTGTAAACCTAGCACCAGGCTCCATTTTTGGAGAGAGAAAAAATCCTTTGACGGACTATTGTGGTCCTAAAGTGACGATTATGGAATCGGAGCAACC
Organism: Lysinibacillus sp. A4; assembly: GCF_024919535.1. Classification (NCBI taxonomy): domain Bacteria; kingdom Bacillati; phylum Bacillota; class Bacilli; order Caryophanales; family Bacillaceae; genus Lysinibacillus; species Lysinibacillus sp. A4. Next base: position 223,640 of record NZ_JANWTB010000002.1, on the reverse strand, counting down.
TGTACGCTTGAGAAAAACATGTTGTTTCTATTATCATACCTCTGAAGAAGCAAATGATTTTTGTATCTCCTGTCCAAAAATAAAAAGATGATCATAACAACAAAATCTCTAACCACCAAAAGTGAGTAAACACTTATCATTTCATAAGTGTTTATTCACTTTTATGTTGGTTGTCAATACCTGCCAATAAATAAGGAATTGCAGGTTTGATAAATTCTTCAGGCTGTATCTCCTGATTGCTAGTTCTCCATTCTATAGAAGCGCCATAGATTCCCCAGCTTAATATTACAGCAGTCATTTTTAGCGCTTCGTTCCCTGTCGCTGCATTTTGTTTCAATAACATTTTGTAAAAGATAATTTCAAGCTGCTCTCTAATAATTCGAGCAATTGTCTCTTCATAGCCTCGATGACAACGATTAGACAATGACTTTTGAAAATTAGTTATCGCTTTAAAGAGAATAAGGAAAGCTCCTTCATTAAGTTCGTTATGTTGTAGAAAGTCATCATTCAAATTAACTAATAATACTTCTGATAGGACCTTCTCTAACAAATCATATATATCTTCAAAGTGATAATAAAAAGTTGCACGATTAATCATGGCCTCTGTCGTAATATCCTTAACCGTTATATCCTTGAACTCTTTTTTACTAGAAAGTGCAATGAAAGAATCCATGATTAATTTACGAGTCCGTATAACACGAAGATCTGTCTTAGATGAGGTCATTACTTAGCACTCCTTTTTAAACAATTTCTTCAAAGTGTTGTATATACAACAATTCAAATAGATTATTGGTTTATTGATGATTTTATTATGAATAAAATACAACTGTAAGGCAAATAAGAGTGTTATATATTTATTTTTAATGAAAGTAAGAAAAGGGGATAGTCAATTGAAGAATCATCCAATGGTTTGTGATTTAGAGACAGGTGTATGTGGAGTAGCTGGCGAGGAGGAATTGGGGATAATTGATTTTAATCAACCAAAGAAATCCATTGAAGTATACTATGTAACTGATCCAATATGTTCTCATTGTTGGGCACTCGAACCCGTTCTTCGACGTTTTATCGAGCAGTACGGACACTATTTTAACTTTCATACGATTATGGGAGGATTACTAGAAAAATGGGGTGATGGTCCAGTAGACCCTGCTAATGGAATATCTGGACCTGCCGACGTTGTAGGACACTGGAGAGAAGTGGGAGAAAATTATCGCATGCCAATAGATGGAACAGTGATGATGAACAATCCAGTGCAATCATCCTATCCACCATCTCGTGTTTTTAAAGTGATTCAAAAAAATCAGCATGATGCTATAGCATTTGAATATTTGCGCAGAGCAAGAGAAGCGCTATTCGTATTCAATCAAAATATTGCAGATACATCCGTTATGATTGACATTGTAAATAGACTGGGGCTTGATGGAGCGGCTATTGTAAACGAATCAGAACAAACAAACGGGCAACCGTTATTAAATGAAGATTTTGACCTTGCAAGAAATCTAGGCGTAAGAGGATTTCCAACTATTATTATGATGAATGAAGATAATAAAGGGTTGAAAATTGTTGGTGGGCGTCCATTTGTAAACTATGTGGAAGGACTAAAACAGGTTCTCAATTTGGAAGAGCTGCAACCAAAGCAACAGCCATCTCTTTTAAGCTTGCTTAAAAAAGAAAAGCTTCTATTTTCGAAAGAAATTGAAGTCATGTATGATTTGGAAAAGTCAGAGGTTATATCTTATGTGAAAAAAGAGCTTTCATCAGAGCAATATGAAATGAAAGAAATACTCGGTGAATGTTATATTACTACTAAATAATGAGGAGAATGGCAATGACATACGTATTACAGGTAGATTTTAAATTGGATGGACCATTTGGTGATGAGATGACAGAAGCGTTTTCTGATTTAGCCAAAAGTATTTATGAAGAGGAAGGACTTTTGTGGAAAATTTGGACAGAGAGCCCTGAAACAAACGAAGCAGGCGGCATCTATCTATTCGAATCTAAACGCACAGCTGAACAATATATAGAAATGCATTCCAAAAGGCTAGCTGAATTTGGGATTACTACTATCAACGCAAAAATCTTTGCGATCAATTCAAAACTGACTGAAGTCACGAAAGGTCCAGTAAAACAATTAAAAAAATGCTGATGCATACTAGAATTGCTAGCTCATTCACAGGAGTCTAATTTCGAATTAAGAAGTTAGACTCTTTTATTTATGGATGTATAAAAATTCAGAATATTGTGAGGTTGAACCAAATGTGTTGTAGCGTTTACAATAGTTTTATAACACGTTAATGGTATAAAAACATGAATAATGTGAGTGTTATTCTATTTAATGCTCAATACTTCAAAGCTTTTAAAATAGTCCTATAACAGAAGGAGGGATGAGATAGTGAATGAACACAACATATATTTGCTTGTATAGTAGTACAACGATGGATAAATAAATGTTTCTTATAAACACTATTTTAATTGTTGTAATGCAAAATACATAAATTATTGAGATTAAAAGAGATGAGGTTTTATAAAAAAATGAAAAAGTATTCTGTTGCTACATATTTTTACTTCATTATTCCGTCTTTAATTGGTATCTTTCTATTTATGACCCCCCTTTTAACAGAAGAGGGCTGGAAAGTGCCCATTGCCATACTAGCCAATGTTTTAGCGGGGATTGTGGCTCCGGTCATTAGCTATTTTACAATTATAATGTTTGCCATCTCTGCGATTGGTGCACTGATAGCGAAATTTATCCCTCGTAAAAATGCTAAAGAACCTAGTATTTTAGATTCATTGTTTTATGTTAATTGGTTTTGGACCATTACTCGTTTTATCGGTTTAGCCTTTGCTTCAATGGTGGTCTTTAATTTTGGACCTTCTGCCATTAATAATGAAAATACAGGTGGACTCCTAATGGATCCAAATGAGGGACTTGTGACGTTTTTATTTACCATTTTTTTGTTTGCTGGTTTCCTTTTACCATTTTTAACAAACTTTGGTTTACTTGAATTTTTCGGGACAATGATGGTGAAAATTATGCGGCCACTGTTTAAAAGTCCAGGGCGTTCTTCCATTGATGCTCTTACTTCATGGGTTGGTGATGGCACAATAGGTGTGTTAATGACAAGTAAACAATATGAGATGGGGAACTATACAAAAAAAGAAGCTGCGATTATTGCCACAAGTTTCTCAGTAGTGTCCATCACATTCTGTATCGTTGTGTTGGATACTGTGCATTTGGCACGCTATTTTATTCCTTATTATTTGACAGTAGTCCTTTGTGGAATTGTATTAGCCATTATTATGCCTCGAATCTATCCACTTGCGAAAAAAGAAGATACATATATAGATGGGACACCAGTAGATTATTCACGTGAGAAATTACCAGAGGGCTATAATTCTGTCTCACATGGCTTAGAAAATGCACTTGCTATTGCGCATGCAAATCGTGATCCTCGACAATTTTTCAAAGATGGCTCTAGAAATGTAATTGATTTATGGGTGGGTGTTGCCCCTATCGTTATGGCTTTTGGGACAATTGCCTTAATGCTTGCTGAATTTACAAGTATTTTTGTGATTTTAGGAAAACCATTCGAGCCAATTTTAACCGTCCTTGGCTTACCTGAAGCGGCTGAAGCAGCGCAAACAATGGTTGTTGGCTTTGCCGATATGTTTCTACCTTCTATTTTAGGGGCAGGGATTGAATCGGATGTTACTAGATTTGTTATTGCAGTTGTTTCTGTGTCACAGCTAATCTATATGTCTGAGGTAGGTGGACTTATTTTAGGTACAAAAATTCCATTGAAATTTTTGGATTTAGTCGTCTTATTTATACTACGTACGCTTATTTCTCTTCCAATTGCCGCATTGGTTGGTCACCTACTCTTCTAACTAAAATGCCAAGTCTTAAATGGACTTGGCATTTTTCATAAACAGATTGTGATCGATTTTCTTTAGACGTCTCCATAACGTCAGCATGTAGATAAAGAGTACTAAAATGATAAGATAGGCACTTAACATGGAGCCTGCCGTATTTCCCATAATGTTAAAGAAATTATTCAGTCCATGGAAAATAATTGTTACGATAATTGATTGACCTTCCAATACAAGTAAAGCTAGAACAAGGCCAACTAAAAGAGCATAGATGATTTGAAGAATCGTATCTTCTAGAGATTGGCCACCTAGTAATTGTAACGCATGTGTGACGCCAAACAATATACTAGAAATCCAGACAGCAGAAAAAGCCCCTTTTGCTAATAGCATGCGTAGCATAATGCCTCTAAATACAGACTCCTCAATAAACGCTACAATGAAAATTTGCATGATAAACATGACAACTAAATCACTAATAGATGTCATATTCAATCCTTTTGTGCTTACTAAGATGATGCCGAAAATAAGAAGAAGCGGTAAGGTGATGAAGAAATGATTCTTTTTAATAGGATAAAAGAAATATTCTCTCCATTTCTTTTTCGTCGCTATATATATGAAGAGACCTAATGCAAATGGGATTAACAGCGCAAACTGTAGAAAAGGGCTTAAAGGTTGTTTGATAGAAACAAAGGCACCATTTAAAACATAGAAAAATAGGAGTAGAGACTCTAAACCAATTATTTTTATCAACATTTTTGGGTTCATGTTATTATCTTCCTCCTATTCTATTTATACAGGATTTACAGAAACCTTTCGCATACTAGCTGAAATAACTAGATAGAGGAAAATACTAAAAACAAACATGCTCCCTAAAATCGCTAATATAGATGAATTGGCTAATAGTTGATACAACGGAGAATACCATTCAAAGATCACCATTAATATAGGTATTAATGCTAGGAAACCAATTAAGCTATAGCCTCCTAGTATGCCTAAACGATAAAAAACAACGTTAAGGAGAAGGCCAGAACTTAGACAAAATAAAAGCAAGACCGTATCCAATACTACTGTTTGTAAAAATGAATGGGTAATATCAAAAAATAAGATAGGGTGGATGATAATAATATCTTTGATATTGAATAGGGTAGAAACATAAGAAATGATTTGATGAGCACACGCAATAATCAAGGCACCGACCAGACTCCAGCTGATAAAAAATAGCCCGACATACAACATATATTGCTGACGACTTAATCCTAGCTTTAAAAAATAGGGTAAGGTTTTATTGAGAAGTTTTGTTGCCATCATACTGTAAAAAATATAAACAGGAATAGAAATAGTCATAGCAAATGATACATATTGACCAAAAAATGCATCTAAGAAAAATGACAAAAGCACGATCGAAAATAAAATGCTCCAAAAAATAATATTTTGCTTCTTATAGCTTTGAAATAAGATATAAAAACTGCCTTTCATCGTGTTCATCGCCCTGGCCTCACTTTCTGTTTACTTAAATAGACGAGCATATCTTGAAGAGAAACAGATTCAAGCGTAATGTTCTGATCTTCAATGGATTGACCATTTGCGAAGACAATAGCTGTCATCTCTTGCATAAATGTATGTTGATAGATTACTTGTAAATCCCCAATTGCTCTCTCAACATCTGAGGCATTGCCTTTTACAGCCACAATATGATCTCGCCATTCATCAGTGGTCTTTTGGAGCAAAAGTTCGCCCTCATGTAGAATGAAAACTTCCTCAAATAGCTCGCTCGCCTCATCGATTAAATGTGTAGATAGAATAAATAATCGCGGATTTTCTGTTTGCTGCTCAATTAACAAATCATAAAACATATTACGCGCTGCTACATCTAAACCGATATAAGGTTCATCAAATATAGTTATAGCTGTACAACTCGCAAAGCCTGTAATAATTCCAAGTGCAGAGACCATCCCTTTTGAAAGATTACGCACTTTATCTTTTGGATTCAGGGCAAATACTTGTAGCAGTTCTTGAGCTAGCTCCTCATCCCATTTTGGATAAAAGAAGCGATTGGCCTTTAATGTTTGGGCAATGGTCATTTCTTCTTGAAAGTTGCCACTTTCAGCGACAAAGCAAATATCACGTAATGTGTTAGGGGCATTGAAGACATTTTCTCCGTTAACTAAAATTTCTCCGCTTGTTGTAGAGATGAGGCCTGATAATAAATTTAAAAAAGTTGTTTTACCAGCTCCATTGTGACCTAAAAGGCCAATAATCTTTGGTCCCTCCATGGTGAAAGAGATATTTTTCAAAGCTGCTTTCTGTTTATAGGATTTCGTGACATTACTCACATTAATTTTCATTCATGATCCCCCTTGTATCAATTTTTGTAACTCTTCATCTGAAATGCCTAGACGTCTTGCTTCCTTTTTCAATGGTTCAATATGTTGCTGGACAAAGCTTTCTTTACGCTCAGTAATTAAAATATTTTTGGCGTCTTCATGGACAAACATACCGACACCTCTCTTTTTATAAATGACGCCCTTATCCACTAATTCATTCACGCCTTTCCCAGCAGTTGCAGGATTAATCTGGTATTCTTTTGCAAACTCATTTGTAGATGGAATGCGATCTTCAGGCTGTAGCTGTCCATCTAGAATGGCATCTTCTATTCTTTCACGTATTTGTTGGAAAATGGGCTTTTCGTTATTTAAAGAATGAATCACAATCCACCTCACTTGTTAGTTGGTTAATTACTTATGTAACTAACCATATAACTTGTGGCATCTATTGTCAATGACTTGGGAAAAAATGCACAAAAATTTTTACATAAAAAAACCTTCTCATTTTTGAGAGGGCTCTAAGTAAACTAAATAGATGAACATGTTATTCATGAAAAAGCTTCCTTCACTTTCTATGTTTGAAAATAGTTTGCATCACAAAATATTATCAAAAAATCCTAGTAACTTGGCGAGAATTCCATTTTTGCATATGTGTCACATAACCACTATGCATATACTGTGGCAAGAGGGGGGGAGGTGAGCTTTTATGAGAATTAATTGGAAGGTTCGTCTTCAACATATTCCATTTCTACTAGGGCTATTTTCATTGCTGCTCTTACTCGCACAACAAGTGGCTGCAATTTTTGGCTATGATTTTACAGGGGTGATGAGTGAGCAAATATCATCTATTTTAAATACAGTCTTATCCATTCTTGTGTTAATGGGGGTCATTGTCGATCCAACCACACGGGGTACTAGTGATAGTGAACGTGCCTTAATGTATCGGAGACCGAGATAAAATGAACAAAAAGTGTAATTTTACAATAAGGATAAATATGTTATAATGTTAGAAAATTGATAAAGTGGGGAGGATGATTGAATGTCCCTTGAATTGGAGCGCAGAATTGCAAAGCTTGAGGAGGAAATGGCAGATTTACGTCAGGAGTTGTCAGTATTAAAAGGTTCGCAAAGAGCTGAAAAAATTAATACTCTTGATGCCAGACAGTCGATGATCAAGCAATCAGAACCAATTAAACCAAAACCAGTACTGGAGTCGAAGCCTATCCCGACTAAAGTAGCGGAAAAAGAAGTGCAACCACAGCCATCGATGGAGGAACGTGTTATGTGGGCACTTCCAAAAGTATTCATGGTTATTTTAGTAATGGGCGTACTTTGGGGTCTAAAACTTGTCAGTGACTATGGCTATTTATCGGATGGCGTGAAAATCATCCTTGCCTATGTACTATCGGTGGGATTGGCGGTTATAGCCTATGTACTAGAGCGTAGGAAAGTAGGCTCATCAGCTATAACGATTTCTTTATATGGTGGGGCATTTATTGTTGGTATTTTAACAACCGCAGCGAGTGCCATATTATATGAAATCATTGGTCTTATTCCAGCACTAGGCATTACGCTGCTTTATATTGGCTATGGTATTGCCATTAGCTATTTGAAGAAAAATGAAGCACTAACTGTTTTTGTTGCCTTTACATCATTATTACTACCTTACTTACTAGAATATATGGATTTTAGTGCTGTCATTATTTTATTATTTGTGGTCGTATTGTTTGCTGCATTGCAATTAGTGATTTACCAGCACAAGCAAAAGCTAGCCCTTTATATCGCCACATTCTTTTCAGTGCTAGCAGTGAGTGTTATAGCATTTATGAATAGTGATCAGCAAGTAGTTTTTGCACTTGGCTTACTTGTGATTCTAGCAATCCTTTATGCAATATGGTGTTTACTGTATAACGCACAATCCAAATGGAAGCCACTTCACATTGGACTCCAATTTTCTTTAGGCTCATTTAGTTTATTACTGCTGAACCTAATCATTCGTTCTCTTGAAAATGGAGAAATGCTACTCCTCATTTTAATGGCTTTATTTGGCGCTGTAGCGTTTTATAGCTATCGTCAAAAATGGCAGGAGGTACTGGATAGTGCTGTGACACTTGTGTTTATCACCTTCTGTAATATGATACTTCTATTGAATATTCCGAATAAAGTGGATGATTTATTGTATCCTTTGATTGCATTTGCAGGCGTGATGATGAGCTTACGAATACGTGCAAGTATGATGAAGGTCGTTACTTCACTTTCCCTTGTGATGACATTTACACTAAACTTTGTTTTCCATGAACCAAGTCCATTTTTCAGCATCGATCATTTAAGCTTATTTATGCCAATCATCTATTTCATCATTATTTATTTATATGCAAGACGTCCTAAAGAGGCACTCTCACCTTTTGAAAAGGTCATGAAGGATTTGTATGTAATCGATATTTTAGCAGTGGTCACAGCTGGCTATTTCTTAGCCTATATTAGCAAGCTAGATGCCGTATACTTTACAGCCGCAAATGACATTCCATATATGGTGTGTATCGTACTAGCTGTCTTATTTACTGGTTCTTTATTTGTAGAGGAAACTTACAAAGGACGTGCTTTAACGCCAGTACTTGGTGCATTTTTCCTTCTAGTCTCCTTGATGATTAGTACTAGGGTGTCAATGTTGGAAAGCTTAAACACTATCACTAGATTAATTTATTTAGCAGTGGTTGTAGCGATTGTCGCTGATGTGCTTGTAAAAGGAATTATTTATCGATTGTACGAGGACCGTCTGGGGAAATATGTGGACGCCATTGTAAGTACGGGGATTGTGCTCACGATGATTTCGATATGGGGGCTGATCCATCAGTTTACATTTAACAACGCTCTTGATTGGAAGCTAAGTATCGCCCTTACAACTATTACATTATTCTTAACTGCTAGTGTTTCACTATGGATTAGTTCCACACATCATTTAAAAACATTGCGCACAACAGGCTTTATTATTTTAGTTATCGCATTTATTAAGCTAATTTTCTTTGACTTATCTGCCCTTGATTTACTGATTAGAGCTGTTCTATTTATTACCATTGGTGGTATTGGAATGCTATTGTCGGGTAGGTTGTTGAGGAAAAATGAATAGAATAAAGATATAATTGCTAGTAAAAGGTACTCATTAAATACAAAATACCAAAGCGTATACCTTTTATTGTAACGATGTTAAAAGGAAAGATGATAAAACAGCCAAATGAGAGTTGCATTTCTCCTTGGCTGTTTCATTTGTTTAGAAAATCATTAGGTTTCGCATTGTTTATTTCTTTGTAGTTATTAACTTTCTATAATAGAGCCTTCTTCAAGAGGTAATCTTCCACCATCAGGGTTAGGTAATTCTTCGAAATCATCCGATGGCCCTACACCTGGTGGCAGGGGAGGTAAATTAGAACCTTTGTAAATTCTACCATTACCAGTGAAATTTATAGAGTCAGCTATAACGGAACCTCTAATAGAAGCGCTCCCATCTATAATTAACTCAGCATTAGGTGCAATAACATATTGACCTGTAGTAGGTGTACTTCCAGAAACAGTGATTTTACTTCCTCCAGAAATAATATTACCATATACTTTAGAGCTCCCACCCAATGACATATTAGCACTTTGGTTAAATAATGTTGCATAAAATGGTGTCGAACCATTTAAGGTGAATTGTGATGAGCCTACGTAATAGAAATTAACTTTTGAAGGGTCTGCTGTATTTGCGTTAAATCCAGTAGTAGAGTTAAGAGCAGTGAATTTTTTTACATATAAATTCAACTTCCCATTCCCTGTGACATTTATTGTGCCATAATTCATATCAAAATCATCTACTAATAAATTTACTTCCTTATCTACATTAATAGTAATTGTTCTATTACTGTAAATTTCAATAGCTTTTAAATGAGTGTCTTCTGTTAAATTAAATGTTACATCAGTTCTTAGCCAAGCGAATGGCTGCCCCTCTCTTGTTGATAATACACCATTAGACACTAAATCTATTTTATTTCCACTTTTGGTTATCGTATATTTTTGTAATGGATAAAGCTCAGATAATTGATTTGTTTTATCTGATGTACTTTTCCAATAATCATTCGGTAAAAAGCTTTTTGGGTCAATGGCAAGTGGTGGTAATATGGCTTTAGGGTAATGCCACTCATTCTTTTGTTGTTGATTTTTAGTTGTAATGGACTGTTTTGTACTATCCATATTAATATTTCCACCAATTGAACCATCTTCAGTAAGGATTTTTCCAGAATAGTTATTAAAAATAACATTCCCGTACCTTAAAGATGTGTCTCCATGAATTTCACCACTACTATTAAATACAATATCTCCAGATGTCAGAACGGTATGATTTTCCCAACCTCCAGGTATAGTACCAATTTCGTCGCCATCTTCCTCCTCATCATCCTCATCTAATTTAATATATAGGGAAGGTCTAAGTTTTATTTCTTGATCAACTACACGCTCCCTAGTAGAATCAATTGTCCCAGATGAAATGATTTTGACTTTAAAATCTACACTTGTCGGTTGTAGATTAACAGATGCTATTTTACCTGGAGAGATAGTAAACGATGTGTCAGAAAAATCTCCATTATCAATTGCTTTATCAAATTCTTTTTTTAGAACTTCATTTACATAATGCTCCATTGCCATTTGCTTTGATAATTTTGGTAATTTATTAGCTTTGCGATAAATATTTTGTTCAGTAATCCAGCTCGTCATTTCTTGAATTGCGTCATCTTCAATTTTTCTTAATTTAAATTTTACTTCCTCTTTAGCTAAATTAACCCCCGCCTCAGCAATATAAAAAACCGCCTGATCTTTTCGCTCATAGTCTACTTGTTTTAGACTGTTTGAAGAGACACTGAGTAAAGAAATACCAAGGATTGAGATAATCACAACTAAAAATAACGCAAGCGCAAGAGCTGAACCTCGTTGATTTTTAATTTGTTTACTCATTAATTTCCTCTCCTTTGAGTAATATCTGTTGTAACTGTTTGACCATCTTCACTTATAATTTCAATAGCGCCTCCACTGATCGTAAATGATGATATTCTATATGCAATGACTTCATCCTTGCCGTTTGAATTTCGAATAATTTGATTATTTTCTAATCTATAAGTTGATATAATTTCATCACCTAACAATAATGTGTGTAGTTCTGTCGGAGGGTCGGTTGTTTCATCTTTTTCTGAATCGAGGTCATCACTCTTCCGAAAATCCTGCGTAATTACTTTTAATGCAAAGGATATATCCTTAATATCACGATTATGTGTACTTTGCTCAAGTTGTTGCTTTGTAGCAGATGTTACAATACTAATACTCAGCATGGATACGATGGCAAGAATAACAACGACTGTAAGCACTTCGAATAATGTAAGACCTTTGCTATTTCGAAGCCATTTCATTTTATTTTGCCCCCCCTAGTATATACACATTTTCCATAGTGGCTGTGCTGTTTGTGCTGTTTTCAATAACTTTTAGATGCACATAAATCGCATTTTTATAAGTGTCATCTTCAGGAAATGTTTCTAATGTTAAATAGTAAGTATAACGATCTTCTTCATGTGGTAGATATTTATACACTTGATTAGTAGGTAAAGAAGACAAGGACGTTCTAGTGCTTTCTTCATCCAATGTATAGCCCCCTGTTAAATCATCATAAGAATCAGCACCGCTAGACAAATTATAAATCTCCTCCATTTTTTTTTGTGCCGCATAAGTAGCATCCATAATATCATTTGACTTATGTGTTGTTTTATTTGACTGAACGAGTAAGCCGAAAAATGAAATTAACACAATGCCTATTATTAAAAGGGCGGCAACAACTTCGATCAACGTCATGCCATGATTGTTTTTAAGATGTTTTATCAAATCAATTCCCTCCCTATACAACTACTGATATATCAATAGTTTGATCTGTTTTGAGTATCCAATTTTATTTTATTGATTTCTTTGCACATACCTATATAATGAGGACTTCTCAGAGCAATGCTTTATTCAGCCGTTTGAAGACTAATAAATCTTTCATCATTTGGTGTTCATAAAAATAAATATCATATAAGGTGTGTAAAACCTCCTGAATATCATAATTATTTTTAATGCTAAAGATATAGTTATCTTCAATTTATTATAAAATAAAAATTTCTTATTATGTAAGTAAGTTCAAAATATAATGCATTATAATAGTTGATTAAGGCTATTATAACAAATTCAAACTATGTATCGAAAGGAATTTAAGGTTATGTATAGTTCTTTGTGACTAATTGTTGAATTATTTTTGAATTTTCATGTGAAATATCTAGTCAAAATCGGAACAAAGTTGCATTTTAGTAGTGCCAGAATACCGTAGTTGTAGTATTATTTGTATATAAATAGAAAAAACACTAAGTTAAATAAAGGATGATGTGGATGAAAACATACATAAAAATAATTAGCTTGTTTTTGGTAATTGTTCTAATTGTGGGATTTTTTGTTCCATCATTTGTGCTAAATGACACAGTTTTTGCTAAAGAAGGTCCTGAATCTTCAACCATTGGAGGTATTGAGATCTACGATGTGAAAACCGCAGATTTGGCAACTACGCTACAAAATGCAATTTCAGAATGGCAAGATGCTGAAATGGAAATTGTTAGTGAGGGTATAGCCAAAGCCATTGACTCGAAACAATTTGTTTTTGATCCATCAGCAGCTATTGCTCAGTACGAAATGCTGACAAAAAAGCCTTGGTATGCTTTTTGGCAAAAAGAAAAAGTAGTTCATATTCCCATTCCTGTTACCGTCAATGAAGCGATTACGCAGCAAATAAATGAAGCAGGTGTTTGGGATACAGATAAAACACTCCAGAAACTAATCTTACAGGCCAGCTATTTGAAGGAGCATAAGGTTGAAGCCGTTATCAATGAAGATTCCATGCAAACCGGGGAAAGGATTGCCTTTCAGATTGCCGAGCTACCAGCAAATAGTCAAGGAGTAGCAAAAATCATTCCGTTATTAAATGATGTCCATCTAGTTCCAAATCAATCCATCTCGTTGCTTACACTTTTAGGTGAACAGGCTGGGGTTGTCAATGATGCAGGTTTAGATTTTGTGGCATCAATGCTATATAGTGTTATTCTTCAAACGGATTACGAAATTTTAGAAAGACACTCTCAGGAAATAAATCCAAGCTATTTGCAACAGGGAATTGAGGCAGATATCAATGCAGCTTTAGGAAAAGACTTACAATTTATTAATCGGTCTGAGCAGCTCGGTAAACTGAAAGCATCTATAGAGGGTAATCAATTAAAGATAGAAGTTTTTGCAGCCGCGAAAGACAAGGACATTACAGTACGTGTTAGCAAGGATAAAATTGTAAAGCCACGCATTATTTATCGCTATTCGGAGGAGTTAAAGGCTGGACAAGAACGAGTGGAGCAAGAGGGGAAAGAGGGTTCAAGAGTGGAAGTTTATCGTTCCATTGTAGAGAACGGAGCAACAGAAGAACAATTCATTAGTAGAGATTATTATGTACCTCAAAATCGAATTGTTACGCGTTCTTCGCAGGAGCCTGTTATTAACACAACGCCTACTCAGAACGTAGGGGCTGCTGCATCAGATCCTGATTTAGAAGTGGATTTAGATGGTAATGGCTTGCCTGATGTGAAACCTTCAAAACCAGAGGAAACAAAGCAAGAAGGACCAGAAATTGTCTATGGCTACTATGATAAGGGTGGTAATTTTGTACAAACAAGTCCATAACGATTGGAGGTATGTTTATGGCAATGAAGCCAGGGCGTAAACGTTTAGGGGATTTACTGGTTGAATCAGGTGTTATTACTGCTGACCAGCTTGAGTACGCATTAACGACTAAGATGAAAAATGAGAAGCTTGGAGATTTCCTTATCAAAGAAAATTTCTTAACAGAGCAGCAGCTTATTGAAGTCTTAGAATTCCAGCTTGGTATCCCTCATATCAGCCTGAATCAGTTTTCTATTAGTCCCGAATTATTACAGCTTATTCCCGCGGAGCTGGCGAAGCGGACAAATATTATGCCGATTCGCAAAGAAAAAAATAAATTATTTATTGCAATGGAAGACCCGATGGATTATTTCGCCATTGAGGAAGTTCGTATGACAACAGGCTGTCAAATCGAGACAAGTATTGCGGCAAAAGATGATTTATATCGGACGATAACAAAGTACTATGATTTACAGGAATCAATGGATGCGGCCATGTTGGATTTGGCTGCTACTAGTACGGAAACACAAGAGGAAATCGAGAATGAGGATTCACCTATTGTTCGTTTAGTGAATCAAATTATAGCCAATGGTGTCGCACAGCGCGCAAGTGATATCCATTTTGATCCACAAGAAACAGAACTACGTGTCCGCTATCGAGTTGATGGTGTGCTACGTACTGAGCGATCCTTGCCAAAGCACATGCAAAATGTCGTATTGGCTCGTATTAAAATTATGGGTAATTTAAATATTACAGAAAATCGTATTCCTCAGGATGGACGTATTAAAACTAATGTTAATTTTAGACCTGTCGATATCCGTTTAGCGACACTACCAACAGTCTATGGTGAAAAGGTAGTGATGCGTATTTTAGATTTAACCAATTCAGCCAATGATATTGATAAATTAGGCTTTAGTGCAAGTAATGAAGCACTATTCAGGAAAATGATAGCCCATCCAAACGGTATGATGCTAATTACTGGTCCAACAGGCTCAGGTAAGTCCTCTACGTTATATGCAGCACTTTCTCATTTAAATGAAGAAGGCGTCAATATTATTACGGTTGAGGACCCAGTGGAATATCAGTTAGATGGTATCAATCAGATTCAAGTAAAAGAAGAAGTCGGCTTAACATTTGCGGTAGGGTTACGATCGATTTTACGACAGGACCCCGACATTGTAATGGTAGGGGAAATTCGGGATCTTGAAACAGCTCAAATTGCTATACGTGCTTCACTAACAGGCCATTTAGTATTAAGTACACTGCATACTAATAGTGCCATCGAATCTATCTCACGGCTCCATGATATGGGGATCGAGCCATTTTTATTATCCTCTTCCCTGGTAGGAATCATGGCGCAACGTCTTGTACGAAAAGTTTGTCGTGATTGTGCTGAACCATATATATTCACTTCTCGTGAGCTTGAAATACTTGAGGAAAATGGGGTGGAAGGCGTAACACATGGTAAAAAAGGGCGTGGATGTCCTGCCTGCAATCAAACAGGCTACAGAGGACGGATGGCGATTCATGAAATCCTCCCTGTTGATCGCCAAATAAAGGATATGATTTTAAATCGTGTTGGTGATCGCGTCCTCCGTGATTATATGAAAGAAAAAGGCTACCATACCCTATTAGTGGATGGATTACAAAAGGTTGTAGCAGGCCAAACAACCACATCAGAAATATTACGTGTTGCAAGTGCAGACTAGGGGTGAAAAAATGACAGCATATTCAATCGTTGAATTATTAACACGTGCATTTGAAGAAAAAGCATCTGACCTTCATTTAACGAAAGGTATTCCACCGGTATATCGTATCCATGGGCAACTGGAGCATTACGGCACAGTCCCACTTGAAACAGAGGATTTAAAGGAAATGGTAAAGGTCATTCTTCCTGTCCATAAACAACAGGAATTTGAGGACAAGGGAGAAACGGACTTTAACTTTTCATTGCCTGGGAAATGTCGATTCCGTGTCAATGCATACCATCAACGAAATGAAGTAACGATTGCAGCTCGTTTAATTGAGGCTAAAATTCCTTCTATTGAAGCGCTCAATATGCCACAGGTGTTATATAAGCTTGCAGAAAAACCACAAGGCTTAATATTAGTGACAGGCCCAACAGGCTCAGGGAAATCAACTACCTTGGCAGCCATGATAGATCATATCAATGAAACAAGATCTAAACATATTATTACGTTAGAGGATCCAATTGAATATTTGCATACACATAAGAAGTCTGTCATCAATCAACGGGAAATTGGTGTCGATACAATGAGCTTTGCCAATGGTTTACGTGCATCATTACGTCAGGATCCAGATATTATTTTAGTTGGGGAGATGCGAGATTATGAAACCATTTCAACGGCTATTACGGCTGCTGAAACAGGGCATTTAGTTATGGCTACACTGCATACAAGTAGTGCACCAACGACGATCGACCGTATTATCGATGTATTTCCACCGCATCAGCAGAGTCAAATTCGTGTGCAGCTTGCGAATGTACTACAAGGGATTGTTTCTCAGCGTTTATTTGTACGTAAGGATGTAAAAGGGCGTATTGCTGCGACAGAAATTTTAGTACAGGCACCTGCTATTTCAAATTTAATTCGTAACGAAAAAATTCACCAAATTCCAAGTGTGATGCAGACAAGTAAAGCTTTGGGTATGCACACATTGGAATATTCGATGCAGCACCTAATTACGACAGGTAAGATTTCACTAGAGGATGCAAGACCATATATGAACGCTGGTGATTATAGTTGACGATATTTCGTTATAGTGGTCGTACCAAAACAGGAGCACCTAAAAAGGGCATTATCGAGGCACCGAATAAAAAGGTGGCCATGGAAAAGCTTCGAGCACAAGGAATTAATGCAAGAGAACTTCAAGAATCAAATAGCATTTTACATAAAGATATTGCTTTTGGGACAAAAGTGAAGCACCAGGAATTTGTTATTTATTGTCGGCAATATGCGACATTAATTCGTGCGGGCGTTCCTGTCGTTGAAGCAACCCATATTTTGGGTGAGCAAACACGGAGTAAACCACTAAAGCGAGCATTAATGCAGGTTGAAGAGGATATTCGAAATGGTATGGCATTTTCAGATGCAGCAGGCAAACACCCCAAAGTGTTCCCATTGCTATTTGTCAATATGATGCGTGCTGGTGAGGCTACAGGGAATGTCGACGATACATTAGATCGTCTTGCAAGCACACTTGAGAAGCAATACAACATTAAGAAAAAAATTCAATCTGCGATGACCTATCCAGCGATTTTATCGCTTTTAACACTAGTGGTTGGTATGTTTTTAATGGTGTTCATTGTGCCAACCTTTATGGATGCATTTAAGGAAATGAATTTGGAAATGCCGTTAATAACGGTCATTGTAGTGGGTATTAGTGATTGGCTCATTCAGTTTTGGTACCTTGTGATTTTAGGGCTATTGGTATTAGTAGTGGGTCTACACTATTTCTATAAAAATAATAAAGAGTTTCATTATGCCGTCAATGTATTTTTACTGCGTATGCCAATCTTTGGACAGCTTTTGCAAAAGGATATTATCGCGAGAATGACAAGAACCTTGTCAACACTCTTTAGCAGCTCCGTACCAATCTTACAAGCCCTAACGATTGTCGAAAAGGTTGGTGGTAATCCTGTAATGGGGAAAGTAGTACTGGAAGCGCGCGATAATTTAGAAAAGGGTGGCACATTATCAGAGCCACTTGAAAAAAGCTGGCTATTTCCACCACTCGTTACACAAATGACCTCAATTGGTGAGAAAACAGGCTCCTTGGATTACATGCTTGAAAAGATCGCTGATTTTTATGAAGAGGAAGTAAACCGTGCTGTCGATACCATGAAGTCACTCATTGAGCCTTTAATGATTGTGGTACTGGCTCTAGTTGTAGGAGTGATCGTTGCGGCTATATTCTTACCAATGTTCCAACTATATGAAAATATGTAATGTTTACAATATTGATATGGATGCCCTTTTGTTCCGCTTAATGGGAAATATCTACTTAGATTTGCTAACAAAAGGAAGCGGCAAGTAGGTATCTTCATGGTTAAGTATTAAAGGAGAGACTGGACATGGAAATGAGGGTAATGAACGAAAAGGGCTTGACATTAGTCGAGTTATTGGCAGTCATTGTTATTCTAGCTATCGTTGCTGCCATTGCAATTCCAGCTATAAGTAATGTCATTGATAATTCACGTTATAAGGCATTAAAGGCAGATGCTATCAATGTCATTCATGCCGCGCAGTTCTATTTTATGGAGCATCCAACCGCCGATCAATGGCAGATGGTTGAGGTGGGAAAATTAGTATCTGATGGTTATTTAGACAGTGCAGGCAAAATATTAGAGGCAGATAAAGAAGGTCAGAATGCCAATGTCCAATTTATCGAGGGCACCTACTATTTCAATGCACATGCGATTTATTACAGCAATGGCAAATATATTAATTTTGATAATGCCACCTTACAGCATATTGCAGACGATATTCGTAAGGGCAGCAAGGGAACTGGTGGCAAATGTATTGGGCGAGATTGTGCAGCTTCGCCATAATGTTCAGAAGCGCGTGTACACACACTTCATATAAAACTATTAAGGAGGATTTCATTATGTTAAAAAAATGGAAAAATAAAAAACTATTGAAAAATGAGAAAGGTTTAACATTAGTTGAACTATTAGCTGTAATTGTTATCCTAGCAATTATCGCAGCAATCGCTGTACCTGCAATTGGTAATATTATTAATAAGTCCAAGGACCGTGCGATTTTAGCAGAAGCATCAAATATTCTAGCGGGGGCAAAGATTGCTTATATTGATGGGGCATGTGAAAATGATACATGTGAGAAAAAAGCTTTAGAACCGTACGTGGATGGAATAGATTTAGATGGTACTGTTGTTGAATTAAAAAAAGATACTGGTTGGGTAATTACTTATCCTAGATTAGAGCAAATTAAGTTAACAGAATTTAAAGTTACAGATAAACAAGCAACAGAAAAAGAGATTAATCAAAAATTAGTAAAAGCTGGTGGCAAGGGATCTGAAGATAATAATGAAACAGGTGACGAGGGTTAATCAGTCCTCCCCACTCACTCAGAAACGCAAATTTTCTTGCGTTTCTGGCTGGGAAATGGATGACTAATTGAAAAAATCATTTATACTGAATAGGATAAGGGGGTCTTTTCACATGTTTAAGAGAAAAAGAAAGTCGCATGTTTCGATTGAACTGAAGGATTATGTGCTACGTGCGATTGTGGCGAAAGGACCAGAGCCTAATCAGTGGCAGGGCTATGAATACCCTTTAGCAGCTGGAATCGTTGAAAATGGGACAATAATCGACGAGGTAGCTCTTTTTGAGGTGATTAAAGAGCAAGTAATGAAATGGACAGGGAAAAAACAGGCTGTTCGCATGTTTGTCCCTGATACGACGGTTCTATTAAAAAACTTTGAGCACCCTAAAGATGTAAAGCCTCAGGAATTAAGAGGATATGCTGAAATGGAATTGGGACATTCCATTCATTTACCATTTCAGGACCCTTTAATTGATGTGTATGATGCAGATGCCGAGGATGGCAAGGCTATCTTATTTGCTGCGCCTTCTGAAGAGATTACGAAACTAGTAGGGATGCTGTTAGATGTTTCATTAGAACCCGAAGCTGCCGATATTCGTGCGCTTTGTAATATACGCTTATTAGAGCACATGTCCTTATTAATGCCTAATAAAACATATTTAATAGCAGAATGGTCGATTAATGAACTCTCTATCAGTATTTTTTCCAATGGCCAAGTGGAGTTTTTGCGCTATCAAACCATTGAAGTAGATATGACGCAATGGCAGGGGAAGAAGGAGAATGAGTTTAGCTATCAATTTATTTATAATGGCGAATCAGAGAATTATCAAATGGTCGTAATGGATCAGGTTCTAGAGATTGATCGGATGATGAATTTCTTTAAGTTTTCTTTACATAAAGGTGAAAAAACAGTGGATGAAATTATCATGCTTGGCGATAACCCACTATTGAAATCAATTGGGAACTTACTCGCTTCTAATTTAGAACCACCACTGAGGGTTGTCGATGGGAAAAAAATTGAGAAATCGTTTCCTCGCTTTAAGCGAGAATTTTCAACGTTGCTTGGCTTAGCTTTGAAGGAGGTTCGTTAATGGTTCCAGATATAAACCTCTTACCACAACTTGAAAAAAGAACAACCTCTCCCAAGCTTTTTTATAGCTTGGTGATTGTCATTGTGGGACTTATTGTAGCTTATTTACTTTTTTTATTTTTTACATCCAAAAGTGAATTGTCTCGATTGACTGCAGAGGAACAGGCATTAACAACACAGCTTAATCAATTGCAGCAAGAGCTAGACGCACGACAAAGTGTCGATCAGGGTTCGTTGGAAGAGTCTGTGACTTTTATTCAAAGCGTTTCTTATCCTGTAACACCGTTAATTGATGAAACAAAAACTTTATTACCAACTCATTCCTATTTACGTAGCTACGTTTTCGGAGAGAACACAGTGAATATTGAAGTGGATTTTGAAACGATGACAGATATATCGAAATATGTGGAGCGACTTTTAATGAGTAGCTATTTTACAGATGCTCAAATTAACACTGTCTCAAACTTTGAAATAGAGCTAGGTGAACAAAGGGCGTTAACACCCCAACAAAAATTTAAAGAAGTACCGCGATATTCAGTGTCCATCACAGCAACAATCGATTTTATGTATTTAGCTGGAGGACGACGCTCATGAATAAATTAACGAGTAGTAAAAATTCATCTATGATCTTGTTACTGGCGTTGATAGCTGCTATTTTATTTGCGCTGTATTATTATTTGCTGTCACCAAAATTGGATGAGGTGAATGAAAAAGAGAGTAATGTATTGCAGGTGCAGCAAGAAGTAGCTAATGTCAAAGAACAACTAGCACAATTAGACAAGGAGCAGGGACAGCCTACTATCAATATATTAGCCTTAAGACAAAAGCTACCTGCAACAAGAGCCGTTGAAAAGATTATTCTTGATTTAGCTGAGATTGAAGAGGTGACAGGAACTCGTATACTGTCTTTAACGGTTCAAGGTGAAGACGGCACTGTGACACCTTCTGATGTATCGAATGATCTCAATATGTTGGAGCAGGCTGAAGCAGAGGTCAATGGTGATCAGCAGAACAAGGAGAGTACTACACCGATTGCATCTCTTTCGGAGGACTCTTTACCAACTAATCTAAAGCTTATTACTTTTATATTAGAGGTGGGTGCGCTTGATTTTAATTCGCTTGAAAGCTTTTTACAGGAGGTTGAACAATTAGAGCGTGTCATGAAAACCGATAAGATTGAATTTAAATTGCCAGGAGAGCAGGCACAGCTTGAGAAAGATGCAGATCTTACGTTAAAGGCAACAGTGCAAGTGACGACGTTCTATTACGAAGAACAACAATAAAACTTTATTGATAGGCGCACCATACTTCATTTGTATGGGCGCCTATTGGTTTAGGAGGACATAAAATTGGAAATGGCTTATACGATCTTTATTTTTTTATTTGGACTTGTCTTTGGCTCTTTTTATAATGTAGTTGGCTTACGTGTACCACAGAAGGAGTCGATTGTACATCCTCCTTCACATTGTCCAAAATGCCAGAGACGACTAACGGCGCTTGATTTAGTACCAGTTTTGTCTTATGTATTTTTAGGAGGAAAATGTCGGGGTTGTGGCAATAAAATTTCTTGGGTTTACCCAGTCATAGAATTAATGACAGGTGTATTATTTGCCTTTGCTTATTGGCAGCTAGGCTTGGGCATAGAATTGATAGTAGCGTTCCTTTTTATCTCCTTATTAGTTATTATCGTTGTGTCAGATTTGGCCTATATGCTAATTCCAGATAAGGTGTTAGTATTCTTTTTACCTTTGCTAGCTATTGGACGAGTGCTGTCACCATTAACACCGTGGTGGGACTCTCTTGTGGGTGCAGTGATTGGTTTTGGCATATTATATATCATAGCTGTGCTATCAAACGGTGGCATGGGTGGAGGCGATATTAAATTATTCTTTTTAATTGGTCTCGTTCTGGGTACGATTGATACACTGTTAACGCTATTTTTAGCTGCAGTGATTGGTATGATTGTCGGGATTACCATGTTATCGAAAAACAAACAGGGGAGAAAAACACCCATTCCGTTTGGGCCATCTATTGCATTGGCCGCAGTTATTGTTTATTTCTATGGCGATCGATTAATCAATTGGTATCTAGGCTTTTGGTAATTGTTCAATTTTCAAGAATGTGGAGGGAAGCAAGTGAAACCTATTATTGGTATTACAGCCTTTGTTGAAGATGATTTGTCCTCTCGATTAAATGCCGCTTACAGCAAAAGCATCATTGAAGCAGGTGGTATTCCACTGATTATTCCAATGGGAGTAGAAGAAGAGGCAGCACAGATATTAGCCCTTACGGACGGTTTATTATTATCTGGTGGTCATGATGTGCACCCATTTCTATTCGGGGCTGAGCCTTCATTAAAACTTGGAAAAATTCATCCAGCGCGAGATACGGTCGAGTTAGCATTAATTGAAGCCGCATTCCAACGGAAGATGCCTATTTTCGGGATCTGTCGAGGAATTCAAATATTAAATGTTGCTTTAGGCGGTACTTTATATCAGGATATTGATAGTGATCATTTTAGCACTAAATTACTTCAACATATGCAGCAATCAGGTCGAGCTGTAGCTACCCATTCTGTTCAGGTTATTGCTGACAATCTATTAGCGACTATCGTTGAACAAGAGAAGATTGCAGTGAATTCATTTCATCATCAAGCGGTGAATGTGTTAGCAGAAAAATTAAAAGTAGCAGCAAAATCCAGCGACGGTATTATCGAAGCGGTAGTTCATGAGGAGATGCCATTTTGCTTAGCTGTTCAGTGGCATCCTGAGGAACTAGCCATAGCAGGAGATGAGAGTGCTCAAAAGCTATTTTCAGCCTTTATTGAAGCGAGCTTAAAATTTAAGAAGGAAGCTTAGAAGGGGCATTATACAAAGAATCCAATCGTATATGGATTCTTTTTTGCGTAAAAAAGAGGATACATGCTCTTAGAAGGAACATAATCCTCAAAACCTGCTTTAATCGTTAATGTACACGTCTGTAAAGACCTACAACTTGTCCTAAAATAGAAACTTGATCGACAATAATAGGTTCCATAGAAGAATTTTCAGGCTGTAAACGGAAATGGTTTTTCTCTTTAAAGAAACGTTTTACAGTTGCTTCATCCTCAGCTGTCATAGCTACAACAATATCCCCATTATTAGCTGTTGCCTTTTGTTTGACAATGACTAAATCTCCATCTAAAATCCCAGCTTCAATCATTGATTCCCCCATGATTTCTAGCATGAACAATTGATCTTCACTTGTGCCATACGTATCGGGTAATGGGAAGTATTCTTCAATATTTTCAATTGCTGTAATTGGAGAACCAGCTGTAACCTTCCCGACAAGTGGGACATGGATCACCTGTTGCTTTTGAATGGATTCTTCAGGCTCTAAAATTTCAATTGCGCGTGGCTTTGTTGGATCTCGACGAATAAAGCCTTTTTGTTCTAATCGAGCTAAATGTCCATGAACAGTTGAACTGGAAGCAAGTCCAACTGCTTCACCAATTTCACGTACTGATGGTGGATATCCTTTAGCTCGTACCTCTTCCTTAATGAAAGCTAAAATGTCCTCTTGTCTTTTCGAAACTTTTTTCATGAGTGCTCACCTCTTTTTTCTAATATCATTCTTCTTATTTGATAGTATAACAGAATGCGAACATGTATGCAAACATAGGTTCGAAAAGTGTTTGACAAAAACGTTTGTTCGCTTTATTATGGGAACATACATTCCGAACAAACATTCTTAAAAAGGGGTAATGATTATGACATGGTTGAAGAAAAACACACATATCTCAATTTTAATAGGAGCTTGTTTACTATTTGCAGCATACCTTTACATTACTGATCCAGGAAAAGTTAGTTACGCAGAAATTCAAATTGAACATGGAGATAGCTTGTGGTCGTTAGCTGAGCAATATCGTGGTAAAATGAGTACTGATGATTGGATAAAGCTTGTAAAAACGGAAAATGAACTAGCAGATATTAAAATTGTAGCGGGAAAATCTCTAGTTATTCCTGTAGTGAGTGATCAAGCCAGTCCCATCAATACTATCGAAATTGCGAGAAATGAACAATGATAAATAATCAACTATCGGCTGTTGTCTATTGTCGCGTAAGTACTGAAAAAGAAACACAAAGCTCCTCATTAGAGCGCCAGCAGGAAGAGTTGCTGCGCTATGCTAAAGAGCAAGGCTATGCGGTGAAGGGCGTGTTTAAAGATCAACATAGTGGCTATGATGTAGAACGTGAAGGCTTACTAGAAATGCTTGATTTTATAAAAGATAAGAACATTAATGCTCTTTTTGTCCAAGATGAAACTCGTTTAGGACGAGGCAATGCAAGGATGGCTGTATTACATTTATTACAAAAGTCAGCAACTGACGTTTTTTCGATGCGTGATGCAGGCCCAGTTCAATTAAATGAAATGGATACGATGCTGCTTGAAATTTTAGCGATTGTAGAGGAGTATCAGCGTAGAATCCATAATGCTAAAATTCGACGAGGTATGCGACGTGCTGTAGAAAACGGCTATCGTCCAGAAAATAATTTATCGAACCGAGGTAATCCGCAGGGGCAGGAGCGAAAAGATCTACCTGTAGAGGAAATTGTGAAGCTCCGCAAACGTGGATTTACCTTTGAAGAAATTTCTATAACGCTTAGAGGGTTAGGCTTTGAGGTAAGTAAGGCGACTGTACATCGTCGTTTCCAAGAGCACCAAGAAAGATTAGCAGGAAAATAATATTCCTGCTAATTTTTTTTCTGTAAAAAACTACTGAAGCGAAGAAAAGCTTTCGATGATAACATGATTAGGCAGTTGGAAAGGGTGCTCTTTATTTATTCGATCATAAAACATGATGCCATTTAAATGATCGATTTCATGCTGTACAACGATGGCCCCATAGCCCTGTAACTGTACAATGATTTCATGTCCATCGATGTCGTAAGCTTTGACTTTAATTCTCTCATATCTCGGTACAAAACCAGGGACAGGTCGATTTACAGATAGACAGCCTTCTCCCTCCGGTAGATAAATCATATTAAGGGAATGACTCATTATTTTAGGGTTAATCAGCATCATTTCTTGGTCATCAAAGAGTACAACAAACATTCGTTTATCTACGCCAATTTGATTAGCAGAGAGCCCACTCCCAGGGCGAAGCTTATATTTTTTTGCTAGCGTTGGATTTTGGCTATTTTTCAGATATTGTAGCATGGCTAGGAGGGTATTTCGGTCCTCATTGGTCACGGGTATCGATACTTCTTGAGTTTGTTTTCTTAAAATTGCTGAGTGTTCTTTCACGAAGTCCTTCATTGTAATCATATAATTTGGGTGAAATTTAGTCATAGATAAACACCTCATCAATTCGGCTATTGAGAACCTTAGCAATCTTAAAAGCTAATTCTAGGGTCGGATCATATTTATCATTTTCAATACTATTAATGGTCTGTCTCACAACTCCACACTCTTTTGCAAGAGCAGCTTGTGTTATGCCTAATTTTTTTCTTAAAATTTTGATGATGTTCTTCAGAATTATCCCTCCATTTTGTCCAAAGTATTAGACATATATCGTAAGATAAGAATTAAAAAATATCCAACTAATTGGACATTTTTTGGTGTGAAAAACAAAACAGTCAATTGAAGGGGAGAAATGGATTTCCATTGCAGGCTGCTTGCTTTCTTGTAGCACACTGACGGAACGGAAATCACCCCACAGCCTTGTTAAAAATTCTCATTCTACTAATGACATCATCTTTTTCAACAACATGAAATGCCCGATTAATTGGACATTTGGGTTTTAAATCATCACTTAATACCAATTTTCATCAAAATTTAGCTTTAACGCATGCCCGAAACAAATACCGAAAGGAATAAAACCTCTTCCTCTTGCTGTAATGATATTTCCATCTTGTACCACTAGTTCATCTGAATAGTTATGAAGCTCAAAGCACCCTAACTGCTTCATGCCATCAAAAGGTAGTCCTACTGTATATTTTTTGTTTTTTAAGACACCTGCTTTTGCCAAGAGGTAAGGGGAGCTAGAAATACTGGCAATCATTCCTCCTTTTGCAGATAGATGGCGAATGAAATCTAGTAAGCTCTCTTCAAGTTGTAATGTAGAAATATCCATACAGCCTGGTAATAGTAGACTATCAATATCGTCAAGCTCTACTTCATTCACGGATAAATCAGCTATACAATTTAAACCAGATTCTCCTCTGATAGGTTTGGTATTCGATCCTAGTGTGATGATGGGTTTACCGCCTTGCATTAATATGGACAAAGCAACACTCAATTCATATTCACTAAATTGTGGGTATAATAACACCGCAGTTTTCTTCATTTCATACACCTCTTACCTTTAAATCGTTCCATTCTTCCTCTAAAATAGCGTAATAGTATTCATCCCACCAAGTCTCTCCATGAGGTATGCATTTTTTAAAAAATCCTTCCTGGCGCATCCCGATTTTTTCCATGACTCGGTAAGAAGCGATATTTTCTGGCTGGCATGTGGCAATAATTCGATGAAGTTTCATTTTATTAAAGCCGTGATCTAATAGGGCCTGAGCAGCTTCAGAAGCATAGCCATGATAATGATAGGCAGGATTCATAACCCATCCAATTTCATACGTATGATCGCCAAAGTATTTGTGGAAAACAAGATGACCAATGACTCGCTGTTGTTCACGTAAAACAATGGCGAAATGTTTTACTTGCTCGTTGCTATTCTCTGTTATGAAATTTTGAACCTGATCTTCATTCAACACACCCTCTGGCATATAGTGCATGACCGTTTTGTCGGACATATAGCTATAAACGGCCTGCCAATCTGAGGCTTCAAATGTTCGAATAAGTAATCTAGGTGTTGTGATGTTCATGATAGCTCCTCCTAATATCTATCAAATTTTTCCTTTTATTATTAGTTATACACCTCTAACTTCTGGAAGTCATGTAAATAATGGCTAAGAAGTGTTTTTAAGGGTTGGTATAACTGCATTTTAAGGGAAACCATGCTATACTTTGCATACTGAGGTCATTAAGCTAGGTACTGAAAGGTGTGTAACCATGTTATCAAAGGAAAAAATTAACCGAATTAATGAATTATCTGCTAAAGCAAAAAGCGGACAATTAACAGAGGAAGAAGCAAAGGAGCGAACAGCGCTTCGCAAGGAGTATTTAGATACGTTTAGAGCAACTATGCGAGATACGATTGAAAACGTTAAAGTGGTAGATGCAGAAGGAAATGATGTAACTCCTGAGAAGGTAAAACAAGCACAAAAAAATAAATTTCTAAATTAATGTGACACAATTCAATAAAGTATGTATGAAAACGCAAATAGTATAACAAAAAGCATTGTTTTCTAAAGCAATGTTGACTAAACTGTAAAAGAACAATATATAGGACGAGAAAGGATGTCACAATATAATGACTCAACACGCGGATCTTTTAGCAATTAATGCTATCCGAACTTTGTCAATCGATGCTATTGAAAAAGCAAATTCTGGTCACCCAGGTTTACCAATGGGAGCAGCGCCAATGGCTTATACGCTTTGGACAAAACAATTACGCCATAATCCAGCAAATCCAAAATGGTTTAACCGTGATCGTTTTGTACTATCAGCAGGTCATGGTTCAATGCTTTTATACAGCTTACTTCACCTTGGAGGCTATGGTTTACCAATGGAAGAAATTCAAAACTTCCGCCAATGGGATTCATTAACACCAGGACATCCTGAATATGGTCATACAGTAGGGGTAGAGGCAACAACTGGTCCTCTTGGACAAGGAATCGCTATGACTGTTGGTATGGCAATGGCTGAGCGCCATTTAGCCGCTACTTACAATAAACCAGGTCATGACATTGTTGACCACTACACATTTGCGTTATGTGGCGATGGGGACTTAATGGAAGGTGTAGCAGCAGAGGCGATTTCATTAGCTGGTCACTTAAAACTTGAAAAATTAATCGTACTTTACGATTCTAATGATATTTCTTTAGATGGTGACTTAGAAAAGTCATTTTCAGAAAACGTTCAAAAACGCTTTGAATCTTATGGTTGGAATTATTTAAAAGTGGCAGATGGTACAGATGTAGATGCTATTAATGCAGCCATTGAAGAAGCCAAAAAATCTACTGGCAAGCCAACATTAATTGAAGTGAAAACAGTGATTGGTTTTGGTTCTCCAAATAAATCTGGTAAAGCAGATTCTCACGGTGCACCACTTGGTACAGATGAAGTTGTCTTAACGAAGGCTGCCTATGAGTGGGCACATGAACCATTCCAAATTCCTGCAGAAGTTTACGATACATTTAATGCGGCTGCTGAAGTGCAAGGCGCACAACCAGAGGAAGCTTGGAATGCAAAATTTGCTGCATACAAAGAAGAATTCCCAGCGTTAGCAGCTCAATTCGAGAAAGCGATGAATGGTGAATTACCAGAAGACTTTGCTTCTGAGTTACCTGTATATGAAGCTGGTAAATCTGTAGCAACTCGTTCTTCTTCAGGCGATGCAATTAATGCTATTGCGAAGAAAACACCTTCATTCTTTGGTGGTTCAGCTGACCTTGCTGGCTCCAATAAAACAACGATGAAGGGTGCAGGAGATTTCTCAGCAGACGACTATGCTGGACGTAACATCTGGTTCGGTGTTCGTGAATTTGCAATGGGTGCTGCTATGAACGGAATGGCTCTTCACGGTGGTTTAAATGTATTCGGTGGTACATTCTTCGTATTCTCTGATTACGTTCGTCCTGCAATTCGTCTATCTGCATTAATGGGTCTTCCTGTAACATATGTATTCACACATGATTCGATTGCAGTAGGGGAAGATGGTCCAACACATGAACCAATCGAACACCTTGCATCATTACGTGCAATGCCAAACCTATCTGTTATTCGCCCTGCGGATGCAAATGAATCAGCAGTTGCGTGGGAGCTTGCAGTAGCAGCAGAAAAAACACCAACTGTTCTTGTATTATCTCGTCAAAACTTACCTGTTCTTGACGCTTCTATTGAAACAGTACGTGAGGGCGTAGCAAAGGGTGCTTACACAGTGTCTCCAGCTGCAAAAGAAGTGGCAGATGCTATTTTAATTGCAACAGGCTCTGAGGTTTCGCTTGCTGTCGAAGCACAAAAAGCATTAAAAGCAGACGGTATAGATGTAGCAGTTGTTTCTATGCCATCTATGGATCGCTTCGAAAAACAAGACGCCGCTTACAAAGAATCTGTTCTACCAAAAGCTG
Organism: Lysinibacillus sp. A4; assembly: GCF_024919535.1. Classification (NCBI taxonomy): domain Bacteria; kingdom Bacillati; phylum Bacillota; class Bacilli; order Caryophanales; family Bacillaceae; genus Lysinibacillus; species Lysinibacillus sp. A4. Next base: position 194,299 of record NZ_JANWTB010000002.1, on the reverse strand, counting down.
TTACAAAACGTCTTGCAATTGAAATGGGGGCATCTTTCGGCTGGCATAAATATACTGGCTTTGAAGGCGATGTTCTAGCAATTGATAAGTTCGGTGCATCTGCTCCAGGTGAATTAGTAATGGAAAAATACGGCTTCACTGTTGAAAACGTAGTAGCAAAAGTGAAAGCATTAAACAAATAATATTAAGAAGACAAGCAAAAACATCTTCATTATAAAGTAAAAAGGCAGTGGGAAGCTCGATATATTCGAGCTTCCCACTGCCTCATTTAAATTAACGATAGAGGTATTTTTTATGCAATTTTATTTAATGGTATTTCCACCATCAATCACAATATTTTCACCTGTGATTAAATTGGAAGCATCACATGCAAGGAAAAGAGCAATGGCTGCAACTTCCTCTGGATAGCCGAAGCGTCCAAGTGGAATTTCTTTCATAGCTTGTTCGCCCACTTCACCAGCCCAAGCTTTTTTTCCAAGCTCTGTTAAAATAACGGTTGGTGAAATTGCATTGACGTTAATATCAAATTGTGCCCACTCCAATGCAAGAGAACGTGTAATACCAAGCACAGCCGCTTTACTTGCACAATAGGCAACATGATTATCCAGTGCAATAATGGCTGCTTGAGAGGCTAAGTTAATAATTTTGCCTCCAGTGCCTTGTTCGATGAAAATATTGCCAACCTTCTGTGCCATTTTAAATGTACCTGTTACATTAATATCCATGGTTTTTTGCCAATAGTCATCAGAAATATTTTCAGCATCATCGAGTAGAGCAATGCCTGCACAGTTTACCAAAATATCAATTTTTCCATAATGAGTATGGGCTTGTTTGATGGCATCATCCATACTTGCATTATCTGTTACATTACATAGAACACCAATTGCTCGCTCCTGGTGCAACTCCTTTGCAATAGCTGCTACATCTTCTTTTAAATCAAAAAGTGCAACAGATGCCCCTTTTTCAATAAATAGCTGAGCGATAGCATAGCCAATCCCGTTTGCACCGCCTGTAATTACTGCCACTTTATTTTCAATGCCGAAATTTGTATCAAAACCTTTGAACTTCAAGTGAATCCCACCTTTTGTTATTTTTTTGCCACAATCAGTTCAACATTATACGTTTGGAAAAGGTCGAAATAGTCTTCAGAAACTGGTTCATCTGTAATGAATGTATCAATATCTGCAATGGAGGCAAAGGCTGCAATAGAACTACGGTTTATTTTTGTATGATCGAGCAAGGCTGTCACTTTTTTAGCTGCTTGAACCATGCGCTTTTTCAGTTCAACTTCATAAACACTAAAATCCGTAAATCCTGCATCTTTACTAAAACCATTGGCAGATGTAAATAAGCGATCTACATGAATCTTATCTAAAATCTCTGCGCCAAGTGTTCCCTCTAATGAATTTGAACCTTGCTTCACGATTCCACCGATTAAAATAACAGTAATATTAGGAGAATCACTTAATTCCATTGCCACTTTTAAGCCACTTGTCACAACTGTTAGACGATGATTAAAGTCCTTTAAACAGTGGGCTAGTTCCAAAGCAGTTGAACTGGCATCAAGCATGATAGATTGATTATCTGAAATCGTTTGCAAAGCTGCACGTGCAATCGCATTTTTTTCAGTTTTATTTTTGAGCTGACGCGTAGAAAAGCTTGTTTCATGTTCATCTGTATCGACTAAAATAGCACCACCATGCGTTCGGCGTAACAGATTTTGTTGTTCAAGCTTTGTTAAATCAGTGCGTAAAGTAGCTTCCGACACATTTAAAGAAGTAGCCAATTCCTTAATCGTAATACTATTCTGTTGAACTAATTTATCCAAAATTATTTTTTGACGTTCCTGTGCAAACATTTTTTTCATCACATCACCTATAAATTTTCTATAATATTATTTTTTGCTTTTCACCATAAAGTGGGGTTGACTGCCACCCTGCTAGCATACTTTGTAAGTGCTGCTTCTTTTACATAGAGTAAAGTTTCCTTTGAACTCAGGTGTGTTGATTAGCCTTTATTTTACAGATGATACGAAAACCTTGTCCATTTCCGTTGCGGGAGACGCTTTCCGCTGAAGTCGTACCCTCCACGCCACTGAACAAGTAAAGGCTCTAAAAGAAAGTGTTTGCTTGCAACACACGCTAAGCACATCAGGTTGTTCTATGACATTATATCTATGCGATAGTAGCAACGCCTTTGTGACCAGGATCTTATCTTTTAATTACTATTTAAAAAAATATCAACCATATCTTTTAGTGATGAGCATATTGTTATTGTTTTTCGTTATTTTCACTATCATATCATACCTAGATAGTGTAAAAACAATAGGATTTAGAAAATTACAATTACAAGCAATATGATAATTAAGAAAGTCAGAAAAAATATTGCTTTTACATAGTAGCGTAAAAATAAATGAAATGAAAGTAAAAAATAGATAACGAAATTAAATAAAAATAAAAATTGAAATTCGAAAGTTTGGGTGGTACGATAAAAACAGAAAAACAAAAACAATCTGAAAAATGAAAACGCTTTTTTATAATGGGAGGATGAAATACATGTGTTCAAATCAAGTAGTAGACAAAGTGACAAAATCTATTGACAATATCCCAACAAAAATGAAAGCAGTTGTTGCCTATGAACCTGGTGATTATCGTTTAGAGGAAGTAGCTGTTCCAAAGATTGGGGAAGGTGAAATTTTAATAAAGGTAGAAGCATGTGGCATTTGTGCAGGTGATGTAAAAGCATTTGACGGTGCGCCAAGCTTTTGGGGCGATGAAGATCAGCCCGCATACATTAAAGCACCAATGATTCCTGGTCATGAGTTTATCGGTCATATTGTAGCAATTGGTGAAAATGTAGATGGTGATTTTGAACTCGGTGATCGTGTAATTTCAGAACAAATAGTTCCTTGTGAGAAATGTCGCTTTTGTAAGCGTGGTCAATATTGGATGTGTCAAAAGCATGATCTATATGGTTTCCAAAACAATGTTAATGGTGGTATGGCTGAGTATATGAAATTTACAAAGGAGGGTATTAATTACCATGTTCCAAATGAGTTACCAATTGAAAAAGCCATTCTTATTGAGCCATATGCCTGTTCATATCATGCTGTTCAACGTGCACAAATTGAATTAGAAGATGTTGTTGTATTAGCAGGTGCTGGAACATTAGGGCTTGGCATGATTGGTGCGATAAAAAAATCAGGTCCAGGAAAATTAATTGTTCTTGATTTATTTGAGGATCGTTTAGCATTAGCAAAACAATTTGGTGCAGATATAGTACTAAATCCTGCGAAAGATGATGTTTATGGCATTATTGATGAATTAACCGATGGCTATGGTTGTGATGTATATATTGAAGCAACAGGTGCACAAAAATCTGTCGAGCAGGGTTTAAAATTAATTCGTAAATTAGGGCGTTTCGTTGAATTTAGTGTGTTTAAAGACCCAGTAACAGTGGATTGGTCTATTATTTCAGACCGTAAAGAGTTGGATGTATTAGGTTCACATTTAGGGCCGTACTGCTATGAGCCTGTTATCAAAGGAATTATGAATGGAGATTTACCAACAGAGGGCGTTGTTACACATATGCTACCTCTTGAAGAGTTTGAAAAAGGGTTTGAGCTAGTGAAAAATGGACGGGAATCATTAAAAGTAGTACTAAACCCAAATTTATAGGCCGATAAACGCTAGACAAGGGGGGATATTATGCAATCAAATTTACAGGCGACATCAGTTGGTAAGCTAGGAATGGATAAAAAAATGTTTATGGGTTATTTAGGCGTCCTGATATTTATGATTGGGGATGGTTTAGAACAAGGTTGGCTTTCAACCTATTTAACCCAAAATGGAATGACTGTACAGGAGGTCGCTACATTACTTAGTTTTTATGGTATTGCTGTAGCTATAGCTTCTTGGCTTTCAGGTGTGTTAGCAGAAATTTATGGTCCTAGAAAAATGATGATTATAGGATTGAGTTTATTTGTTTTAGGAACGTTGATTTTCTTATTAATAGGTATTACAACGATGAATTTATCTATTATGCTTCCTACATATGCATTACGTGGGCTAGGCTATCCATTATTTGCGTATTCATTTTTAGTATGGATTACGTACTATGCGCCAATTGAGCGATTAGGAACAGCAGTTGGTTGGTTCTGGGTATCATTTGCAGGTGGTCTAAATATGCTAGGGGCCTATTATTCAAGTTTTGCACTACCATTTTTAGGCGAGATGATGACGCTTTGGAGTGCATTGATTTTTACAGCAATCGGTGCAGTTTTTGGTATTATCCTTTGCAAACCTGAAGTACAAAAAACAAATTTAACAATTAAAGAAGCAATGAAGCAAATGACAAAAGGCATCACGATTGCATTTGAAAAGCCACGTGTAGGTCTTGGTGGCATTGTTCGTGCTATTAATACATCTGGTGCATATGGATTAGTAGTCTTTTTGCCTGCCTATATGATTGATGCTGGATTTACGATGTCACAATGGCTACAAATTTATGGGGCTCTATGGGCAAGCAATGTTATTTTCAATTTAATTTGGGGTGCAGTGGCCGATAAAATTGGCTGGCAGCGTACTGTTATGTGGATCGGTGGTTTAGGTTGTGCAGTGTTTATGGCAGGTCTTTATTATGTGCCGTATTTCCTTGGTGCTAACTATCTGATGACAATTATTGTGGCTATGTGCTTCGGCTCCTGTTTAGCGGCGTATGTCCCACTTTCTGCATTAGTGCCATCATTAGCACCAGAAAACCGTGGAGCAGCAATGTCTATTCTTAACTTGGGTGCTGGTTTAAGCACATTTCTCGGTCCAGCAGTTGCAGGTGCTTTAATCGGTGGTTTTGGTGCTGTTGGTGTTATTTGGGCATATGTTACTATGCATATTATAAGTGCTGGGTTGATGATATTTGTTCGTCTGCCAAAAGGCTCTAAACAAACCGATATACCGAAAGAGGTAGTAACAGGACATTGATAAAAAGGATATTCGAAAAGAATATCCTTTTTATATAATTAAAAACGAAAATAAACGAAAATGAACGAAAATAAAAATTGACAAACGAAAATCTGTGTGTGAGAATAATATTATATTTATCAGAAAATACCAAATATATATAGATGACAAGTAGGAGGAAATTGTATAATGAAAATTGGTTTAGGTTCAGACCATAATGCACATCATTTGAAACAAGTTTTGCAACAATATATTACCGAAGAATTAGGTCATGAAGTGATTGATTATGGTTCAAAAGACAATTGTACAGAAATTGATTACCCAGGTGTTGCGTTCACAGTAGGCACAGCTATTATGAACAATCAATTAGATCGAGGTATTTTAGTGTGTGGTACAGGGCTAGGTATGGCGATTGCGGCATGTAAAGTACCAGGGATTCGTGCAGCAACAACACATGATGTTTATTCAGCGGAACGAGCTTGTAAAAGTAACGACGCACAAATTATTACTTTAGGTGAAAAAGTAATTGGCATAGAAGCAGCAAAAAAAGTAGTAGAAATCTATTTGAATTCGGCTTTTCCAGGTGGTAATTCCGCGCGTAAAGTACAACAAATTATGAACCAAGAACAAAGTTATATTGATGGGGGTGTACATAGATAATGAAAAAATTAATGAATGATCCTGCAAATGTTGTGGATGAAATGATTGAAGGCTATGTAAAAGCCTTTCCAAATTATGTACAGCAATTAGCAGAAAATAAACGTGCTTTAGTTGCTGTTCGTGAAGAAAGCCAAAAAGTGGGTGTTTTAATTGGTGGTGGCTCAGGTCATGAGCCTGCTTTTATGGGTTATGTAGGATATGGGATGGCAGATGGTGTAGCTGTAGGGAATATTTTTGCTTCTCCTTCCCCAGATCCAATTGTTGAGGTAACGAAAAAAATTGATAATGGACAAGGTGTTGTCTATATTTATGGAAATTATGCAGGTGATTTAATGAATTTCGGAATGGCAGCAGAGCTTGCCGATTTAGAGGAAGATATTACTGTAGAATGTGTCATTGTAACAGATGATGTTGCATCCGCACCAAAGGAAGAACAGCACAAACGTCGAGGTATTGCAGGTGAGTTTTTCGTGACGAAAGCTGCTGGGGCTGCCTCTGAAAAGGGCTATAGTATAGAAGAGGTTGTGCGTGTTGCGAATAAAATGAACGATGTGACACGTACAATGGGTGTTGGTCTTTCACCGTGTTCACTACCACAAACAGGTCAGCCAAGCTTTGAATTAGAAGCGGATGAGATGGAAATTGGTTTAGGACATCATGGAGAACCAGGTATTGAAAAAGGTAAACTTCAAACGGCTGACGAGGTTGTAGATAGATTGGTAGATGCTATTTTAGAAGATATGCCAATTGAAAGCGGTAACAAAGTAGCTGTATTAGTAAATGGTTTAGGCTCAACAACGAATATGGAACTATATATTTTATTCCGTCGTGTTGAACAAATTTTAACAGCAAAAAATATTCACATTCATCGTTCATTTGTGGGAAATTATAGCACATCTTTAGAAATGGGTGGTGCATCTATATCCATTGCACAATTAGATGACGAGCTGATGGAAGTCATTGATTTTGCAGCAGATTGTCCAATGTATGTACAGCGATAGGGAGGAAGCGAGATGGAAGTCACGGTAACACAATTTAAACAGTTTTTATTGAAAATAGTGGATATGATTGAAGAACAAAAAGATTATTTATGTGAGCTTGACCGTAAATTAGGTGATGGTGATCATGGTGTCACAATGTCTATTGGCTGGCAAGCTGTTAAAGAACAACTAGAAGGGCCTTTAGCTGAGGAAGAGGACTGTGTCAAAGTAAGTTCAACTGCTGGTCGTACATTTTTAAGTGCGGTTGGTTCATCCGTTGGTCCATTATATGCAACAGGCTTTATGCGTGGGGCGAAAGCCATAAAAGGTAAAGATATGTTAAATGATGAAGCATGGAAAGATTTTTGGGTTGCCTTTGTAGATGGAGTACAGGAGCGTGGGCAAGCAGAGTTAGGCGATAAAACGATGATGGATGCACTTATTCCAGCGCGTGAAACATTAATTGCTGAATTTAATAAGGATGGAGATTTTCCTGTAGCCTTTGAAAAAGCTGTTGCTGCTGCTAAAGAAGGTGCTGAATCAACGAAAGATTTATTGTCAAAACGAGGTCGTTCAAGCCGCTTAGGTGAACGTTCCATTGGCGTTCAAGATCCTGGTGCTACATCAGCAGCATTAATTATGGAGCAATTTTTATACATCGCACAAAATACGATGCGTGTATAACTAAAAATAGCACTCATCGGCTTTAAATGATGTTTTCGGACATGCCTTTTTTAGGGTGAGTGTTTTTTATTGCCTTTTTTGAAAGGAATGATGAAAATGACTGTACAAATTAAGCATTTTGCAAATGATTTTATGAAAGTAACACAGATGGCAGCGCTGAACGCCTATCCGTGGATTGGACGTGGCAATAAGATAGCGGCTGATGGTGCAGGAACAAATGCGATGCGAAATGAACTGAACCAATTACCATTGGATATTACAGTTGTCATTGGTGAAGGTGAAATGGATGAAGCACCGATGCTTTATATTGGAGAAAAGCTTGGAACAGGAGAAGCTTTGCATGTTGATATTGCAGTAGATCCAATTGAAGGCACTACATTAGTAGCAAAAGGTATGAATGATGCAATGGCAGTGATGGCTGTAGCACCACAAGGAACATTACTTCATGCACCTGATATGTATATGAAAAAAATGGCTTGCGGACCTCAAGCGAAAGGGGCGATTTGTTTAACGGATTCTTTAAAAGAAAATATGCATCGTGTAGCAAAGGCATTACATAAGCCTGTACGTGCATTAACGGTGATGATTCAAGATCGTCCACGTCATCAGCAATGGATTGAGGATGTATTAGAGGAAGGAGCTAAGGTCAAGCTTTTTGCAGAAGTCGATATTACAGGCGTTTTAGCAACATCATTAGAGCAATGTGACGTTGATTTGTTTATTGGTATTGGTGGTGCACCAGAAGGGGTTATTGCTGCAGCGGCACAAAAAGGATTTGGTGGTGACTTTTTAGGTCAATTGATGCCAGAGACAGAGGAGGAATATGCCCGCTGTGTCAAAATGGGTATCAAAGACCCTCATCAAATTTGGACATTGGATGAACTTGTTCAAACAGATGATTGTTTATTTACTGCAACAGGTGTCACGGATGGCTTTATTTTAAAGGGGGTTATGCAACAGCAAGCGATAATGCATTCATATAGTTTAGTTGTTGCCCCAAATCATAGACAGTTTGTTGAAGCAAAACATGAAGAAAATGAGATTTTAGTAACGGCTAATTAGCAATCACGCTTCTATTGAAATCGTATATAAGGGTGTAGCGAAGGGGGAGCTTACATAGTATCTCCTGTTGAAAAGCAGGGTGCAGTCCATAAGAAGCTGTATAGTTAATCAATAAATTCGGCGCATCCGCACCAGGTGAATTAGTCATCGAGAAATATGGCTTTACAGTCGAAAACGTTGTAGCAAAAGTAAAAGCACTATAAGCTACATAAAAATACCGCAACACAGCGTGACTTTACATCACGCTGCTATGTTGCGGTATTTTTTTATTGTTTTTCTTGCTAGTTACCCATAAACTAAGACACTGCACTATCACGATACTAATAAAAAGATTAAAGCTTTTTGCACTACCACCAATCCCTAGCTCATCAGCAATAATGCCAGAAAACCAAAGAAGCTGTGCGGCTACAATACTAGTTAAAGTACCAAAAAGAGTACATACCCAAACAGGCACTTTTTTCAGCAAAACGATGATAAGCAGTACAATGGAGAACAGCAGCAATACAATAAAAACAGGGTCCAATAATGCAAAAGCATTATTTTTAATAAAGTGCTGATACGTAAAACGACTATCCATGAAAGCTCCCCTTTTATAAATACTAACGTACCAAACGATAAAAAGTTCTATCTAACAAAACGTACTATCAAGATTATTTTGACTTCTCATTTCATAGTATCAATTTTGCTAAATCTCATCGAATATATATAGGCATGGTAAAACTAGTATATGGTAAGAAGCCTAAAAAATTTTACGAGTATTGCGATCAAATTTATTGGTGGTGAGGAGAGTACGATTTAGTTGCTAGTCTGACCACTTGGGATTCGTCTTGTTCTCTATATAGTAAGTTTAGAAGTATTGAAGCGCAAAGACCTACTGCTTTAATCCCTTTTCATCTTGGGGGGAGTATAGGATAAGATAAATCAATGGGTGTCTGTTGCAAGGACGTTTTCTACGCAGGATCATCCATTTATTTTGGCTCATACTAAAATAAATGGATGATTAGTTGGTAAGATTTCTGTTGAAAGATCGCCATGTCCTCAAAGCGTAATGGATAGATGGTTATTTCGCTAGCCCATTTTGGAAGGCGTAGACGACGGCTTGAGTACGATCTTGAACTTCTAGCTTTGCTAAAATATTACTAACATGTGTTTTTACTGTTTTCAAGGCAATATATAGCTCATCAGCGATTTCCTGATTGGCTTTACCCTGGGCCATTAGCAATAATACTTCCATTTCACGTTCAGTCAATTGTTCGTATAGTGGCGTACTATTGCCGTGGCGCATGCGGTGCATCATTTTGGAAGTGACCTCTGGCTCTAATACCGTTTCGCCACCCATCGTTTTTCGAATAGCATCTGCAATTTGTTTGGCATTAGATGTTTTTAAAATATAGCTTACCGCGCCAGCCTCTAAGGCAGGATATACTTTATCATCATCTAAAAAGCTAGTCACCATCATGATTTTTGCCTCAGGCCATGCTGCTAATATTTCCACTGTTGCCTCTGCTCCTGTCATAACAGGCATCACATTATCCATTAAAATAATATCAGGCCTTAGCGTTAGGGCACGTTCCACTGCCTCTTTACCGTTCTCAGCCTCACCTACAACCGTAATATCCGGCTGTGCTGAAAGATAGGCTGACACACCAATCCGTACCATTTCATGATCATCCACTATGAGCACTTGTATCATCGACATTGACCTCCTCCTTTTGTAAAGGAATTTTAACCTCTACAATTGTTCCTTCACCAGGCACTGATACAATTTTATAGGTGCAGCCAATTTCAACTGCTCGTTCAGCTATATTTTGTAAACCGTATGATGTGGATTTATTTTCTTCCACATCAAAGCCTAAACCATTATCTTGAATTCTTAAAATAGCTAAGTCGTCTCGTGCCACAAGAAGTAATTCCACCTCACTTGCTTTGGCATGACGCAGCGTATTGGAGAGTGCCTCCTGTGCAATACGAAATAAATGATCTTCCTCTGCTTTAGTTAAGGCCATTTCTTCTAATTCATATTCTATATGGAAATAAACTTTTTGCTGAAGTTCAATAATCAATTCCTCTAAGCCTTGTGCCAATGTTTTATTGTGTAAAGCAACAGGCCGTAAGTGTAGCAGTAATGCACGCATTTCTAGCTGTGCCTGCTGAACGATTTTCTCCACCTGTTTTAAGCTAGTAGCATGTTCGTCATTTTCAGTTAATGCAGATAGTAACATAGAGGCAGCAAATAGTTGCTGTGACACAGAATCATGGAGTTCTCTAGCTAGTCGTTGGCGTTCAGCAATAATACGCTCCTGAATAATTTTATCATTGGCCTCAGCCCGTTCATTGGACAAACGCTGTAAACTTTTACGTTGCGTATCGATTAATTCACTCGTTTGGACAAGTGCCTTTTTTAACGATTTCGGAAGAGCTTGTTTTTTAGGAAAAACAAAATCAGGCTCGATTAATTGTTTCACTATTCGTGTTGCCTGCGCTTCTCGTGCCCTTGCAGTCATACTGATCCAGCTGGCAAACAGGAAGCTAAGTATAAACAGGCTAACTATGATGATGCCACCTAGAGGGATATTATCGTAATTCTGCTGCCATAAGGGCTCCCATGTTTTTTCATCAGGATTGCCCCATAGTGCAACAAGAAGACCGAAAACAGCACTCATTAAAATAAAAAATAATGTAAATAATCTTGAGATAAAGGCTATCATTTTCGTAGCACCTCCAAATCTCCAAGCCAGGTTGCGACATGAATAATCAGTACACGTTTAGCATCCTCAGGGTTGCCGTCTGAGAAAGTAATACTTTCATTTACTATACGTTGCGGCCCTACGTGTAAGCAGGAGAGCTCACCAAATAAAGTCGTATACTGTAAACGGAATGGAATTTCATAAGGAACATAGATTTGAACTTTACCGATACCTTGTCGAATTGTAATAAGACTAGTGCCAGCTGGTAAAATCGTTTGCGTTGTATCAATGGTAATATCTCCTGCAAGGCGCTGAATTTGTACATCTTGCCATTTATAAGCTTCTGTAGGCGCTGGCATTGTGCCAATTAGGTCATTTTTAATTGCAGGAAGCTTTTCAAAAAGCTCTGCACCAACTACTTTTGGCTCGTTTTCTCTTTGCAAGTATTGATAGAGCATATATAAGAGCATGATGACGATAAATAAACGTAAGCTCCACATCGTGAACAAAGCAATGGCAATAAAGAAAATTCCTGTCCATTTAAAAAATCGAACTTTTTTGGAAAAACTTAAATAAAGAAGTACAGCCCCAATCAATAAACAGAAGGCACCACCATTATTAAATATAGTTAGCTCCACAAAGACGAGTAAAAAGAAGCAAAGAACCCAAAATGTGAGCTTATTTGTTGTGAAATTTTGCATGAGGGTCACCCTTCCTTCTAGAAATTGATGTGAGAAGCTGAACTTCTCTACATGCTTTAATACCTTTCAAGCATTTTTTTCAATGTGTCATTTATTAGTGTGACATCAAGTTTGTTTGGATAGTGAGCAGAGTGTTGTAATGTGATAAACTCCTTGCCATTTGGTGCATCTAAAACCTCGTAATATTGTTTAGATAATTCATAATTTGCCTGTTTATCATATATTCCATGAATAAGATAAACAGGGATTTCTATAGTTTTAACAGTTTCAAAAAAATTAGTAAGGATAATTTCTTTTTTTAATTCCTTGCTTTCGATAAGACTAAATTGGGGACCAGAAATAAATGCATGATAAATATCTTGTAAAGAATAGTCAGGTGAAGTGAAAGCCCCTTTGATTAAATTAAAAAGGTTCACCTTTTCTATGGTATCATCAGAATAATTCATTCCTTTATATTGATTGATAAGTTCACTAAACTGGTCTTCATCTTCTTCAAGATAGGGTTTTTTATCAAAACTCTCCAAAATTCTAAGAGTTTTCTCATCGCCAATTGCTTGGGCTTCGTTCTTTAGCCACTCATAACCAAGTTCCTGTCCCTTTGTTGGATTCGTTAATTGAGAAATGCCTAAATAAGCGTGAAACTTTTCGGGATATTTAGCTATTAATTGTGTTCCGATTACTGTTCCAAAAGATTGCCCAATGATAAAGATCTTTTCCTGTTTGTAATGTACTCTTATAAAATCCACAATACTATTAGCATCTTCTGTGAATTGAGCTAAGTTCATTGTGTTTAATGATAAGTTTTTATTATAACTTTTACCAGACCCTCGTTGATCATAAAATACAGCTACGCAGTTCTCGGTAATCTCAGGAAACAGCGTTCTAGCACTTACCCCATATGGAAATGGGGAGCCAGGGCCACCATGAAGGAATAAACAAAATGGTCTTTCTTTATCTTGCCCCTCTACTAGTATAAATTGTTTATCTCCATTGACAGTTATTTCTTTTAGTTCACTAATACCACCATTTTCAATAATGGCCGTGCTTTGTTGCTTTATCTGCTGTTGAACAATGGAACGATAACACAATAAACAGATTGAAAGTACGAGGAGAAAAATTAAAACAAAAAGGCAGATTTTAATCATATAATGGACCCACTTTTTAATTTTCATCTTAGTTAATTCCTTTTCCAGTATTAATCGCAAGTAAAATCACATATTAAGGATTTGGAAGAGAAAAGCTCCTATAAACTCTATAAACTATACTGTTTTTCTTCAAAGAAATGGGATGCTTCCTAAATAGAGGCATCCCTTATCTCTTTATATTATACCATGTTATTTATTTTCAATTAGCAGTGGTGAGCTTTCTTCTACTGCTTTTTTTTCTAATTCTGCCAGTCTTGCCTCAAAAGTTGTAAGCTCATGGTCTTTATCGATTTGATAAGCTAATTTATCGATATATGCTTCTAAATCTTCAAAGTTTGTTTTATTATTTTTGGCAATCATTCCATCCATTTGATGATGGGCACGAGTTACATTTTCTTTCCCCATCAGCTGTAATTGACGCACTTTCATATCTTTAATTTTATGCTTCATTGTTTCAAATTTACGCTCGAGCTCGAAGTATTCACGAGTACTTGCTTCAATACTAGCTTGTAATGTAAGGTTACGAGCTGAATAAGCTGTTACTTCATCCGTAGCGAAATCAATTAAGTCCTGCTCTCCGCTAGATTTTGCTAATGCTAATTGAGATTCACGTTTCGCTAGTAAATCTGCGTTTTCTTTATATTCTTGCTCTAGCTTTTCTTTTAATTGCCCTTGTCGCTCTAATAATTTGCCTGTTTGTTCTGTTTGTTTTTCTGCTTCACGAATGTATTGATTTAACATCGCAATCGGATTTTTTTGTTCCTTCTTATCAAATAATTGGTGTAAGTCTGCCTCTACTGTATATCTAAAACGTTGAAATAAGTTCATTTAAATTCGCTCCTTTTATTTTGTTAAATTTGACCATTCTTTTTCAAAGTTTGTAAACGGATCTTCTTCTTTTTTTCCTTCAATTGTAGGGATTTTTACATCTTCGCCATTCCATTTTTTATAGATAACATAGATAATGGCGATTGCAGCAAGACCTACCATTGCTGGAATGTTAGACACTGCTGATAGGACACCGATTAGACCAACTGTAAACCAGAAAATTTTACCGAAAGATGACTTACTAGCAATGTAGAAGTGCATGCCCAGTGCTACAAATAATCCAGAGAATAATAACCCCGCCAGTGGTCCAATTAACGCTAGTGCAACACATGCTGCAATGACGCCTCCAGTTAATAAAAGAAATTTTTTCATTTGTTTTAGCTCCTTTCGTTTGTACCTTTATGATACCTATTTACAAGATTGTCTAAAACGGACTCGAAATTGATTTTGAACTAGGTCTTGAGGCTGAGATTCATCTAAGCAGCCATAATAGAAGGTTTTTGGCCATGTTTAACAAGCTTTTTGCTTGTTTTTGGAAAAATATTAATTATTTTTGGTTGAAAATACCATTTGTCATAAAGTCATTTATAGACCCGAAACTAGAATTTTTTCGACAAAAATAGAAGAGAGATCCCTCCTTCGTTTGACAAATAAACAAGATTGAATGAGCTATACTTATGAAAAAGAAACTGAGCGAAGGAGGATTTCTGGTGAGAACCTATTCTATATATAAGATAAAAGAAGAGCATTTAACGTTTATTTTTGGCAGAGAGCGTAAGTTGTTAGAGATGATGCAAGGTTGTGAAGATGCCAATGAGAAATCCTTAAAAGAGCTTGCATATATATGTGAATCCGTTCGTTTTGAGGAGATTGCAGCCATGTTAGAGCATCAACTTGATTCCAAATATGCACACCTAGAAAGAGCTCGAAATGCTTTGTTTTTAGAACATCCGATCAAAGGTAAAATGGCTATTTATTTAGTAGATCGTAAAATTTGTGTTTACTGTGAAGGTTCGCGAATGCTAGATTTAGATTTATTTCAAATGCTTGCTAAAATGAGTGAACGTTTTATTGCTTTTAATAAACAGGATAATGAGTGTGGGTGGTTAAAGCCGATGAAGTATACAATGCACTAGGAAAATTCACTACAATATATAGTAACACGCTATTATTTGGTGTATAATGGAGCGTGGAGAGTTTTTCTCGGTATATTGTAGTGGAGGAGGTTGGTTGTATGCCTACATGGGGCTGGATTATTATCGTAATTATCGCATTAGCAGCGGGCGCAGCACTTGGTTTCTATTTCGCTCGTCAAGCTATGATGAAATATTTGAAAGAAAACCCACCTATTAATGAGCAAATGATTCGTATGATGATGGCGCAAATGGGTCGTACGCCGTCTGAAAAGCAAGTACGTCAAATGATGGCGCAAATGAATAAATTCCAGAAGTAATTTGGAATGTTCCGAGCAACTAGTTCAAGCTTAACTAGTTGTTTTTTTATTTTTAATAGTATTTAAATAATTCTTAAAAATCATACAACTCTATCGGGAAACTATGTATAATGGAGTTACTATACGGAAGGGAGTTGTGTATATTGCAAAAAGAAAAAACAAATGTAGAAAGTTTTGATCTAGATCATACAAAAGTAAAGGCACCTTATGTTCGTTTAGCAGGTGTGAAAACGGGCAAAAATGGCGATGAGGTATATAAATACGATATTCGCTTTAAACAGCCAAATAAGGAGCATATGGAAATGCCTGCATTGCATTCTTTGGAGCATTTATCTGCTGACATTATCCGTAATTACTCTGATCATATTGTTGATTTCAGTCCAATGGGTTGTCAAACAGGCTTCTATGTGTCCTTGATCAATCATAATGACTATGAGGATTTATTAGCTATTTTAGAGAACACATTTACAGATGTGACAAAGGCAACCACAGTGCCTGCATGCAATGAAGTGCAATGTGGCTGGGCTGCTAGCCATAGTTTAGAAGGGGCCCAAGCATTAGCGAAAGAGTTTTTAGCGAAACGTGATGAATGGCATATTATTTTTGAAGATTAAATAAAATAAAAACCTTGCGAGTAAAATAACGCAAGGTTTTTCATTGCCCTAAAAATGGAATGGAATGACATTCGAAGAAGAAGAATCCCGATTGATTTTTTGATAAATAAAATTGTCTAAAAAATCATGAATTAAATCCTCATATTCATCCATATTTTCATTAAAGGATTGTGCATGTGCCCCCGTATCAAAAAGTTTTAATTTTTTTGGACCGGTTTTTTTATTGTAGAGATCGAGTGACATGGAAGCTGGAATAAACGTATCTGGAATACTATGGATAAAGAGCACAGGTTTTTCAATATGTGTGACGGCTTCGGCAGGTGTTACACTTTTAAATGAGTAACCATCTCTAAGACGAACAAAAAAGTCAGCAAAACGAATAGGAATAATGGAGCCATATTTAAATTCAGTTTTCGCAATTTGTTTGAGTAACATAGAAAAGTCGGAGAACGCGCAATCTGAGATATAAAAATCAGCGCCATCCTCGACTGTTCCTGCATAGAGGAGCATGGTTGCAGCACCCATCGATTCACCGTGAATGCCAAGTATAGCATCCTCTCCAATCATTGCTTTGACTGTTTTCACCACGGCATCAAGATCGTTTTTCTCATAGTAGCCATAGCTTGTAGTCTTGCCTCCAGATTCACCATGGCGACGGTGGTCAAATATAACAGAATTATAGCCAAGTCTTTCAAAAAGGCGAGCATATTTCACGGAATTTATTTTATTTTCGGTGACACCGTGGCAAATGATGATCGTGTTATTTGTTTGCAATGGCTGAAACATAATGCCTCGAATTGTATAGCCATTTGGAGAATCAATATTCAGTTCACATTTCAAGTTTTTATTGTACCAAGCCTCATCAAAGCGTTTTGCGGTCGTTTCTCGTTCCCGTATAAATTCAGGGTCTTTTTGTTGGATATACATTAATTTATTGGAAAGCGCGAAGCCGAACAGACCTGTTGCAGCGGCGGCTAGCGTTGTTGTAATACCAGAGAATAAAAGCATCTTCTTTTTCATCATAAAACACCTCCACATGCTGTTTCTTATTTGTAATGTTCCCAACTAAGATTGTTTAAAACACGTCAACATTTTACAATATCTTTGGCAAAACTGCGATTATTTCTATTATCGAAAATCGTCATAATATTTGTTAAAATATACATATCTGCTAGTAGCATATGCATGCAGTGTTGATTCTTGAACGGGGAAAAGGGGAGAAAGATTATGACAAACGAGGTAGTAATCGTGAGTGCGATGCGTACTGCAATCGGCTCATTTCAGGGGACATTAAAAGATGTACCAGCGACAACGTTAGGTAGCATTGTCATTAAAGAAGCATTAGCGCGTGCTGGCGTAGCAGGAGAACAGGTTGATGAGGTCATTATGGGGAATGTTTTATCGGCTGGACTTGGACAAAATCCAGCGCGACAAGCGGCAATTAAAGCGGGGTTACCACAAGAGGTATCAGCCTTAACAATTAATAAAGTATGTGGATCGGGTTTAAAGGCTGTTCATTTAGCAACACAGGCGATTTTAGCGGGAGATGCAGAGATTGTTGTTGCAGGTGGATTTGAAAATATGAGCCAGGCTCCATACGTATTAAAAAATGCACGAGAAGGCTTCCGAATGGGCGACCAAAAGGTAGTAGATACAATGATTCATGATGGCCTATGGTGTGCTTTTAACGATTATCATATGGGCATTACAGCTGAAAATTTATGTGATATGTATCAAATTTCTCGAGAAGAGCAGGATGCTTTTGCAGCCCGTTCTCAGCAACGCGCAGAGGCAGCAATTGCAGCGGGCAAGTTTGAAAATGAAATCGTTGCTGTCGAGATTCCACAGCGCAAGGGAGAGCCACTGCTTTTCAATAAAGATGAATTTCCACGAGCAGGTGTGACAGCAGAATCATTAGGTAAGCTACGACCAGCATTTAAAAAGGATGGCTCTGTCACAGCAGCGAACGCGTCTGGTATTAATGATGGTGCGGCAGCGGTAGTGGTGATGGCAATGGAAAAAGCACAAGAGCTAGGCATTCAACCAATGGCGATCATTACAGCGAATGCTAGTGCTGGTGTAGATCCTGCCATTATGGGTACAGGTCCTGTAAAAGCAGTACAAAAAGCGCTGACAAAGGCTGAGATTACTTTAAACGATATCGATTTAATTGAAGCAAATGAAGCATTTGCAGCACAATCAATTGCTGTAGATCGTGAATTAAGCTTTAATCATGATAAACTAAATGTTAACGGGGGTGCCATTGCTCTTGGTCACCCAATCGGTGCTAGTGGGGCTCGGATTTTGGTAACGCTATTACATGAGATGGAAAAGCGTGATGTGAAAACGGGCTTAGCTACATTATGTATCGGCGGTGGACAAGGCGTAGCAACAGTTGTGAAGCGCCCTTGATGTCAATAAGAAGGTGAATAGAAATGGGAAAGAAACGAAAACAGCAACAACATATGGACAATAGTGTAACAGCTAGTCTACCTAAGCAAGAGGCCGTTACATTAGCAGATCAGCTAGGTGGCGATGTGCTAGCAAAATTAAAAGCAGCGAAGCAAGATTTAACTGCCAAAGAGCAGGCGGCAGAAGAAGAACGTCAAGCAAAACTGGCCTTTGAACGTAAACAACGAGAAAAAAACAAATCGTTTGAAGAACTTTTGAACGAATACGGCGATAAAGGTACTAAATATTAAGAGAGAACAGTGAATTCACATAGGTGGGTTCACTGTTTTATATTTACAGCATAACATTTATATGGTTGTGGTCGATATATAAGGAGAGATTTTTGAAATTAATGGAACGGGAGACGCTGCCAATAACATATACCTAATTGTAGTTTAGTATCAATTAAATTATGTTAGGAGACCAACATGGTAGAATTACAAACAGAAAGAATAAGATTAATTCCTTTAAACGCTAAGTATCTTAATTTACTAATAGAGCATGAGGAGCAAATGGCGGCGAAGTTGTCATTAAGTAAGGGTGTAGGGAGTTTAGATGAAGAGCTTAAACAAGCGTTGTATTTTAGACTTTCCAAAGTATTAGAATATGAGCAAAATTAACTGTGGCACACGAATTGGTTACTTGTGTTAAAAGAAAAAAATTGTGCTGTTGGTGGCATAATGCTAAAAGGTACGCCAAATGAGCAAGAGGAAGTTGTGATCGGGTATTATACTTTGCCTCCTTATTGGGGGCAGGGCTATATGACAGAATCAATCATAGCTCTTAAAGACTGGTTACTCCATCAGCCAAATGTAAAATACGTTATCGCTGACACGGAAAAAGAAAATATGGCTTCCCATCGAGTTTTGGAGAAAGCAGGGGCTGTCTTGTTTAAAGAAACGAAGTCCCTCTATTTTTGGCGGTTCCACCTTTAAAATAAAAGACAAAAGGCTATAATTGAGCCTTTTGTCTTTTATTTTTGAGTATTTTTCTTACTGCAACAACGAGACTAACAAAAACAATGGCTCCAGCTGTATCGACAAGCACATCTTGAGCACTCATTGTACGACCTGGCGTAAAGCTTTGACGAAATTCATCAAGCACCGCAATTATAGCTGTTCCACCGATAGCAATACTTGCTGCAAAACGTCTTTTTCCCCAGGCAAAGTAAAGGCCAAGTGCGATGCATCCAAATCCCATGAAGTGTGTCAATTTACGAATTAAAAACTCTACAAATGGAAAATAACCTCGTTCTTCCACTGAAACGATGATTCCCCAATAGGGAATTTTTAAAATAGATAGTTGTTCTTCAAAAGGTTTATTGGCGAGCAAATCTTCTAATTCTGGTAGTATACTCTGTTGCTCATAGGTCATACTAGAGGAGATTACTAGTACAACTAGACAAATAAGTAAAATTAGCCATTTTTTCATCGATGTTCTTGATAGTACTCATTTTTTGTTAGCTCATTAGCTACCTTGAAATCTGTTATTGAATTAATTTTCTCGTAGGAAGCAAGCGTTTGTGCTAGTTGTTGTTGTGAGCTTGCACCAATGACCGTAGAAGCGATTGTTGGCTCTTTCAGATTAAAAGCGATAGCCAAAGCATGCAAATCATCATAGTGTAAAGCTAAGTCTGTTAACGTTGATGTTAACTCCTCAGCAGTATAGGTGTTAAAACCATTTACATGTTGTAAACGTTGTTGCCAGCTATTCGTTAATAAGCCCTTTGCCACTGTGCCACGTGTGACAACAGATGCACCCTGTTTCGCAATAAAGTTAAACCATTCTTCAGGGCGGCGATCGAGGGCACTGTATTGCATCATGACGCTTCTAGCGGAGCTTGCAGGTAAAAATCGCTGCAATACATTAGGACGTATGGAGGATATACCATATTCACGAATAAGCCCTTCTTTTTTCAGTCCTTCAAATGTGTGAATTATCCCGTCCCAATCATCTTCGATTGTGCCACCGTGTAATTGATATACATCAATGTAGTCTGTTCCTAAACGTCGTAAGCTAGCATGGACAGCTTCTTTTATATAGGATGGTGATGCATCCCAATGCCAGCCATCTATCCCTTCTGCCCACCGATTACCTACCTTTGTTGCTAGAATGATATCATGACGACGCTTACTTAATGTTGCGCCGATAATCTCTTCATTTGCACCATAATCATATAAATCCGCTGTATCAATATAGTTAATGCCAGCATCTAATGCCATATCGACAATGGCAGCTGCTTGTGTTTTATCTGTCGAAAGAGACATGCCTCCTAAACTAATCTCTGAAATAAACAATTCACTTGTACCAAGCTGTCTTTTTTTCATACGAATGACCTCCTTCGATTTCTCTACTTGTAATGGTACAATGAACATATCTGAAGAACAAGCGAGGTTATCGTCAATGAAAAAGTTTGAGGAAAAAACAACGAAAACGACACCGATCTATGACGGTAGAATAATAAAACTACAAATTGATGATGTCACTTTACCAAATGGACAGGTTGCAAAACGTGAAATAATAAAGCATCCAGGTGCAGTAGCAGTGATTGCTGTTACGGACGAGGGTAAACTAGTGTTAGTAGAGCAATATCGCAAAGCGCTGGAGCGTTCTATTATTGAAATTCCGGCTGGAAAGCTTGAGCCAGGTGAGGAGCCAGTGATGACAGCACGTCGAGAATTAGAGGAAGAGACAGGTTATGGCGCACATCAACTTACTTTTTTACAAACATTTGCAACATCACCAGGCTTTGCGGATGAAGTTATTCATTTGTTTGTGGCGAAGGGATTATATACAATAGACAATAAAGCAGATTTAGATGAGGATGAATTTGTCGAACTATTAGAAGTTTCGTTGGAAGAAGCACAAGTAATGGTGGCTGACCAGCGTATATATGATGCTAAAACAGCATTCGCAGTGCTATGGCTAGCTGCAAATTTAGAAAATAATCTTTTAGCATAATAGAGACGGACGAGCATAAGCTGTACAAACCTTGATAGAAAAGGAGCATGTTTATGTCTCGTACGGTGTCTATTTTTTATCACGCTTCCATCATTGCAGTAAGTTTTGTTTGTGGTGTTATTTTCTTTCATATTATTGGTGGACCGAAAGCGGAACCCTTTATATTATTTATAGAGCCTCGTTTAGCAGATGGGGACAGGCAATCCATTTTTCGTTTAGTACTGCCTGTTGCTATTTCCATAGGTCTTATATTATTACTAGCAACACATAGCGTCTTAAAGGTGTTAGTGCGTGTGACTGTAGCCATGCGTGCCACTTTTTTTGGCTTTAGTTCGGTTTTTTTATTACAAAAACTTGAAGCTTTTTGGCTTTATACGATTTGGTGGTTTCCATTTCAGCTCATCTATTGTATATTGTTGCTAGTCCTATGCAATTTACTTGTACCCGCTTGGTCAAAGCGAAAAATCGGGAAACAAGTATCTGGTCGGACAATTTTGTTGAATTTTATCGCATTTTTCATCATAATAGTTGCTGAGTTTATTGTTATTTCTTATGTGTTAAAATGATGGATTGAATAGACCAAAATTGTGATCAGATAAAAAAGTAGAAGCATGTTAGAAATCTATTCACTATCTTGTAATAGGATTTACTCCTTTGGTATAATGGAAAGAGTTTAGGGGGGCGTCACATGGAGAGCCGAATTGATCGTATAAAAAAACAGTTGCATAGTGCTAGTTACAAGCTGACGCCGCAGCGAGAAGCGACAGTTGCTGTTTTGCTTGAGCACGAAGAGGACCACCTAAGTGCTGAAGATGTTTATCTTTTAGTAAAAGAAAAAGCACCAGAGATTGGTCTAGCTACTGTTTATAGAACGTTAGAATTATTAACTGAGCTCAAAATTGTCGACAAAATCAACTTTGGCGATGGCGTATCGCGCTATGATTTACGCCAAGAGGGAGCTGCCCATTTCCACCATCATCTTGTTTGTATCGAATGTGGTGCTGTTGATGAAATTCAAGAAGATTTACTTGAAGATGTGGAAGCCGTTGTTGAAAAACGTTGGAACTTTATCATAAAAGATCACCGACTAACTTTCCACGGCATATGCTGGCGCTGTCATGATAAAAACGACGAATCGAATGAAGAAAAATAACGAAAAACTGTCTGTTTTAATCTTTGGTATAGATTGAATCGGGCAGTTTTTTGTTTTTTTTATTGAAGTA
This sequence comes from Lysinibacillus sp. A4, assembly GCF_024919535.1. NCBI lineage: Bacteria > Bacillati > Bacillota > Bacilli > Caryophanales > Bacillaceae > Lysinibacillus > Lysinibacillus sp. A4. Next base: position 171,892 of record NZ_JANWTB010000002.1, on the reverse strand, counting down.
ATGACACCATTATGGTTGGTGGTTTATGTCGAATAGAGGGTCCTTTAGCACATTTCTTAAGGCCATGCTAAAATAGAGAATAATTGACAGTGAGGGGGCGTTGTGATGAATGAATTTCAATATGCAGTAGAGGACTATATCCATTTTATTCAGGTGGAAAGGCAGTTATCTGTTAATACATTAGCATCCTATCGCCGAGATTTAGAAAGCTATGTACATTTTTTAAAGGAAGCAGAGGGGATGGCTGATTTTAGCCGTGTGGAACGGACAACTATATTACGCCATTTAGAGCAATTACGGGCACAGGGAAAGACAAGTCGTACCGTTGCCCGTCATATTTCTTCGATTCGGAGTTTCCACCAATTTTTACTACGAGAAAAGCGCGCAGAAACTGATCCGACAGTCCATTTGGAGATGCCGACAATTGAGCAAAAGTTGCCTAATATTTTATCTATCCAAGAGATTGAAGCTTTACTAACAGCTCCTAATAAAAGTAAGCCACAAGGTATACGTGATCTTGCCATGCTGGAGTTATTATATGGCTCTGGTATGCGCATCAGTGAACTTATTGCACTAGATTTAGCTGATATTCATATAACAATGGGTTTTGTACGTGTATTTGGGAAGGGTGGCAAGGAGCGAATCATTCCACTCGGCAAAAGCGCACTTTCGGCAATAAATGCCTATTTAAATGGTGCTCGTAGTCAATTACAGGGAAAGTACCCCAAAACAGATGCGTTTTTTATTAATCAAAGAGGGAAACGTTTAACAAGGCAGGGTTGTTGGAAATTAATGAAGGAGCATGCGCTAAAGGCAGGCATCCAACATGAATTAACACCACATACATTGCGTCATTCCTTTGCCACTCATTTGGTTGAAAATGGAGCCGATTTACGAGCGGTGCAGGAGATGCTTGGTCATGCAGATATTTCTACTACGCAGATTTATACACATATTAGCAAAACAAGATTATCTGAGGTCTATAAGCAATTCCATCCACGGGCTTAAAAGTTAATAGGAAAAAATTATATTTCAGTCGGATGTCTGACCTTTATTTTTCGCATTTTTTTGGTAAAATAGAGTCATGAGATTAGGAGGCAACCATTATGAATAAACCATTTAACAAAATCCATGTTGTTGTCATGGATTCCGTAGGTATTGGTGAAGCGCCAGACGCTGCAAAATTTGGGGATGTTGGCGCACATACACTAGGACATATCGCTGAAAAAATGAATGGGCTTACAATGCCAGTAATGGAGTCATTTGGTTTAGCGAATATTGAACCATTGCATGGAATGCATGCAACTACTGACCCTAAAGCATACTACGGTAAAATGCAAGAAGCATCAGTTGGTAAAGATACGATGACAGGCCATTGGGAAATCATGGGGTTAAATATTGATAAACCCTTTAAAGTGTATCCAGATGGGTTTCCAGCAGAGCTAATTGATGAGCTAGAGAAACGTACAGGTCGGAAAGTGCTATGCAATCAGCCAGCAAGTGGTACACAAGTAATTGAAGATTTCGGGAAGGAGCATATGGAAACAGGTGCGATTATTGTCTATACATCAGCCGATCCTGTTTTACAAATTGCTGCTCATGAAGAAATCATTCCGTTAGAAGAGTTATATAAAATTTGCGAAATTGCTCGTGAATTAACATTACAGCCTGAATATTTAGTAGGTCGCGTCATCGCACGACCATTTGTTGGTACGCCTGGAAACTTTACTCGTACATCCAATCGTCATGATTATGCGTTAAAGCCATTTGGTCGTACAACAATGAATGTTTTGAAGGACGCGGGATTAGATGTGATTGCAATTGGAAAAATCTCAGATATTTTCAATGGTGAAGGTGTGACAGATTCTGTACGTACAAAAAATAATATGGATGGTATGGATCAATTTGCAGAAGTTGTACGTCGTGACTTCCGTGGTCTAAGCTTTTTAAATTTAGTCGACTTTGATGCCAATTTCGGCCATCGACGTGATCCTCTAGGCTATGGACAGGCATTACAAGAATTTGATGCACGTCTACCAGAAATTCTAGAGGCAATGTCAGAAGACGATCTATTAATTATTACAGCAGATCACGGCAATGATCCAACCTTTCCAGGAACAGATCATACACGCGAATATGTACCACTAATTGTCTATTCACCACGTTTTAAAGGTGGTGCGGAACTTGCGCTTCGTGAAACCTTTGCAGATATTGCAGCAACAGTTGCAGAAAACTTTCATGTAGACGCACCGCCATTCGGTAAAAGTTTCTTACATGATTTGAAATAAGGGGGTTTTTTGTATGAATATGGTTCAATTGTTTGAAAAGAAAAAACAAGGATTAGAGCTTTCTCAAGCTGAAATTCAGTATTTTGTTGAAGGCTATACGACAGGCTCTATCCCAGATTATCAAGCAAGTTCTTTATTAATGGCGATACGTTTATTAGGCATGTCTGATGATGAGACATTTTATTTAACTAAGGCAATGATCGAATCAGGCGATGTCATTGATTTAACATCTATTGAAGGCTTTAAAATTGATAAACACTCAACTGGAGGTGTTGGTGACAAGGTTACACTTGTTGTTACGCCAATTATTGCTGCTCTAGGAATTCCTGTTGCGAAATTTAGTGGTAAAGGCTTAGGGATTACTGGTGGGACAATTGATAAACTTGAATCCATTCAAGGCTTTAAAACAGAGCTTTCATCACAGGAGTTCATTGATAATGTCAATCAGCATAAAATTGCCGTTGCTGGACAAACAGGTAATCTAGTACCAGCCGACAAAAAATTATATGCATTGCGTGATGTGACAGGTACTGTCGATTCTATTCCATTAATCGCAGCGTCGATTATGAGTAAAAAAATTGCAAGTGGTGCCGATGGTATAGTCCTCGATGTAAAATGTGGCTCAGGTGCGTTTATGAAGACGCAGGAAGAAGCACAGCGTTTAGCAGATACAATGACGGCTATTGGAGAAAAACTTGGCCGTAAAGTCATCGCACACATCAGTGATATGGATAATCCGTTAGGGAAAATGATTGGTAATAAGCTTGAGGTAGTGGAGGCTTATGCCCTATTAAGTGGACGTATGGAAGAAACGCATGAAGATTTGGTTGATGAATGTGTTGTCATCTCTTCCTTGATGTACCAAATTGCGGCAGGTGTGAATGAAGCGGAAGCAACAGCTGCTGTTAAGCGAGTGCTAGCAGATGGCTCTGCAGCTGCAAAATTCGAGGAGTTTATTGTGGCGCAAGGAGGAGTAGTCTCTGATATTGTTCAAAATGACACAGCTCATAAAGTAGCAGTGACAGCGGTTTCAGAGGGCACGGTGGAGACGATTAATGCTTTATTAGTTGGAGAAGCAAGTGTTAGTCTAGGCGCTGGACGTTTAACGAAGGAATCAAAGCTTGATTATGATGCAGGAATTCAGCTAATCGCCAAAAAAGGTGATCATGTCAATAATGGCGATACGATTGCTTATTTGTATTCCAATCAGCCAATTGATGAAGAGACAATTAATAAAATTCAGCAAGCTTATACAATTGCATAAAGATTATTAGCGAGAGCCCTCACTTATAAGGGTTCTCGCTTTTTTGTGCGTTCGATGAATCGCCAAAATTTAGAGCTCGATAGCGTTTAGAAATTGTAGATTTATCCCATACTGCACATAACCTAAAAAGCTATAAGTATGTCGATTAGACACTATTTCGGAAGACTTTGCACTAGTTCTGTCAGCCACAAGGATTCAACCTATTGAATGTGGAATTGCACGAGGAGGAGGCGATGTTCATGCATTATCAATTAGAAATGGTCACAAGAGAGACAGTCGTTATACGTTTGTTTGGGGAGCTCGATCATCATGCCGTTGAACAAATTCGAGCGAAAATTTCTGCAGCAATTTTTCAAGGCACTGTGACGACCATCATTTGGAACTTGGAAGGACTATCTTTCATGGATAGTTCGGGAGTTGGATTAGTGCTTGGTCGTATGCGTGAGTTAGAGGCAGTTGCTGGGCGAACTATATTATTGAATCCATCGCCAACAATGCGAAAAGTATTTCAATTTTCAGGTTTAGGACCGTGGATGATGGATGCAACAGAGGAACAAGCGATTGATCGCGTAAGGGGGATTGTAAATGGATAACGAAATGACATTAACTTTTTTGGCAATTAGTGAAAATGAAGCTTTAGCGCGTGTAGCTGTTACAGGCTTTATTGCTCAATTAGATCCAACTATTGATGAGCTATCAGAATTTAAAACAGTTGTCTCAGAAGCAGTTTCCAATGCTATTATTCATGGCTATGAAGAAGATGGTAAGGGTGTTGTGACAGTTCATGCTAAACGTGAGGATGATATTGTGACAGTATCTGTCATGGATAAAGGGATAGGAATTGAAGACGTTAGTCGAGCAATGGAGCCATTATTTACAACAAAAAGTATGATGGAGCGTTCGGGTATGGGCTTCACGATTATGGATAGCTTCTCAGATCAGCTGACAGTTATATCAAAATGGCAAGAAGGAACAACTGTAACATTCACGAAGAAATTTTACACAGTTCGCACAGCGGTAATGTGAGGTTAAACCCGTGAAGCCGTTAGAACAGTCGTCCGATAAGCTATTGTCTCAGGAGGAAATGCGTGATTTAATTGCACGCGCACAGCAGGGCGATCATGAGGCTCGTAAACGAATGGTAGAAGGCAATACGAGACTTGTGTGGTCCATTGTTCAACGTTTTACAACGAGAGGTGTTGAGCTTGAGGATTTATTCCAGATTGGCTGCATAGGGCTCATGAAATCTGTGGATAAATTTGATTTAACCTATGATGTGAAATTTTCAACCTATGCTGTACCGATGATCATTGGAGAAATTCAGCGCTTTTTAAGGGATGATGGCATGGTGAAGGTGAGCCGCTCTATTCGTGAGCTCAATTTTAAAATCCGTCATGCTACAGATGAATTTATTAAAAAGAATGAACATCCACCAACCATTCAAGAGCTTGCTCAGGTGCTTGGTGTGACAACAGAGGAAATTGTTACCGCATCCGATGCACTGAGAGACCCTGCCTCTCTTCATGAGCAATTGTATGAGAGTGAAGGGGATTCCATTACACTAATGGATCAAATGAAGGATGAAAAATCGGAGCAACCCTTTGATTACATCCCATTAAAAGAAGTACTAACGAGACTTGAGCCAAGAGAGCAGTCTATCATATATCTTCGCTATTTTTCAGATTGCACGCAAACTGAAATTGCAAATAGATTAGGTATTTCGCAGGTACAGGTTTCCCGTTTAGAGAAAAAAATCCTTGCCCAGCTGAAAAGTTGGATGGCAACAAGTGCAACAGTGGAGCAGGAAGCAATAAAAAAAGACATCTAAGAAAATGGTGACAGCATGACAAATAAATTATTTAACAGCTTAGAAGAAGCCGAAGATTTTCTTATAGAACAATTTGGTGACGGCGAATCGTTTGACGTTGGTATTAAACACTTATTTGTCAAAGATTTGCCGGTCCTTTGTGCATATATTAGTGGGCTTGTAGATGGAGAAGCTTTAACACAGTTACTATCTAGCATGCTTCCAGAAGAGGACATTGAAATTGATGTAGAGGATGAGAAGGAATATTTTGAGTCTTACTTTAATTTCCATGGACGTTCAGAAGAAACAGAGCGTAAAGCCTATTTACTAGCCATTTTAAGTGGACAAGTCACCTTTATTACTAAAAGTGGCTATTGCTATGTTGCGGAGCTTAGAAACTATCCAGGTCGTTCTCCAGAAGAGCCGGATAATGAAAAAGTTATCCGTGGATCAAGGGATGGCTTTACAGAAGGGATTTCTCAAAACACTGCCTTAATACGTAGGCGAATTCGTAATAGTAATCTACGTTTCGAGCTACATAAAATATCCAAAATCGGTCAAACCGACGTGGCGATCGCGTTTATGAAGGATGTTGCCAATGAAGATATGCTCGAAAGTTTACGACAGCGTCTTGGACAAATAAATCATGATGGCTTGACGATGGCCGATAAATCATTAGAAGAATGGCTCTTTAAACAAAAGTTCCACCCAGTTCCATTTGTACGTTATACGGAGAGACCTGATATTGCTGCAGCGCATCTACTTGAAGGGCATATAGCTATATTAGTCGATACTTCTCCATCCGTTATTTTAGTACCTGTTACAGTGTTTCATTTATTGCAGCATGCAGAGGAATATCGTCAAGCACCCACAGTAGGGACGTTCGTACGTTTTATGCGATATTTTGGCTCTGTAATGGGTTTACTTTTATTGCCATTGTGGTATGTATTTGCAACGAATGAATCCCTACTTCCAGATGCCCTCTCCTTTTTAGGTACGGAGGAGAAATCGCATGTACCTTTATTACTACAAATTTTGATTGCAGATATTGGAATAGAATTTTTGAGGATGGCCGCCATTCATACTCCGTCACCACTGTCCACAGCGATGGGGTTGGTTGCGGGGGTAATCATTGGTCAAATTGCCATAGATGTTGGATTATTCTCTTCAGAGGTGGTCCTCTATACAGCGGTGGCAGCCATTCTTATTTTCATTATTCCATCCTATGAGCTTAGTATCTCCATTAAAATTTTTAGGTTACTGTTACTTCTGATGACGGGTCTCTGGGGTGTCAATGGGTTATTTATTGGTTTATTTTTATTGTTTACGTATTTATGTTCATTGCGACCAATGCAGGCACCTTATTTATGGCCGCTTGTTCCATTCTTTCCAACAGCGATGCTTCGTGTCATTATTCGCTTCCCAATGACAGCGGATGCACTAAGACCTTATGTAGTCGCTTCCAAACAGCGAAAAAGATCATAGGAGCCGTTGCACTCGTTTTTTTCATGTGATAAAGTTCACATATAGTATTTTGTGATTTTTGCAAAAATTATTTTCATTCAAGAAAAAGTAAGAACTATACATTTGTTTTTTATAGTTGAGGGAAATAATTTTTTGATGGAATGGTTCTAATATAGTAAAGAACCATTCCACTTTCAAATCGTAAAAATAACAAGATGGAACGATGTGAAAAGGGAGAGATGCACATGCATTTATATGGAACACAAGCGATTTCTGAAGATGGTCATTTAACAATTGGACAGGTAGACACATTAGAGCTAGCAAAAGAGTATGGTACACCACTTTTCGTGTATGATACTGCACTTATTCGTAAGCGTGCGCGTAGCTTTATCGATACGTTTAAAAAACTAGGTGTAAAAGCAGAAGTAGCTTATGCTTCAAAAGCATTTGCATGTGTAGCAGTGTATCAATTAGCAGCAGAAGAAAATTTATCATTGGATGTTGTATCTGGTGGCGAATTATTTACGGCCTTAAAGGCTGGTTTCCCTGCAGAGCGCATTCATTTTCATGGTAACAATAAAAGCATTGCTGAATTAGAGCTAGCTTTTGACTCCAAGATTGGATGTATTGTTGTAGATAATTTCTATGAAATACAGCTTTTAAAAGATATTTCGGAGCGCCGTCAGCAAAAAATGCGTATATTATTACGTGTTACACCAGGTGTGGAAGCACATACGCATGATTTCATCACGACAGGTCAAGCAGATTCAAAATTCGGCTTTGACTTAAACAATGGTCAAGCAGATGAAGCATTCCAACAAACATTTAACCATGAATTCCTAGAGCTTCTTGGTTTACATTGCCATATTGGCTCACAAATTTTTGACACTGCCGGCTTTGGGTTAGCTGGAGAAAAATTGATTGACAAAATTTCTGATTGGAACAAGACTCACGGATTTACATGTACTGTGTTAAACTTAGGTGGGGGCTTTGGTATTCGTTATACTGAAGAAGATGCACCGCTTGAACCACAAGTATATGTAGAGGATATGATTACAGTTGTCAAAAATAAAGCAACTGTTCTTGGACTGAAGATGCCGGAAATTTGGATTGAACCAGGTCGATCACTTGTAGGTGATGCAGGAACATCTCTTTATACAATCGGTTCACAAAAAACTGTGCCAGATGTGCGGAAATATATTGCTGTTGATGGAGGTATGAGCGATAATATCCGTCCCGCATTATACGACGCTAAGTATGAGGCAGTCATTGCAAGTAAGGCGAACGAGCCGAAAGATGAACTTTATACAGTTGCTGGTAAATTATGTGAATCTGGCGATAAATTAATTATTGATGCTAAACTACAAGATGCTGCTTCAGGTGATGTATTAGCCATCTTCTGTACAGGTGCGTATGGTTATTCGATGGCTAGTAACTATAATCGTGTGCCAAGACCTGCAGTTGTATTTGTAGAGGATGGACAGCATCAACTAGCTATTCGCCGCGAAAGTTATGAAGATATTGTGCAAAACGATCTCCCGCTAACTTTAAAAAAGGGTGAGTAAATTTGAGGAAAAATAAGTGGGTATTACTAGCGTCCATTACAACATTTATTTTATTATGGGGCGTAGTCTATTGGGTGTTGGCGTCGAAAGGTATTCTCGGACCTGGTTCGTAAGACAGAAATTGGCTTGCGGTAAAAGTACAAATCGTGTAGGATAGTCAAAGATTATGTACAGCTAGAAAAAGAGGGAATAGACAAATATGTTAATTCGATATAAAAAAGCTTTAGAGAAAATAGCAATGGGGCTACTTTCATTTATGCCTAACGAAAAAGACGTAAAAAAGCTTACAGAAACCATCCACTCCTATGAAAATGACGATAATTGGGTTTTATACTTATGGAAAAAGAATGATGAATATGTTGGCATTGTAGGGCTTGTTGTTGATGAGCATAATATAGCCACAATCCAGCACGTGTCGGTGATCCCTTCCTATAGAGGAGAGGGCGTAGCAACGGAGATGCTTCAAGAAGTGGCGGAACTTGGCCAATATGAAAGTGTACGCGCTACAGATGAAACACGTAGTTTTGTTCAAAAATGTATTCATTGTATCGATGAAAAAGCAGACGATTAACAACGTCTGCTTTTTCTTTGTTTGCTTTCTTGTCGCTCTGCAAGAATATGTGAGCGATCTCGAAGCATATGTTTATGAAGAAGATAATTTGAGCTATTTGATGGCAAAAGCTTTATACGTACTAGGGCTAAATCCAGCAAGTGAGGTGAGAGAGGAAGCTGGAAAGATTGAAAGGACTTGCCCATTTCAATCGAAGTGATAGCTTTTGTTATTTGTGTTAGGAGTTCAAGATAATCAATTTCTTGGAAAAAAACATGCCCTTCATTTACTTGAAAGTTATGAAGTGCTTTTTCTAAAATTCGTTTAGCACCAGTATTGTTACCACGTCGCCAATGATAGAAACCTGTTGCCAGCTGCACATAGCCGACAAGCGGATGCATTTTATCGCCAGGTGCAATTTCCTTCCAATATTCCTCTAGCACTTCATGGCATTCAAAAAAATCTTGATTGCCATTAAAATAGGCACAGTAATCTATAAATAAAGTATGATGCTGTGGATGCATTTTGGACTCCTTTCCACTATACTAAAAGAACATAGAATCTCAGGGTGGTAAAATAATGTCTTATGAAGTAAAATTAGAAGCCTTTTCAGGGCCTCTTGATTTATTATTGCATTTAATTCACAGATTGGAAATTGATATCTATGATATCCCAATGGCTGAAATTACACAACAATATATCGACCATATACATGCAATGCAAGTATTAGAGTTAAATGAAGCAAGTGAATATTTAGTAATGGCAGCAACGTTACTGGCAATTAAAAGCCGCATGTTATTGCCAATTCACGAAGGAGAGATGGAGGACGCAGAATTAGAAGTGGACGGCCCTGACCCTCGTGAAGAACTGGTGCAACGCTTAATCGAATATAAAAAATACAAGGAAGCAGCTAGTAATTTGCAGGAGCTTGAAACAGACCGAGCACAGGTATTTACGAGGCCACCTGCTGATTTAACAGGATTAGCCTCAGAAGAACAGATGGCTTTATTTGATTTGAATGTGAATATCTATGATATGCTTGGAGCATTTCAGAAATTAATGCGTCGCAAAAAATTAAAAAAACCATTAAAAACTACTGTAGCAAGGCAGGAACGATCAGTAAAAGATCAAATGCGCTCTGTTGTGGATTCTTTACGATTAACAGGTGGACGTGCATCATTTTTCGAGCTTTTTCCCTTTGAAGATAAGCCAACACTTATTCTGACGTTTGTATCTCTTCTTGAACTGATGAAACGTCAGGTCGTCATCGTAGAGCAAGATGGTAACTTTGAAGAATTAACGGTTACCTTACAGAAGGAGGAATGGGAAGATGACGAAAACATTGATGTTACAGAGTAGAATTGAAGCCTTATTATTTGTTGTAGGAGATGATGGCTTAACGATTAAACAACTTTCACAACTCTTAGGAGAGCAGGAAGAGCTGATTCTGCAAACAATGAATACCTTGAGAGAAACCTACGAAGAAGATTTAACAAGAGGAATCACGGTGAAAGAAATTGCAGGCGTTTATCAGCTCATTACAAAATCTGAGTTTGCCGATACGATTCAAAGATTAGTAGAAAATCCAACCGCACAATCCTTATCTCAGGCCTCCCTCGAAGTGTTGGCAATCGTGGCATACAAACAGCCCATTACCCGTGTAGCAATAGAAGATTTGCGTGGTGTCAAGTGTGAGCGTCCCATCCAAACATTAGTTTCACGAGGATTAATTAAAGAAGTAGGACGGTCAGAAGGGACTGGACGTGCCATCTTATATGGAACAACCAAAGAATTTTTACATTATTTTGGCTTAAATAGTATAGAAGAAATGCCTCCTCTACCTGAAGAGGATCTTGTTGATACAGAACAAGAAACAGATTTATTTATGACAAAGTTCCAAGAGACATTTAGCGTGGCAAAATAATGGGTATAATGGTTGGCCTTCAACATAAATATAAATCTATAATTTCCTATCACATTGAATAAGGAGTGGCTCGTTGCTTCGGTTATTTCGTTTAACACTGTTTATGATCATTGTGTTAATGGTAATGCTTCCTCAGACTAGCTTTGCAAGAGGAGGAAGCGGCTATGCTGTCTTAGATGGCGATACTGGACGGATTTTAATAGGGTCCAATAGCGATGAACGATTACCTATTGCTAGTCTAACGAAAATTTGGACAGCACTTGTGGCAATTGAAAATAGTGACTTGCAGGATGAAGTTGTAATATCTCCGAAGGCTGCTATGGCTGAGGGAAGCTCTATTTACCTACAGGCTGGTGAAACGGTGACAGTTGAAACGTTATTGTATGGCTTAATGCTGCGTTCCGGCAATGATGCTGCAACAGCTTTAGCCGAACATGTAGGAGGCTCTGTAGAGGGTTTTGTCAAATTAATGAATGAAAGAGCTGTTATTGCAGGTCTTACCAATACCGTCTTTATGAATCCTTCTGGTCTTCATCATGATGAGCATTTATCGTCTGCAAGAGATACTGCTGAGATGTTAAGACTTGCTTTGCAAAATAAAACCTTTGAGAAAATTGCTTCAACGGTACTTTATCGGGCAAATACAGTAAACGGAATGCTATGGGAAAATAAACACCGTCTATTAAGAGAAGGCTCAGGAATGGCGGCAGATATAGATGATGAGACAGAACAGCCTGTTAGTTCCTTAAAGTCAGCCACTGGTACTGCTTTCGCTGGGAAAACGGGCTTTACTAAGGTTGCTGGACGAACACTTGCAACGGCCTTTCAAAAGGACGGGCAAATCTGCATTGTCGTCACATTAAATGAATCAGATGATTGGAATGTACATCGAGGCTTATCTAATAAAGTATGGCAAGATTATAGTCTTGAAACAGTAGTGAAAAAGGGTAAATACAATGTCAATAAAAAGTTAGCTATTCGTTTACAAGAGCCCGTTCGACTACAGTTAAATAAAGAGGAGAAAGAACAAGTGAGGCAAGTATTACATGTTTCAAGGAAACGCCAAGAAGCAGTTTTGTCGATCTTTATAGGAGAAGAACGGATTTATGCAACGCCAGTAAAAGTTGAATCAGCGGATCGTTAAAAACGATTTGCTGATTTTTTTACATTATTTGATCAATTGATGTTAAATTTGGTAAAATGATAATGAGTGTAAAAATTCTTAATTTTCTTAAAAAGGGGGTGCGGAAATTGAGGAAAGCTTCAATGGAAAGTAATGGTAGGCAAATTCAATTTGGGCTAATCATTATCTTATTTTTATCAAGTTTAATTGTCCCTGTCATTTTACTATATCCAATTCAAGAGATACTATATCGACCAAATGAATTTTATTATTTTGCACCTTATTTTAATGCTTATATTATCTTTATGGTCTCTTTATTTGTCATGGCCCTCGTACTACTAATCAATTATTTGATCATACCTAAAACGAAAAAAAGAAAGAATATTCAACGTGGTCTAGTGTCTACTTCCTTATTAATTGCCTTAGGTTTCATCGCATTAAGCTTTAATACTTATAAATGGATAGATTCAAGCGGTATTCATATGAATCCATTTTTTAGTTTAAAAGTAAATTTTGTCGAGTGGGAAGAAATAGTGAAAGTTGAGCAGGTTAATCTAGAAAAAAGTGGTGTGACAAAGCCTGATCATCTGGTTTTTACAATTCAAGATGGTTCCACAATTGAGGAACCTTTGGCAGGCAACATGGTACTGGCTAAAAACTATATAGCCAATGAGTTAAAGCAGCGTGGCCTAACAATTGAAAATGTATACAAATAAAAGCTGCCGAATGGTAGCTTTTTTTGTGTCAAAATAAACATTTTACAATCGATTCGCATGATTATCAAATGAGTATACTGCTAGTAAACAAAACAAAATCTCGGTTCAAATGTTAAGAAATTAACGAATGAGAATTTAGTCGGAATACTTAATTAAAAAATGTGAAATTTGTTTTTCTTTAATAATGTCTAAAAGTATGACATAATTTTCACAGATTAGCGGGAAAAATAACCCTATTCATTGGATCGAAATCGAATGATGACGAACGTGTCAATGTGAAAGAAAACTAGAGGTGAAGAAATGGAAAGATTACAAAAGGTCATTGCCTATGCAGGCGTTGCGTCAAGGCGCAAGGCAGAGCAATTGATTTTAGAAGGTAAAGTTAAAGTAAATGGTGTAGTGGTTCGTGAGTTAGGAACAAAGGTATCTAATTCCGATACAATTGAAGTAGAAGGTGTGAAATTAGAAAAAGAAGATAAGGTATATTTCTTACTTTACAAACCACGTGGAACAATTTCTGCAGTTACAGACGATAAAGGACGCAAAACTGTCACAGATTTATTTCATCATATTCCGCAACGTATTTTCCCAGTTGGTCGTCTTGATTATGATACATCTGGATTGTTGCTATTGACAAATGATGGAGAATTTTCCTATATGTTGACACATCCGAAATTTAAAATTGACAAAACATATATCGCTCGTGTCAAAGGTGTGCCAACAATTGAAGGACTTAAAAAGCTTCAACGTGGGATCAAATTAGAAGATGGTAAGACAGCACCTGCTAAGGTAAGCATGACATCTTTCGATGAAAAAGCGGGCAAAGCTATTTGCGAAATTACGATTCATGAAGGGCGCAATCGCCAAGTTCGTCGTATGTTTGAAGCGATTGGAACACCCGTTGTTAAATTAAAACGCGAACGCTTTGCTTTCTTAGATTTATTTGGCCTTACTCCAGGAGAATACCGTGAATTATCAAAGCATGAAGTAAAGCAACTACGTGTGTTAGCAGAAACAGGAAAGCTTGATTAATGCAATTTTGCCAGAAGAAAGTGTGGATACCACAAGAGGTATTTGGATGTTTACACTTTCTTTGTGGTGAAATCGTTCATAAATCATTCATAATTAATAGCTAAGTGTTTTTGTATCATTTTGCTATAATAGGTGAGAATAGTACACCTAGTAGCAGTTTGTTCAAAAAAGCTGTAACACATTTAATCCGGTATTGTTGACGTCAATGTGAAAGAAGCTTTTACATATTTATAGACGTATAGAGAGTGAAAAAGTTCTATTTGTTTCTTCAATATGTAAAAGCAACGTAAGCCGTAATTGATAGGGGGTTTATTAACTTGGAGAAAAAGAAAAAACGTCTTGTACTGCGAACTGTCATTTTAGCTGTGTTAGCGTTGGCAATCGGGTACACAGTATATGGAACAGCAACAAAGGAAAAAGTAGAGTTAGTAGCAGTAGGCTCTGAGGCACCTGACTTCACGTTAGTAGATTTAAACGGTGAAAAACATAAATTGTCGGATTATAAAGGGCAAGGGGTATTTTTAAATTTCTGGGGAACTTGGTGTAAGCCTTGTGAGAAGGAAATGCCCGCAATGGACAATCAGTATCAAGAATTTAAAGATCACGGTGTACAAACATTAGCTGTCAATATTGCTCAAACAGATTTTGAAGTACAGAATTTTGTCGATCGATATGGGTTGTCATTTCCAGTAGTTATCGACAAAACAAAAAGTGTTATGACTGCTTATAATGTAGGACAATTACCTGCAACAGTGTTAATTGATCCAGAAGGCAAAGTGGCCAAAATTATTACAGGTGAAATGACGGAGAAAGATATTGCTTCGTACATGGAATTAGTGAAGCCAAATAAGGAGTAAATGACGATGGAAAAAATCATTTGTGCTTGTGGTCATAGTAATCCATACGGCACGAAGCTTTGTGAGAAATGTGGTCGTCCTTTAACCGAAGAAGAAAAACAAAATAAAGTTGTTGATATGCGCTATGATGGTATGGCCATTCGCTCCAAAACATATAACAAATCATTTGTTGATAAAATATGGAATTTCTTCTCAAGTGTTAAAGTTGGTATATCCTTAATTATTATCACATTAATTGCTGCTTCAGTCGGAACATTACTACCGCAAGAGTTTTACGTAAAAGCTTCTGATATGGAGAAGGGGGCTTATTACGCAGACGTATATGGTACATTCGGTAAAATCTATTATACGTTGGGGCTTTCGGATTTATATAGCTCATGGTGGTTCCAGATTTTAGTTGGTATGCTAGCAGTTTCAATTATAGTGGCAAGTCTTGACCGAGGCATTCCACTTTATAAATCATTAAAGAATCAACGTGTTAAAAGACATGAAAGCTTTATGAAGCGTCAGCGCATTGTTGCAGAAGGACAAGTGTCAGCGAGTGCGGAGGAAACGCTTGATAAAGTGGCTCAAAAAATGACTGAGATGAAGTATTCTGTTCGTCGAGATGGTAGCGCTCTCTTAGCTGAAAAAGGACGCTTTTCTCGTTACGGTCCGTACATAAACCATGTAGGTCTCATCATTTTTTTAGGTGGGGTCATGCTACGTCTAGTTCCAGGCTTCTATGTTGATGAATCGATATGGGTGCGTGAAGGTGAAACACGAGCTATCACTGGAATGGAAGGCTATTTCATTGAAAACCGTGACTTTATTTTAGAAACACATGATAATACACCTCAAGGTGAGCAAGTTAAACAGGGTGTGAATGTAGTGGCAAAAAACTTCCAGACCGATATTACACTTTACAAGCAACCTGAAGACGCATTACCTGGGGATACGGAAAATCTAGAAAAAGTAAAAGACTATTCTATTCGTGTAAACCATCCTTTGAAAGAAGATGGCTTTGCCCTTTACCAGATGGATTATCGTCTAAATGAATTAAAACAGATGAACTTTGAATTAATTAATAAGACGACAGAGAAATCATTAGGTAAGGTAGAGATTGATTTAACAAATCCTAAAAAAGAGTATGATTTAGGGAATGGTTCATCCGTTCAAATTCTTGTCTATACACCTGATTTTGATGGATTTGAAAATGGAGAACCTCAGACTAAAACGTCTATTCCAAATAATCCTGCATTTTTATTTAAAATGACTACACCAGAAACTCCTGAAGGAGAAGTAAGCTTTGTTGAAATTATGCAGCCTCCTTTAGAACCACTGGGTGAAAATAAATACAGAATGAAATTTGCTAGTGCAGAGATGCGTGATATGTCAGGTATTACGGTGCGAAAAGATAGTACCATCCCTATTCTGTTTGTTGGTGGGGTCATCTTTATGATCGGTGTTGCCATTGGCTCTTACTGGAATCATCGTCGTTTATGGCTTCAAGTGGAGCCAGACGGCCGTGTGTTAATGGCTGCCCATGTCAACAAAAATATGTTCAGCATGAAAAAGGATTTAGATGCTGTTACAACATTTGCTGCATTGCCTCCGTATAAAGATCAGTTAGAGAAAGATGAGGCTAGCGAAGAGTCCACTACTGGTGGCATTAAAGAAAAGGAAGGTGACAACACCTTATGAGTTTGATTGACTTAAGTGGAAACTTACTATTTGTAGCGTTTATTGCTTATCTAGTTGCGACATTATTATTTGGTGGTTCAATTAAGCAAGGTAATGCTACTGGTAAAAATACTGGCAAATGGGGCAAGCTTGCCATTGTGGTTACTATAATTGGTTTCCTATCACAGCTTGGCTATTTTATTACGCGTTGGATATATACAGGACATGCGCCAGTAAGTAATATGTTCGAATTTACAACTGCCTTTGGTATGTTCATTGTCGGCGCGTTTATCTTAATTTATTTTATTTATCGTTTGACGGCACTTGGATTAGTGGCATTGCCTGTTGCGCTTTTGATTATTGCTTATGCAGCAATGTTCCCGAAAGAAGTAAGTCCTTTAGTGCCTTCATTACAAAGTCATTGGTTAACAATTCACGTTATTACAGCAGCATTAGGGCAATCTATTTTAGCCATTAGTGCTGTGGCAGGACTTATTTACTTATTAAAAGTAGTAGATTTAACAAAGCCCTCTAAACAACGTTTTTGGTTAGAAGCCGTTATGTACTGTCTTGTAGTCGTTGTTGGATTTGTCGCGGTAACATCTACATTTAGTGCGATGGATTACGAGTCTAGCTATAATTATGTGGATAAAGAAGGAACTACTCGTAAAATTATTTACAATTTACCTCCAGTATTCGGTATGAATGAATATGAAGTGATAGAAGAACATGGCATGTCGCCATTAGTAGAAATGCCAGCGTTAATTAATGCAAAAAAATTAACAACCGTTGTTTGGTCATTACTGGTAGGATCTGTGTTGTATTTATTAATTCGTTTAATTGCTCGCCGTCGAATTAGTGCCATTTTCCAACCACTTGTTAAACGTGTCAATTTACAATTACTTGATGAAATTGGTTATCGTTCAGTGCTGATTGGTTTCCCTGTATTCTCTCTTGGTGCTTTAATCTTTGCGATGATTTGGGCACAAATTGCTTGGAGTCGTTTCTGGGGTTGGGATCCAAAAGAAGTATGGGCTCTTATTACATGGTTATTCTATGCAGCATTCCTGCATTTACGTCTATCAAAAGGCTGGGAAGGTCGAAAATCTGCTTGGTTAGCACTAATTGGTTTTGGGATTATTTTATTCAACCTAATTGCTGTTAACTTAATTCTTGCAGGTTTACACTCCTACGCGTAACCTGTGAAGCAACAAGCCTTTTCGCTGTAGCGAAGAGGCTTTCTTTTCTTTTCAATATGTGTCACACCATGTACAATAGAAGTTAGAGAAAGATGGAAGAGAGGGATCGTGAAAGTGTCAGAAAATATTTCAGTATTAGTAGTAGATGACGAGGATCGTATTCGCCGCTTATTAAAAATGTATCTTGAGCGAGAAGGATACCTTGTTGACGAGGCCGAAAATGGAGAACAAGCGATCGAGAAATCTTTAGAAAAAGAGTATCACTGTATTTTACTTGATATTATGATGCCTGAAAAAGATGGGCTAGAAGTGTGTGCAGAAATTCGAGAGCGCGCAGCAACACCAATTATTTTATTAACTGCTAAAGGCGAAGAAGCGAACCGTGTACAAGGCTTTGAGCTTGGTGCAGATGACTATATCGTTAAACCATTTAGTCCTCGTGAGGTTGTGTTACGTGTGAAGGCTATTCTACGTCGTTCACAGGCTTTCTCACCAACGACTAATGCATCTTCTTCAAAAGATTTAGTGGTGTTCCAACACTTAATGATTGATCATGATGCACACCGTGTGACTGCAGAGGGCATTGAGGTTAATTTAACACCGAAAGAGTATGAATTGCTGTACTTTTTAGCGAAATCGCCAGACAAAGTATTTGACCGTGAACAACTACTAAAAGAGGTATGGCATTATGACTTCTTTGGTGATTTACGTACAGTGGATACACATGTAAAACGTTTACGTGAAAAACTCAACCGAGTTTCTGAAAACGCTGCTAAAATGATTGTGACGGTTTGGGGCGTTGGATACAAATTTGAGGTTGTCAATGAATAGAATATGGAATAGTGTTGTCGGGAAGCTATGGGTAACCATATTGCTTCTCGTTTCATTTGTATTATTTGTTTTCACGGTATTAATGCTGGAATTTCTTCAAAATTACCATATGCAGCAAGCAGAAATTTCATTGCGACAAACAGCAGCAACAGTAGCAAGTATAGTAGATGACAATGAAACAGCCGAATCTACCTCGGAATTATTAAAAGATATTTTACCTACAGGGACCAATGCATTGATCGCTATCAGTCATGTTGAAGTGTCCTTTGCGATGCAAGAGGGTGTCAACAAAAAAGAAATACAAGATACTATTTTAGCCAATAAATCTTTTCATGAAGTGTTTCAATCAGATGAACCGATTATTAAAGAAATGATGATGCCTTCTTCAACTGATCAAGAAAAGATGGAATCTTATGTCGTACTTGGTTTTCCCCTAAATGTTGAAAATGCAGTACATGGAGCTGTCTTCATCTACCAAAGCCCAGATGCGTTACATAAAACGTCTAAGGAAACAACGAAAATTGTCTTTTTAGCAGCCTTCATTGCATTTGTGTTGACGACATTCTTCGCATTCTTCCTTTCTTCACGGATAACTTCGCCATTAAGAAAAATGCGTGAATTAGCTTTTGAAATTGCAAAAGGGAATTTTGAAGCGAAAATGCCCACTACTCAAAATGATGAAATTGGTCAGCTTGCCGTTGCCTTCAACCAAATGGGCCGTCAATTAAAGCATAATTTAGAGGTTATCAATCAAGAAAACGAACAGCTTTCTAATATTTTGACATCTATGACAGATGCAGTGATAACATTTAATCGGGATCGTACAATATTATTAAGTAATCCACCAGCTGAACGTCTAATGCAAAAATGGTTTGTGAATAAAGGCTCACAAAGTGCAAAACCTATTCCGCCAGAGCTGTATCATATGCTTGATCATGTACTGATGTTTGAGGATAAACTAGAAGAGGAAATTGAAATGGATGGCAGCTATTATACATTTACCATTAGTCCTCTTTATAGTGGAGAAATGATACGTGGTGCTGTCGCTGTTATTCGTGATATGACTGAACAGCATCGCTTAGAAAAACTAAGATCGGATTTTATTGCCAATGTCTCTCATGAGCTTCGGACACCGATTGCCATGCTCCAAGGTTACTCAGAAGCATTAATGGATGACGATTTTATTCAGGATCAGGAAGAGCGAAATGAGATTACCAAAATTATTTATGATGAATCGAAGCGAATGGGTCGCCTTGTGACAGATCTATTAGATTTGGCACGCATGGAATCAGGGCATATGACGCTTTATAAAGATGAATTACCAATTAATTCTACATTCGAACGTATTACACAAAAGTTTGCACAGGTAGCAAAAGAAAAGCATGTTCGTCTGTTGTTTGAAAGTGAATTTAATGACGAGGCCATGATTAATATAGATGAGGATCGCATTGAACAAGTGCTTACAAATTTAGTCGACAATGCCCTGAGACATACAGATGAAGGGTCTGTAACTGTGAAAATAGAGCAGGAGCCGACATTTGCTAAAATATCTGTTCAAGATACAGGACATGGCATTCCTCAAGAGGACTTACCCTATGTCTTTGAACGTTTTTATAAAGCCGATAAGGCACGTACTCGTTCCAAGGGTGGAACTGGTCTTGGCTTAGCCATTGCTAGAAATATTGTGAAGGCTCACTCAGGTAATATAATGGTAGACAGTGTGTTGAAAGAGGGTACGACCTTCACGTTTTATTTACCGTTCGATTAATAACAAGTATTGCTATTAATTGGCTGTAACTTCTATGAATGTAAGACGACAAATATTATAGAACGGGGGTGGAGTGCTTTGAATGACTCCGTGTTCCATCGACTATACGATGCATATCACCAAGACGTGTTTCAGTTTTTAATATATTTAGTAAAAAACCGTACACTTGCCGAAGATTTAGCACATGAAGTTTATGTACGAGTGTTGCGCTCATACGATCAATTTGCAGGCAATAGTAGTGAGAAAACTTGGCTATTTGCTATTGCTAAAAATGTAGCGATTGATCATTTTAGAAAGCAAGCTGTACGTCAAAAGCATTCACATGATTTCTTTGACTGGGAAACGGAACAGCTCCATTCAACCACACCATCACCGGAAGATATGCTACAGGCCAGTGATGAATTTATGCAGGTAGAATCAGCACTTGAAAACTGTACAGGCGATCAAAAAATGGTTATTATTATGCGCTATTTTCAAGATTTATCGATTGCAGAAACAGCGCAAATACTAGATTGGACAGAAGCTAAGGTAAAAACGACCCAGCATCGAGCCATTAAATTTTTAAGGCAACAGCTACAGCCGATTAGAGAACAGGAGGCGAAACGGCAATGACGCATAAGCCATTTGATGATGAACAGCTTGAACATGTCTTGAACAATGCCCCTAAGCTTTCTGACCGCCGTTCAAAAGAAGAAATATTAAATCGGTTAATGGCAGATGCTCGCTTGCAGGATAATAGTCACCTTCAAGAAGCGATACAACAACCTATAGAGAATGAAGAAGCACAACAAGAAAGTAAACCTTTAATTCAAGATGAACGACCATCACGATTTAAGTTCCGTAAAATGCCGATTTTTACGAGTGTAGCAGCAGTTTTCGCGATAACGGTACTCGTTGGCTTCATGTTGATGAATAATGACGCTAGCCAAAAAGATTTAGCTAGTACGCCAGAAACGGCTAATTACTCTACGTTACAGGAAGATCGTTCTGCCAATGAGGCAGCTACCCAGGATGAGGCACTTCAATCCAGTATTGTATCGGAGCATGAGCGTCTGTTATCTTTACGGTCATCTGTCTATGAGGAAGATGTGAAAGATGCTGTCGTATTTCGTATTGGTTTGGCAGGACGCGATGCAGAAAGTGTTCCAATGACATATGTGATACCAAATGAGCGTGTAGCAACTGATTTTGGAACAGAAAAACCTTCTACCTTACAGATGTATGAAAAATATGCTCCTCAAATAGATGAAGAAGCCAAAGGGTTTACGGATTATCATCCATTTAAAGGTGAACTGAAGGAGAAGGAAGACAAGCTTGTCCACGTTTTACCAAAGGACAATGACTATGATATTGCATCAGCTACCGTTAATGAGTACAAAGGGACTTTAGAGGATACCTTCTCGGATTCTGAATATACGGAAGTTGAGATTCAAAATGAAGATGGCACACCTTATGAGTTTTCTCAAGAGGGTGAGCCAAGTCAAGCCATGTCATTAACAAACGCCAAGCATTTTAATTATTACTTATACCAAGATGAGAATGGGGCAGAATATCTGTCACCAGATTTCCGTCAAACATTTGCTAATGTTACAGAAGCACTTACACTAATGAAAAACAAAAATGATGATGTTTATGTAACAGTGGTTCCTGAAAACGTAACATATACCGTGAAAGAGGAAGCGGAAGGTGTAGTCGTAACATTCGACATTCCCTTAGATTTAGCATCGATGGAGCCAATTCGCGCTACCCAATTGATTGAAGCGATGATGTTAACTGCTGCTAGCTTTGACCAACAATTACGCTTAGATAATGTGGTCCAAGAAAGTTGGGAAGGATTCGATTTAAAAAATTATTTGCCAAAGCCTGTGGGGCCAAATAAACAATATATGCCTTAGGCAGAATCAAAAATGGAGCATTCCTGTAACATGGAATGCTCCATTTTTACAATACATACAAATCTAATCGGATTTTTTTAAGCAGAACTGTTTACTTTTTCTTGATAATTAATTATAGTAAGGTTGTAGTATAAAATAATATGATTCATCTTCGGGGCAGGGTGAAAATCCCGACCGGCGGTAATAGAGTGGTGAACCGTTAATGTTTCCATTAACTCGAATGGTTTATGCTTCGCTCTTCAGCCCGCGACCTGTGCAAATTTATTTGCATGGCTGACTTGGTGTGATTCCGAGGCCGACAGTTAAAGTCTGGATGGGAGAAGATGGAGGTACGATCGTCATTCATTGTTATGAAATAAACTATAAACGAGCGCTTTTTTGTATGGCTTTTTAAACGGTGCTCAAAAATAGTTTAAATTGACGCTTATTCGTCATGCCTTTCTCCCTTGTGCTCTTCATGCATAAGGGTTTTTTGTGCTAACATTGAAAGATCGTCACCTTTCTTCTTGCGAGATTGAATCAGCAAAGAGGAGAGAGTTTTCTATGAAGAAAAATGTTAAACTTCAATCGTTTATTACGATTGGCATGCTGAGCAGTATTTCGTTTTTATTAATGCTTTTTAATTTTCCAATTCCACCATTTCCAGCATTCTTGGAAGTCGACTTTAGTGATATGCCTGCATTAATAGCAGCCATCACAATGGGGCCTGTAGCTGGTATTTTAGTAGAATTATTTAAAAATGTATTGGATTGGATTTTCTCTGGAACGCCAACAGGTGTGCCAGTAGGTCATATTGCCAACTTTGCAACAGGTATTTTATTTATTTTGCCAGTAAGCCTTATTTTTAATCGCTTTAAAACAATTGCTGGTCTTGTTGGAGGTTTAGCGACAGGAACAGTCGTAATGGCAGTAGGCATGAGTATTTTAAACTACGCTGTATTTTTACCGATGTACACATACTTCTTAGGAATGGAACCTGTTGTAGGTGACTCACTTTATAAAATGATTATCGCTGGGATTTTACCATTTAACATTGTAAAAGGTATTTTATTAACGGCTATTATGGCGTTTTTATTTACTACTATGCGCAAGTGGATCGACCGCCAGCGTTCTATCTATATAACAAAATAATTTTTACTAACCTCGGGTGAACATACCTGAGGTTTTTTTGGTGGAAGGAATGATGGATAGAGAAAGGTGTGAAGAATAATAAATATAGAAAAAAGTAATAGGGTAAAACAGCTAACTAGTACTTTATAAGTATAATCTAGTCGAAAGCTATATTTTCATGTAAAATAGAGAAGAGTTTAGAATGTTTGAGGAGTTTGAAGAGATGAGTGGAAAAAAAGGACAGTGGTCTAGTAAATTAGGTTTTATTTTAGCATCAGCTGGTGCGGCGATCGGACTAGGAGCAATTTGGAAACTTCCCTATGTAACGGGACAAAGTGGTGGAGGAGCATTTTTCCTTATCTTTGTGTTATTTACCTTGTTAATAGGACTACCAATGTTATTGTCCGAGTATGTGTTAGGACGTGGTACACAATCCGAGGCTGTAACAGCGTATAAAAAAATTGCCCCAACTAAGCCAGGCTGGGCTTGGATTGGTCGAATGGGCGTGCTAGGCTGTTTTTTATTATTAACTTTTTATAGCGTAGTCGGAGGTTGGATCTTTATTTATAGCGGGCTAGGTGTAGCTGGCGCGGTAATTGATCCAGCAGTAGATCCAGCTGAATTATTTGGAAAAATTATAGGCACGCCATGGATTACACTAGTTGGTCTAGTGTTGTTTACATTAGCCAACGTACTTGTGATTTCATTAGGTGTACAAAATGGGATTGAAAAAGCCAATAAATGGATGATGCCGTTACTTTTCATAATGTTCATTGTCCTTGTTGTGCGTGCTGTTACATTAGATGGGGCAATGGAAGGGGTAAAATTCTTCTTATGGCCTGATTTCTCGAATATTACGGGTAAGGCATTATTAGAAGCCCTCGGGCAATCGTTCTTTGGGTTAGCAGTTGGCTTTTCTTGTCTAGTTACATATAGCTCTTATCTAAAAAAAGATGTCAGTCTTCCGAATTCAGCAGGTTCTGTAGTGTTGTTAACCGTGCTCGTTTCATTTTTAGCAGGTTTAGCGATTTTCCCTGTTGTGTTCGCCTTTGATTTAGAGCCAGCAGCGGGTCCAGGTTTGCTATTTATGGTACTACCAACAGCATTTAGTCAAATGCCATTCGGTGAAGTGTTTTTAGCCATGTTTTTATTGCTATTTTTATTTGCTACATTAACGTCATCATTTAGTTTATATGAGATTATCGTCGCAGCATTTATGGAGCATAGTCAGAAATCCCGTCCCATGTGGACACTTATACTTGGTATAGTCGTATTTATTGCAGCTATTCCAGCAGCGCTTTCTTCGAGTGTTTTATCGGATATAATGATTTTCGAGAAAAGTATCTTTGATGCAACCGATTTTTTAGTGTCGAATATCATGCTTCCGCTAGGGAATTTATTCATTGCTATTTTTATTGCCTATGTAGTAGATAAAGAATTTGTGAAGAGAGAATTGCTAACGGGTAGTCAAATGGGACAAGGGTATTATTCGACATATCGTATGTTAATGCTAGTTGTTGTACCGTTTATCATTCTAGTTGTGTTTGTTAATATGCTACTGCAGTATTAAAGAAAAAGAAAAGGGTGTATTCCATAATAGGAAATACACCTTTTCTTAGTGTTACAAAACAAAACAAAACAGTCAATTGAAAGGTAGAAATGGATTTCTGTTGCTGGCTGCATGCTTTTCTATGGACGAGCGCCGAACTGCTTCCGCTCCATGTAGGGGCTCGCCTGTCTAGTTATCCCATGGAAGTCAAATACCTTCCACTTCAATCCAAAAAACTAATCTTTTTAGCGAAGGTTTTATAAAGTATAAGAGTTCATTACTCTTTATGAAGAGGTGTTGTCACTCAGCACTTCACTTCACTTCACCACATTGAAAATAAGAGCCTATCTCCTCTAAGAATACAGATAATGGGTAGATTTGATCGCTATGCTACTATGAGGTAAAGCCTGCTTTGTAGAATGGTTGATAGCGTCACTCCTATGGGATTTAGCGGCTCATCGGACGCCCTCCTGGAAAGGACGCTGGCAGAACGGAAATCAACCTCTCGCCTTGTAAAGTTACTATTTCTACCGTTGACATCTTCTTTTTTAACAACATAAAAAGGTGTATTCCGTTAATAGGAATACACCTTTTATTATGCTTATAGAGATTAATAATCGTTAAGTGATAGTTCACCTAGCCAATCTTCTTTAATAATCTTCCTTGCTTGTTCTTCACTTTCGGCAATAGGGAATACTTTATCAACCTGTGAAATAGCGAATAAGTTGCGAATGAAATCATCGACGACAATAATGGCGATTTTCTTATCTTTTACAGACACCTTCTTAGCAAAATTAACGATCATCCCGAATCCAGTACTATCAATATTTGTTACCCTTTGCATATCGATAATGTATCCGTGTTTTGTGTCTAAGCTAAGTGTTTGCAGCTCTGACTTTATTTCTTCAATCATCCCGTATTCTAAATCGCCTGTAAACGCAATCACAATATAATCAGCCTTTGTGTCAATATTCATTGCAATTTTCTTCTGATTCATCCTATAGCGCCTCCATTTTTCTTTTCTTGTTTGGGGATTTATTCAAACTTAAATTTATTCACTTCATTTTGTAATTTATCAGCAATTGATGATAACTCATCTGAGCTTTGTGTAATTTCGGCAACAGTCGCATATTGCTCTTCTGAGGTTGCGGCAATCTCTTCTGTAGCTGCTGCAGCGTCCTCGATGATGCGAGAAATATCTTGAATGGCTTGTTGCACATCTAGGGAGTTGTCGTTAACATGTGTAAATGCCACTTTCATTTGTTCGACACCTTCTTCAGTTTCGACCACTTTCTCCACGATTTCTTTTAAGGCACTTCCACCTTTATTAATGATCGTTACTTGCTCCTCAACAGCTAGTAAATTACTTTCCATTGTCCGTACAGTCACAGAAGTTTCCGCTTGGATATCATTAATAAGATTAGTAATTTGTCCAGCTGCTAAACTTGACTGTTCAGCTAACTGACGAACCTCTGATGCAACGACAGCAAAACCTTTTCCTTGATCACCTGCTCGTGCCGCCTCGATGGCCGCATTGAGTGCTAACAGATTTGTTTGTTCTGCGATGCCAGTAATAACGGTAATAATACCACCAATTTCTTCTGAGCGCTTTCCTAATTTTTGGATAGAATCAGTTGCATAAGACACTGTTTTCGTAACATCACTTAGATGCATAATCGCTTCGGTGATGGCTTCTTCTCCTTTACGTGCGATATGAGTGGACTCGATAGCACTGTTTAAAGTGATTTCGGCTTTTTGTAAGCTCTTTGATACTTCCTCAATCGTTTTTTGCATCATTGAAACTATTCGTTCAGCCTGATCAGATTGAGTGGTAGTACCAACGGCGATTTCATTCATTGTTAGTGCAATCTGATTAGATGCTTCGCTTGTTTGATGAGATGATTCTGCCAAAGTGTGTGACGACTTTGCAATTTGATGTGCACTACCAGCCACAATCTTTATCGTCTCTGTTAAATGATTTTTCATACTACTAAATGCACGTGCTAATTCAGCGATTTCGTCTTTGCCTTTAGGGTTTAACAGTTTAACATTTAAATTTAGGTCTGCTAGTTCCTTGGCATTGGTACTTAGAATGTTAATAGGATTAACAATTTGCTTTTGTAAGAACCAACTAATTCCTCCGATCATTACAATGGCGATCACTAAGGAAATCGCTACATTCTCCAGTGCAGATTTTGTGGCAATGCCTATATAAGGAGCGGTAGGGACAGCGGTTGCCCATACACCGATAACCTCGCCTTGACTATTTACAATCGGATCATAGGCTGCTTGATGCAAACTTCCTAAGACATTGGCAGAACCGATAAAGCGTTTTTTTTCTCCCAGTACAACAGTAGCAACCTCGTCAGAAACCTTTGTATTTAAAGCGCGTTGACCATTATCCACTATATTGGTACTTATACGCGTATCGTTTTGAAAGATGGATACAGCATTTCCATTTGTGAGTTCTCCAACTTTATCAGCTACCTCAAAGTTTTCTACCATATTGATATCGCCCTTATAGAGTTGGTTGTTTTTAATGGACCATTCTCCAGGATATTTAGCGTCTAAATATTCATAGCTCAACTGTATATCTGATAAAAGCTTTGTATCAGCACTTTCTAATAGATTGTTCTTGGCAACAAAAAAATTGACTCCTGCTAAAAGGGAAGTAAGTAAAATAATACAACCAAATATAAGCAGATTCATTTTCTTTCGTATAGATAACTTCATTAAAACGCCCCCAATTTTACGTTTACTTTTATAGATGAATCTTTTTGGAAATACCAACTAAAAATTTTGTTTCAGAAATATTTTCGAACCAAATATGGTCGACCATATTTTTGACAAAAAATAACCCGCGTCCACGATCAGCATAATCAAGTTTGTCTAAATCGAATTGAAGAACTTTGTCCCAGTCCTTTTCGTCAATGCCTTTTGCTTCGTCAGTGACTGTTATTTTTATTTCTTCGTTTGATGGAGTTACATGTATTTGAATCTCCTTTTGAGCGGGTATATCAATTTTTCCCATAGCCTCTACGGCATTGATGACTAGTTCATGAACAACAAATCTTAACTCTCGTTTATAAGGTAGATTATATAAATCTGTATAATTCTCCATAACTTGATCAATAAAGGCTATAGCTTGTGTATCAGGATTTACATTGAGTGTGAATTCCATCTTCAATCACCTACCCTTTAATGTAATTGTTATTGAAACGACTGTGATGTCATCGCTGTAATCATTATCAAATAAATTGTACTTTTGAGAAAATTTTTGTAGTGCATAGCTGTTATCCTGTGAAGCATAAGTGTAGAAAAAGTCCATATCAATTGAGTTTTGCTCGTTCAATGTTAATAATCCATCCGTATAAAGAATAATACGATGCCAGCCTGATAAAGGTATTGTTTTTTTATTTATTTGAATAGTAGGGAATAGTCCGAGGATAGGCGTATTCGCTGGGAGGAAGACTGTTTCTCCATATTTTCCAAATAAAAAGCCAGAAGGGTGAGCCGCATTCACATAGTGCAAAGTGCCGTTTTTTGTATCGAGAAGTATGTAGATTGCTGTCATTAAAAAACGGTCCATATCTTCATCAGAAAATAGCTCGTAAATTTGGCGGTTAAGTTCTTGGATTACGGCTACTGGATCAATTAACTTAGTAATTATTCCTTTTAATAATGATCTGATGGACATAGTAACGAGTGATGCAGCTATGCCATGCCCCATTGCATCGTACAGAAGAATGGCGGTTAAATGGTCATTAATCTTAAACCAGCAGTACATGTCACCTCCTAGTGTATTGGATGTTACATAAAGACCATCAACCTGTATTTGCTCAAGATTTAATGGAGAAGATAGTGCATTCTTTTGGAATTTTTTTGCAATAAACAAATCTTTTTGAATCATACTTTCTTGCTGCTTTCGAAGTTTGGCTTCCCTCTGATATTTTAAGGCTACTTGAATTCGAGTCTTAAAATGAGTAAAATCAAACGGCTTTAAAATAAAGTCGAAAATGCCTGCTTCAAAAACCCTATCGATTGTTATGTTTTTTTCGTAGGTAGTAGATAGTAGGATAGGGACATCTATCCAATTTTTAAGTGCATGAATGTGCTGACAAATTTCCTCGCAATTGCTGAGTGTCATTTTCGTGTCAAGTACGATTAATTCCAGCTCATCTTTCAAAGCTGAATCTACTAAATAGTTCATTGCTGCTTCCGTTGTTGAAAAGCAATGAATATTGGGGATGCTGATACGATGAAAATACTTTTGCAGACGTAGCACATCATTACTTACGCTGCCAATAATTAATACTGACATGCCTACTTAATTCACCGCCTTATGTATCTATAACTAAATATTTCCTGGAAGCCAACATAATGATTTCTAACCATAATTATATACTCCGTATTTACTTATAATATGAATAAATTAAAATTCTAATTTGCTATAAATTTACCAATAAATATCGCATTATACAAGGCTTTTGTGATATAAAGTAAAACTTAATCAATAGGATTTTTGACATCTTGGTTCTTGGATAGGGTTCACGGGTTATCTTTTTAACGATGTTCTTGATATATCTCCATTTGATGCATGTAGAAGTAGTGAATGCTTCGTCTCGTCATGATATAGGCTGTTTATTTTTAGAATGACGAAGAATTTTTATAAGACTAAAGGCCTTTTGTAGAAAGTGGTAGTTTTGCCCTTTTTTAAAGATGAAAGATCTCGCTATTTGAGATGGAAATAGGGTAAGAAAAATTAATCTAAAATAAGGATTAATATATTCGATAAAAGGCATGTCATAAAACCTTACATACACATTGCTTATTCTTCAAAAATAATGTATTTTTAGAACAGTTATAAAAAACGTGTTAATAAAAATTACATTGGAGTGGTGAAGAATGAAACATTATACCAAAGAAGATATTATACGCCGAGTGAAGGAAGAAAATGTGAAATTTATTCGCCTACAATTTACAGATATTTTAGGGACAATCAAAAATGTGGAAGTTCCTGTCAGTCAATTAGGAAAAGCGCTTGATAATAAAGTGATGTTTGACGGCTCTTCAATCGAGGGTTTTGTGCGTATTGAAGAATCAGATATGTATTTAAAGCCTGATATCAATACCTTCGTGATTTTTCCTTGGACTGCTGAAAAGGGGAAAGTAGCTCGCTTTATATGTGATATTGCAAGACCAGATGGTACACCGTTTGAAGGAGATCCACGCGCCAATTTAAAGCGCGTATTGAAGGAAATGGAGGAGCTGGGCTTTACGTCGTTTAATTTAGGGCCAGAGCCTGAATTTTTCCTATTCAAGTTGGATGAAAAGGGGCATCCGACACTGGAATTAAATGATAGTGGAGGCTATTTTGATTTAGCGCCAACTGATTTGGGAGAGAACTGTCGTCGTGATATTGTTTTAGAGCTAGAGGGAATGGGCTTTGAAATTGAAGCATCTCATCATGAAGTAGCACCAGGCCAGCATGAAATCGACTTTAAGTATGCGAGTGCTATTGAGGCATGTGACAATATCCAAACATTTAAACTGGTGGTAAAAACCATTGCTGCACAGCATGGTCTCCACGCAACATTTATGCCAAAGCCACTATTTGGGGTCAATGGCTCAGGAATGCATTTTAATCTCTCCTTATTTGAAGGTGACAAAAATGCCTTCTATGATGAACATGCAGACTTGCAATTAAGCGCAACCGCACGTAGCTTTATGGCAGGAATTATGAAGCATGTGCATGGCTTTACGGCTATCACGAATCCACTTGTCAATTCCTATAAACGATTAGTACCTGGCTATGAAGCCCCTTGCTATGTAGCATGGTCTGCTCAAAACCGTTCACCATTAATTCGCATTCCAGCAGCACGTGGGCTATCTACACGAATTGAATTGCGCTCAGTTGATCCAGCAGCAAACCCTTATTTAGCAATGGCTGTAATTCTAGCATCAGGGCTGGATGGCATACGAAAAGATTTAACACCACCAGCCGCGGTAGACCGTAATATTTATAAAATGACAGCAGCAGATCGGGAGTTGAACGGGATTGATAGTTTACCATCCTCATTAGAATTTGCGCTGATTGAATTAGAGATGGATGCCATTGTTCGTGATGCATTGGGAGACCATATTTATGATAAATTTACAGCTGCCAAAGAAATTGAATGGAATAAATATCGCACACGTGTCCATAACTGGGAGCGTGAGGAATATTTAACGATGTACTAAAGGTGTTGGGGCTTTTTTAGCTCCAACTTTTTTGTGTGACATGAACTTCTTTTTGCTCTATCATAAGATTAAAGGAGTGTGGACAATGACACAGATAACTCAAGTTGTGACAATTCAAAACAATGATATTGTGCAATTTGAACTTGATATTAACCGTGCTTTAGTAGATTTAAAAGGCTTTTTCATACTTGATATCAAATACAATACGCTCTTTATTGGAGAGCAGACGGTCATCCATTCTGCTTTAATTATTTATCAGCAAAACAATTACACTATTTAACAAGAGGGGTCATGTCGATGAGACGTGACTTTTTTTATTTAAATAACGATAAGAGAAATACCCGATCTTCTGGAAATGTTAGGGGTAAAAGTGCTACTTCCTCTTTAGATTTCCATGCTATGTCATATATTAATTCATCGGGATCATGTATCATCATTTGTCCACCTGTTAAGATGGTTTGAAAATAGCGAACTTCCACTACTTCATTGTACTTATAATAAATTTCCTTAATAATATCTACTGTATAGCCTGTTTCTTCATAAACTTCTCGTATACAGCAAGTCTTAAAATCTTCCGTGGCCTCTTTTCCACCTGATGGCACAGTCCAAGTTTTCTCTTCATCAACAGTTCCTTGTAAAACCATTAATAACTGATTACTTTCATTCAAACAAATAGCAGCAGCACCTAACCATTTCATCGCAAAGTCCCCCTATATCTTCTCTTATACCGTTTTACCATTTAATAGAAACTCTTGTAAATATATTTTAGAAATATTTTGGATGTTTTTTGATTTCTACTACAATGGAATTTTAGGGAAAAATAGTGAGTGGGATAAGAAATTAAAAGTGGGGAGCTAGTCAAAAAATGCTTTCCATTTAACCTGTCCGAAGTTAGCATAAAAAGACAGGTTATGCAGCAATATCTATTTTAAGATGGAATCAAGGAGTGAGAGCAATGAGTTGGATTGAGTCGATACAAAAGGCCATTAATTATATGGAAGAACATTTATTAGAGGATATTACGATTGAACAGATTGCACAGGAGGTTAATTCATCTGTCTTTCATTTTCAGCGAACCTTTGCCATTTTGACAGATATGTCTATTGCAGATTATCTACGGCGAAGAAGATTAACGTTAGCTGCACAAGAATTGCTGGGTACTGAACAAAAAATAATCGATCTCGCCTACAAATACGGCTATGAAACTCCTGAAGCCTTTACTAAAGCGTTTCGAAAACAGCACCATGTAACGCCTAGTGAAGCAAGAAAGAAGCAAGGACCATTACAATCATATAATCGCCTGGTCATACAGGTAAGCTTGAAGGGAGCAGAACCAATGAAATATAAAATTATTGAAAAAGACAAGTTTCAAATTGTGGGTGTAAAAAGAACATACAACTGTCAAAATGGAGAGAATACTACGGAAATACCTCTATTTTGGCAAGAGGTAAACCAAAGTGGCTTTGATCACCAGCTATACCAATTAAATAATGGCACTGTCAATGGTGTATTAGGTGTTTGTGTACCTAATACTGAACAGGGACAAAAGGGCTTCATTGATTATTGGATTGCTACTGATCATGTAGGAGAGGTAGGAGAAGATCTCTTAACAATGGAAGTACCTGCATCCAAATGGGTTGTCTTTGAAGTACATGGACCTATGCCTGATGCAATGCAAAATACGTGGAAACAAATTTATTCAGAGTGGTTCCCATCCAACCCATATGAACCAGCAGGAACAGCGGAATTGGAGGTTTATCCTGAAGAGGATGCTTATCGCCCTGATTCGTATTCAGAAATTTGGATTCCAATTAAATAACAAGAAAGCCGAGGATGCTATACTAGTGCATCCTTGGCTTTTATTATTCTACTGAAAAAATTTACCCTTTTTTTAATTTTGTTAAAGATGTAAAATATATATATGTTTGGAATAAACGGTTTAACGACGTTTATTAATCGTTACATAATTTCATGAGGGGGTTAAGAAATGATGAGAGGTACGATTCAAAACAAACGTGTGGAAATTTCACAAGAGGACGCACAGCAATACTTAAAGTTGGGAAAAGTTGCGCATGTTGCAACAGTTGATGAGGAAGGTTTTCCTTATGTTATTCCGTTTGTCTATGTATATGAAGGGGAGGACAAACTATACTTGCATATTGGTAATCTTCGAGAAAGTCACTTTTGGTCAAATATCAAACATAATCCTAAAATTTGTATAGAAGTTTGCGATATGGGTGATTTACATCCAGGCAAAAAATACGCGTGTCAATCCGCACTAGTTTATCAAAGTGTTGTTTTGTTTGGACATATCGCAAGAATTGAAGAGGAAACGAAAAAAGAGTGGTTCTTTGATGCGTTACTGGAGAAGTATGGCAATCCCGAATGGACATTTGAAAGAGAAGGCTATCCAATTATGCCCAAAATTGAACTATTTGAAGTAAAAATAGAAAAGCTGACAGGGAAAATTAATCACGGCATGTATCACTAATTAAAAAGGCTAAGTATTGGTTGAATTCTGCCATGCTTAGCCTTTTCTCATTAAGATTTTGTTAAAGTGTAAAGTTGTAGAGTATCTTCAGTATTATGCTTCTCTTGGTAAATGAAGTTCAATTTTTTTAAAACCTTGATTGAATTGATATTGGCAGCGTCAACTTCTGCCACAATTGTTTCCATTTGTAAGTGCTTAAAGGCATAATCAATTAAAGCAGTTATAGCTTCTGTTGCATAGCCTTTTCCCCAATATTCCTTGCTCAAATCATAGCCAATCTCGGTTAGAGCATTGTCATAATCAATCATATTAAAGCCACATGAGCCAATGATATGTTTGGATGCCTTTTCAAAAATAGAGAAGCGGATTGCCTTATGTTGCTTAGTTAATTGTTCTAGAAGTTCAATCATTTCCAAGGCCTGCTCTTCTTGTGTAAACTGGGTAATATTCATATACTTGGTTACATCAGGATCAGACCAAATAGCTAATAAACTTTTAGCATCAGCTTTCCTCATTTTTCGTAACCGTAATCTTTCCGTGTCGATATGGTCAATCAATACTTTTACCTCCAAAATTATAATGATGTTGGATGAAAAATATTGCTATCTGCGCATAAGTCAGTCCCTTCATATGGATTTAAGTTTATTATAATAGAAATGATATATACTGCAAAATACTGGAGGAAATAGCATGATAAAAGTCTCGGAAGAGCAATATCCTATCATTAAACAATTTATTTCAAGAGCCCCGACATTTGTTTATAGTATACTAGATCGAATGATAGAAGGAGCTGTCTATTCCGATACAGTTGCTTTTCGAACATTATTATTCCACACGAAATCAGGGATATACTATGTATATGGCGATGAAAGTAAGACTTCGATTGATCATCAGCTAGCCTATTGTTTGCAACAGGCTGTAGAACAACAGAAACGGTTTACCTTATTTTCTTATTCAGAACAGTGGAATACTAAAATCGAACAATTGTTAAATAAACAGCTGAGAAAGCTAGAACGCTATACATTTACATTTGATGAAAATATTTATAATCATCGAGAGAAGCGTGGGGAAGGTGACTACGAAGTCAGATCTATTACTGAACCCCTGATTAAAAATTCACTGGAATTTGATCAGACATATTATGAGGAATATTGGGATTCTATCTCTAATTATCTCAAGAATGGTTTTGGCTTTTGTTTCGTACACAAAGAACAAATCATTAGTGAAGCCGTCTCTATTTTTAAATCAAATGAGTATGCAGAAATTGATATTATGACAGATTCAAATTTCAGAGGACAAGGATTAGCAAGTAGCATTGCTGAAACATTTATAGATCATTGTCTTGTCAACCAGCTAAAGCCTTGTTGGGATTGTGATATTTCGAATACAGGATCCATTCACCTAGGCACAAAGCTTGGTTTTACGACACCACAAAAATATGCTATCTATACAAAAAGCTAGCCCACGTGGTTATTAAAAACATCGTGAGCTTTATCTGCTTTTAAAAGAAACGATTGCGTAACTCAAAAACTCGATAGAACAGTCTAGCGTCTCTAGCCATTTTATTTGGTGCATTCATATGGGGGCGGAGGCATTGTTGAAACAATTCATCACAGTATTTTGTGCTACCGTGGCGTTCATAGCATTCATCATGCAGTTTACAGCAAGCATCCACTGCATTTGTAGGTGTACCTGGTCCTGAGCAGCCGGGACCACAGTATCGGTAGCCAGGATAACAAAAACCGAGCTTGCGATTTCTATTCATCTCCTAAACCTCTCTTTTCGATGTTTTTACTATAAAATATGTAATATTTCATCGTAGAAGAGGATAAAAAACTATAAGACTATTCTTTTTGATTTGTAAGGTTCCTGTAAGCTTAAAAATAATTAGTTGTAAGGATAGGGAGTTATGCTAGCTATAGCATAAAAGATAAGGAGCTTTTTCAACATGAATCCATCCGTTACACAAAAAGAACGAATCATTTCCTTAGATATTATACGGGGATTAGCATTATTTGGTATTTTATTTATTAATGTAGGTGCTTATCAGCTCATAATAGAAGGTGCACCAATGCCTGATATGAGTGGAATGAATGGGGTTATTGATTCACTTATTAATATTTTTATAGAAAAGAAATTTTTCTCTATCTTTTCATTCCTATTTGGGGTTGGCTTTTATATTTTTGCTACACGTGCAGAAGCGCGGGGGGATAGACCGAGAATGCGCTTTGCAAGACGCTTATTTGCTTTATTGGTTATAGGTATTATTCATATTTTTATATTTTGGGGCTCTATCCTAGCCATTTACGCAGTGATTGGTTTTTTATTGCTACCATTTTACTCTGCGAAGGTTTCAACGATTTCTAAATGGTTGTTTACGATTATCGCACTGCATATTCTGGCACTATTAGGACAAATGTATATGCCGTCTAATGCGCTTTCGTCAGCTATATTTGGCTTTTTAGGCAATGATGCCGTAGCCATCTTTATTATGTTTTTAAGTGGATTTTTAGTAGCAAAAGCTGATTGGATTGGGCATATTGGAGCGCATAGTCAAAAAATAAAACGGTTGCTTTATAGTACTTTCCCATTCTTTATTGGATTCTCATTATGGATTTGGTTTGGCTCACAAGCAGATGACCAACAGCTTCAATCTATCATTGGCTTAGGGGTTGTTCCAACAACCTATTTTTATCTAAGTTGTTTGTTTATTCTATTAGAACATAAAACAATAGCGAAGCTACTACAGCCAATTGGACGTGTGGGGCAAATGGCCTTTACAAACTATTTAGCGCAAAGCTTTATTGGAACAGCCATTATTTTATTAATGGGGCTAGAAGTAGTTTCACCATCAGATATTGTAGTGATAGCGAGTATTACGTTTATCATTCAAATAATTTTTAGCGTGATTTGGTTTAAGTTCTTTACAATAGGACCATTTGAAAAATTATGGCGATATATGACTTATGGAAAAAAAGTCGTGTCCAAACAATCATAAAATACTGTAAATCCCAAACAATCCTACTGTTTGGGATTTTTTCTGCTAAAATAAATTGTATGTTTTTGTAAAAAATGAAACCTAAAATAGGAGATAATCGTAAACTAGGTACCAGAAATAAAGGAGCGTTTATAATATGGCTAAGCAAATAAAAAAATATATGGCTGTGACAACGGCATCTTTGATGGCTGTACAGCTTGCAGCATGTGGAAATAGTGAAACTCAAACAGCAGAAGAATACCCTTTAACTACTTCTAATCAGATAACTGAAGATCAAAATCAAGCAAATACAAGTGATGAAATAGAAAGTGTTTACAATAGTGAAATGGCTGATGCCTGTGATGAATGGCAAGAAGGTGATGATGGTTCCTTTGAATGTATCGATGAAAATTCACCTTACTATGCCCAGCATTTCTTTAATGGTTTGATGTATGCAACGGCTGGAGCCATGATAGGAAGTGCGATATATAAAAGTCGCAATTTAAAAAATGGTACAGATCGAGATGAGCAAAGCAATGGTGGCGGCTCAGCAGTGCCACGATCGTCATCAAGCGCTAAGGATGAAAGTAAACATACAAATGGTATAACAAACAGTACGCAAAATAAGGCTAGTTCAACTTCAGGTAGCTCAACTTCAAGTGGATCAAATTCTTATTCGAGTGGACAACGCACCTATTCGACGGATAGTTCATCTAAGAGTTCCAATTCCTACTCCAATAGCTCTTCCTCAAGCACAGGAAAATCGGGCTTTGGTTCTGGTGGGGCATCTCGTGGCGGCTCGTCCTCCTCGTAAGGTTAGGATAGGGAGTGAAGAACATGATGAATCACACACAGCAACGACAAGCATTTTACTCAAAATTCCCTGACTTCTTTCCTGACTTTGAGGATTTAGAGTACGCATTATATGATGTTTTAGAATTGCCAAAGCAACAAATTGATCAACTTCATTATGCAACACAAATGCTTTGGCGCATCTTTTTAAAAGTCGGGAAACAATTTAAACATTTATCGGTCGATCAGCTCTTAGCCTTAGGTATTCGACCGGAAATGATCCCATATATTCAATTAGATTATTTACAGCAGCAATCAATTCTGGCACGATTTGATTTTATTTGTACAGAGGAGGGCTACATTAAATGTTTAGAGTTAAATGGAGAAACCCCTTTTCTTGTACAAGAAACCTTCAAGATGAATGAAGCACTATGTCAGCATTTTAGCTTTAAAAATCCCAATGATGTAACAGCCTTACAAAAAGCATTGTCGGGCGCTCTTTTTGATGCCATTCAATATTTACATCATGTCAAAAAGCCAAAGATTGTCATCACAGGAAAAACAGCAAAAGAGGACTACGAAGAGTATTGCCAGGTACAGTTTATCAAGTCCTGTATTCCTTTTACCATTGAGTATGTACCTATTCAAGAACTTATCATCTTTTCTAAGGACACGTCTGAGGTAGCACAAGGTCTATATACACCTACAATGGAGAAAATTGATATTTTATTTAGACCTGCACATCCTGTAGAGTTTTTAATAGATGATGTGGCAGCAGATGGTGATCGCATTGGCTTGCATCTTTTAGAGCTTGTCAAAAAACGAAAGCTAGCAATTATTAATCCACCTGCTGCCTATGTATTACAATCGAAAATCTTATTATGGTTAATATGGGAGCGGAGAAATGATCCATTGCTCTTTACTTCCGAGGAACGAGCAGCTATTTTGCAATATATGCTTCCTACATACCTTACAGCAGAACCATTTATTCGAGATGATGTACCCTATGTCAAGAAGCCTGTTTATTCTCGTGAGGGAAATACAGTAGAAATTTATGCAGGAAGTGGGCGGAGAGTAAATGCTTCCACATCCAAACACTATGATGATAATTTGTTTATTTACCAACAGTATGTGGAGATGCCTAGCAGAACAGTGCAGTTAAAAGAAGGATATCACGCTAAGAAGTGGCTAATTGGCTCATTTGTTGCTGATAATTGTGCATGTGGTTTAAGCTGTCGGGTAGGCAATCAAATTACAGAATGGGATTCACATTGGTTAGCCGTTGGTTACAAGGAATAGCAAATCTATAGTGCTGAAAAACAAAACCACCCACAAAATTTTTTTAGAAGGTGAAAATGGATTGCCGTTGCAGGCTACTTGCTTTCCTGTGGGCGAGCGCCGAACCGCTTCCTTCGCTCCGCTCCGTGCAGGGTTTCGCCTGACTCGCTATCCACGGGAGTCAATTAGCCTTCCACTCCAACCTACAAAAGTGTTATCTTTTTAGCAAAGGTTTTCAAATAAAGTGAAGGTGTTCACTTCTTGTCACTCATCACTTCTCCACATTGAAAATAAGAGCTTATCCCCTCTATGAATACAGATAATGGGCGATTTTATTACTATGCTACTATTAAAAAAGTAAAGACACTTTGCAGAATGGTTGATTGGAGAGGAGCGGCTCATTGGACGCCCCCTGGAAAGGACGCTGACGGAACGGAAATCAACCCTTACCTTGCCAAAAGGTATTATTTCTCCTAGCGATATTATCTTTTTTCAACAACATGAATTGGCGAGACTTTTAAAAGTCTCGCCAATCGTTTGGTCCTTATTCATTCCAGCCTTTACAGACATCAATCCATTCTTTATAGGGAGCATATGTTTCAAGTTCTGAAATGGTTACCTCAATGGCTGAATTACTACTACCGCACGCTGGAAATACTGTAGTAAAACGTTTTAAAGATTCATCTAAATAAATGGCTACGCCCTCGTTCACACCAAAAGGACATACACCCCCGACATCATGGCCGATCATCGTCTCCACATCATCTTTGGATAACATCTTTGCCTTCGTACCAAATACGGCTTTATATTTTGCATTATCGATTTTTGCATCACCAGCAGCCACAATTAAGATCGCTCCATCATTTATAAGAAAAGATAAAGATTTTGCTATGCGCTCTGGCTCACAGCCAAGCGCCTGTGCTGCTAATTCAACTGTTGCGGAGCTTTCTTCTAATTCTTGTATTTTGTGTTCTACGTGCCATTGTGCTAAATGGCGACGTACTTTTTCAATTGCCATATGTACATCCTCCTACTTGTATTTTGAGATTTTCGTAAAGATTCCTTTTCTATAGTTGATATACCACCTTCATACAAAAAGCATTCATTAAAATCAAGACAAAATTAATTTTACCATAATTTTCAGAATATATAGTTGTGAATGCTTTAACTTTCGGGTACCATTGGTGTAAGGAGTGTAAAATTACACTAGGGAGGTCTTTGTATGCTTAAGTTTATACAAATAGTATCGATACTAATTGGTTTGTCCGTTGTGACATTAATGGTTGCATTCATTATCACATTAAGTGGTGGGCTGCATTTAATTAATTTGGTCTTTACTATACCCGTTTGTTTATTTATCTGGATTGTTTGTAGCATGTTTAAATGGACCAACACAAAAAAACGAAGGGGCTTGCTATTTGGTGTCATGGGAATCGCCCTGTTGATTGCAGCCA
Source organism: Lysinibacillus sp. A4 (assembly GCF_024919535.1). Lineage (NCBI taxonomy): Bacteria > Bacillati > Bacillota > Bacilli > Caryophanales > Bacillaceae > Lysinibacillus > Lysinibacillus sp. A4. Next base: position 132,056 of record NZ_JANWTB010000002.1, on the reverse strand, counting down.
TTAAACCGATTCAACATTATTATAAAATGAGTATTCCCACTGTTGATGCGGAAATTGATGTAACAGTCTATCAGCCATTTGTCCCTGACAATGAAGTAGTGAAAAATAAAGCTTCCTTACAATTGACAGAGTCATTACCGCGATTAGATGGAGCAACAGCCATGTACCCTTTATATGCGGCTTTTGTGGAGGCTACGTATCCCAAAGGGGAATATCCTCCATATAATAGTAGAGTTCAAGTAAGCCGTACACCAGAGGCCTATCAAAATTTAATAGCTGGAGATGTTGATTTAATTTTTGTGGCAGCCCCGTCCACCTCACAAGAATGGCAGGCAGAAAAGGAAGGACTTACATTTGATATGACGCCAATTGGTCGAGAGGCATTTGTCTTTTTTGTGCACCGTAAAAATAAAATCGATAATTTAACACTTGAGCAGGTCAAAAAAATATATGCTGGAGAAATAACTAATTGGCGTGAAGTGGGTGGGGAGGATGAGGCCATTCGTGCTTTTCAACGCCCAGCAGATAGTGGAAGCAAAACGACACTAGAAAAGCTGATGGGCAATACGCCAATCATGGAGGCACCCACTGAAGATGTTGCATCAGGGATGGGCGGAATCATTCGGGAAGTGTCGCAATATCGAAATTATAAAAATGCCTTGGGCTTTACGTTTAGATATTATTCTACAGAGATGGTTGGTAACAAAAAGATCAAATTACTATCCATTGACGGAGTAGCACCAACAAAAGAGAATATTCAAAATGGTACATATCCTTTAGTGTCTGAATTTTATGCCATCACAGCAGGAACGGAAAATCAAAATGTACAGAAACTGATTGATTGGATACTTTCTGAGGAAGGGCAGGCAATGGTAGAAAAGGTCGGCTACGTACCAGTGGAAAATCATTGAATAGTTTGCTATACTAAGAGTAATAATCGAATAAAAGTTTTCTAGGGTTCCGTAGCGCTTGCTAGTCTGGTCCGAGAGAAAACCACAAATTGATTTTGTGACACGGAAGGATAAAAGCCTGGGAGATACTGTTTAAAGACAGTTTCTTCAGGCTTTTTTTGTTTGGCTAAAATCGAGTCATTTGGCGAATGCTGAAAAAGTAGTTGGATCATCCAATTAGTCGGCCGTGTCTTATAAAATGGAGGGATTTATGATGAATAAACAATGGATCAGCGTCATTATAGCGGCTTGCTTTGAAGTTGGCTGGGTCATTGGGTTAAAGCATGCAACAAGTGTACTGGAATGGATTGGTACAGCAATTGCCATTTTTATTAGTTTTTATTTGCTCATTAAAGCAGGTGAGCATCTACCAGTTGGGACCGTCTATGCAATCTTTGTCGGATTAGGGACAGCTGGTACTGTATGTGCGGATAGCTTGCTATTTGGAGAGCCGTGGAAATTAGCAAAAATCGTATGTATTGTTGTGTTACTTGCAGGAGTTGTAGGCTTAAAGCTTGTAACGGGAGAGCCTAAGGAACAAGAGGTGAGTGAATAATGGCATGGATGGCATTAGTTGTTGCAGGGTTATGTGAGATGATGGGTGTATATATGATTAGTAAATATAATAAGGCGAAGAGTATGAAAAATTTAGGACTGTTGATTGGTGCATTCACCTTAAGTTTTGCAGGCCTTGCCTATGTGATGGAAACATTACCGATGGGTACTGCCTATGCGATCTGGACAGGGATTGGTGCAGCTGGGGGAGCACTGCTAGGTATGCTGTTTTTTAATGAATCTAAGGACTGGCGACGCATTGTTTGTATTGTCCTTGTATTAGGAGCAGCAATCATGTTGAAATTGCTATCATAATTAAACAGGCACTCCTCTTATGCAGGAGTGCCTGTTTTTATATTATTTTTTTACGTCTTTTGTCCATTCAGCCACTTTATCTGGATTAGCATCAACCCATTCTTTCGCAGCGTCTTTTGGATCTTTACCATCCATTACTTCTAACATAACACTTTCTAAATCTTCTGCTGTCCAGTGGAAGTTATCGAGTACTGAATATACATCTGGTAAATCTTCTTTTAAGCCTTTACGTACGAATGTATTAATCGTTTCTTCTCCACCATATACACCCTTTGGATCTTCTAAGTATTTAAGATCATATTTCGCAAATTTCCAGTGTGGTGACCAGCCTGTGACAATAATCTCTTCCTTATCTTTCAGTGCTTTTGATAATGCAGTTGTCATCGCACCAGAAGAAGAAGTAATAAAGTTCCAATCTGCTAAATTATCATATTCTTCTAATGCTTTTTCTGTAGCAGCAGTAATGCCCGCACCTGGCTCAATACCAGTGATTGTATGATCTGCTTCATTAGATAAATCTTCAATAGAATTGACATCCATATAGCTTGGTACAACTAAACCGATTTTTGCACCAGCAAGGTTTTCACCTAGCTCATCTAAATCAGCTTTATATTTTTCATATTGTGATGCATGTGTATGTGGTAGCCAAGCAGCAACCATTCCATCAGCCTCTCCTTTCGAGACAGCCTCCCACATGATCGCATTATCCAAAGGAGTTAATGTTACATCATAACCTAATTCTTCGAGTACCTGCCCAACAACATTTGTTGAGGCAATTTCTGTATCCCACTCAACATAGGCTAGGTTTACCTCCTTAGAATCACTGTTTTTTCCAGAACTTGAGCCAGAGTCGCCTCCACTACATGCAGCAAGCATGAAGCCTAGACCTAGAGCCATTCCTAACTTTGATAGTGTTTTCAGTTTCATCGAATCTCCCTTTCTCTTCATCATTTTGTATCAAACTGCCGACATCCATCGGAGGATGGTAGCTAGAAAGATGATATTTTTTATAATGCTTTCTTTTTATTAAAGCTTTGTGTTAAACGGTCAATAATAATCGCGAAAATAACTAAACCTAAACCTGCAACGAAGCCATTCCCAACTTGGGTACGTTGTAGAGCTGTTAATACTTCACGTCCTAGACCAGGAGCCCCGATCATAGAGGCAATAACTACCATAGAAAGTGACAGCATAACGGTTTGGTTAATCCCTGCCATAATGGTTGATTTAGCAAGGGGAATTTCTACTTTAAATAATTTTTGGCTAGCTGTACTACCATAGGAGTCTGCAGCTTCCACTAATTCTTTTGGTACTTGACGAATACCGAGGTTTGTCATACGTACAGTTGGGGGTAAAGCAAAGATAACGGATGCAAAGACACCAGGTACAATACCAATGCCAAAAAAGGCAACAGCTGGAATTAAATAGACAAAGCCAGGCATTGTTTGCATGAAATCTAGTATTGGTTTAATAATGTTTTCAGCTACCGTTGATTTTGACATTAAGATACCTAGTGGAATACCGATGATGATGGATATAATACTGGAAAAGATCACAAGCGTGGTTGTTTCCATAAGATGAGTCCATAATCCTTGGTTATAAATAAACAACAAGCCGATTAATGAGAATGCAGCAAGCCCTAACTTTTTGCCTGAAACGAAGAAGGCAAATATCACGACAAGAAGTATAAGAATAATGGCTGGGATACTAATTAATAAATCAGTGACCTGATTCATGAGTAGTTTTCCGAATTGCTGAATAGAGTTAAAGAACGCTGAAAAATTACTCGTCAACCAGTCCATAGCTGATTCTACCCACGGAGCTAGTGGTAATGTTGGAATATTATCTAAAAAGTTATTCATGTGCTTCGGCCTCCTCATCGCTAGTTGACAGTGCTTGGATGACAACGCCCCTAATTAGTACACCAAGCAAGCGACCATCTTTCACAACGGCAATAGGAGTAGGAGAATTATAAATCATCCCTAAAATATCCTGTAGTAGCATATCTGGTGGAACTGTTAACACTTCCGATTGCACAATAGAATGGACGGTTTGCTCTTGCTTCTTCGCTGCAGCCAGTGCATCGTCTGCAGTGATATAGCCTTTTAAATGTCTATTTTTATCAACAGCCATTAATAAACTAACAGCCTCTTGACGCATACGCTTTAATGCCACTTTAGGGCCATCTAGGTCTGTATTGACATAAACTGGACGTACCATGACATTTTCAGCTGTCAATACTTTAGAACGATCCACATCTTCCACGAATGTCTTGACATAATCATTTGCTGGGTTGGTTAATATTTCTTCTCCCGTACCAATTTGAATGATAGAGCCATCCTTCATAATGGCAATGCGATCTCCAATGCGTAATGCTTCATTTAAATCATGTGTGATAAATAAAATTGTTTTTTTCAATGTTTGTTGTAGATCGAGTAGCTCATCTTGCATTTCCTTGCGAATCAATGGATCAAGTGCTGAAAATGCTTCATCCATTAGTAATATTTCAGGATCATTAGCAAGGGCTCGTGCTAAACCAACACGCTGCTGCATACCACCTGATAACTGATTTGGATACTGGTCTTTATAAGCGAGTAATCCGGCATTTTCTAAAGCCTGTTCAGCTTTCGCTTGCCGTTCTTCTTTTGAAATACCTCGAATTTCAAGGCCATATTCGGTATTTTGAAGTAATGTACGATGGGGGAATAAACCGAAGTTTTGGAAAACCATGCTCATTTTGTTTCTTCGTACAGACCGTAGACTTTCTTTTCCCATAGTAGAAATATTTTCTCCATCGATATATATATTTCCGCTCGTTGGTTCAATTAGGCGGTTTAAAAGCCGTATAAGCGTGGATTTGCCACTTCCTGACAATCCCATAATAACGAAGATTTCTCCTTCGTTGACAGTAAAGCTTGCATCGTATACACCAACAGTTGCACCTGTTTCTTTTAAGATATCAGTCTTACTTTTTTGTTGCTTGACGAGTTCTAGTGCTTGGGGAATATGTTTGCCAAACACTTTTGATACGTGTTCTATTTTAATTTTTTCCATAGAAGCACTCCTTTCGTAGATTATTACTATGTGAGGATAATGATACCCAAAAATAAACAAGTAACAACCTTACTGTAACAAAGGGTTGTTACTTTTGTCAAATCGACAAATAAGAAAAAATCCGTTTAAACGCTGTTATATCAGCGCTTAAACGGATTTTAATTTGGGTATAAAAAGCTTTGAACTCTAGCGAAACTTTCATCATTTCCAACAAAATAAATTATGTCCCCTTCTTCAAATGAGACATAAGGACCAGGGGATAATAATAATTCATTGCCACGTCGAATACCAACGATGGTACTAGAAGTATTTTGCCAAAAGTTTAAAGCTTGTACAGTTTGATGGATGCATGGACTCTCAGCTGTCATTTCTAATTGATAGGGAATGAACGGATTGACTGATCGGTAATGCTCTGTGCGGCTAATTAGTTGCTTTGCCTTGTCTTGTAAATTAATCAATTCATGATGTTGCTTTTGAATACTTGTCAAAAGCTCATTTTGTATTTCATGAATCGATTGTACATCATGAAACTGTCTGACGAATTGAGCCGCTTTTTCATACGATTTTATAATTACGCCGCTACCTTTTGAAGCTTCAACAATTTCTAAGTCTTGCAAAACGGCAATTGCTCTTCTTGCAGTCTCAGCAGAAACATTATATTGACTGGCAAGAGAGGATCTTGCATATATTTTATCGCCAATGCTGTATTTTCTTTCAACAATCTTGGAGGCGAGATCAATGGCTATTTGTTGATATTTTGGTTGCTTTAGTTGAACATTTTTTTCTAAGTTCATGTTAAACTTCCTTTCGTCATTACAGTACCACAGCTTATTATAGACTAGCCTGCACAGAAAAAATAGCATCTCCATAAGCTAGTAGTATATGATGAAAAAGTAATAATAAAATTATCATCTCTAATAATTATAATGAAAGAGTAATAGCTGTCGATTGACACTTTTTAGTTATTATTATAAACTAAGTTACGTTATGTAAGTAATGTGAAAATACAAGTGTTCAGTTGGTGAATTTAGCCAACTATTTCTATAGAAGGTTGGAGATTAATATGACAATTACAACTAAAGTGATGGACTTAGTAAAAGATAAAATGACATTAATAAAGCATACAAATACAGAGAATATTTGCCTAGTTGGACCAGTGAAATTACCTGTAAAACAAGGCGATTTTTCTGCAACTTTTCAGTGGTATAACTGGCTTAAAATTGATGCGAATTTAACTAAAGAAGAAATCATTGATGGATTAGCCGCTGCTAATTTAGCATTTTTACAACAATCCTCTGTGCTTGTATATGGTGATTTTACCCATTCAGAAGAGGCTTTAATCCGAATGCATAGTATTTGTCACACAGGCGACATATTTGGCAGCCAGCGTTGTGATTGTGGCTACCAGTTGCACGAGTCTATGAAAATGATTGTTGAGCATGGTTGTGGTGCTATATTTTATTTAGCTGATCATGAAGGTCGTGGAATTGGACTATTCTCTAAATCTCTTGCTTATTTATTGCAAGAGGAAGGGCTCGATACAGTTGAAGCAAACCATGCACTTGGCTTCCCAGATGATACACGATCTTATGACGAAGCACTTGCGGTATTAGCGACACTGCGTACCAAACCTGTAACACTCATTACAAATAATCCGAAGAAATTGGCTGCATTACAGGCTCGTGGCATGGCTGCGGAAGGGCATGTTCCTTTATGGGGCGGTTTGACAGAGACGAATCGTTTTTATTTAGAAACGAAAGTTGAAAAATCTGGACATATACGTGAAAAGTAATAGGTGGAGGTTGCGATGATGAATATAGATGAAAAGTATATGCAACTGGCTTTGGATTTAGCAGCTAGTGCTAAAGGAAATACGAACCCTAATCCACTTGTTGGGGCTGTAATCGTGAAGAACGGTGTGATTGTAGGCACAGGTTTACACAGAAAAGCAGGGGAACCACATGCTGAAGTGCATGCTTTTCGAATGGCTGGAGAGCATGCACTGGGTGCTACGTTATATGTAACGTTAGAGCCTTGTTCACATTACGGTAAGACACCTCCTTGTGCCAATTTAGTGAAGGAATCTGGTGTCAGTCGAGTGGTAGTTGCTATGCAGGATCCAAATCCAGCTGTAGCAGGTCGTGGCATACAATTGCTACAAGATGCAGGAATAGTGGTGGAAGTAGGGGTTTTAGAGCAACAAGCGCGCCGTTTAAATGAGCGTTTTATTCATAATATGCTTACGCACCGTCCTTTTGTTATTTCAAAATTTGCTATGACTTTAGATGGGAAAATTGCTACGCATACAGGACATTCAAAATGGGTAACTGGAGAGGTTGCCCGTGAGGATGTTCACAATATTCGTCATGAAGTAGATGGAATTCTAGTTGGTGTGGGCACAGTCATTGCTGATAATCCTTCTTTAACAACAAGGCTTAAGGAAGGATATGGAAAAAATCCGACACGTATTATTATGGATAGTTCTCTACGTACACCTGACAATGCGAATGTCTTGAATACAGAGGATGCACCAACGATTCTTGTTTGTAGTGACGACGTAAGCCAAGAAAAGATTCATTTATTTACAGAAAAAGGTGTTACAGTTTTACCGGTACAAAAAAATGAATATGGATTACAGATTGATGAAATGCTTGAAAAGCTTTATATACATGGCATAACAGATATTTTGCTAGAAGGTGGAAGTAAAATGAATGCTTCCTTTTTACAGCAAGGTGCAATCGATAAATATGTAGTATATATAGCGCCTAAAGTTTTGGGTGGAAATCTATCGTTAACGCCGTTTGCTGGCTATAATCCCTCTCTCATGCATGAGGCATGGAATGTTGAGTTTGCTTCATTTGATAAAATAGGCGAGGATTTGCGTATTATTGCTTATCCAAAGCAGGTTGAAGCAAAATGAACTATCAAGCAGATGTCTGTATAGTAGGGGCAGGGCCTGCTGGTGCATTATTATCCTACCTACTTGCTAAAAATGGGCTGTCAGTGATTTTATTAGAGCAAAATGTAGCGCTTGGTCAGGCATTTCGTGGCGAGCATTTAAATGAGGAAGGGGAGGCTGTTTTAAAAAGCCACCATCTTTTCGAAGCAGTTGAGGCACTCGGTATATTACGAATGGAGAAGCTTGAGTATTATGCTGGTGGCAGAGCATTTAAAACAATTCTTCCAGATGAAGCCGTAGGACATTTAGGCATTCATGTACCACAGGCAAATTTATTAAAAGGAATTTTACAAAAAGCACAGCTGTTTCCTAACTTTACATGTCTGCTACATACAAAGGTTACAAAGCTGATTGCGGATGCTACTGGTCATTATAGGGGCGTTATGGCGATAAAAAACGGAGACTCTATAAAAATCGATAGTCAGTTAATTATCGGTGCGGATGGTCGTTATTCTACGATTCGTAAGCAAGCACATATAGATGTTCAGAAACAGAAGCATGGCTTTGATTTACTGTGGGCTAAAATTCCTGCACCAGCAGATTGGGAACCATCTATAAAAATGGCACTCATCGATAATAAGCAGCTGTCATTGTTTACACAAGTTGGTGGTTATCTTCAAATAGGCTGGAATATTGAGCAAGGTAGTTTCCCTCAGCTTCGAAAACTAGCATTTACACCCTTTATCCAGCAGCTTGTGGAGGCATTTCCAGCATTAACGAAGACAGTGCAGGCACAGATAACTTCCTGGCAGGATTTTGTTTTGCTTGATGTCTTTAGTAGCCATTGTAATAGTTGGGGGACAAAGGGCCTTGTCTTACTAGGAGACGCCGTTCACACAATGACACCAACAGGCGCGTTTGGGCTGAATAGTGCACTAAAAGATGCAGATTGTCTTGCATCATTGCTAAAAAAAGACACATTAGCACAATTTAACGTACAATATTTTCAACAAATGCGTGAGCAAGCCATTGAGGAAGTATTAGCAAAACAAATTGAAAAAGAGCAGACATTTGCTTCTAACTTTATAAATAAGGCTTCGTGAAAGGACGAACAACTAGATGAAGTTTGGCTTTGATATAGATGACACATTAATTGATTTACGAGCACATGCCTTTTCACTTTATAATAAAAAGCTTGGCAAAAAGGTTTCCTTTGAAACCTTTCAAGCAATACAACGAGTAGAAATTCATGAACCTTTTGGATTAACAAACGAGGAAGGTTCTGCCATGTGGAATAGCGTATTGGAAGAGATCTATTTTACGGATTGTCCATCTTTTGATGGTGCTTTAAAAGCCCTCCAAGCTTTAGCAGAGCAGGGACATGACATTTACTATATCACATCTCGTCCAAAACAATATTGTGGGCAAACAAAAGCTTGGATGGAAGCACAGGGCTTTCCAATAACAGACAGTCATTTTTTTTGTGGCATGCAAGATGCAGAAAAAGTAGCCATTATAAAAGAGCTGGCTTTAGATATTTATGTAGATGATAAACCAGCAGTACTTGAGACACTTCATGATGTGACAACTAAGGTAATCTTAAAGAATCAATCTTATAATCAGCATGTAAATCTTCCACGTTTATATGATTGGCAAGAGTTTCAAACGATGTTATCAAAATAAAGGATTGGTGCAACGACTAACCGTTGTACCAATCCTTTTTTTGCTAAAATCGACTAAGTTGAAAGGTAGATAAATCTTGTTTACTTTTGCCTTCTACAATTAAATCTGCAAGAGCTTCCCCAACGGCACTACTAAATTTAAAGCCATGACCAGAAAAACCTGCAGCAATCACAATATTCTGATGTTCAGGTAAAAAGTCGATAATGAAATCTTCATCTGGTGTCATCGAATACTTACATGTTTTTCCGTATTTAAGCGTTCCATGCTGAGGCATAAACTGATCAATAAAGTTTTGTAAGTCAACAGCATCAGATGCATCAAACGGACGTAGAGGATCGTTTGGATTAACCACATCACCACCATCGTGTCGTCCAAGCTTTAACCCCACTCCATTAATACTTGGAAAACCGTAGTAGGTTGAATCGGCAAATTCAAAGCAGTAGGCTGGGAAAACTTCATCACGATACAGCTGCTCATCTGCCTCAAACCATGCAAAGGTTTTCCGCGTTGGTGTGACGGGTATGCTCACGTCTACTGTTTGTAGTAACTCTGTTGCCCATGCACCCGCCGTTACTATTAATTGCTTTGCTTTATAGCTATTATGTATTGTTTGTACCTGTACAATATCACCAGCTTGGATAGCCAATACTTTTTCATTGGCTCGGAGGCTTGCCCCTGCCTCTAAGGCTAATTTTTTATAGGCTTGGATACATGCTTCAACACGAAGGACACCAGCTGTAGGTTCAAAGCAAGCAACTAAATTATTTGGCAAGTATAACCCTGGCCATTTGTTCATCGCTTCAGCAGGTGAATAGTGTTCAAGTGCTAAATTATAGAGCGCAGCACTAGCCTTCACATTTTGAATGAAGGCACATGTTGGCTCTCCAATATTAACTACACCAGTTTGTATAAATAAGCTTTCATTTGCTAAAGACTCTAGCTCTTGCCAAAGCTCGCCAGCTCTTTTTACAAAAGGTACATAGCTAGCTCCCTCACCATAAGCAAAGCGAATGATTCTTGTATCCCCATGATGACTACCTTCTTCATGTGGTGGCGTAAAGGCATCTAGCATAAGTACATTTTTTCCTTCCTTTGCTAAATAGTAACCAGCCGCCATCCCCATGGAGCCAGCACCAACTATTATGACATCATAGTCCATTCTAATCCCTACTTTTTTGCTCTAGTATAACAGATTTATAGGGAAGGAAACAGAAATTTTAGAAAATAAATAGACACAGCACCTACAATCCGAATGGACTAAAGATGCTGTGCGTTGTAGATAGCTACTATTTTGAGCGTGGTAAAATTTTATTAAGGACAATCGCTACGAGCGCAGCGGTTGCAATAGGCGAACCAAATAAATACTGCACGGTTGTAGGTAAGGAATACAGGAAATCGTCAGGCAATAATGTCAATGCTAACGTTAAAATAACAGGAATCGCGATGACATACATTTCCTTTTCGCCAATATGTTCATTTTTCATGACCTGTAAACCACTAATAGCTATTATGCCGCAGACGATCACAAATACACCACCAATAACAGCTGAAGGAATTGCTGAGATGAGTGCTGCTAGTTTACCAGAGAAGCCGAAGACGATAAACCAAATACCTGCTGCTATAAAGACACGACGGCTCGCAATCCCAGTGATAGAGATCACACCTGCATTAGTAGAATAACCAGTAACAGGAGTGGAGCCAAGTAAAGAAGCAATAAAGCAGCCAATTCCTTCACCAATCACACCACGGTTAATTTGTTTATTTGTTAAAGGTTGGTCGATGACATTGCTAATGGCAAACCATGTTCCTGTTGTTTCAGCCATTAAGACAATATATATAATGACCATGGTGATAATAGCAGAAAAATTAAAGCTAAAACTAAAATCTGCAAATGGAATTTGTGGCATGCTAAACCATTTAGCTTGCGATACAGGAGATAAATCTAAAACACCCATGATATTTGCTGCGATACTACCAGCAATTAAGGCGATGATGACAGAAGCAATTCGGAATAGACGTCCTTTTTGATGGAAGACTGTACCTAACATGACACAAATAATTAACACGAATGCTGAGATCAGGGCTAAATAAATGTTTTGATTTATGGATGCACCTGCTCCATTAAAAATATTATCACTTAAACCAACAGGCATTAAGGACAGTCCAACCACAAAGATAATCGTTCCACCAACAATTGGTGGAATAAATGTTTGGACAATTTTATTGAAGATACCTGTATAGCCTAAAATAATAACCAAAATGGCTCCAATTAAACTAGCACCTAGCACAGTACTCCAACCTAAATCTCCACTACCACTTGCTGCATAGATCCCAACAATGGCACCAAGTGGAACATAGGATGGACCTTGTGCCATCGGTAATTTCATACAAAAATGTGTTTGCACAATCGTCGCGACCCCAGCTGCAATAAAGGTTGATTGAATCAAGGCGCTTGCCTGACCAGTTTGTAGACCGATTAGCATGGCAATTAAAAAGGGCACCACATAAACATCCATAGCCATAACATGCTGTAAACCGAGTAGAGCAGACTGACCAAACGAAATTTTTTCATCTGGTAACACGGTTAATTGTGTTTGTTTTGTTGTTTGATTAGTTAGTTTTCTATGTTGTGTTTCCACGAAGTTGTACACCTCAAAATAATAGATTTTTATTAGAGAATAAGAGAATGATTAGCCTCTCGTATGAACTTTATTTCCTTGCACCCATACCTCGCGGATATTTTCGGGGCGTACAAGATACATGATTTTTTGGAATATATCGTGTAAATCTTCATTTTGATCAAAAATCGGAAGCCTAGCAGTAGGAATTTTTGTATCGATAATTTGTACATCCCATGTATAGTTTTCCTGTAAACGGCCAATTGGAAGACTTAAGCTTTCTCCACCACCAGCTGTCGCAAGATAGAAGGCCTCATTTATTGTAATGCGTGAATTTGGGACACCACGTTTTTCGGCGGAAATGGTTGTATCTACACCATCCTCTAGCATTCTTGATGACATAACAGCTTGTCTTGCATTATCAAAAAGACTTGGAGAAAATCCGCCTGAAACATCTGAACCTAGTCCAATATCAACGCCCATTGCATGAAAGCGGGCGATTGGAATCACGCTGTTAGCAAAATAGGCATTAGAGATTGGACAATGGCCTATGGCAGTGCCAGTTTCAGCAAATAATCTGGCATCCTCATCGCTTAAGAAATTACAATGAGCCATGACAGATTTATCACCTAACAAACCAAAGTCATGTAAGGCGGCGGCATCATTTTTGTTGAATCGTTCTTTGACGTAGCTGTGCTCCCAGTCACTTTCACTACAGTGTGATTGAATATGTGTATCATATTTCGCAGCTAATTCACCCAAACCCTTTAAGGCACCGTCTGTACAGCTTGGAATAAAGCGGGGAGTGACAACAGGATAAACACCCTGTTTAGTCGTTTTGGCTAAATTTTTTACAGCTAAAATAAATTCCTCCGTATCCTCTAATGCGGTTTTTGTGTTTTCATCTCGATAAAAATCAGGATTCTGTTCAGGATCGTCCATGACTACTTTTCCGACTAATCCTCGCTGTCCCTTTTCAGCACAGATTTTCGCTAAAAGTACACTGGCCTCCTTATGAACCGTCGCAAAATATAATGTTGTAGTTGTACCATTGGCAAGTAGTGTGCTTACTAAATCCTCATAAACTTCTTGAGCAAATGCTAAATCGGAGAATTTTGATTCGATAGGGAAAGTATATGTGTTTAACCAATCGTAAAGAGGAATGTCTAAAGCTGTCCCAGATTGTGCCCATTGAGGTGCATGTACATGCAAATCGACAAATCCCGGTAGGAAATATTGCCCTTCAGCTAATACATGGAAGTTATTTTGATCTTGATATGTAATTAAGAGTTGTTGGTAATCAGCTTGTTCAGGAGCGACAGTTTTAACAATCATGCCGTCAGCATTAATGAAAAATAAATAATCTTTTAAAATGTGAACGTCAGTAGCAGATTTACTAGTAAAAGCTGTTCCTTTGAAAATATGCGTATATTCAGACATAAAAACCACCTTAATGTTCGTTTATTGATAATAACACGGATTATTATAGGCTATAAAAACTATTAAGTCTACAAAAAAACGAATATTAGTATGGTGACTAAAGAAACATATGCACCTTTTTAACTACATTTTTACAGCTTTGACAAGCGTTGATAGATAATAAAAGAAGGCACCTATTTGAGAGTGCCTTCTTTCTATATGATCGATTCATTGATGATGTGAAGAAAATTATTAAAGGATGTGGAGTGATGCAATTCATTTTTTCTTGTACAAAGGTAAATCGGTCGTTGAATATCAATGTCCTTAATAAAAACGCGGGCAACTTGCTGCTGTAGAATAAAGCTAGAAGCTGCTATGGATGGTGCTAGCATTGTACCAAAACCTGCCGCAATGGCATGTATGGATTCATTAATCCCGTCTAGTTGTAAACCTACTTTCGGTGGAGGAATTTTATGCACTTTACATAGGGCATTTAAGTATTCTTTTGTGGAACTACCATCCTCTCTTGTGACGAAGGGCTGCTGCATAAGTTCTGCAAGGGACACTGTTTGACCTGCCAGATGATGATTGTACGGCACAATAAACCAATAATCCAAATTCATTAGAAATTGATAATTAATATCAGCATGATGTCCATCTTCTTTGACGATAAAAGCTAAATCAGCTTTATAATGGAGTAAATCCTCAATCACTTGCTGGGAATTGGCGGTCTTTAAATGAATATGTGTTGCTGGATAAACTTGTTTAAATTGAGCTAACCATTTAGGTAGTAAAAAATGGGAGGGAACATGCGTGGAGGCAATTTGCAGTTCTTCATTGCCCGTATTTTTAAGCTGTTCAACTTTATTTTCAATATCAGATTCTAGATCAAATAAGCGCTGTGCCTGTTTGTATAAAAAAGTACCATTTTGTGTTAGCGAAATGCCCCTACCTTTGGCTTCTAGCAGTGTCAAGCCTAGTTCTTTCTCTAAATTTCGAATTTGAATGGTTACAGCAGGCTGACTAATCATAAGTGTCTGTGCCGCTTTGGAAACACTATTGAGTTCAGCCACCTTTGTAAATAAACGTAGAGCATGTAAATTCATGTCATTACACCTTTCATAAATTTTTTTTATGATTTTATATACATTATATATTAGATTTATTAATTTGCGCTCTGTATCCTTTTAATTACAATAGAATATATGAGAGGGGGGTTCATCATGAATCGACAACATGTAGGAATTGTCTTTGGAGGAATTTTGTTATTGGTTGTTGCAATGGGGATTAGTCGATTTGCCTTCACACCGATTCTACCCTTTATGCGTCATGATGTAGGATTTTCATTGGAAGTGGCTGGGTTTTTAGCTTCAAGCAATTATATTGGTTATTTCATTGGCGCATTATGGGCAGGGTTCATTTATCGACAACGTAAAAATGTTTTAATGGCAAGTGTTGTTACCAATGTCCTATCTGTTATATTAATGGGCTTAATAGAAGTGTATAGTGTCTGGCTAGTTCTGCGTTTAATTGCGGGCATTACAGGGGGCCTTATTTTTGTGTTAACATCGAGTATTATTATGGATTACTTGGCGAAGCATTCATTATCACGATGGTCTGGCTATGTATTTAGTGGAATAGGCTTAGGGATTGCTATTTCAGGTTTATGTGTACCTGCTATAGAAGCAAGATTTGCTTGGCAGGGTACATGGTTAGGCTTAGGGATTTTATCAGCAATTTTTTTATTTATTACCTCTTATTTATGGAGAAGTTTAGTGGTGCAGGACAGCACAAAAGTTACGAAATCTCTTGATACAAAAATGACAAAGGGTTTTATGCCATGGTTGATTTTATCCTATGGCTTAGAGGGGTTAGGCTATATTATTACAGGTACTTTTTTAGTCGATATTATTCATAATATTCCTTCTCTTCAAGCTTACTCTTCCTATAGCTGGGTCATTGTGGGGCTAGCGGCTATCCCATCAGCTCCTGTTTGGACGGTCTTATTAGAGAAGTTTTCAGCTATAAAAATTTTGTTTGTGGCGTACATACTGCAAGTGGTTGGTATCCTGTTACCTGTTTTTGCACAAACGGTATGGAGCGTTTTACTAGCATCGTTTTTATTCGGTCTAACCTTTGTAGGTATTGTCACGCTAACTACTTCCTATGCACGACAGCTATTCCCGACAAAGAGCGGATTCGTTGTTTCTTTATTAACAACCTTTTATGCTTTTGGACAAATTATCGGACCGATCATCGCAGGAAAACTGGTTGAAGTTTATAGTAGCTATAAAGCAGCACTTATATTTGCTGGTGTCATTGTGTTTCTTGCATTGCTCGTTATGGTAATTGGTAGATGGTTAACTGTAAAAAAAGAAGCTGTTGCTGAACATACAATTTCTATATAACGCATAAAAGCCAGAAATCCTATTTGGATTTCTGGCTTTATCATTTACTTAAAGAAGCCGTGCCTCTATCTATATGATATTAAAAAATAAAATAAAAGTCTATATATTTTTTTCTTTATATGGAAAAATAGACAAGTGCACACAGGACGTAACGTTACGATTTTACTTTGAAATGGGGACTGTAAATGAACACAGAACAAGCTATTCAACGCTGGAATCGATATGCGGAAAGGTATACAGCAAACTACGATGAGCAGGGGGATATTCATCGTGTCGTACTGTTAAATCCAACCATCTTTTCTTTGCTAGGTGAGATAGATGGAAACCATCTATTAGATGCAGGATGTGGAGAAGGCTATTTAAGCAGATTACTGGTAAAGAAGGGTGCAAGAGTAACAGCTGTTGATTTTTCACAAAAAATGCTAGACATTGCTATGGAAAGAACACCACAGCAGGAAGCTATTCAATTTTTACACGGGAATTGTGAAAATTTATCCTTTTTAGCAGATGAACAATTTGATGGTATTGTTTCAAATATGGTTCTCCAAGATTTAGAGGATTATCAGGCTGCTCTATGTGAGATGTTTCGATTATTAAAACCTAATAGCACTTTTATTTTTTCGATTTTACACCCATGCTTTGTGACACCAAATAGTGGATGGATGAGACATGAGCAGCTAGATCAACAATACTGGAAAGTCCAACGTTATTTTTATGAAGGGGAGTATCACCAGCTAGATGCTGACCCACCGATAGTTCTATACCATCGAACATTAACAAGCTATGTGCAAGCAATTAGGCAAGCTGGATTTACGATTGATGCTATGGAAGAGCCCAAGCCATCACAAGACATGCTAAAGAAGTATCCTCAATTTGTGGAAGATTTGCATTGTGCAGATTTTATTGTTTTTAAATTAAGGAAATAAAGGAGA
The DNA here is from genome assembly GCF_024919535.1 of Lysinibacillus sp. A4. NCBI lineage: Bacteria > Bacillati > Bacillota > Bacilli > Caryophanales > Bacillaceae > Lysinibacillus > Lysinibacillus sp. A4. The sequence continues at coordinate 115,223 of NZ_JANWTB010000002.1, read as the reverse complement.
AGTACCCATGCGTTTATTTCATGTCAGTGAAGACCCTACTATTATGATTTTTCATCCTCGACTGCCTGAGCGACCAGATTTAGATGCCAAAAAAGAGCTAGTATGGACAATCAGCGAAAAATGCCTGCCAAACTATTTAACGCCAAGAGATTGTCCGCGTGTCTGCTTTCATGCAGGAGATCAAACAACAGAGCAGGACAGACAGCAATATCTATCTCAAGCTTCACATGTAGTGGTCATAGAAAACAAGTGGTTAGAAGTATTGAAAACTACAAGTCTTTACCTATATGAGTTTGATAGTAAAGGATTCACTTTACAGGATGATATTGCGGGCTATTATACGAGTGAAATAACACAAATACCCATCCATGTCTCAGAGATCAATGATATAGCTAAAGCATTATTGGAGCGCAATGTTGAATTGCGAATCGTGGATAGCTTATGGGAAATACATGATAAAATCCAAACTACAAGCTTAAATTGGTCGATGTGCAGAATGCGCTTTGCACAACCAAGATTCTAAAAACAAGCCTCGTTATGCACCTATTGCATGGACGAGGCTTATTTATTATTAGACAGTCGATGTTTGTTCAATTGGTGCTGAAGAGATATTGACTAATTTCTTATCTTGATATGTAAAAATATAATCATAGTTTGCTGATTCATTGAGCATCTTAGGTAAATAATATTTTAAGTCCGCAATACCTACATTTTCAGGGTGTAAAATCCAAGTAAGCTCCTTCCAATCAAGAATGCCCTCAGCAACCTTTATCGGTGTTACATAGGGAAAAGATTCAGGTAGTTCCGCTATAAACGCATACATACAGCCATAGTTAACAACCCCATCTGTCCAGGTTATTTTACCCTTATAGGTAATATCCTCAACCGTAATGCCTGTTTCTTCTTTAATTTCTCGTAAGGCACCAGCTAATGGTGTTTCATCCTGTTCAATTTTGCCACCAACACCATTCCATGCGCCCATCCACTGAGGCTTATCTCTATTCAATAAAAGGATATAATCTCCCTTCTTCAGAAAACAAATTGTAAATTCAGCCAAGTTTGTTCCTCCTTTTCTTTAGTTATCTGAATTGGCAGGAGACCAGGCAGTCTGCTGACTCCAATGATTTGCTTGTTTTAAAATTTCCCATATAATCGGTTCTTTAGATTTTGTATAGTGTTGACGATTATATTGGTATTTCTTAGCCAATTCATATTTTACCTGCTCATAGCGATGACAGTAATCTGGATGACAGCGCAAAAAATCTCGAAATAATAAGGCTAGCTGCTCTGCCCAACTACCAGCCTGTCGAACATGAATATGTACTCGTCTATCTCCTAGAGCCTCTCGAAAATAGCGTTTAGACTTGTCTGTATTTTCTGCTCGATAACTAAAACCTAGAGATTCTAATGGAATTTTAAATGCTGCCAATGGTGTAAACGATGCAACGGATATTTGTATATCAATTACAGGTTTTGCTGCTAACCCTGCTACAGCGGTTGAGCCAATATGATCAATTCTCAGCGCTCTATTTCCTAAGGCCTCCCGCAATTGACAGCCTATGCTATGAAATTCCTTAGCCCATTCATCTGTATAAGGTAAAATCAAAATAGGATCAGGCATTCTATCTCCTCCCTTGGTCTTCATAAAATTATTGTAGCATGCGTGTTATAGTGGAATAAAGATAGTAGAGGGAGTGAGAAAACGATGATTTTAATAAGTGCTTGCTTAGCAGGTTTAAATGTTCGTTATAATGGCACAAACAGTCTAGATGAAAAAATACAAAAGCTCGTGTTAGAAAATAAAGCTGTCACGGTTTGCCCAGAGCTGATGGGAGGCTTTTCAACGCCCCGCGAACCGGCTGAAATTGTAGGTGGCAATGGACAAGATGTACTTGATGGCAACGCAACAGTGGTTGAAAGTTCTGGACGAGATGTCACAGATTTATATCTGAAGGGAGCCTATGCAACCTTACAAAAAGCACTTGAGGTAGGGGCAACTCATGTCATTTTAAAGGAATATAGCCCATCCTGTGGCAGTGCAAAGATTTATAACGGTGCGTTTAATGGAACAAAATTAGCTGGCGAAGGAGTAACTACGGCATTGCTTCGAAGAAACAATATCGTCGTGCTATCTGAAGAGAATTTTTTTGAATGATTAAAAGGCCCCTAAACTAGTAGGGGCCAAATTTATTTATTCAACAATTAATATGCGAGGCGACGTTTTAGCAATTATTTTGGTCGAAATCCAGCCGCCAAAAATGGCAGCTATTACACTTACAAAGCTTATACCGATACTTGTTGGCCAGTTTATAACAAGCGGTAGTTCGAGTAAGCCATAATCTAAAATAATTGACTGAAGTGCAAGAGGAATTAATTTTATCCCGATAAAGATTCCTGCTAATGCACCCATTATGGATAGAAGTAAAATACCGATTGTAATCGACCATCTAATATTTGTTGAGGTCATTCCAATTGATTTATAAATGCCATACGTGCTACTTTCTTTTCTAACATTAATTCGTGATACACTAAAAATAATGATGCAGGTTACGATGATAAATAAAATACCAACGATTGAAAGGGGAATGACTAAAACGGCCACGACTTCTTTAAAGACGGCATCTAATAATAGCTGTTGTGTGACAGCTGATACTGAACTTTTAAAGTGCGTATTTAAATCCTCAACGAATGGCGTAGCGATTGTTTCATCTAAAAGATTAATCATACTTACTTCTGAAGTAGTGTAGGTAGTATTATAAACTTTAATAACCTCTGCTGTAATCCTTGCTGAATTCGACATATTTGCTATCGATTGATAGATTCCGGTCACAATAAGAAAATGCGGTTTCCCCTCAAGATAAACTTCTACCATATCGCCTATATTTTTATTTAAAGCGCGAGCGACATTGAGTCCAATCGCGATTTCGTTCTTACTGATTGGATTACGGCCAGACATTGTCACATAGCCAGCGCCATCAAAGCTACCCTCAATCACATTGACATTAATATTTAATGGGGGATGGCTGTCATTAGGAAGTATGCCTGTGAATTGATCAAGCCATGCATGATCTTTAACCCGTTCATCAGCCATTAAAAAATCTTCAAATTGTTGTTTTGTAAAGGTTTCTTTATTAGATACAGTTACGACTACATGTGAGGCATCATATCCCCATGAAGGAGATGTTTCTTTGATGGAAATAAAGCTATTTAATATGACTACACTAAAGACTAGTATGGCAGACGTAATGGAAGTAAGTGCAATAACAAGAATGGAACTTTTTATGTTTTTTGTGATACTTTTTAGACCAATTTGAAGTTGAATCGGTAGACTGCTTAATCGAAATAATCTATTCGAGCTGTTTCTGCGCCGATTCATTTTACTATTTGCACTTTCTGACATCCCATATTTGATGGCTTGAACAGGCTCTACATTTCGCGCCTTGTGTGAGTAGAAATAGGCAGTGAGTAGCACAATGCCAAATAAGATGAGAGCAATCACTATGTTAAGTAGAGTATCTTGATGTATGGTTAAATGATTTCCTGCCTTCATATAAGATAAGGAGCTTTCTATAATTATTCTGGAAAGGAATTTACTAATGATGATGCCAGGTATAATCGCGACAGCAGATAACAAGCCGAATTGTAATACGTAAGTGATACTTATCTCTCGAGAAGAAAGACCCAATGATTTGATAACGCCTATTGTTCTGTAATTCGTTAAAATGGCATCGGAAATGCTAAAACCAATAACAAACAAGGAAACCAAAAGCATAGCTATACCAAAGGCGATCATAATAAAGTCAATGATTTTATTAATGATCAAATAAAAAGAAGCTATTTCTTCATATTCCATTTTAGATTCAAGATAAGGTCCCTGCAGATACTTTTCAAAATCACCCCAATAATTGGTGTTTTGCTGATAGTCATTAAAGCGTAATGCCATCATGTACTGATCAGAACCTGTCATGGTTGCTAAATGCTGTTGATAATCAGTATTGTTCATCCAGATACGAGCATTTGTTGTAAAAGGGCCTCCGTATGGCATATCAACCACAATACCTGACACTGTTAAATTAAACGTGCTCTCACCTGTATGAAATTCAATTGCATCACCGAGCGAAATGGTAGCGCTTGATGCCAATGATGTGGGAATCCAAATGGTACCCTTAGGAGGAGAGAGTTGCTTTTCACCCTCAGAAAATAGTAATTGATCAATCATAAACGGTGTATTTGGCGTATTCATCATAAATAAATAGATATTGGATATTTCTTTCCCATTGAAGGTAAATCTAGATAAATTTCTATAGGGTATGAGACTAGAAGTAGTCACGCCTGGTTGCTCCTGCCACCATTCGTTTACAGCAATCGGGTTATGAATATTGTTACCCATTGTTAAAATTTGATGGGCACCATTTGAATCATGATGGGCTTTTTCAAAAATATTGTTTGTATTGGTCAGTATAGTGACAGAAGTCGCCAGTAAAAGTGTTGATAAAAAAATAAGGACAACCATCAGTCCATTTTGTATTTTCCGTTTTCTTATATAGGAAGAGCAAAGGGTTATAATCGCGTACATTTTTTACTCCTTCCCGGCAACATAAGAAAAGATAATGTGTTCCCGTTCTTGTATGCTGGTATGTTCATATTTTTCAAAGTTTAAGATCCCATCTATTTTTCCATCCTGAATGATGATTAGACGATTCGCACGACAAGCTGCCTTCATATCATGTGTAATCATGACAATGGATTGCCCATTTCTATTTAAATTCGTTAAGGTATCTAATACTGCTACACCTTGATCAAAATTTAAACTACCCGTAGGCTCATCTGCAAATAACACTTCAGGATTGTTGACCAACGCTCTAGCAATGGCAGCTCTTTGTTGCTGTCCACCTGATGTTTGAGAGGGTAATCGATTTCGTTGCTTTTCAAGTCCCATTAAACTTAGTAGTTGCTCCGCTTTTTGTATGACTTCCTTTTTATTTTTTTTCGCGATGTATCCAGGAAGAGCAATATTCTCTAGTAGCGTCATATCTGGAATGAGATTGCTACTTTGATAGATATAGCCAACCTTCTGTGAACGCAAAGTAGCTAACTTTCGTTCAGAAAAGGTATCAAGTTTTTCTCCTTGAAAATAAACTTCACCTGCTGTAAGGGCATCAAGCCCACTTAAAAGATAAAGAAGCGTTGATTTACCAGAACCAGAATTCCCCATAATAACGGTGAAATCCCCTTTATAAATGTCGACATTCATATTCTTAATAGCATGGAATTGTTCGCTGCCGGTTGCATAGGTTTTACATAAATTTTGGGCTCGAATCAGTATCTCTTTTTCCATGATAAGGCCTCCTTAACTCATTTTCTTTAGTGTAATATGTAATTATTAGTAAGTCCTTATGAAATTATTAATAAATTCTTACAGACAGAGTAACCTTTCTTAATAGTAAACGTTATAATATGCGATTTAATAGATGTAATAAATAAGGAGGTTTGAGATATGCCCTTAACATTTGCTCATCCAGCGGCAGTCTTACCTTTTTCTCGAAAAAGTAAATATATTCATTTTTCTGCATTAGTTTTAGGAAGTATGGCTCCAGATTTTGAATATTTTTTAAGAGGTCGGCCGATAGGGGAGATTGGTCATACCTTTGCAGGGTTCTTTTTATTCAATCTGCCACTCGTTCTTTTCATCTATTTGATTTATCAACGGTTTATCCAACAGCCAATCATGAGTCATTTACCAGAGTTTTTACAAGCTACAGAAAGCCATCAAATTGCAGGAAATAACATATGGAAAGTATTTGTTTTTGGCTACTCTGCATTGCTGGGCATGTTAACACATGTCATATGGGATTCATTTACACATCAAAATGGGCTTATGGTGACAAAACTTCGAGTTCTTACTCAAACATATACTTTCTTTGGCTATCAAATACCGATTTATAAATTTCTACAACACGGGAGTACGTTGTTTGGCATTGTGTTAATCTTTGGATATGTATATTACAGAGCAACTTTAAGCAAAGATAAAAAAACACCAGCTATATCGCCACGGAAAAAAATTATTTTTTGGAGTTTACTAGCGGTTTTAACGCTCGGATATGTATGTCTATGGCAGCTTACTAAAGCCATTCCTTTGGAAAGTTATGGAATATGGGTTGTCCGTATTATCGATTCATTTTTTGGTAGTATACTTACCCTTTCTTTCTTTTTAGCATATAAGAAAAGAACGTTGAAAGAAAAAAAGACTTCCTAAAACGGGAGTCTTTTTACGAGATGGGGAGTATAAGTGTAAAGGTAGTGCCTTCATTAGGCTTACTATGAAATGAAATGGACCCATGGTGCGCTTCCATAATATGCTGACAAATGGATAGGCCAAGTCCTGCGCCTTCATTTTTAATGACTGATTCACTTCCAGGCTGCCGACCTCTAAAGTAACGTTCAAAAATAAATGGCATATCTTCGGGAAGCATTCCATTACCAGTATCTATTACTTGGATATAGAGTGATTGATTTTCGATATAGGTAGTAATGGTGATGGTATCTTCATGAGAAGAATGCTTTAACGCATTGGTAATAAGGTTGGAGATCACCTGCTCTAGTCGATCAGCATCTACTAGAATAAGGACATTAGGAATCCTAGTAGGTCTTATAAAATGAATATTTGTTGTTTGGACATAATATTGAATTGGTTTCAGAATGTTTGTAAGAACGTCTTGGCTATATTGCTCTTTTAAATGGATCGGGATATGACCAAGCTCCTTTAAGGTATGAATAAATAAATCATCAACTAGCCTCGACATCTTATCCGTATTGGACTGCATGATTTGAATATAGGCCATAAGCGAGTCTTCATCTCGACAAATCCCCTCTGAAATAGCGTCTAAATATGCTTTGATTGTGGTTAAGGGAGTTCTTACTTCATGAGATATATTAGAAATGAGCTTCTTTTGAGTTTGCTCTTGTTCATTGTGCTGGATGGCTAACTGTTTAATCTCTACTCGCATTTGATCAAATACTGCATACAATTCACCAATCTCATCCATTTTCGAGTGGATGGTAATTTGTTCGTAATTTCCTTTTACAATTTCCTCTGTGTTGTCCTTTAGCTCATCTAAAGGCTTTAAAATATCTTTATGAACTTTCCTTACTATGAATAGGGCAAGGCAAATGATCAAAAGGCTCAAGAAGCCAATAAAGACGAATAAAAGAATCGAGTTGGAATTCGTCTGTTTTAAAGGAAAGAGAATGTCCTTGTTCAGGGAAAAAATAGCATTACCTATCTGTTCATTACTTTCTCCATTCATAATCGGAAAGGCTATATTAATCTTTCCAGGCTCTTGTTGTGAGGTAAATAAATCATAATGTATATCATGTTTAATATGAATAGTAGTTGAAACATCATTCTTAATTGAAGTGTAACTTACTGTTCCATCTAGTTGAACTACTGTAATATCAATATTCTTGTCATCACTCATTTGTTGTAGCGTGCTACGTACAGCTGAATCTAATGCGAAATTTGGAAAATGATCTTCTATGTACAATAATAATGGATTTACTGATAAACGAATTTGATTAATAACATATTTATCTTGTGATTCTTCTTGAGAAGTTTCTGCTGCAAAGTATAGTGAAAGGACAACGATAAACAATAGTACAACACAGATTAATAGAGTCCATACCCACTTATTCATCCAATTTTTTAGGTGCATTTGATTCTCCTATGAGTGATTGGGTGTACTGAATTTATAACCGACTCCCCAAACCGTTTGAAGATAAACAGGATGAGAAGGGCTGACTTCAATTTTTTCTCGAAGCCTTCTAATATAAACTGTAATTGTATTTTCATCTCCATAGGTCTCATAACCCCAAACGGCATCAAGTAACTGACCTTTAGAGAAAACTTGATTTCTATTTTTAGCTAGGAAAAATAGCAGTTCAAACTCTTTTGCTGACAGTGGTATTGGCTTGCTATCACGTAAAAAAATATATTCCTGTTTATTTATGACCATATTATCTATGTGAATGACATCTCCTCCCATATGCCGTCCATTATGCTGAAGCCATCTATCCTGTCTTCGTAAATGAGCGTTAATTCTTGCGACAAGTTCACTTAGAGAGAACGGTTTTGTCATATAATCATCTGCTCCAAAACCTAATCCCAGTACTTTATCTGTATCACTTCCTCGAGCACTTAAAATAAGAATGGCAACATTGCTGTTTTCACGGATTTTACGACATATTTCAATGCCATCACAATCGGGTAGAGAAAGATCAAGGATAATGAAATCAGGGTTAGATTCTTGCAAATAATGGATTGCTTCATGACCTGTTCGAACAATATGTGAATCGAACTGATTAACACTTAAGTAGTCCCTTATAATATTAGCTATATCATTTTCGTCTTCAACAATTAGTACTTTGATGTTCCCGTTGCTCATACATACTATCTCTCCTTAGTAAGATGTCTAAATCATTTTCTTCGGTTGACTAGGAAAAAAAACAAAACAATGATAAGGAATGCATAAATTATAATCCATGTGTATTGCCAATAAAAAACGTTGGGTATAACTTCAATTTGATCGCCCACACTCATCATTTCTAATGAAAAATGAAGAGGAGGAAGTAACCAAAGAAGTCCAGTTAGAATAGAATCTTTTAAAGTAGCGATCACGACAGAAATAATAAGGATGCCTATTACACCCCACCACGTATTTCGCCTATTTTTCACGAGTTCCCTAGTAAATAAAGCAGTGAGTGCAATGGCAAGTAACGATAAACTAAAATGAGACAAGAAACCTAGTAAAATATGTAATAGTTTGGGCTTCTCAAAAAATGCCTCTATTAGGATTGGATAGATGACAGAAACACAGCTTAGGCTAAAGGCAAGCAGCCCACAAATGATGAATATCCCTAAATTGTAGTCTATTGTTTTTCTCGTATGAAGGGTAGTAATCATTTTTTGTCCTTCATCTTCAGCATGAAATAATGTAACAGTAAACCAGCCCATTAAAAAAAAGAGCACAAGAGATGTAAATGAATAACTATCTAATATTGGGTTAGGGACAAAAGTATAATTAACGATAAGACATAGAATGAAGATTGTAAAAGGTGGAACGTAGTGATAGGTTCTTAAATAATTTATCAATTGATAACGTACTAAACTGCTCATCTTTTTCGATTCCTCCTTTCAAAAATGAGAAGAGAATTGTTCTTTTTTGTAGTGGACAGTCGCTAAATATTTAATTGAAGCATTGTGTTGTAATAATTTCAGTAAAATTTGATCTGAATCCTTTGCTGGAACAATCGTCACTATTTCATAATGTCCATTCACTAAAAGTTGTTTTTGTTGAATCTCCATAGAAGGTATGATTTCATCGAGTAATGACAGGCTAGCAATCTCAAAAATTAATCGATGTGTTGGATTACGATCGAATTCCTTTATCTGAATGATCGCATTCTCTTGAATAAGTAAAACGGAGTCTACAAGCTTTTCAAGTAATTTGGTTTCATGACAGGTTAAGAGGATAGTGAGACCTTTGCTTCTTACTTTAGCTAAGATTTGTTCGAAATCATTTTGTGCCTTGGCATCAAGTCCTGACAATGGTTCATCCATTATCAGTAGATCAGTTTCTTCTAGCATCGCCTGCATAATCATCACCTTTTGCTTCATCCCTTTAGAGAAATGGACAATCCTTGTATTTTTTTCCTCTTTTAGTTGAAACATCTCAAGTAATTCTTCTATCTTCTGCAAAAGCTGCTTTTTAGCCATACCTCGTATACAGCCCATGTGATAAAGATATTCTTGAGGTGTAAATAAAATATGAGAAGGAGTTATTTCTGGTACATAGCCAGCTTTTAAAGACGTTTTATGCTTCACAATAGAACCACTGTCTGGTTTAATGAATGCTGCAATAATCTTGAGTAAGGTGCTTTTTCCAGAACCGTTTTTCCCCACTAGAGCAATGATTTGATTGGACGCAATTGAAAACGATACATTCTCTAAAATTGTTTTCCCATTGTATTGTTTACAGATGTTTTGTACTTCCAAAATAGTAGTCATCTTCACACACCTTTATTTTTGGATAATTCTTCTCCATAAAATAATTATAATGAAAATCGACCATTCACTTCAATTAAATTGGTTATATTTCCTGTTTTTAGTTATTTCAGTTACATAAAAAAGTTCTGCTTTTCAAATAGCAGAACTTTTAAGGATTGATTACAACGAACGATATTTTTTTAAACTGATCATATTTAATGTAATGAAAACAATGGCAAAACAAGTAAGAATGCTGAGATTCACTATAATATCAGAAAGTGAATAACCTTTATACATCACACCATTCAATGCGTCCGCAGCATAGTATAGAGGCATGATACGCCCAATGTTTTGAAGCCATTCCGCCATACTATCCAGCGGGAAAATACCCGAAAAGAACACTTGAGGAACAATAACAAGCGGAATAAATTGCATCATTTGAAATTCTGAAGCAGCAAAGCTAGATAGCAACGCACCTAAGGATAACGAGACAAGAGCAACCATCATATTGATGAGTAGGACAAGCCAGATGGAGCCTACATGGACAATATCGAGCACATAAATACCAAACAAGACGATAATAATTGTTTGCAGGAACGCAAATAAACCATAGCCAACCATATAGCCTGCTACAATTTCTGAACGTTTAATCGGTGTCGCTAGTAAACGCTCCAATGTGCCAGAAGTACGCTCCTTTAATAAGGCAATGCCCGTAATTAAAAAAACAAAGAAAAAAACAAAGAAGCCAATGAGCATAGGACTAAATATATCAAAAATAGCCGTATCCTGATCACCATAAACATAGTCCGTTTTCATACTGCCTATAGAGGCTTGTGTAGGCTGTAAGATTTGAGCAAGTTGCATCGTTAAAGCCTTTGCCAGAGAAGGATCATCATTTAATAAAGTTAACTTCCTAACATTTTGCTCTACTGCTAGCCAAGCATTATACTCTTTATCTTGTAGCTGTTTTTTTGAAAAATCATTGTCCACGATAATGGTAAAATCAGTCTCTTTTAATTTGTCGATCAATGGGGCGGGCGCATTAGAGACCACAAGTGTGACGGAAGCCTCTTCACTATTGAAAATAAAATACATTAAGGATAAGACAAGAAGTGGGGCTAAAAACAATAAAGCAAGAGTCCGTCTATCTCTTTTCATTTGTTGGATGATTCTTGTGATGATAGCACCTATTCTCATTGAACGTCACCTCCAGCTTTTACAAACACCTCATCAAAGTCTTTTGCTTGATAATGATCTTTTAACTCTTGTGGGGTACCCTGTGCAATAATATGTCCACTTCTCAGCATGGCCAATTGATCACATCTTTCCGCTTCATCCATCGCATGCGTCGTCACTAAAATGGTTTTTTGTTCTTGATCTTTTAAACGAATCAGTTCTTGCCAAATTTCCTTTTTTAAGACAGGATCTATCCCCACCGTTGGTTCATCCAAAATGAGTAGTTTAGGATTTTGAATAAGGGCAATAGCAAGAGATAATCGACGTTTCATTCCCCCCGAATAATTTTCTACTTTTAGTCGTAAGTCATCTGTTAAACGAACGAGGCTTGCCGCATAGGCTACTCTTTCTATTCGTTCCGCTTTAGATAGTGAATAAAGCTTTGCAAAAAAATGTAGATTTTCTTCTCCAGTTAAATCTGTATAAAGTGCATCTGATTGTGCCATATAGCCAATGTCATTTAATAATTGTTTATGAGGAACATTCAAATCTAATACTTGAATAGCACCACGATCAGGTTTCAGCATGCCCATAATCATTTTGATTAGTGTTGTTTTACCACAGCCTGACGGACCGAGTAAGCCCATTAACTGTCCCTTAGGAACATCCAAAGAAAGGGGGGCAATAACTTGCTTATGTTGAAATCGTTTTTCGAGAGACTTAATAGAGATTGCCTGGTTGCCCATATGGTCCTCACTCCTTCACTGAACACAATGTTGATTTGATAAAAATTTTACGGTAGCATGTGAGCAAATACAATCAACAGTTTGCCAGCAAGTGTTAAGTAAATGGAGGGAAATATGTGTCTGTACATGAAAAAATGAATTTTGAAACGAAGCAAGCCATTAAAAATGCTTTTATCCAACAAGTAGAGGAGGTAGGCTTTGAGCGTGTGACTGTAAAGAATTTAGCGTTTGTAGCTGAAATTAATCGTGGCACGTTTTACTTACATTATTCAGATAAATATGATGTGATGGAGGATTTGCAGCAAGAGCTATTAATGGAGTTAGAGCGCTATGTCAAACATGTTCAGCCGTTGGATGCTTTTCAAACCTTAAAAATGGGGCAACTCTATCAGCCATTTATCAAGGTGATAACATGTATAAAAGAGCATGCACCAGCTTTTCGTATGTTATTAGGAGAGCAGGGGAGCCCTAGCTTTACACAAAAGGTGAAAATGATCTTTGGGAGTCATATTTTGGACAGATTATCGCTTATACGCAAGGAAGCACAGGATCCAGAGTTTCAACAATACTTACAAGCCTTTATAGCATCTGCCATTTTAGGGGTCATTCAGGAGTGGTTGGACAAGGGGAACGAGAACTTAACGGTAGAAGAAATGGTCGCTCTACATTTTCGATTAATACGTTTTTTAGGAAATGTAGTAGGTACTATTTAATGAAAACCGCTACAGCACTGGATCTGTAGCGGCTAGAAATTAGAGATGTAAATCTCGTTTTACAAAAAAACGAATTGCTAGACTATAGCAAAGCAAGCCAATGAGGAAAAGTGTACCTAGCATCCACCAGCAAGAGCTATTTTGTTGGATTAATTGAACGGAATCGAACAATGAATAGATTGTAATGTATTGTAATTTGTCTAGTGAACCACCCATATTGCTTAGTGCCTCAATCAGATAAAAGGCAATGGGAATGCCAGCACTATAGGCATAGGATGTTCTTAAATCTTTCGTGCTGCAGGACATAAGAAAGCAAAACCCACTAATGGCAAAGTGTAATAAAAATAGCCCGAAATTTAACAGCAGTAGGGCCGTTATGTCCAGCTCATTAGGGAATAATATTTCTGCAAAGACAATCATGACCAATGTAGTAACAGCAAGGAGTGTAAAAAGACTGATGATCAAAAATAGTGCTTGTGTAAAGACAATTTTAAAACGTGTATTCGGTGTAGCGATTAAGTATGCCATCGAACCATTATCAATATAGCCCATGATGAGCTTATTGGCTAACATGATAGAAAATACCAAAGGAAGAATCATTAATAAAAATCCATATAAATAGGTGGAGAGAAATTCTATCAAGGTATCGCCAATGCTGGTCATACCAAAGGCTGCCATCATCTCAGGCATTGTTTCTGTTAATTTTTTTAGTGTATCCGTCATTTCTGGGTTATACATATAAATTACACTGACAATATATAGCATTAGTACACCGATAATTATGGTGAATAGTTTAAGAGAGGCAAATAACTCATGCTTGAATAAGGTAAAATTCATGATTAAGCACCTCCACTTTCGTAATAATGCATAAAAATATCTTCTAGTGACTGGGAAATAACGTCTAAGTCTATAATTTTATAGTTAGATAGCGTATGGAGAAATGCTTGAAGGTCTCCCATTATAGTAATCATAACTTTTGTAGAAGAGATACGTTCAAGTACATATTCCTCATCAAGGAAGCGAGTGAGCTCTTGCTCATCTTGAAACTCAAGCATGTATTTTTTAGATTTACGTTTCTTTAGATCTGTAATGGTTTCAGTCGCCACGATTTTACCTGCATTAATAATCGCTACACGATCACAAGTTTTCTCTACTTCTTCAATCATATGAGAGGACATGAAAATGGTCGTTCCTTTATCCTTTTCAGCTAAAATGAATTCAATAAATTTTGTTTGCATGAGCGGGTCTAAACCACTAGTAGGTTCATCTAGAATGACAATTTCGGGATGATGCATGAAGGCACAAACTAAGCCAACCTTCTGCTTCATACCTTTCGACATTTTTTTGATGAGCCCAGAAGCATCTAATTCAAAGAAATGCATTAATTCCTCGGCATGGGTGTAATCATTCATCCCTCTTAACTTAGCAATAAAGTGAATAAATTGCTTACCCGTCATTTTATCAATAAACGCAATTTCTCCAGGTAAATAGCCAACAACTTGTTGAATGGTTGCAGATGCCTCCCGACAATTTAAACCGTTAATGAAACAAGAGCCCTCAGTTGGCTGTAAAAAACCCATTAAATGGCGTATGGTTGTGGATTTTCCTGCCCCATTTGGTCCTAAAAAACCGAACACTTCACCCTTTGGAATTTGTAGATGTACATTTTGTATACTATAAAAATCGCCAAACTTTTTAGTTAAATGGTTTACTTCAATCATGGACATGTCACTCACCCCATTTTATTGATACAATAATGTTTTCAAAAATAGAAAATATTCACTAGCCTCTTTCATGCATTGCTCGACTGTTTCGTTAAAGAGCTCTTGATTATCTGCATGCGCTTTTAATCTTTCCTCATAACGATGACTGATGCCATCTGTTACCCATTGAATAGTATCAATTGCCTTTTTTGTATCCAAATTTTCACGGAATAAACTCGTATCAATTCCTTCAAATGCTCTTGCATAAGCATTTTTTTGAAAAGCGGCATTATAATGATTTAGTTCATCTCGTACCTCAGAGCTTGTTTCAGCATAGGCCTTTTTCAAAAAATCAAACAGCGCATGATATTGCTTCATGAGTTCAATTTTAATTTTCATAATCTGTTCATAACGCTTAAAAATATCAGGCTCTGCTAAATCAATTTGGCGATTAAGAGCCTCGGAGAATATAGTAGTTGTATAGTCATATAAGAAAAGATATAAATTTTTTTTACTACCAAAATAGTGATATAAAATGCCTTTTGAAATATTGGCATTGCTCACAATTTTGTTTGTTGAAGCGGTAGCATAGTTATTGAGCGAAAATTCCCTTAAGGCAGCATTAATAATTGCTTGGCGCTTTTCTTCGGTTAAATTCATAAAAGCTTGATACAATTTTTTACTCCTTTCCGTTATATTTTATGCCATTATATAGAAATTGACTACTGTGGTCAATGTGATTTGGGAAAATAAAAAAGAACATGATTGTGACCATTTCCAATAGTCTCACTCATGCTCTCCATGGCTTCAGTTTACTTATCATAATAATTGTTCAATGCAATTTCTAAACGTTCTTCTAAATGCTTTGAAATATAGCTTAGAACGAATTGCTCTTTGTCCATTTCAATTTGTGCGGACTTAAAAAATTTGGTGAAAAAACCGACTTTATGATTTTGGGAATATTGCTGTAATGCTTCTGTACGTAATGTAGAAACGATTTCATTTTCTATATGACGCTCTCTAATCTTTTGGACAATGTCCTTCACGCTATTTTCTTGCAGCTCGGTAATTTGATTTTGTAGATGCTCATTTTCCTGCTTTAGCTCCAACGTTTCTTTTTGAATTTCTTCCACTTGAAGGACAGAATCGGTCGAAAGACGTTGAATGTTTTTGTCAAGAAAGTCCTGATTAATGTTAACTTGTAACGTCCCTTGCTCTTCATTCGGCAAAATCTGAAAAAGACCTGTTTGAATCATTTGCTGTAGGACGTTTCCAAGCAAATCGATTTTATGTGATAAATCCTCAGAATCCATGGTCGTTGCGGTAATTTGGTGTTTCAGCAGTTGACCGTTATCATCAATACCTAGCAATAATTTAATCCCCCTCACACGATACTCATCCTTCAATAATAAAATCATGCGCAATCTCAATATAGCAGGTAGGTTTAAACGAATATTACTATTTGTATTGGGCGAAGCATTGTCAAAAATATACTGTTCAAACGGTTTTAAATAGTAGCGAAGCATGGCGTCTGTAATATCAAACCAGCCCGCGACTTCTGCAATTGTATAGTGTTTCGATTCATCGATCTCTGCTAAATACCCATCATTATAGAGGTTTTCCTCTAAAGGTGTATGTTGCAGTGCAACATACAATGGGTCATCTTGCACAATTTCAAGTACCATTTCTTTTGCATCATTTACTTTAAGCATCCTTACACACCCCACTTTATTTTTCCCATGACTAAATGTACTCTATATAGGTTTCTATTCGATTGGCAGCAATTGTATGCCTATTTTATGTAGGAAATAGTCATTAGAACGAAGTACCTTTTAATCTTTTATGAATCTTAAAGGAAATTGTACTGATGTTCAGAAGGAAGTTCATACAGAAGAATCACCGTTCTATACATTTTATTTTTTATAGATAAAAGATTATTTTTAGTGTAAAATTACAATTAAATAATCATATTATAATTTTTGAGGTGTAGCTGAAATGAAAAGATTTATTCAAAGTATGTTGTCACTATTTCCATTTCCGTTTTTATTTCATTTTTACGAGTATAATAGTCACCTCTCAAACCAAGAGGCTAGCTTCTTATTTCCGTTATTTCTTTTTTTCATCATTGGAGTTGGCATAGTGTCTAGAAATGTTCATCTACCTTTGTTCATTGTCCTAAATTTTTTAATGACTGCTTTGTCTTTAATGTTAGGCCATTTTTTTATAGATGATGATGGAAGTTGGTTTAAGCCTTTTGGAAGAGACGGAGCCATTATCTTTGTTTCATTTTTTTATGTTTTAGGGCAATTAATTATAAGAGGGAGTATAAACGGAATCATGAGACATAGAGTAAAAGATTAACATTACAATAAGTCGTATAAGAAAGGACCATGCCTTTATAAGAAGAGAGGAAAATATGGTCATTACTATTGATACAGCTAAAAATGAAGATTATATTGCGATCAATCATCTTGGGGAAACGGTTACTTGAACGTGGTAAAGAATGGGGGGCTACATCTATAGAATTAACTGTGTAAGTTCAATACCAATGAAATTGAATTTTACGAGCATTTAGGGATGAAGAGTGTAAACGGAAAAATGGAGATGAATATAGAAATCAAGCAATTAAGTCACTCATGAAATGAAAATGAGTGACTTTTTTTGTTTTCACCCTATAAAGATCGTGTTGATCTACTAACTAAATAATGTCAATTATTAAGAAAAAGTTAAGAATTCTCCTTGCAAATCTTTAAGAAAGTCTCTTTATAGTTAAAAACACCAATAAAGAAAGCAAAGCGAGGAGACAACTAAATGCAGCTTATTACCTTCCTTACTGAATTTATAAAGCATCCAAAAACAATAGGCGCCATATCACCTAGTTCTAAGAAATTAGCGCATAAAATGGTACAGCCTATTTGCTTTGAAACGGCTCAATGCATTATAGAGCTTGGTCCTGGGATGGGGGCCTTTACAAAGGAGCTTGTGAAAAGAAAAAAGTCAGCTACATTGCTTGTTCTCATTGAACATAATGGGATTTTTTGTGAGAAACTGCGTAGGCAATTTGCTCATGTAGCCAATGTTGTAGTGATCCATGGTTCAGCAGAAAATTTGAAGCAATATTTGACGGATTTGAATATCGAAAAAGTAGATTATGTTATTTCTGGACTGCCATTTACATCGTTAAAGGCGGAAGTATCGTGCTGTATTTTAAGAAATGTGAAGGATTGTTTGTACAATGGAAAATTCATTACCTTCCAATACTCACTTGTGAAAAAATCATTTTTTCAAACCTATTTTCAGGATATTTCACATGAGAAAGTATGGATTAATATGCCACCAGCCTATGTATTGAGCTGTAGGCTAGGAAATACGAGGGCCAGCTAATGGAGCTAAAGGATCTTTTATTATTTATTGAACAATATGGCTATTTTGCTTTGTTTTTTAGTTTATGGCTAGGGATCATAGGCATGCCGTTACCAGATGAAATGATTGTCATGAGTGGTGGTTTTCTATCGTCGCTAGGAAAATTGGACATATGGAAATCTTTCTTACTTACTTATTTAGGCGTTGTTTCAGGGCTTTCTCTAGGATTTATACTTGGAAAACTATTTGGTCATCGTGTACTTGATAAGCTTGTGAAAAAGAAAAGGGCAAAGTACTTATCCAAATCAAAAGAATTGTTAGATCAATATGGACACTTTGCATTAGTCCCGAGTTACTTTATTCCAATTGTTCGACATATCCTCCCTTACTTGGTGGGAATGAATAAGATGCCTTTTAAAACATATGCCTTATTTTCCTATACAACAGGTTTCGTTTGGACATTGATTTATTTTACACTAGGTTTATTATTCGGCAGTCAAATTGAATATATTTCTTTGATTGCTACGAAATATGGTATTTACTTTGGGTTATTCATCGTGATTGTTAGCTGTATTTATTATTTTTATATACGGAAAATAAAAAAATAGCTAAAATGGAAGAACCTTATGAATGATAAATATTTGATTAATGGTGGGATTCGATGAGTAATGAAACAATTTTAATTGTAGATGATGAAAAAGAGATAAGAAATCTGATAGGCATTTATTTGAAAAATGAGGGGTTTCATGTGTTAGAGGCATGTGATGGAGAAGAGGGCTTACAGTTAGTAAAAAAGCATAAAGTACATTTAATCGTACTGGATTTAATGATGCCTAAAGTAGATGGCATTAAAATGTGTATGAAGGTAGGAGAAATAGCAGAAATGCCTATTATTATGCTAACGGCCAAATCTCAAGATATGGATAAGATTGGTGGATTAACAATAGGTGCTGATGATTATGTGACTAAGCCCTTTAATCCGTTAGAGCTAATTGCCCGCATTAAATCACAGCTTCGTCGCTATCTGAAAATGAGTGGCATAAATAGCAGCAATAAAGAGGAGCTGGAAGTTGGGGATCTACGGATCAATACAGCGACACATGAAGTTTTTGTTAACAATGAAAGAGTAAAGCTGACACCTAGGGAGTTTGCTATTTTGGAATTGCTTGTTAGTAACCCTGGCATTGTCATGAGTGCAGAGCAAATCTATGAAAAAGTTTGGAAAGAGGAAGCATTTCAATCAGAAAATACTGTAATGGTACATATTCGAAAAATTAGAGAGCGAATTGAGGCAAATCCAAGGAATCCACAATATATTAAAACCGTATGGGGAGTAGGGTATAAAGTTGAAAAAGTTCTTTAGGCTTTTAAAGTTCCCAAGGTTTCTGAAATATATTGGTGCGAAAATAAAAATTAATATTCAACATAGCATTCGCATTCAACTATTTACAACGTTTTTATTATGTGCACTTGGCAGTTTTTTAGTGGCTCGTGCAGTAGTGCCATTTTTTGAGAATATCAATGAGACCGTGATTGTGGATTATAGTGGTAGTATGAAGATGATGTATTATCATGCACAGGATACAGCAGCATTGGCAACCCAAGAAAATAGTGTTGAAGCATTAAGAGAATTGATCAATCAAGAAAATGGAAAAATAGAAAATGAGGATAATGCATTAAAAATTGTCGTCACAGATGAAACAGGGAAGATCTTATATAAAACAAAGCAGGTAAAGGAGCAACAAATCGATTTGCATGAAGAAATAAGGCATGTCATGGACCTTACAATGAATCAACCTTTTGAAAATGCCCATCATGTGATCGAAACTTCTCGTAAGGAGTTTACTACATTAGTGCCACTAACTTTACAAGATAAAAATTATTATTTCTTTGTTAGTGGGCTTCCACAAGGAGAAGCCATCACCAGTACGAATGAAGGCCCCATACCTTTTTTCATTGGTGTTATGTTGTTTATCGTATCATTTTTCTCTATAACAAAACGCAAAATGGATCAAATTGAGGCATTAGCGGAGGGGGTTATGGAAATTGCAAAAGGAAATTTAGCCTTTCGTATTGAGAAAAAAGGCCAGGATGAAATTGCTTTACTAACGGATAATGTTAATCAAATGGCAGAAGAAATTATGACAAGTATCGAGATGGAGAGAAAAATTGAGCAACAGAAAAACGAGCTCATTACTAATGTTTCACATGACCTTAGAACACCTCTTACCTCAATTATGGGTTATTTACGTTTATTAAGAGAAGAAAAGTATGAGACGAAAAAGCAATATGACGAATATTTGAAAATAGCCTTTTCTAAATCCGAGCAATTAAAAAATTTAATAGACGATTTATTTGAATATACTAAGCTCACGAATGATAAAAATACTTTAATGCGACAACAAGTTTGTGTAAATGAGCTGCTCGAACAACTAATGGAGGAATTAGTGCCATTAGCGGAGGAGAAACAACGTATTTTTATAAAACATTTTCCAGAGAGACGTTTTTTTGCTGCGCTGGATTCGGAAAAGATTGTCCGAGTATTTGATAATCTACTCATCAATGCGATCAATTATAGTACAGCTGAAGGAAAAATTATGGTTTCCCTTGAAGGACAAGCAAATCATGTACGTATTTGTGTAGCGAATCAAAGTGATGCCTTTACATCGGTAGAGCTTGCTAGTTTATTTGAGAGATTTTATAAAAAAGATCAATCGAGAACAAATGTAACCGAGGGCTCAGGGCTTGGACTAGCGATTGCGAAAAGCATAGTGGAGCTTCACGGAGGAACGATTCACGCAAAATACAAAAACGAGACACTGTACTTTATTATCACATTGCCATTAACAGCTTCATAACAGACTACAATGGAAGAATAGTAATAGCATGTTGTGTTTGTTTATGTTGTGAAAGTATGTCTTGCAGGGTTACAAGGGTGGCTGTGTTTCTGATTAATAATTGGATTTCAGTATGCTTGTATTGTCGTTGAAAGTCCATAATATAATCTGCAATGATATGTAAATTATATTGATTTTTAATCTCTACCTCAACGAAAAATGGCAGTGTTAAATCTGGCAGCTTAATACTGCCACCACGTCGAATCCAAATTGCTTCCTGCACATAGTAGCGGATCGGTAATTGGCGGTTACTAGCGATAAAAATATCCATAGAAAACTCCCTTCAGTGTCTAAGTACAGCCTAATGGAAATGCATTCAGTCGTCAAAAGAAAACATGTGAAAATCTGATTGAAGATTTTTTCATGTTTTTTTGTTTGTTTTTTGTTGAATTTGATTTGAATATGTCCGTTTTTTGGACTAATTGTAAAGGGTGTGTAAACATTAATTTAATCCATTGTAAATGATATGTACAGCTAGCTTAAAACTATTAATAATAAAGTCTGACAACAAGGAAAGGGTTGAATGGATTGGCTATCAATGTACAGGAGATGATTTTCCAATTTCTTGGAGGGTTAGGCTTATTTCTTTTCGCTATTAAATTTATGGGAGATGGCTTGCAGAGGGCTGCAGGTGATCGACTAAGAGATATTTTAGATAAATTTACAACAAACCCATTGATGGGTGTACTAGTTGGTATTGTGGTTACAGTTCTCATACAATCAAGTTCAGGTACAACTGTTATTACCGTTGGACTAGTGAGCGCAGGACTTATGAAATTGCGTCAAGCAATAGGCGTTATTATGGGAGCTAATATTGGGACAACCATTACAGCATTTATTATAGGAATAGATGTGGGTGCTTATGCATATCCAATTATGGCAGTGGGCGCAATATGTTTATTTTTCTTTAAGAAAAGTTTCATTCAAAATATGGGGCAAGTATTATTTGGCTTTGCAGGTTTATTTATTGGTTTAGAGCTTATGAGTGGTGGAATGAAGCCGCTTAGAGATTGGCAACCATTTTTAGATTTGACTGTACAAATGTCTGATGTGCCGATCTTAGGCGTATTAGTAGGAACAATATTCACCCTGATTGTTCAATCTTCCTCAGCTACAGTAGGAATATTACAAGGGCTTTATGCTGAAGATTTAATAACTTTACACGGGGCATTACCTGTCTTGTTTGGAGATAATATTGGTACAACGATTACAGCAATTCTAGCCGCTTTAGGTGCTTCTATTGCAGCAAAACGAGCAGCTGCCACTCATTTGCTATTTAATGTAGTGGGTACAATTATCTTTATGCTCATATTGGGATTATTTACGAACTATGTGGAATGGATTGCAGGGGTGCTCAATTTAGAGCCGAAAATGCAAATAGCCTTTGCACATGGAACGTTTAATGTCATCAATACAATCATTCAGTTACCATTCATAGGTGTTTGGGCTTATGTCGTAACGAAACTAATTCCAGGCGAAGATTCAGTTATTGAATACAAACCAAAATTTTTGGATAAAAATTTGCTTATCAAATCACCATCAGTGGCATTAGGTCAAGCAAAAATGGAAGTAGTTCGCATGGGCGAGTATAGTATTCAAGGTCTAGAAGAAACGTTAACGATTTTGAAAACGGATGATGCTAAGTTAATCGGCAAGGTCGGCCAATTGGAAGAAGCCATTAATAATTTAGATCGCAAATCAACGGAATATTTAGTGGAGTTATCAAAACAATCTTTATCAACCCATGATTCCCAAGTGCACCATGCCTTATTTGAAAATA
This sequence comes from Lysinibacillus sp. A4, assembly GCF_024919535.1. Classification (NCBI taxonomy): domain Bacteria; kingdom Bacillati; phylum Bacillota; class Bacilli; order Caryophanales; family Bacillaceae; genus Lysinibacillus; species Lysinibacillus sp. A4. The sequence goes on along the minus strand of NZ_JANWTB010000002.1, from coordinate 92,803 downwards.
TTCGTGATATCGAACGAATTGGTGATCATGTAGAAAATATAATTGAGCTTCTGCAATACAAGGATAGTAATCGCGTTCGTTTAAGTGAACAAGCGATGAAGGAATTAGAAGATATGTTTGTTTTTACATTAGATACTGTGAAAATGTCTATCGAATCCCTTGATAAGCGTGATCTTTCATTAGCACAGCAAGTGATAGAAAAAGAAAATGAAATTGATAATATGGAGAGACGTTTACGTAAATTGCATATTAAGCGATTAAATGAAGGAGTTTGCTCAGGTTCAGCAGGTATTGTATTTGCGGATATTGTGAGTAATTTAGAAAGAATCGGTGATCATGCTTCTAACATAGCGGAAACCGTTATTGCTTAATATAAAGCTGTTCAGTGGAGATAATCTACTGAACAGCTTTTTTATTAGGGGAAGGATAGAATTGTTAAAATGACGGATAGAACCCTCAAACTGTCGGATAGTCATAAGCTTCTATGGCTTCTAAAAAATAAGTTAGGATGGGGGATTGTACTTCATCCTTACGATAAATAAACCATGTAGGAATATGTGCTTGCTTGTTCTTTATCTTGTGCAATGTTAATGCTTGTGTTGCCATATATTTTTCCGCAATGGCACGTGGTAGCAAGGTAATGCCTAACTCAGCAGCAACACAGCCAATAATACCGTCAAGCGTACCAAGCTCCATTCGATTTTGTGGTCGAATCCCTTCTTCATGTAACCAATGTTCTAAGATGGCTCGATAGGAACAGCCATGGCGGAATGTAATCACGGTGCTTCCCTCTAAATCTTTGAGATGCTTAATAGGTTTATGCTTGCTAGAAGTGAGAATAACAAGCTCTTCACAGACAAACTCTTTCATCATTATATTTTCTCTATAAATAGGTCCAGTAACAAATGCGCCATCAAGTTCATAGTTTTCAACCCGTTCAATATTGTGCTGAGAAGGGCTTGTTAATATGGTGATATCCACTTGTTCATATGCTTGATGAAATGTGCTTAACAAAGTTGGTAAATGTAAGGCTGCAGTTGTTTCCATTGAACCAATTCGTAAAACGCCTCGTTGTTCTTCTGTATCATGTATGATCTCAAAGGTTTTTTCATAGAGATGAAGCATTTTTAGGACTAACTCGTAGAATTGTTCTCCTTTTGGTGTTAGCCGTATTCCTCGATGTCCACGATAAAAAAAGGTTGTATCGTAGAGTGCCTCAAGACTTTGTATTTTCATAGAGATGTTGGATTGAGTGTAATTAAGTGCTGTGGCAGCTTTAGAAAAGCTACCTGTTTGGACGACTGTTCGAAAAATCGTTAAATCATTAATATTCATATGCCCTCCAGTTATCAATTTTATTGATACTTATTATAAAGAATTAGATCTATTTGTGATACCTAGATGTTCGATATAGTGAAATAGAAGGAGTGATGATATGCACAAGCAAACCGTACGCTATTTAATCGGGGGCATTTTTGCTTTAGTTATTGCTATGGGCATCGGACGTTTTTCGTATACGGTTATTTTACCTTATATGCAAGAAGCTTTTGAATTTAGCCGAGCGACAGCAGGTTACTTAGCAACGAGTAATTACTTGGGCTATTTGATTGGAGCCTGGGTGGCAGGCCGTTTACCAATAGGGAATAAACGTATTCTCTTTTTGCAAATTACCCTTGTTATCAGCATTTTAACAACAGCCTTCATGGGCTTTACAAGTGTAATCATCATTTGGTATTTATTACGATTTATATCGGGTGTTGTGAGTGCTTTTATTTTTGTTGTTATAACAAGCCTTATACTAGACCAGTTAGCCAGCAGTAGTCATATGCATCTATCGGGGCTGTTCTATAGTGGGGTAGGAATAGGGATTGCATTAAGTGCGGTAATTGTTTCACCAATCCAAGCTGTTTTCCATTGGAATGGAACATGGATCGTATTAGCTTTATTTAGTATTGTATTGTTTGTCTTGATTGTACTATTCATTAAGCCTATTACACCAAGTAAACAACTAGTGGAAAGCCAGATAATTTCACAGAAAACGCCTCCTCAGTCTTGGATGAAATGGTTAATCATCGCTTATAGCTTAGAGGGGCTTGGCTATATTGTCACAGGCACATTTATTGTATCAATTGCACAGGAGTCGACAAGCTTTCATGGAGATGCAGCCTTTGTATGGTTTGTTGTGGGTGTTGCAGCAATTCCCTCATGTATCGTTTGGTCTAAGCTAGCACAGCGCTATGGCCATGTGAAAATTTTGCTCATCTCTATGCTACTGCAAGCGATAGGTATTGTTTTACCTGCGCTAGCTACAAATTCGATGACCCTTTATGCTAGTGCCTTCATTTTTGGGGCAACCTTTATGGGAATTACAACACTTTGTACAACATTAGCGAGGAAGCTTGCACCAATTAATAGTCATCAAATAATAGGGTATTTAACAGCTGGCTATGCGCTTGGACAAATGATTGGTCCATCCATTGCTGGAACACTTGCAAGTTACACAAATAGCTATCAGTATGCCTTAGTTGGGGCTTCCTTAGTAGTAATGCTGGGAGGATTATGTTTAATAGGTGGCGTAAAATATGAAGCGGCAACTAAATAAAAAAGTAAGTAAGGTATGATGCGCCTTACTTACTTTGAAATTAATGGATATCGCGTTTCTTAAAGTTACCACCACGAACTTCTGACACGTCAGAAATGACAACAAAAGCGCCTTCGTCGATGTCTTTAATAATCGAAACTAATTTATTTTCTTCCATACGGTTAATGACACAGTTTAAGATTTCTGTTGGTTCATTGGAGAAACCACCACGTCCATGTGTATAGGTAACACCACGTCCTAAGCGGGCTTGAATAGCGTCTCCAATCTCCTCGGATTTTCCACTAACCACACGAACTTCTTTTGATTTTTCTAAACCAACTTGGATTATATCGATAACATTTTTGGCAATATAGTAAGTTAACGCTGAGTAAAGAGCACTCTCTAAGCCAAAGATAAAGCTTGCCCCTATGAAAATAAAGGCATTGATAAATAATATAATATCGCCGACTGAAAATGGAATCTTACGTGACAATAGTACAGCTAAAACCTCTGAGCCATCTAAAGCGCCACCATTTCGTAGGACAATACCAATCCCCACACCAAGGAGCATACCGCCAGATAAAACAATTAGGAGGGGATCATTTGGGCCTAAAATGGTTTTGACGTCATGTAAAAGCACTGTAGAAATCGATAAAGCTGCAATACCAGCACTACTCATTAAGGCAAAGGTTTTTCCAACTTGCTTGTAGCCGATATAAATGAACGGAATATTTAATACAAAGAGCAGTACGCCTAATGGGATACCGAAGAGGTGCGCACCCATAATACTAAGACCTGTTACACCGCCATCAATGACAGCATTCGGAATTAACACGGCCTCTAGTCCGTATGCGGCTATAACTGCCCCAATAATGATCATAATTAATTTTCGTATATTTTCTAGTGACTTTCCTTTTTTCATAAATCTTCTCCATTTCTCTACGTCAATAGTACCTAAGGTTTTGGAATAATATTTAAAGCAATTGTTTTAGTCTCCAAACCTTTGTTTGAGTCGGTCATATTATAGTATTTAGTTAATAAATCGTTTAATTCATTTTCAAAGTTTTTGAATTGATCGTCCGTTAACGTTAAGTCGATTAAAGAAAAAGTTGCTAAATCTGTTGTGCTTTCTTTTTCATCAAGTGATTGCAAATAATTTTGATATTGAGATAGTAAAGCCAATTGATAGTAGGAAATATAATTTAATTTTTGCTTGGTTGTGAGTTGAGTCCAATCCTCCTTACTAAGTTTTGCTGCTCCTTCATTTAATGCATAAAACTTCTCTGTAACTGAACGAACTTTTCGCTCTTTCACAATTTTTATAATATTTTCATCGACTAAAATTTGGATATGACGATATAGAGTGGCTTGTGGTACATCTTTAATGACAGAAATCATCTCCAATGTGCTTAAACCCTCTTCTTTATTGTGCATCAGAGCTTGTAAAATTTTCATTCTCACAGGGTGCATTAATACCTCTGCTTTATTACGCATAAACCGATCCTCCTACCAGAAAATGAGATAGTATCAAGGGAAGCATTCAAATGTTATCAATTTGAGAACATTATCAAAAAATATATTATAGCGTTTTTTTAAAGATGTACAGTAAAAAGGTAATGAAATTTTTTCATTCTTTTGTTATCATTATTGATAATGATAATGAAAGGGGTTATAAAAAATGAAATTACACTATGGTTTTGAAGACTTAAATCAAATTGATTGGGCAAGCATATTACCCATTCTTTTACCATTTGTACTCGTAGGTTTTTTACTTATCACTATTGCACTAATAGATTTATATAAACACAGAGCTAGTAGAGAAAACATACTAATGTGGGCCATTATTATTTTGTTCTTTAATACAATTGGTTCTGTTCTCTACTTCGTGATGGGTAGAAAGGATGTCAATAAACGTGCGCTTAGAAATTAAAAATATTACGAAAAAATTTAAACAGAAAACGGCAGTAAGTAGTTTTTCAATGGTGATAGATTCGAATGAATGTGTAGGACTTATTGGACCAAATGGGGCAGGGAAATCCACATTAATTCAGATCATTGCTGATATTCTTTATGCAGATGAAGGGGACATTGTACTTGATGGGCAAAAAATTTCAAAGATGAAAAATCATATTGGTTATTTACCACAGTATCCTAATTTCTTCTCGTGGATGACAGCATCTGAAACTTTAGCCTTTATGGGGACACTTTCGGGTATTTCGAACGATCAATTACAAAAAGATATCCCGATTCTTCTGGAAAAGGTGGGCTTAGGAAAAGAAGCACATGCTCATGTTGGAACATTTTCAGGAGGTATGAAACAGCGTCTTGGAATCGCACAAGCTTTATTACACAAGCCAGCTTTCATCATTATGGATGAACCAGTTTCAGCCTTAGATCCAATCGGTAGACGTGAAGTGCTGAATCTATTAAAAGACATAAAAAAAGAAACGACCATATTACTTTCTACACATATTTTAGGCGATGCGGAGGAAGTTTGTGAGCGCTTTGTGGTCATTAAAAATGGTTACAAAATAGAAGATGCAACAAAATTAGAGTTACTTAATCGCTATCAAGATTCAGCTATCTTTTTAGCGGTTCAAAAGAAAGATGTTAAGTGGCTAACAACGATTGAACATTTACCTTATGTAAAGAGAATCGAAAATTGTGGGGATGGTTTTAAAGTATATGTCAATCACTTGGAAGAGGACGCCCATCGATTGCTCAAGTACGGATTGGATTCAAATGTACTATTTACAAAGTTTGATCTTGGCCTTCAAGAAAGCTTAGAAGAAATATTTTTAGAATTGGTGGTGTAATTTGAAGTGAATACATTTATCGCACTAAGTAAAAAAGAAATGAATCAAATGACAAAGGAATATAAAGTCGTTTGGCTACCAATCGTCTATATCCTTCTAGGTTTAACTCAGCCGATTACGATGTATTTTTTGCCTGCTATTTTACAATCAATGGGTGGTATAGAAGGGATTATAATTGATCCAACAATGGCAAAGCCAGGGGGAGAAGAAGTGCTTGCTTCAACCCTTAATTCGCAATTTGACCAATTAGGTATAATCATCCTTGCTATTGCAACGATGGGTATAATTCAAGGAGAAAAAGCCAATGGAATGATGGCCTTCATTTTAACAAGGCCAGTATCAATCACATCCTACTTAAACAGTAAACTCCTTACGCATTATGCTTTAGCTGTCCTATGTATTACGCTTGGCTATGCAATGTCTCTTGGCTATACATCTTATTTATTTACCTCTGTACCGATAACACGCGCATTGATAGCTCTAGCATTTTATTGTATTTGGCTGTTGTTTGTCATTACATTTGTTGCCATGATGAGTACATTTTTTAATAGTACACCATTTATTGCGTTAATTAGTATTGGTGTCTTATTTATTTGTCGTTTTTGTGCTGGCTTACATCCATTCTTAGATGTCATAAATCCAGCTAGTAATAGTTTGTATGCTACAACGATAATAATGACAGGTGACATTGAAAAATGGTATAGCTTTAATATAATTGTCACACTGTTACTTGTACTATTCATGATGGCTATCATGCATCATTTTATTGCCAAAAAGAAATTTTAATATGGAGGAAATCCTCGACAAATGAATGTAAAAGTAAATCGAAGAAGCAAAATTCCATATTATCAACAACTAACACAGCAGTTGCTTTTATCCATAGCGACTGGAAGCTTAAAAAAGGGGGACCATTTGCCTTCAATTCGCCAGCTAGCGGCACAAACAAACCTCAATCTGCATACAGTTCATAAAAGCTACAAAGAGCTTCAAAAAAAGGGGATCATCACCATTAAGCCTCAGTCTAGAGCATTTGTGATCGTAGATCCTAATAAAGCAACGACTATTTCATGTCACCAAATAGCTATGAAAGTGGAGCAATTATTGATAGAGGCTTATATTTTAGGCATGAAAAAATCTCAACTAAAAGAAATGTTTTATGACATTTTACAAAAGTATTATACGGAGAGTGAAAGAGATGGCTACTGATAACCTAGTGACCATCTCTTACTATTTTTATTAAATTAAATTAAAAACACAGCAACTATCGTTGTCACAATCAGTCCAATGACTACAGGAATTAAATTTCGTCTTGCCAGCTCAAATGGGCTGACATTACAAATAGCAGCTGCTGGGATTAATGCCCAAGGAATTAGTGTACCACCACCAACCCAAATCGCTGTGATTTGCCCTAAAGCTGTTAAAGTTGCAGTTCCTTCACCAATAGCATTACCGAACAAACTGCCAACAGAGCCAGCAAGAGAAATTCCTGAAAAGCCAGAACCATCTAATCCTGTAATAGCGCCAACAACTGCTAGCGTGACAACAGCAATTTCCTTTGTTAACGGAACTATTGCTGCAAGACCGACACCCAGATCATTGACAATCCCGTGTGAAGTAGCGGGGAGGTGATCTCCAAGAATTTGTGTAAAGCCAGCATCTCCAAGATAGAAGAAAGCAGCAATTGGAATTACGGGTCCGAAGACTTTAAAGCCGAATTGAAATCCTTGAATCAAATAACTTGTTGTCTTTTCTAACCCCGCTGATTTATGAGCAACCATACTAAGCAACAATAAAATAAAAACAGAGGTTCCACCGATTAAAGCCGTTGCATCGCCGCCCGTTAAATTGAATACCGACATAGCGATAACGTCTAAGATAAAGGCAATAGGAATAAGTACGGCGAAGAATCGTTTTTGCCCATTTGACAGTAAGTTTTCCGCAGTTTCTTGTTCACTATCCTCTTCCTCATGGTTGCCAGTATTTAAAAGTAGTGTTCCTCGTTTCATATCACGTCGTAAAAAAATATAAGCAACAATTGTCGTTACAACGCCCATGGTGATAACCAGTGGAATACTGGCTGAAACAACATCTCCAACAGGGATACCAGCAGCATCAGCCGTTAATTTTGGAGCCCCTTGAATGACAAAATCACTCGATAACGCAATACCATGCCCAAATAAGTTCATCGCCATGGCAACCCCCAGTGCTGGGAGGCCCGCCCGAATCGCAACAGGCAAGAGCACTGCTCCTAATAGCGCTACTGCAGGTGATGGCCAGAAAAACCAAGAAATAAACATCATTAAGAGTCCAATCGTCCAATAAGCGAGTGCGGGTGTTTTAATGATCTTTGTGAAAGGGGCTATCATAACCTCATTAATACCGGAAGACATCATGACCCGACTCATCGCCACGATAATCGAAATAATAAGAATCGTTGATAGCAGCTCAGTTATGGCATAAATAAAGCTGTTAAACACACCACTTATGGACGAGGTAAAATCACCAGTTGCAACAATCGCTAGCATAAAGATGCCTACTACACAAATGAGGGTGGTATCGCGACGTTTAACCATAAATCCGATGATGAGCACAATAAAAACCACGTAAATCCAATGGAGAGCTGTGAATTCAATCCCCATACGTTTCCCCCTCAATATTCTGATTCTATAGAATATGAAGAGAAAAAAAGAAGGTGATGATTTTAAAAAATTTTAATCTAGGTGAAAAGCAGTCTGAATTAATTGGTAATTTAAAAATTTTCTGATGTAGAACAACTAATCATGAAAGGAGAGGAATTAGAGTTAATGTACTAACTATTAAACGAGTAAAGGGAAAGCTATAATCAGTTCTATTGACTTTATAATCTCAACAATTTACTATATAGACCAGTCATTATAAATTTGGAGGGGAAAATGCCTAGAAATCAAGAAAGTAAAATGAAAATTTTATCGACCGCGTCAACACTGTTTCAAAAACAAGGGTACCATGCTACTGGATTAAATCAAATTATTAAAGAGTCGGGTTGTCCAAAAGGTTCGCTTTATTATTATTTTCCTGAAGGCAAGGAGCAATTAGCGACAGAGGCAATTAACAGAACAAAAGATTTTGCTGCTCAAGCGTTGAGAAATTTATTTTCACAGCAGGATGATGTAATAAAAGCTTTAGAGTGTTTTTTTGGTCAATGTTTAAGCTTTAATCCAAAAATTGCACATGATGGAATTCCACTAGCACTTATTTCTTTGGAAACTTGGCATATGAGTGAGCAACTTCGTTTAGCATGCAAGAATGCTTATGAAGAACTTATCATGATAGTAAGAGAAAAGTTTATCCAGTCAAATTGGCCCCCTGAGGAAGCTACAGAAATGGCGTATTTAGTCTTTAGCATGATAGAAGGTGGTAGTATTATCTCACTCACTTACAAATCAAATGAGTCACTTAAAAGAATCTGTAAAAGTATCATAGAATTAATAAAGTTAAAGCAAAAGGAAATTCGCACGAATCTTAGAAATGAGCTTTAATCTCTCGTAAAGTTCGAAAGGAGGAAGTAGGTAAATGCCATTGGATAACATTTCAAGTAACTTATAGTACAAAATAAGGAGTGCTTGAAATTTGCTAAAATCATATATTCATTCATTTTTAAACTCAAAAGACGAGGGATTTAGTGGAAATATCATAGTGGTTGAACAAGGAGAAACAATATATAAAGAATCATTTGGAAAAGCCAATTATGAATGGGATATACCAAATACTGCTATTACAAAGTTTCGTATTGGATCTGTAACTAAAATCTTTACTGCCATTGCAATTTTAATACTAGTTGAAGAGCAAAAGTTGCAGTTGCATAATACTGTAGATAATTTTATTCCTAATTTTCCAAAGGGTGACCAAATTATGATCGAACATCTATTAACTCATACATCTGGCATTGGTAATATTACTGAACAACCTGATTTTTTATTAAAATCTTATCAGTTACAATCACCAGATGATTTAATAAATTGGATTATTTCTTGTTCATTCAAATCTATACCAGGGAAAGAGTTTAATTATTCTAATTCAGGATACATTGTATTAGGTAAGATTATAGAAATGATAAGTGGTTTAAGGTATGAAGAATTCCTTAAACAAAAGATTTTTCAGCCTTTATCGATGTTAAACACTGGTCTTGATTATAACGTGGCTATTCAAAAGTATAAAGCAAGCGGTTATGAGTTAGAAAAAAATAATATTTATCATGCTAGTTTCATCAATATGTCTAACACCTATTCAGCTGGAGGGTTAGTTTCTACAGTAGAAGATTTACAATTACTTGATGATGCAATTAAAAATAATTGTTTATTATCGAAAACTATAACAACTCAGATGCTTTCACCAGGTCGTTTTGGCAACGGATATGGATGGAACATTACTAAGACAAAAAAGAATAATACGCTCATTTTTCATCATGGAGGGATTAATGGTTTTACTTCCTCCTATTTAAGATTGATAGAAAGTGACGCAACAATTATTGTTTTAAGTAATATATCAACATTGTTAACATCAACTGTTGCCAATGAAATTGTTAGTTATATAGAGAATAGAGGCTAGGGGCACAGACCCTTTTTCATTTAAAGCTATTAAACTAGTACATCATCATATGAGAAGAAACACAATAACTTCTTAGGAGCTATGCCTAAGTCTTTTTGAAATAGTGTTAATGAAAGAAAAGTTATATATGTTCCTTTGGTTGCATTCGGTATGCAAAGTGTTGGTAAGCCCATGAATTGCAACAGATAAGCTTAGTGGCTCACAAAGCGCGACAGCCGTTAATGACCCAAAAACCTAGAAATATACATCATTAATAGACAAATCGCCCCAAACTTTATGGTCTAATCAATACCCAGAACAATCGAATCAAATCACTATAAAATGAATGGCACACAAATTGTTAGACAATAACTAGCAATTTGTGTGCATTTTTTATGGGTTAGTGTTGAGTAACTCATATCGCAAATTATCTCCATATACCAATCTGATCAACTTAACACCACCTTTTTTGCATTTATAAATTTTCTCTTAAAAGGTACTTGATATTATTTAGTTACCTACCCAAAACAAGATATTTGAAAGAAATGAGTTTATAGATTAAAATACTTTTATAGATTATCGATAATCTATAATCCATAATATATAACGCTTTTAGCTAATCACCCTATACACTGAACTATGTTAAAATAAAAGGATATAAATTTATTGGAGTGGTTTAATGGGGTTTGATGAAAATTCAATTTCAAAAAAAACAATTTCTGAGCAAATAGCTGAACGATTATTATTCCGCATATTTTCTGGCTACTATGAACAAGGTCAGCGCTTAATAGAGGCAGAAATTGCAAAGGAGTTACAAGTAAGTCATGCACCTGTCCGTGAGGCCCTTTATCTTTTACAAAAAGATGGGGTAGTTGAAAAAGTACAACATAAAGGTGTAAGAGTGAAGATTATAACGGATCAGGAATTAAAGGATTATTTGGAAGCGCTTTATCATCTATTGGATATTGCACTCACTAAGTGTGAATCTAAATGGACTGCCGATTTGCAAAATGAGCTATTATTTCGATTTGAAGCTATGAAACAAAGAAAGTCTGCTGAAAATATTTATGAATATGTTGTTTCGTTTGCCCACTTGTTACAATTGTTTTTTGATGTTACAGGAAATATTGCTATGCTACGATTCTTTAAAGAAACAATATTTGTTACAAATGTAGCTGCACAAACCAAATGGAAGATGAATCTAGTTGAATCCTATCATATGTCCATCAATACTTTTATCAAGTGTATAGAAGTGTCGGATTTTGATCATGCACGAGTAGCTATTAAGGATGTTATTTTATGGTACCAATTTAAATAATTTTATGGGGGTAACATAAATGAAAGCTGCAGTTTGGCATGGTGTGAAAGATATTAGAGTTGAAGAGGTTGAATTACGCGCTTTAAGAGAAGAAGAAGTGAAAGTAAAAGTAGCGTGGGCTGGTATTTGTGGAAGTGATTTGCATGAATACGAAGAAGGTCCGGTTTTCGTACCAGTTGATGAAAAAGCTGAATTAACAGGTGAAGTGGCCCCACTTACAATGGGACATGAATTTGCTGGTATCATCGAAGAAGTTGGCGCTAAGGTTACTGACTTTAAGGCTGGGGACCGAGTTGTCATCAATCCTACATTAACATATAGAAATAAACATGAAGAAGTCGATCGTTATGATGGATTTAACTTCATCGGTTTACATGGAAACGGTGGATTTGCAGAATATGTTAATGTCCCTGTAACGAATATACATCGTTTAGCAGATAACTTAACATTACAAGATGGTGCACTAGTAGAACCAATGGCTGTTGCTGTACAAGCTGTCAAAGATGCAGGGGTTACATTAGGTGATTCTGTTGCTGTATTTGGAGCTGGACCAATTGGATTATTAACAGTAATCGCTGCAAAAGCATCAGGTGCTAGTAAAGTTATCGTATTAGATTTATCCGATGATCGATTAGAAAAGGCAAAAGAATTAGGTGCAACCCATGCTATTAATTCAGGTAAAGAAAATCCTGTACAAGCAGTTCGTGCGATTGTTGCAGATGGGGTTGATGTATCCTTTGAGGTGGCAGGAGTTGCTCCTACCTTTAAACAAGCAATTGATGTAACAAAACCTCGTGGTAACATGATGATTGTGTCGATTTTTGCAAGACCAATCGAATGGAATCCAATGCAACTTACAAACACAGGTGTTAATGTATTATCATCCATTGTTTATACACCGTCAATTTTCCAAAGAACAATTGATGCAATGAGCGCTGGTCAACTAAATCCACAAGGAATCATCACAAGTCAAATTGAACTAGATGAGATTGTTGAAAAAGGATTCAAAACGTTAACAAATGACAAAACACAATCTAAAATTTTAGTCGAAATAAGCGGAGAAAAATAAAATTGAGAGGAGTATGGCTGATGACAGCCATGCTCTTTTTTTATAGTCTGGAGGCGTATGGAGCTTAAGAAAAAATGACAAAAGGAATCGAGAATGAACTTCTCGACTCTTTCAGTAACTTAATCTCTTTCCCTAGCTCTCTGTGTGTCTCTAATATTCTTTTGAACCGTGATGGATGCAAATAAACTTAGAACAAATGACATACCATAGAACCCTTTTTCGCTTAAAACAATACTTCCAGCATTATATAACCCAATGCCCATTAATGAAATAGATACAATAAGTGCAACCCAGCTAATACCATAATAAATACTAGTAACTGGTATTCCCTCTTCTTTATCTCTTACTGCTTTTTGTAAGGATATTGCTGAATAGAGTCCAAATATTAAAACAGCTAGGTAATATCCTTTTTCGTTTAGTTGCATCGTTGCATTAAACAAGCCTATAAAATATGCCGTAACACCTACTAACAATGCGCCCCAGGAAGCCCCCTTGAAAGCAGCAGTTGGTTCCCCCTCTTTTCTTTCTACTTTAACTTTCGGATCAGGCTGCTTTTCCTTATCTAATGAAGACTCATTTTGATTAGACAATATCTTTCTCCTCCTTCTATCACTGTATAAAAACATTCTATCATTCTACAGGGAGGTTATGAGAATAGAAATTTTTCTAAATCTCGCTCTTCAATAATAATTTGGCTGTTATTTTTACTGGAATATAGAGTTAATATGGCTTTCTTAAATCTGAAAGCACTCTTATCATTCCTTGGTCAAATTTTGTTCTACACCGAGAACAAATTTTTCCTGTGATTTGCTGCAATTCTTTTGAACAGATAAGAGCTAGGTGTATAACTTTTTTTCATATTATTCAAATAGACAGCTGAATATGTTAGGTGTATATGTCTGCCTGTTGTTGCTATGTCTACCGCTTATTACGATTCGTGCCACCGATGAAAAAATAATTGAAATGGTTGATAAAGCTGTGAATACCACCGTTTATAGATTTAATTAAATCGCTAGTCCGATCACTTAGAAAGCGATTGCGCCACTGTAACCAACTTTTTTACTCCTTCTCTTAGCTGTTTTTCGTTTGCATAGGAATAGCTTAAACGTATCCAGGAGGATTGTTGTTTTAATGGATCACAAACTTGACCTGGCACAAAGGAGATCGATTGTTCGATGCTTCTAGATAATAATAATTCAGTTGGAAGATCGTCTGGGAGCTGTACCCATAAATTGAGACCGCCTTTTGGACTGTTCCATCGCCAGCCTGTTACAGCTAGCTCTTCCTCCATAATTTCCTTTCGAATCTGTAGGGCAATCCGGATTTTCTCCAAATGTTGTTGCAATCTTAGTGAGGAGAAGTAATGGAGAAAAATTTTTTGATTGAGAAGTGGTGAGCCATTATCAGCTAGCGATTTTTCTGTTAATAGTGATTTCATTAATGATGATGGACAAATAACAGTTGCAATTCTCAAACCAGGAGAGATGTATTTGCAAAAGCTTCGGATATAAATGACTGTCCCAACACTATCAAATGTATAAATTGGAGGTGGTGGGGCTTGGTCAAAATAAATGTCGTGATAGGCATCGTCTTCTATTATTAGAAACCGATAGTGCTCAGCTAATTCCACTAATCTTTTGCGCTGCTCGACAGAAATCGTATAACCAGTTGGATTATGGAAGGTAGGGTTGAGATAAAATAGGCGTGGCTTGTATTTTTTAATATAGTATTCGACCTGTTCTAAATCGTAGCCCTCAGGGTGGATATCCACCGTAACTATCTGTGCTCCTTGTGCTTTAAAAATATCAATCGCAGCACTATAGCTTGGACGTTCAAATAAAACGACGTCTCTTGGCTTAATAAAAGCTTGAGCAATTAAGTGAATGGCTTGCTGTGAGCCAGACGTTATTAACAGTTCATCTGCACTCAAATGTGTTTTATAGTGGTTGATAAAATATTGGGTCAGTGTCTCACGTAGCTCTAAATCACCCTGCACCGTTGAGTAGGTTGCCAGTACTTTCGGATATAGGTCAAACACTTCCTTCACGTAATTTGAAAAATAGTGATTAGGCAAAAGATTGGGATCAATCAATGCCTGAGAAAAATGATAGGAAACAGATGGCTGATGGATTTCGGATAAATGATTTTTTTTTACGTATGCTGAAACAATGGGATTGTCCTGATCTAAACATTCAATATATTTTGTTACAATTGATTGGACAAAATAGCCTGATTTATCTTTTACATAAACTTTGTCATGCTGTTTTAATAGTTGATAAGCTTTTAATACCGTTAGCCGATGGACATTCATTTCAGATGCTAATTGCCGGACGGAGGGAAGCTTTTCATGTTCTTTCCATTCTTTACGCTCTATTCGGTCCAGTACATCATCATAGACTTTCTTAAAAAGATAATCTTCATTTTGATTTACTTTGCCCACATCGATTCCTCCTATTCAAACCGATTGTACCACGAACCAAATTGATCTGTTCTATCCTTTTTAATCTGTTCTATCCTACTTCTTTTATGATAGAAAAAGAGGAGGAGTTTGATATGGTAATGATTAATTATTTCTTTATGTGTTTGATTTTTGGGACAACATTTTTAGCAATTAAAGTTGGTGTTGATGCAGGAGTTCCTCCGTTTTTATCAGCTGGTCTTCGTTTTTTCATTGCCGGTTTACTACTATTTAGTTTTATGGTTTGGCGCGAAAAAACGACAATCCGGTTATTATTTCGAAAAGAAATGTTTTTTACAGGAGTGGCCTTAACCTTTGGAACGTTTGCCACATTATATTGGGCAGAACAGTATGTGACATCTGGAATCGCAGCTGTCTTATCTGCTACAGGTCCAATGATGATTATTGTTATTCAGACATTTATATTGAAGCAAAAAGGAGACCGAAAATCATTTATTGGTTGTGTTGTCGGAGTCATTGGTGTTACGTTCTTAATTTTACCTAGTTTTGCAATGGAGATTAGTCCCTTCTGGATGGTTGGTTGTTTCGCTATTATTTTAGGTGAAGTTTTCTATGCATCTGGAACAATTTATACGAAGCATGTCATCCAAAAATTTGGAACAACATCTCCAATTGCTTTAAATGCAGCACAAATGATGCATGGAGGTATTTTATTAATCATTTTGTCACTTTTTACTGAGAACATTCAGCTTCATTATCTTTTAAGTCCAGCTTCAATTGGTTCTCTTTTTTATTTAATTATTTTTGGTTCAATGATTGGTCACAGCATTTATTATTGGCTTGTGTCACGAACAAATCCTGTTTTTCCGTCCACATGGCTGTATATCTCACCAGTAATTGCCGTTATATTAGGTGTTACCTTCTATCATGAATATATTTCGTGGTTAACAGGAATAGGTACTCTGACGATTATTGTTGGAACGATTCTAGTCAATTTTGAAACATTGAGAGAGTTGCTTTGGCGGAAGAGGACTGTTCTTCAGGATATAAAAGAATAATAAAATCTAATCATAAAGGGGAAGAAATGATGAAAATTTCTAGGGGAGTAGAGATTCTGGAGCTTAAATTTAACGGAGCCTTCATTCATCCAACGCTTTTATGGGATCAGGAGATGGCTGTTTTAATTGATACTGGATGTTCAGGCCAAATGGGAGATTTACGTAAGGCAATGGAAGATGTAGGCGTGTCGTTCAACCAATTAAAAGTTGTGATTTTGACACATCAGGATATCGATCATATAGGCAGTCTTCCTGAAATATTGCAAAATTGCGGTAGTCATATAAAAATTTATGCGCACGAACTAGATAAGCCTTATATTCAGGGGGATTTACCGCTTTTGAAAGACGGGCACATAGAGAATCCACCCAAGGGGAAAGTGGATGAGACCTTGAAAGACGGTCAAGAACTACCATATTGTGGGGGAATACGAGTTATCCATACGCCAGGACATACGCCTGGCCATATTAGTTTATATTTGAAGCAAAGTAAAACGCTTGTTGCCGGCGATTCGATGTATAGTGTAAATGGTATATTGGGAGGGATTCATGTTCCAACCACTTTAGATATAGAGGTTGCTCAACAATCTTTAAAAAAATATGTAGACCTAGACATTGAATCGGTGATTTGTTATCACGGAGGATTATGCACGGTGGATATTAAAGAGCAGATACAAAAGCTTTGAATCTTAAAAATATTGATTAAAGATGAAGGTTCCTTAGAATTCCAAGTATTGGGAGGCAGCATGCAAGAGTATCACCACTAACACTAGTCAAAGGCTTGTCAAACATCTATTTTATTGTGAGCCAGGTCATGTTATAATGAGGCACTTAAGATACTTAAGCTCTTTTTATAACGGATGCCAAGAAAAGCCTCCGCGGAACGATTAAATATGGAGGTGTAAGGAAATGAATAAACGTTGGACGATTGGTGAAATTCAGAAATTTGTTGAGAACAATTCAGAAAGTAAGTTGCTAACGACTGAATACCATGGTTTTTCTCAAAAGCTACTATTTAAATGTGCATGTGGTACTAACTTTGAAAAAACATTTACGAAATTTAAAAATAAAAACCAACGAAAATGCGATATATGCCAACCGCCAAAAGAGTCACGTTAAACGTTTGCGGCCATTCTAATAATAGTAGTAAACAGTAAAAACATCTCACTTCTATGTTCTTTATAGAGGGGGATGTTTTTTTGATTGGATTATTACAGTATAAGATTTATGCTGAAGGAAATTGAGATAAAACATTCAATTTAACATTCTTTATTAATGAAATACAAAGATAAAAGCCAAACCCTTGAAACATGTGGGTTTTGTTTTTTTTATCATTTGTTAAAATTAGGTTTTCCTCTACGAGAGGATTCATTATTAACGAAAAAAAGATTGTAAAATAACAATCTGTGATATATATTGGAGATTATGATTTTTTTCGACATCTCAAAATCATAAACAAAATTTCATCAAGACAAGTTTTGAGAGGGAAGTGAATAATCAAGATGTATCTTTATCCCCTATTAGTAGTGATTGCAGCTAGTAGTTTTGGTATCGTTTCAACTATTATAAAACTGGCAATGCGTAGTGGCTTTTCTGTATCTGAGGCAGTTACAAGTCAGTTTTTTATCGGCTTTTGTATAGCAGTATGTATTTCCTTAGTTACAAATAGATCAAATTTTAGCTTTAAAGGCGTTAAAATCCTTCTGTTTGCAGGCATGTTAACAGGGTTAACAAATATTTTATATGGTCATTCTTTAAACTTTTTGCCTGCTTCCTTGGCAGTAGTATTACTGTTCCAATTTACATGGATTGGTATGCTGATTTCTTGTATCACAAAACGGCAATTTCCAAGTAGAATTGAATTCATCTCTTTAATTATATTAGTAGCTGGAACCATACCAGCTGCAGGCATAATTGATGTTGATTTGTCTCAAATACCTTTTCAAGGGTGGTTATGGGGTTTAGCAGCTGCTCTTTGTTACTCCTTATTTTTATATGTAAACGGAAAGACAACCGCAAGTATGACAACCTCTAATCGCTTAGTATTGGTTTCTTTCTTCGCTTTCATGACGACTGCGGCTTTTCAGTCTCCAGAAATTATTTGGAATGGCACTTTGTTTAACGAAGGACTGTGGATTTATGGTTTAGCATTGGGGTTATTTGGCATGATTATACCAGTTTTCTTATTCACAATTGCAGTGCCTAAAGTGGGATTAGGTATGTCATCCATATTGAGTGCTGTTGAATTGCCAATCGCAGTGATGGTATCAGTTATCCTCTTAAGCGAAACGGTTACAACTTTGCAAATAGCAGGTATTGTCATAATCGTTATCGGTATCAGTTTACCAACTTTGCTTGATAGAGATGGATTGTTAGGAAACGTTAAGACTAAATATAAAAAATCCGACAAAGTAGCAAAAGGATCTTCGATTTGAAGATCCTTTTTTTCATGTCAATTAAGCAATGTCATAGCAAAAGAATTATTGGGTCCTTTCTGTATTTATTTAATGACGTACTATTTTTTTGTTCATACGCTGTTCATATTGTTGTCATAGGCAGTACACCTTCATTGTATAAGCTAACCTTAGCGGTTTATAAAAGTAGCCGAGATAGATTGATAGGGTGAAGAGTATGAAAGGGAGGTGTGGCACGAGAAGAAAGGAAAATACAGTTATCGCTTGCTGTTCTATACCCTCGTGCCAATATAATGAAAAAAACGATAACCTTTATAAGTAAAATAGTAGTAGGTTTAATTATAGCCATATTACTTTTATTAGCGGTTGTTTTCCTTGTTCATATTGTTTGTAGCAAAATGGAGCAAGGAAAACTAGAAACTTATGGTCAGTCTGTCACCGTAGATGGGAAAAAAATGAATGTTCTTATCCAGGGAGAAGGAGAAGAAACTGTCGTACTCTTACCTGGTTATGGAACAGCAGCACCAGCACTTGATTTTCAACTACTAGTAGATGAACTATCTCCATTTTACAAGGTTGTAGTCATTGAGCCTTTTGGTTATGGATTAAGTGCTCTTACGGAAAAAGAAAGAAGCACTGAGAATATTGTTAGTGAAATCCATGAAGCATTACAGCGTCTTCAAATTGAGCGTTATATTCTAATGGGTCACTCCATTTCAGGCCTTTACGGATTGGATTATGTGAACAAATATCCAAACGAAGTAAGTGCATTTGTCGGGCTGGATAGTAGTGTTCCAACGATAAGTGAAAGAAAGATTGAATCTTCAGTAATAACTACTTTAAAACTACTAAAAAAATCAGGTTTAGCTAGATTGCAGGTGAAGCTTAGCGATGACCCATATGCTGAACTACCCTATGATGAGAAAACAAAAGAACAAATGAAAATTCTTAAGCACAAAAATATGTATAATCTCAGCCAGTTAAATGAAGCTGAAATGATGTATGCTAACTTTAAAGCGGCTGAAAGTTTAACATTCCCCAAAAATCTTCCAGTTATTTTCTTTATACAAGAGAAGCATCCAGTAACGGACAGATGGATACCAGAGCATAAAAAACAAATAGCTAATTCTGTCCATGGGAAAGTAATGACATTTGAAGGGGATCATTACTTATATCGTACAAAAGCAAAAGAAATCGTTGAAGACTTTAGAGAATTTATGAAAGAGATAAAGTGAATGTTCTAAGAAAGATTTTTCATTTCTAAATGGAAAAAAACAGATTTCATTATTGTATTGCTTAATAGTGAAGTATTTTGTGCATATGAGCAGCAAGCATATTATTATAGACCTAATTATTAACAAATAACCAGGCACTCAAATGAGAACCTGGTCTTTTTTTGTGAACCATATGTTTTAATCCCGATGTTTAGATCTCAGAGCGGAAGTTATTTCCAAGGTTGCTACCCAAACCAAAATAATGACGAAAATTATAAATTAGTGGACTCCATTTATTTGGATCAATATGATTTTCGTCAATAATTATTTCTTCGTGGGCATGTACTTGTGTCGTTTGGGTCTCGACGATAGCAAAATTAGGAGAATAATCTGGAATGCGAATATGTTTTACCTTTGCTTCGATTTGAATAGGACACTCCATAATTCGAGTAGGAATAACCGTTGTGGACTCAATAGGTGTTAAGCAACTAAGATCATATTTCTCTTTTCTAAATGTAAAACCGATCTGTTTTTTAAAATCTGGAACTGGATTTTTTCCTGTGTAAGGAGCTAACTGTTCCACGTTTTCCCAGAGAGAGGGGTCTGGGATATTTATGACACATGCAGGATGATGTTCTAAGTTTTCAATTGCCTTTCCTCCAAGACCAATCCCTAAAATAATGCAGTCTCCTAATACCCAAGAAGAAGATAAAGGGCTAATATTTACTGTTCCATCCTCATTTAACGTACTTAGTAAAATTACAGGAAATCCATAATATAAAATTTTAGGATTTATTTTTTTTGTATTTGGCATTTGTTTTATTATTTTCATTTTTAGTTCCTCCCATAAATGTTTTCACTGTCAGACTCATTGTAAAATATAAACATTTCGACGTTCATCGAAGTGTTGATTACAAAATTGATACTTCAATCTATAATGTTGAGCAAAGGTATAGTTTCAAGTCTCCCTATTGCGAAAGTCCTGAAAGTAACCAGTCCGACGCTTGATCATTTTGTACAAACTTATGAAGAAAAATTGTTACAAGTAGTAGCTTTATCTGAGAATCAAAGGCTTTCAGAAGCCTTCCAAATAAAATCTTTCTCACAAGAAATAGAGATAATTTGCAAGAAATTGCTTTTAGGAAGAGGACAAAAGATAGAGAAATGAAATGAGTGAGGTTGATGGATCTTTGGGTATAAGAGGGAGGCTTCAACTTAATTGACAATGATAATCGTTATCGATAAGGTAGGGGTAGGCGAGAGCCGTCATCCCTACCTTTTTATATTTTTAGTAATGAATAAGATGAAAACTATAATTCAATCCAACTACCGAGGACTACACCTTGAAAAAGCAGTAACTTATTGTGGTACGTGCAGTTTGCTGTATGACAAATATTGGTTTTCCAAACGAATGATTATTGAAATGAGGTATATAAGTATGAAAATCGACGTAAATCAGCTTGCAGAGCATTTAGCAAACACTCCTTTCCAAGTAAAGGGAATCTATCGATATTCTAGAAATACAGGTGTACCTTCCGCTGATTATACAGATTCTTTTCCAGGATTTGTTTTTCCCCTTTCTGGAAAAATAGAATTTCAATTTAATGGGACCCCTTACATCTTTTCGCCAGGAAAAGTTGTACATGGGGGAGCGAAGATGAAATTAAATCAAAAAAATTTTGATGATGCAAATTGGGAATATATTCTGGTTTTGTACAGGATATGTACGGAGAATTTAGCAGAGACAAGCTTTTCACATCAGCATTTTGAATTACCGATAGGACAATCTCCTCGTCTAATCGAGTTAATTATGCGTCTATGGCATGTATATAATCAGCGTGGAGGTATATCAATGTTTCAGACAGAAATGCTATTTCGTGATGTACTGAATGAAGCATTATTATGTGTGGCTAATCGACAGAATAGCTGTGCGTCACACACTCTATTCGAACGAATAACTACTTATATTCATGAAAACTATCATCAAAGCCTTTCCATTACCTCTCTTGCCGAACAATATAACGTTAATCGAAATCGATTATCTTATATATTTAGAAAGCATGCAGGGTTGGGTCCAGCAGAATATGTATTAAACTATCGTATAAACATGGCTCAAAAAATGCTATTTACAAGTGATGTGCCTGTACAACAAATTGCAGAAACGGTGGGAATTACTGACCCCTTTTATTTTAGTAGAGTATTCAAGAAGCAATATGGTATCTCTCCTACTGAATATCGAGATAAGTTCATCAATAATCCATGCTAAGTTCACCAAGCATCCATTCTCCGCCAAACATGACTTTACTATACTAAGTGTATATCAGAGATTTTATGTTGGAGGAATTTCAATGCAAAAGATTAATGGACTGCTATTTTTAATGCTACTACTAGCAGGTATATTGGGAGGTTGTCATAAATCGCCTGCTGAAAGTAAGGGGTTAACTACAGAAGACATATCTTCATCAGCAGCTAATGTAGAAGAAACTGCGTGGCCTAGAACAATTAAAGATGCCCTAGGTAAGGAATTTGTCATCGAGAAAGAACCAGAAAAAATTGTTTCATTATGGTATTTTTACCCTGAAATTTTAGTTGCATTAGGTGAGCCACCTACAGCTTCTACTGATAAAGAATATTTATCCACTTTGTCTTATTTAAACGGTAAGCTAGATTTAACAGAGGAATTAGGCGATAAATTGTCTCCTAGTATTGAAAAAACGCTATCGATTGGTCCTGATTATATTTTAGCAACAGAACATCATGAAAAATTGTATGAATCCCTAGAAAAAATCGCCCCAGTCATTACGTTGCAATCACAGGACATCTACGAAGACTGGCAATATGGACTTCGTACAGTAGCCGAGATTATCGGAAAAGACGATGAGGCGGAAAAAGTAATTGATAAAATGATGAAAGATATCTCAACAGGACGTGAAGCATTAAAGTCAATTCAAGGAGAGTCTGTAGCGCTTATTTTGTCTTGGGACGGAAAAACGTTTAATGTTCTTGGTGAAGATAACCCTGTTTATACACTTGCTTTCGATAAAGAAAAGGGTTTGGGTCTAACACCAGATCATACATTTAAGGGGAATAATAATCAATTCGCTGCATTTGAAGGCATCTCAACTATTCAAGCAGACCATATTTTCCTTATCGGTGATATTACAAAAAAGGAAGCACTAATGAGTGAGTTAAATCAAAGCAATGTCTGGAAGAATATGAATGCCGTAAAAAAAGGGAATATTCATCTAATGGATACTTCTGCTATTACTGGAGGTCCATTAGCTATCGAGTACGCTTTGCAAAATATAACAGAAGCCTTACAAAAGGACGAATAATAGGAAAAACCTTTTCCAAAAGTAAATAAGGAGAGATGAATATGCAAGATCAAGCTATCAATATAAATGAGAAATTAGCCGAATTAAAGGAGCTTTGGTCACCGAAAATTATTGGTGAAATACACGATTTTCAATTCAAAGTGGTGAAGATTGCTGGGGATTTTATATGGCATGAACATCAAGGGGCTGATAAGGTATTTATTGTGCTCGAAGGGGAGATGTTTATTGCTTTTCGGGATGGTCAGGTGAAAATATCCAAAGGTGAGATGTTTATTGTTCCTGGAGGAGCGGAACACATGCCCTTTGCTGAAAAGGAATGTCATATTATGCTTGTGGAGCCTAAAGTTGCAGTAATGGCAACTGATATAGAGCCTGAATAACCAATGGCGGAAGAGACTAGTATTTTGTTTTTCCAACCAATAAAACAAAGGAGATCGTTTAGGAGATGTAAACGATCTTCTTTTGCTGTTCCTAAACTGGGATCTGTGTTATGCATTAATATTTTCTTCTATGCTATTATTTAATCTAATTTCCTTTAAGATGTAGTTCGTCTATAAAATTAATTGCTTTATCAGAGTGCTAGATGAAACTTTATAGGAAAAAAATATTATTATATCAAAAAATAACAGAAGAAGATTTGAATAAAAATGTTGTTGTTTGTAAAACGCATCCAAATGGGTAGTTTTGTCGCTCTTCGTACTATTATTTCCTTATTTTAGAATTTTTTTTATGAAAAGATTCCCTATATAACCAATGCAGTATTAAAATTACCTTATTTTTAGCGTTTATTTATTGGTAATGAAGTTATATTATTGTCTTGTAAAGCAAATTACAGTTTGATTGGGATATTTAATCATGGAAAATTTAGAAGATTGCTTTACATATAATTGGTTGAATTATTATTTGTGGGAACGATTTATACATATTTTTATAATTTTATAATTAAATAGCGCGATAATATTGTTCTCACAGAATAATATAATTTATTAAAATTCTGGAGGAATATACTATGACAAAACAAAACAAAGGTCGTAAATTTTTCGCAACTACAGCTACAGCAGCGCTTGTAGCATCAGCAATCGTACCAGTAGCATCAGCTGCAGAATTTCAAGATGCAGCTAGCATTTCATCTTGGGCAAAAGAAGCTGTACAATTTTTAACTGATAAAGGCTACATCCAAGGCGATGAAAAAGGAAACTTCAATCCAGCTGGTACACTTACTCGTGCAGAAGCGGCTGAAATTTTATCAAAAGCATTAGATTTAAAAGCTACTGGCACTGAAGATTTTTCTGATGTTAGTGAAAATGATTGGTTCTATAATGCAGTACTTGCAACTTCACCAGAATTATTTGATGGTATGGGCAATGGTAAATTTGAGCCTAAAGCTCAATTAACAAGAGAACAAGCTGCTAAAGTTATCGTTCAAGGCTACCAATTAACAGGTAAAGCAGATCTTAGCCAATTTGCAGATGCTTCTAAAGCTTCTAAATGGGCTGTATCTTACTTAGAAACAGCTGTAGAAAATGGTGTAATCAATGGTAAAGGCTCATTATTAGCACCACAAGATAAAATTAGCCGCGAAGAATTCGCTACAATGGTAAAACGTACGATTGATGCAGTTCAAGAAGTAACACCAGCTGTAGAAGCTGTAAAAGGGCTTAATGCAAAAGAACTTGAAGTGAAATTTAACACAGCTGTTGATGCAAAAGATGCAGCAATCACAACAAAATATGCTGTTGAAGGTGTAGCAATCACGAACGCAGTAGTATCTGAAGACGGTATGACAGTTACGTTAACAACTGACAAAGAAGTAAAATTAACAAATGGTAAAGTAACTGTAAAACCAATTAAAACAAAAGCGGATGCTAAAGTTCTAACTGAAGAGTTCAACAAATTAATCACATTTGCAGATACGACTCCTGTAAGCGTTAATTCTGTAGAAGCTAAAGGTACTACAGCTGTTATCACTTTCGACGAGCCTGTACAAAGTGAAGGAACAATCAGCTTAAATGGTACAGAACTATCAAAAGATCGCTATACTTTATCTGGTAAGAAATTAACAATTACTGGATTAACAGCAGAACAATCTTACAAAGTAGACATTGTTGGTGCAACTGACTTCGCTAATAATATCGCAAATCCTATCGCAGTTAACTTCACAGTTTTGAAAGCAGACGTTGATAATTCAAAACCAACTGTTTCTACAGCAGTGAATGGTACAGAAATTACGTTTGATTTCTCTGAAGAATTAATGAAACAAAATCTTAATGCAGATGCAGAAACTAAAGAATATGCAAAAGTAACAGTAGGATCAACTGTATTCTATTTAACTGATGCTGATATTAAAGATACAGAGGATAAAACTGTATTCACGATTGATGCTAAATCTGCTTTGGGTACAGCTACATTCATTAATACAAACATTAAAGTAGAAGGACAAAAAGATTTAGCTGGTAATGCAGGTGATGCATTTGAGTTCAATGCTATTCTTTCAAAAGATTTAACACCTGCTACACTTGTTTCTACTGCTACTAAAATGTTAGTAGCTGATGATGTAAATGCTACTACAGATGTTGATGCATTATACCTTACTTTTAGTGAGCCAGTAAAAGTAGAAGGGAAATTAACTGTTAAAACACAAAATGGTATTGCTTACACTACTGGAAAAGAAACAGCAGTAAAAGCAGATGCTGGTTTCGATGTAGATGGTAACGGTAAAATCGAGGGTGCAGAGAAAAATACTGTAAAAGTTGACATTGATCTAGATAGCAATTCAACATATACTTTCGAGTTATCTGCTAAAGCAGTAACAGATTTAGCTGGCAATGTAACTGCTGATACTGTTACTTTCAATGTAACAACAGGCGTATTTGAAGCTACACCTGAAACACCAACAGATTCATTAGTATTCGGAGCTACTCCAGTTGTTGTAATTGACAATAACGTATTTACAGTTGAGTATGCTAAAGATGTGACGGCAACAGCAACAAATGCTGCTAACTACACACTTGGAGGAAAAGAACTTCCTGCAGGTACACAACTTCAGTTTGTAGATGGTACGAAGAAAGTAAGATTCACTTTACCAGAAGGTTCTATCACAGCTAATGGTAACTATGTACTTGAAGCTAGCAATGTAGTAGATACAAAAGGTAACACGCTTAAAGGTGGAAAAGTGACAGCTCAAGTAGCACTTAAAGAAAATATTGTTCCTGTTGCTACTAAAGTAACTGCAGTAGATAGCAAAACATTTACAGTAGATTTCTCTGAAAATATTGCTGATCAAGCTGCTCCAACAGGTGTTACTGTTAAAATTGCAGGATCAACTGTAGAACTTGCTTCTATTACAGTAGCTGGTGGTAAACTTACTGCGACAACTAAAGCTGACTATGCATTAACAGACAGCATTGTAGTTGAATTCAAATCAACAAACCTAGTTGATGCTAATAACAATAAAGTAAAAGACGGTTCTATTGCAAAATAATTAAATCGTTCATTGAAAAGCCCTGTGGAGAGTTCTCTACAGGGCTTTTTTATTAGTATCTTCTTAATTTAATGATATACCCCTGAAGAAACCCAAATTTTTTAAACAATTGAGCAAAGGTAAATACGCAAATAAATACACAGCCAGTTGACGGAAACAAATCGACGACTGGCTGTGCATATTGAACGGCTATTTGTAAGGGAATTTGCTCGGGATAGGTCCAAAGGCAATCCAATGGTACTTAAGGAATCTGCCCATCAATAGCACGACCATCCATGGAACGAAGAGGGCAAAGATAAAGCCCCCAATGCTCCAAAGATGATACAGAATACTATTACCGCCAGTACTTAATTGTCTATAAAGGAAAAGGAAAAATGGATGTAGTAGATAGATGCCAAACGATACTGTTCCCAGATTGATCAAGCGATTTACAACAGTTTGGTTCCATTTATCATAGATCCAGAAAGAAAGCTGTAATAAGACAATACAGGCTGTTAAAGATTGTAGCTGAAAAACTAGCTCAAATATTGTGCTGTTCACTATATAGGTTTGTGATGTATAAACAAAGTAATATAAATAAACATTATATATAGTAGAAATTAGCCATATACACCACACAAAAAGTATCTTGATAGGAAAATTTTCTTTTTTTAGTTGTAGCCATCCTTTGTATTTTTCAAAATAAATTCCTAAAAATGCCCCTGCTAAGAAATAAAAGAGATAGGAAAAAGCGATACTCCCTCTATAGGGATACTGCCATAACTCAGCGTTTAATAAAATAAAGACCCATTGAAGAACGAACCCAATCCAAATTAAATAAGGAGATAGTGCTGGTTTTTTCTTTAAAATATATAGGAATAATGGGAACATAAGATAGAATTGAACAATAATAAAAATATAGTATAGATGCGTATACGCTTTGCCTAATAAAAGTTTTTCTAGAAATTCGATACTAAATAGAGAACGCCATGTGTCTACCAAATCATGTGTCACATAAAATTGCATTGCTGCATAATAAAAAATAGAAAAAAAGAGATAAGGAATGAGTATTTGGGTCACTCTTTTTTTATAAAAATGAATGATAAGCTCCTTTGTTAAATCCTTTTGTATATAATTGTAAAATAATACAAAGCCACTTAAAAAAATAAAAGCAGGGACAGCGAATTTAGGGGAGATATTGAAAAATACATAAAATGGATATAATTTTGAGTCACTAGATAAAGCCGTTACAGGTGTACTAGTAGAATGAATAAGAAGAACAGCTAGAATGGCTAAAGCCCGTGTAATAGCTAATTCATTAATATGTGCTCGCTTCATACGATCATCTCCAAAGTATTAATTATAGTATTGAATTCCCAGAATACTGCCTACATACTCTATTGGTATGCTTGTTAGTACAAATTTAGACAAGCTTTGTTGCCTAAATTTGTCTAAAGGAAACAAGTGGGTTGTTCATGAGCTACTATAAAGCGCTTTTATGTCAGGGAGATGTCAACAATAAAAAAAGCTACCACGCTCGCTTTGCGTAGTAGCTGTATGTTGTTATTTGCCATCTAGAATTATTTTCTGGGAAATAGAATAAAGAAGGAAGCTTAATTAAACTCCTTATAATGCAACAAGGATTCTACCTCTTGCTTGACCCTTCAGTAAAATAGGTAAAACATCAGGAAGTTGTTGTAGTGTTACCTCTTGCTGAATAAAATCATTAAGGTTTGCTGGTTTGAAATCAGTCGCTAGTCGATGCCAAATGTTTAATCGAATGTCCATTGGGCAATAAACAGAATCAACTCCAAGTAAACTCACGCCTCTTAAAATGAAGGGAAATACACTTGTAGGAAGCTGTGTACCTGCCGTTAAACCACTACATGCAACAGCCCCACCATATTGAATTTGGCTTAATAATGAGGCAAGTGGCTCTCCACCAACAGAATCAACAGCAGCAGCCCATTTTTGTTTGCCTAATGCTTTAATTTTTCCATCATAAACCTCTTCACGATTTACTATTGTAGTAGCCCCGAGTGATTGTAAATATTCATGTTCAGATTCTTTTCCTGTGCTCGCTTCAACTTGATAACCCAGTGTTGAAAGAATAGATACAGCAAAGCTACCTACACCTCCTGTAGCCCCTGTCACAAGAATTTTCCCCTTTTCAGGATGAATACCATTTTCCTCTAACTTTTGAACAGATAATGCAGCTGTAAATCCTGCAGTACCAATTACCATAGCCTCTTTAAGGGAAAGTCCTTTTGGAAGCGGTACAATCCATTGTGCTGGGATGCGGGCATATTCACTAAAGCCACCAAAATGGGAAACACCTATTTCATAGCTAGTCGCAATGACCTCGTCACCAATTTTAAAGCGAGAATCCTCAGAAGAAACAACAGTCCCCGCTAAATCAATGCCAGGAACAAAAGGATAAGACGTAACGATTTTACCATCAGGAATAGAGGCAAGACTATCTTTATAATTAATACCTGAATAACTAACTTTAATTAATACCTCACCCTTTGGTAGATCTTCTAAAGTTAACGTGTTCACTTTCACTGTAAATGCATCATCTTTATTGACTACTAACGCACTAAAATTTTCTGCCGTCATCGTAAACGTCCCCCTACAATTTTATTCCATTAAACAGTATCAAAATTATTCTGACCGGTCAATATAAAATTGGATTGTTGCTACTCTTCATGTATAATAACTTCTATCAAGTCATCGGAGGCTCCTATGAAAAAGAAAGAGGAAGAACGTAAAAAACAGATTATGAAAGCAGCCTTTAACGCTGTTTCACAATTAGGTTATGATAAGGTTACACTACAAGACATAGCCAATCATGCCAGTGTCTCAAAAGGGGTAGTTCACTACTACTTTACAAGCAAACAAAACATTTTATTAGAATTACTTGAATCCACTACGAACAAAATCTACAGCTATGAAATACAAGAAATAGGCAAGCATCAAACAGCTATAGACAAGCTTCATGCCTACTTAAATGCTGTATTTGTATCGCCTATAGAAAATAAAAAATTTTACAGGGTTTATTTAGATTTTTTAGCTCAGGCAAATAGCAATGAAGAGTACAAAAGAATTAACTTAAAATTTTATGAGAATTGCTGGGGAATTGGGCAAGAAATTATTGAATTAGGAAAAAGAGAAGGTGTCTTTAGTTCAGACATTGATTCCTTAACCTATGCAAAAATGATGCGGGCAATGATTGATGGTTCATTAATTCAGTGGTTAACCTGCGATTTAGAAGAACAACATAAATTTTATAAAGAAACCTGTTTGACTAGTATTGTGCGATTATTAAAATAGGTATTTGAAAAGCCTTATTTACTATTGTAGTAAGGCTTTTTTTTGCCGTTAAAAAGAAGAATAATTGAATGATTTTGGAAAATATTTATTAACATATTGCATTTATAGATAAAATTACCGTCAAAATTTTCGGAAAAAACTATAAAAAAAGAACAGTTTTAATATTTTGTTTAGTAATTTTTTACAAAAATACGCACTTAAAAGGGAAAAAATGTTTTGTTATGCAGTGAAATAGCGTTTATGCATTCGTTTATACAAGAAAAAATCTATGTTTTTAATAATTTAAACTGTATAAAAATTTAAAATAATGTCGAGTTGAGTCAATGTTGCAATTTCTTTATACTGTGAAAGTAATTATTGGAGAGGAGAAAACATCATGAATAAAGAAGTGACAATTATTGGGGTGCCCATGGATTTAGGTCAAACAAGAAGAGGCGTAGACATGGGACCAAGTGCTATCAGATATGCAGGGGTAACAGAACGACTTGAGAGCCTTGGTTATTCGATTTACGACGAAGGGGATTTAACTATTGACTTCGTACACGAAGATAAAGACGCAGAAGGAAAGACAAACTTAAAAAATTTAAAAACTGTCACAGAAAGTAACGAGAAGCTAGGCCAAAAAGTAGACCATGAAATTTCTTTAAACCGTTTTCCTTTAGTATTAGGTGGAGACCATAGTATTGCTATTGGAACATTAGCAGGAGTTTCCAAGCATTATGAGAAACTAGGTGTCATTTGGTATGATGCCCATGGCGATTTAAATACTGGTGAAACATCTCCTTCAGGAAATATCCATGGCATGTCTTTAGCTGTAAGCTTGGGCCTTGGACATCCAGCACTTACAAATATCGGAGGCTATGCGCCAAAGGTAAAGCCTGAAAACGTTGTTATCATTGGTGCGCGTGATTTAGATCCAGGAGAAAAAAAGCTTATTAAGGAAATTGGTATGAAGGTATACACGATGCATGAAATTGATCGTTTAGGAATGACGAAAGTAATGTCAGAAACGATTGACTATTTAAAGGAGCGCACAGACGGTGTTCACCTATCATTAGATTTAGATGGACTGGATCCAAATGATGCACCAGGTGTAGGCACGCCAGTAGCAGGTGGTATTAGCTATCGTGAAAGTCATTTAGCTATGGAAATGCTGTCAGAAGCAAATATTATTACTTCAGCAGAATTTGTTGAGACAAACCCTGTATTAGATCAATACAATAAAACGGCTATTGCTGCGGTAGCTTTAATCAGCTCACTATTTGGCGATACATTACTTTAAGCCATGAATAGAAGTCATTTTGTATCCCAGAAGGAAGAACTTTTCTTAAAAAATTAGGTCGCGACAACCAACTATAAGAAAGTAGCTCTCCCTATAGTAAGTTTACAATACAATTTAGCTATTCAATAGCCTTTATTTTGTCAGAAAATTGACAGTTCATAAAATATATAAAACAGTTTATCTATTAACATTCAAATTTTAGATTGTTATCTGTTTTGTACGAAAAAAAGAAAGTGCTTACACAGATAATGAATGTAAGGAGTTTTTTATGGCAGCAGAACAATATGAATTAAAAAGAAGTATGAAAGCAAGACACTTATTTATGATTTCACTTGGTGGATGTATTGGAACTGGTTTCTTTCTTGGATCAGGCTACACGATTAACCAAGCTGGACCAACTGGTGCCATCCTAGCTTACTTAGTAGGCGGAGCAGTTATGTATTTAACAATGCTATGTTTGGGTGAATTGTCTGTTGCTATGCCGGTATCAGGTTCATTCCAAACGTACACAACGAAATTTATCGGTCCTGCTACTGGTTTTGCCGTTGGATGGCTATACTGGCTAGGTTGGGCAGTAACTGTTGCTCTTGAGTTTTTAGGGGCTGGACAACTAATGCAAAGATGGTTTCCTGATTCACCAGTATGGATGTGGTGCCTAATATTTGCAGCACTACTCTTTGTATTGAATGGTTTATCAGCAAAAGCATTTGGTGAAGCAGAATTTGTCTTCTCCAGCATTAAGATATTGGCAATTATTATGTTCCTTGCGGTTGGTGGAGCAGCTATGTTTGGGCTAATCGATATGAAAGATGGAACAAATGCCCCATTCCTTACTCATTTTTATGAGGGTGGATTGTTTCCTAATGGTGTAACAGCACTGCTTATTACAATGATTACCGTGAATTTTTCATTCCAGGGTACAGAATTGATTGGTATTGCTGCTGGGGAGAGTGAAAATCCTGAAAAGACTATCCCTAAATCTATTAAGCAAACTGTTTGGCGTACGCTGTTCTTCTTTGTGTTATCCGTATTTGTACTTGCAGCAATGATACCAATGGATAAAGCAGGGGTGGTGGAAAGTCCATTTGTAGTCGTATTAGATAGCATAGGTATTCCATATGCAGCAGATATTATGAATTTTGTTATCCTAACAGCCTTATTATCTGTCGCAAACTCGGGTCTTTATGCTGCAACACGTATGCTGTTCTCACTATCTGTCGAAAAGATGGCAAGTCCCGTTTTAGGGAAAGTTAATAAAAGAGGTATCCCAATGAATGCATTACTAATCACACTCGCTGTAGCAGGTCTGTCTTTACTGTCAAGTGTATTTGCTGCTAATACAGTCTTTGTGTGGTTATTATCTCTAGCAGGCTTAGGTGCACAAATTGGTTGGATTGCGATTACAGCATCTCAAATTGCATTTAGACGCTCCTATATACGCCAAGGAGGAAAAGTAGAGGATTTAAAATTCAAAGCGCCACTGTATCCAGTGATCCCTATTTTAGGTTTATTAGCGAACTGTATTGTTATGGCAAGCTTGGCTTTTGATCCAGCTCAACGTTTAGCACTCTACTGTGGTGGAGCATTCTTCATTGGTTGTTATATCGTTTATTATTTAAAAGTGAAAAAAGTGACGAACTTAGAAATAAACCAACAAGAAGTCCAATTAAAATTAAATCAAAAAATATATCTTTAATATCAAAGAGTAGCTACTTACATGGCTACTCTTTTCTTCATAGATAAGCAACAACAAAGACGTATTTAACAAAGAATAGTTCCAGTAATAAGAGAAAATATTTATTGTTTTTCGATAAATAAATATTGAAATATGATAATTTATCGTTTATTCTTCATACAAGAAGCAATTTAATTATGAACAAGTTCATTTGAGGTGGATTCATGTTGAAGAATTTTTTAAAGGACTTAGGAGTCTTTACGTATCAACAATCATTATCTTGTATTTTTCCTGTTGTGATATTTGCTACACTTGCACTCTCTAAAGCCATTCAAATACCTGGAGTAGGAAGATATGACTTTATTCTGGTAATCTGTCTATTGACTCAGTACTTGATGTATAAATTTGGTTTAGAAACAAAGGATGAAATAAAAGTCATTTGCTTGTTTCACATTATTGGGCTCGTGCTCGAACTATATAAAGTGAATTTCAATTCATGGTCATATCCTGAAGAGGCGTGGACAAAAATAGGGGGTGTGCCTTTATATAGCGGATTTATGTATGCGAGTGTAGCTAGTTATATTTGCCAAGCCTGGCGTAGGTTTGATTTAAAAATTGTAAGCTGGCCAAAAAGTTATGTAGCTATTCCACTTGGAGCCATTATCTACTTGAATTTTTTCACACACCATTTTATTTATGATTTTAGATGGCTGTTAATGGCACTACTATTTATTGTGTTTTATCGTACTGTTGTAAAATTTACAGTACGGAACAAAGTCTTTAACATGCCCATCGTTGTATCGTTCCTTTTGATTGGCTTTTTCATTTGGATTGCTGAAAATATTGCAACGTTCTTTGGAGCATGGTCCTATCCGAATCAAGAGGTGTCTTGGTCAATTGTTCATTTTGGTAAAATCAGTTCATGGTTTTTACTTGTAGTCATTAGCATTATGATTGTTGCGCAACTTAAACTATTCTATCGTGATGTAGGTGAAAATTTGGAGAAGAAATCATTCAATATATGACATTCATTTGTAGAACTAGAGAACTTCTAAGAAAATAGTATGGGCTTTTGATAAACTAGTATTTTTACCTTGTACCCATGCCCTTTCATCGAACTGTCCCTTTTTTAACGTGCAATACTGCTGTAGACTCCTTTTTAGAAGAGGATAGGGGGAATGATAATGGTAACAGATATTCGGATGATAAATAGAGCTTGTACAGATGAAAAACAAATTAAACAATTATTAGAAGGCGCACAAACTGCATTTCTTGGTATGGTAGATCAACATATGCCATATGTTATTCCGCTAAATTATGTTTACAAAGACGGAAGTTTTTATTTTCATGGTGCCAACGAAGGAAGAAAAATAGATATTCTAACAAATAATCGGAATGCATGTATCACAATAAGTGAAAATTATGGAACAATGGTAGACCCTATTCCTGCTGAGACTGATACGGCTTATATAAGTGTAGTAGCAAATGGGTTGGTGGAATTTGTTACGGATTTAAATGAAGCTACTGCTGCTATGCAGGCAATGCTTGATAAATATGTACCAGATTATTACCAAGCACCCTTATCAAAAAAGCATATCGAAAAATATCAATCTTCTTTAGGGAGCAAAACCCTTGTGCTGAAAGTGAAACCGACCAGTATAACTGCAAAAGAGAATAAATTAAATAAACAAATGCTATATTACGTAGGTAGAGTGGTAACACAGGATATGAGTCGAAAATCTACTGCTACAGCAATCAATCCAACAAATTAATTATCAGAAAATGTAAGGCTTGGGATTTAACCTAAGCCTATTTTTGATGTAGTAACAGTTAGATGATGAAGCTATCTATGATTTTGTTAATATAAACCTATTAAAAGTAGAGTTGGAAAGATGTTTTCATCTAACTACCCTAATAATAGATATAGTCATGCGTAAGTGCTATAATGCCTGTGAAAAATCATTGGAAAACAAGCGGGGAGAAGGAGAGGGCAATACAGTTGAATATATTAGTTGTTGACGATGAAAAGGAAATTGCAGATTTAATAGAACTTTACTTAAAAAATGAAAACTATCATGTATTTAAGTTTTATACGGCTCAAGAGGCTTTGACATGTATTGAGCATGAGAAAGTAGATTTAGCTGTTTTGGATATTATGATGCCTGATATAGATGGGTTTACTATTTTACGAAAAATCCGAGAAACATTGAATTTTCCAGTGATAATGCTTACGGCAAAGGAAGAAGAAATCGATAAAATAAATGGATTTTCTCTGGGAGCAGATGATTATATAACAAAGCCATTTCGTCCATTAGAGTTGGTTGCTCGTGTAAAGGCGCAAATACGAAGGTTTACTTTGTACAACCAAGGTTCAAAGCAACAGGAAGATATCATTGATTTTGCTGGCTTGGTGATTAATAAAAACACACGACAAGTCTTTTTAAATGAAAGGCCCATATCCCTTACACCTACGGAGTTCGCTATTCTTTGGTATTTATGTGCAAATCGAGGGACAGTTATTAGCTCAGAGCAATTATTCCAAGAAATTTGGGGGGAAAAGTACTTTAGCAGCAATAACACGGTAATGGTTCACATTCGACATTTACGGGAAAAAATGAAGGATGCTGCGGAGAACCCAAAGTATATTAAAACGGTTTGGGGAGTGGGGTATACCATTGAAAAATGAGTTTGGCAAACTGAAAAGGAAAATGGTTCTACAAATTATTTCGATACTTGTCATCGCTAGCATCATAGGCTTTTTTATTAATTTTGCATTTATTGATGGAGTCTTACAAGCTCCCTTTGCAGATGCTTTTATTGCTTTTTGTGAAAATGTCTTGCAGCTTGATTATTATGCTGCAAGCAATGCCTATCATGTGTTATTTCGACAAAATAAATCGCTTTGGCTTGCGATAGGATTTATTTTATTATTATTGATTATTTTCTATATCGCCTTGTCTCGATTTACCCGATATTTTCATCAAATTAGTTCAAGTATTACCATGCTTGCTGATGAGTCAGGGAAGGAAATTGAGCTCCCAGCTGAACTCGATTTTTTGGAGAAAAAATTAAATAACGTGAAATATAAATTAGAAAAGCGTGCAAGGGATGCACAAGAAGCTGAGCAACGAAAGAATGATTTAGTTGTCTATTTAGCGCATGATATTAAAACACCTTTAACATCCATTATTGGCTACTTAAGTCTTTTAGATGAAGCGAGGGATATGCCGGTAGAGCAGAAA
Source organism: Lysinibacillus sp. A4 (assembly GCF_024919535.1). Taxonomy (NCBI): domain Bacteria; kingdom Bacillati; phylum Bacillota; class Bacilli; order Caryophanales; family Bacillaceae; genus Lysinibacillus; species Lysinibacillus sp. A4. Next base: position 57,024 of record NZ_JANWTB010000002.1, on the reverse strand, counting down.
GAAAAATATGTGACGATTACATTAGATAAATCTTATAGACTGGAACAACTAATCAATGAATTTTTTGAAATAACCAGGTTTAATTTACAATCCATCATTTTAGAGAAAGATTCTATTTCTTTACAACATATGTTAATGCAAGTGGCCGACGAGTTTTATCCATTACTGGCACCAAAGGGTCAAAAAGCCATCGTCAAATTAGATGAAGATATTACTATCTATGCAAACGGTAATAAGATAGCAAGGGTATTTAATAATATTTTAAAAAATGCAATTGCCTACAGTGATCCAAATAGTACAATTGAAATTAGTGCGCAATGCGAAAATAATCAGACATTTATTTCGTTTACGAATACAGGGAAGACGATCCCTCCTGAAAAATTAAAAATGATATTTGAAAAGTTTTACCGCTTAGATAGTGCAAGGTCTACCCAAACAGGAGGTGCTGGGCTTGGTTTAGCCATTTCTAATGAAATTGTACAGGCCCATGGCGGAACCATTACCGCAACTTCTAGTAATGATACAACCGTATTCACGGTGATGATTCCAACCAATTCTTAAGAAACCTTAAGAATTCACTAATAGTAAATTAAAAATAAGCTCCTTTTTTTATGGTTGAATAAAAGCATAAAGAGAAGGAGTTGTTTTTATGTTCAAGAGAAAAGGTATATTGAGTTTATTGTTCTTATCCATACTGATTTTCGTTTATTTACTATTGAAAGAATCGCCAATGACTTTACGTCAGGAAATAGATCATGCACCAAAAGTAGTACAAACAGCCAGTCAGCATATGCTCGATCTTGATATGTACAGTTCGAATGCAATTTTAGTGAATTTGGATGAAAATCAAATTGTTTTAGATAAAAAAAGTGAGGAAAAGATTTATCCTGCTTCTTTGACAAAAATGATGACGGTTTTAGTTGCGATTGAGCAGATTTCCAATTTACAAGAAGAAATCATTTTACCTAAACATATCTTTCGGGATTTATTAGAGGAAAATGCGTCAGTGGCGGGCTTTCTCCCAAATGAAAAGCTGACAGTAGAAGATTTGTTGTATGGCTCTATGTTACCATCAGGTGCAGAGGCATCACTAGGTTTAGCTGAATATGTTGCGGGGTCAGAACGTGGATTCGTGAAACTGATGAACGAAAAGGCGCAGCAGCTAGGCATGAAAAATACGCACTTTGTGAATACAACTGGACTCCACCATTCAGATCATTATACAACTGTAAAGGATATGTCTTTACTTTTACAATACGCCTTAACAAACGATGATTTTCGAAATGTTTATACAGCAGAAAGATATTCTATAAAATCAACAAACCTTCATCCGGAAGGCATTACTTTTACCAGTCGAATGTTTCAGCATATGACGTCAAGTGCATTGCCAGGAGGGGAAATTTTAGGTGGAAAAACTGGCTATACAGAAGATGCAGGCTTATGTTTAGCAAGCTTAGCTCTTATAAATGGACAAGAATATGTGCTAGTGACAGTAGGAGCGGACGGCAGCCCTAGAACGGAGCAATATAATATTACCGATGCCATTTCGGTATATAGTCAATTATAACTAGCCCTAATAGTGTGTGATTAGAGAATAATTCATTTTCTAGTCACACTTTTTTGTAGTTGTAAAAATAATAGAATTGAATAATAGATGGGAGATTCCATATAAGTCTCTATAAACCAACGTGTTGTTGGTATGGCAGAAATAATTTATTAATTTTAATTTTCAGAAAAATGATATATAGTAAATATGATCAAATACATTCATCTTTAAGGAGGTTACTATGGGGAGATTAGTTCATTTTGAAATTCATGTAAGTGATATGGATCGGGCTAAAGATTTTTATGGGGAAGTTTTTGGATGGTCATTTCAGGACTGGAGTGAATATGCAGGCATGCCTTACTTCGGTGCCGTGACAGGTGAAGATGGTGAACTTGGCATTAACGGTGCTTTAATGCAACGCCAAGGGCCTCCACCAGAAACAAACCAAGCGTTGAATGGCTTTGCTTGTACAATGGGTGTTGAAAGTTATGATGTAACGGAAGCAAAAATTCTTGAAAACGGGGGCAAAGTAGCCATGCCAAAGTACGCATTACCAGGAATGGCATGGCAAGGCTATTATATTGATACGGAAGGCAATGTATTTGGTATTCACCAGCCCGATAAAAATGCCAAATAGTATTGAGGATAAATCGCTCTAAGAAGGAGGGAACCCGCTCCTAAAGAAGCGAAAACCCGCTCTTAAAAGTGTGAGAGCCGCTCCAATGTAGTGAAAAACCCACTCATTAGCAGTTGAAAGCAGTAAGACCTATGTTCGAGAAAACGAGCATAGGTCTTTTTTGATTATCTGATAGGTAAATGGGGAGATTTGTAAATATATAATGTTTTATTTTGGTAAATTTGGTATCGTTGAATGAGGTAATTTATCAAATGATACATAGTATGCAAGGAGAAATAGCAATGAAAAAAAGAAGCTTTATGTTATTTTTATTCGCACCAATATTGATTTTAGCATCTTGTAGTAGTGAGGACGAAAGTGTTACTGCTAATGAGAAAAAGTATATTTCATCGATACAGAAAAAGGAGGTCTATGAGATTCAACAGCCTGCAAAAGTAAATATTGCTAGAGGTTCAATCATCAATAATATGAATAATGCTTTAAATATTAATGAAATTGAAAGAGGACTCATGAATTTATCGGTGAATCATTTCTCAACTGACAAGTTTTATATGCAGGAAGGTCAATATCTTGAAGAGAAAATGATCAGCCAATGGTTAAGTAGAAAAACAGATGAAGGTATTGGGTTAAATCCAGCCATTGAAACTAGAAGTGACAATGTGCTAGAGGATGAAAAAAAGTATCCTTTGATTCTCTCACATGTGTTAGAACAAAATTTTATTAATAAAGAAAATAACAAAGTAGAGGGACTATCGATCGCGATCTCGTTAAATGAATTTTATGATATACGAGTTTCCGATGCCAATGGTTTAATTTACACAGGCCAAGTGAAAGTAGACCAAAATGATGATGATATCAACGATGTTAAAAATTATGGGAAGGAAGTAGCTAAAAGGATTCTTGAGGATATTAGAAAAAATGAAAAATATCCCAGAGTCCCTATTTATTTAACTTTATATCAAGAATCTAATATCAACGATATTATTCCAGGCATATTTTTAGCTGAAACTTTTATTCCTAAAGATGCAGATACCATAACAAAATGGTTTGATATAGATAAAAAGCATTATATATTCCCATCAGATGCTTTATATAGTTTGGACCAAAATATGTATAATAAATTATTAATTTTTAAAGAGGATATTCAAGGTGGATTTAAACATTTAAATCCTAAAATCATGGGAAAACTTCGTTATGAAGATGGCAAATTAACAGATATTAATCTAGAAATACATGTACCACTGGTTAATGATATTGAATTAATTGGCTTGTTACAGCTCACTAGTACAAAAATAAATACAATTTTATTTGACTATATCCCCATCACCATTCGGGTAATCGATCAGAAGCAGGATGTTGGAATTGTTCTCTGGGACCCAACGGAAAAACAAATTTTTGCATCACCTATTTGAATAGAAAAAAGCTAAAGGGTGAAGCTCCATATTAAATTTCGTAACTTGTATTTATATCTACTGTAATTGAAGAACCATCATTATTATCAAATTTCATGAACCATTGACCAGCTTGGCTTGCATCCAACTCGTAAGTTGAAGTAAATGATTGTCCAGATTTAATGATTTCTCCCTCAATCCAAACCGTTCCATTAGGTGCAGTTAATATAAATCTAATAGATTGTGAGCTGTTATTTTTCACATAAATTTGAATTGTATCAGTGCCATTACTAGGTGCTTTAAAATTAAAGCTCATCGAACCCTGACCAGTGGGAAAGGTAGAAGACGTTGTAAGAAGGGAATCATCACTTTTTTCAGCTGTGGGGGTAGAATAAGATTCCTCACCAGAAGCACCTAGGTTCGGCGGAATAGATGGTTGGAGTATAGGATCTTCTATAAAAGATGCTCCACCAATTGGAAATATAAAAAGAGTAACTATAAATAAAGAGGGAAATTTTCTCATGATTCCTCCGCTTAAATATATTTGAATTATCTCAATGATACCTTTATTTAACTTTATAGTAAATATTAGTTTGGTTGCTTATTTTTCATTTGTAGAGGACCTTCAAAAACTTAATAGTATTTCATTGCAATCTCTGCCATGAATGATTATTATGAAAATGATAATCGTTATCAATTAAAAAGAAGGAGAGTAGCCATGAAAAGACACCTTATTATTGGAATGCATTTAGCTGTTTACGGTAATCATGGCAAACAGGGTGCCTTGATAGAAGAACATATTGCATTTGCGCAGCGTGCTGAAGCAGCGAAATTAGATTTTGTATTTAAGGCGGATTATTTAACAGCTCATCCAGAATTAATGGCTAAAATGAAAGGAACAGTTGGCTTAGACCCTAACTTTTTAATGGCGATGGTGGCAAGAGAAACGAAACAGATTGGCTTAGTAACAACGATTTCCACATCCTTTACGCCACCTTATCTGATTGCGCGTCAATTGCAGTCCTTAAATTGGATTAGCGAAGGACGAGTTGGATGGAATATCGTAACCTCTATAGATGGCGCTCATAATTTCAGCAATGAGCCCATGCCTTCTTCCGAGGAGCGTTATGCTAAAGCTGCAGAATGTACAGCGGTGGTCAAGCAATTATGGCATAGTTATCCCTATGAAACATTAGAAATGGATGGGAATTTAGAGAAAATAAAAGAGCTTGTTAAGCCAATGGAGCATAAAGGCGAATTTTTCCATATAAAAGGTCCCTTAAATCTCCCAATGCATCCAGCAGGAGAGATTCCACTCTTCCAAGCAGGAGCGTCTGATGTTGGGCGGCAATTTGCGGCTACTGTTTCCAATGCGATTTTTGCGGCTACACCAGCCATGGAGGTGGGTATTGAGATGCGTAATGATTTGCGTCAGCAGGCTATAGAAGTAGGTCGTTCAGCCGACGATATTCGCTTATTACCTGGACTCTATTTCTTTATAGGGGATACATATGAAGAAGCACTCGAAATGCACCGACAAGCACATGCACATTTAACACTTGAGCGGCGCTACAGTGCTTTAGAATCTGTGATTGGCATGGATGTTCGTCATTTGGCACTTGAAGATCAGGTAACGGTTGATATGCTGCCATCAAAAGATCAACAAGTACGTAGTAAAACACATGCAGATTTGGTACGTCGTTATATTGTAAACAATGAACCAACTGTCGCAGTATTGTTAGCACGTCCAGAGGTAATTGGCTCAGCTCACCTTGTAGCAATCGGTACACCACAGGATATTGTCGATCAAATCGTTACTTTTTATGAAGAGGGTGCATTGGATGGCTTTATTGCCATACCAGGCGGACCTGCGAAATCTTTGGATTTGTTCTTTAGCGACGTTATTCCCATGTTAGTAGAGCGGGGTTTATTCAGAGCTGAATATGAAGGCAGCACATTACGTTCCCATTTAGGCTTAGATGTGCGATCCCCCATTAATAGCTGAAAAAGGGCAAGCCATAAGCTTTGCCCTTTTATTGCTAGAAGCTCATTCGAATATTAATAGGATAAAGATAAGGTGATTCAGGTTGTTCGATTGTTACCCAATCATCAATATGGATAACAGGTAAGCTTGCACCTTCATATGTTGTTTGACTAATTGTACCGACCACTTCAATCCATGTATCTTCTGTGAGTCTAGGGACCTCAGGAAACTCTGTCAGAAAGCCGACGATACTGGCATCGGCGACGCAATGCGTAATAAGAAATCTTGAAATCACTAGTTGCTTTTCTGTAAAACTTTCTTCTTTTAAAACAAAGCCCTTCAACTGTATTTTCTTCCCCAAATAGTTAGCCAAATTTTGATTAATTTCTTCATAATAAATCGTGTAGTCCTCATCGGTCATTTTTAGCATGGATTGTTGGGATAGTTGTTGCTTTAATTGCTCATATTGTTTTTTTGTCATTTCCTGTTTTTCCTCCGTCAGTCGGGGATCAGCTTCATGTTCATCATAGATGTTTTCATCAATCGTTTCATTTGAAGTGAGGTAATCCTCTATTTTAGATGATTGATTTTGCTGGGTGAGAATAAATGCACCACCTTTTTTATCAGCGATGGATGCATCTAAAATTTTTGCTGGCACGAAGAAGCCTGTCATTATTGGTGTCATGATAATGAGGTAGGCTATCATTTTTTTTCGGGTAAAGGCTGTGTGACCATGGTCGTGATGGGAGCAGCATGCTTGTCCCGTTTGATCACATGAATGGGGAACCTTTGAAAAAGATATAATTCTTGTCACTTGAACAAGAAATAGTATAAAAAATAAAATGGCGGCTGTTTTACTCAGCCCTTCATATTTAGGGTTGATAAATTTTGTTAGTTCTCCGGTCCAATGCAGGTTGGCAATCATAGCCGAAAAGGCGAGTAACATGAAGGCTCTTAGCGCTTGTTGAACGTGAAATTCCATGGTTTTCCCCCTTAGAGATACGCTGAAAGAATCCATATACTAATGTAGACAACTGTAGCCACTAAGGCGATTAACCAAAAAACAAATTTTAAACGAAATACGCTCATCAACATAATGGTATTTTTCAAATCGATCATAGGGCCAAAAATAAGAAAGGCCAGAATGGATGGAGTGGAGAAAATAGCACTAAAGGATGCGCCAATAAAGGCATCTGCCTCAGAGCAAAGTGACAGAATGAAGGCTAAGCCCATCATAACTAGAATGGAGGAGGGTTCACCTTCTCCAATGGCTACGAGTGTTTTGGTAGATATATAGGTTTGTACAAAGGCAGCTAAAAATGCTCCGATAATTAAGTATTTACCCATATCAAAAAATTCATCGATGGCATGTTTGACCATATTTAATAATTTGGTGAAGAAGGATGTTTGTTGACTAGGGAATGTTAATGAGTAGGGCTGTAAAGAGCTCTTAAATTGGGAGCCTTTAAAAAATAAGCTGATAAGTAATGCTACTACAATAGCGATGACAAAGCCAACAAGCATTCGAAGGCTCGCTATTCTTAAATCATTTCCAAATGCCATATAAGTAGAAAGAATAACAACGGGATTAATAAGTGGACCAGTTAACATAAAGCCTATAGCTGCATGTATAGGTACGCCTTTGACAATCAATCTTCTAACAATCGGAACAATCCCACATTCACAGGCTGGAAATAATGCACCTACAAGACAACTCATGATAACTGCCATCACAGGGTTTCGAGGAATCCACCTTTGGATATGTTCCTCTGTTATAAAAATCTGTATAAAGCCAGCAATCAGTATTCCAATTAAGACAAATGGTAATGCTTCAATTAAAATACTTAAAAATATCGTATTTAAATTGAGTAGAGAGGAACTAAGGTCGTTTAGAGCTGAGACGTTGAATAACAGTAGTGGTAGCATGCCTAGGAATAAAATGAAGAGCAACCAAAAATTCAATACATATTTAGAAAAATGGAGACGTTCCACATAGACCTCCTTAAAGTGTAATGGTTACGTTTTAATTCAAGATATGACATAGATGATATTGTTAGTACTTCAAAAAAAGGAAAGAGAAAGTAAAAATTGATTTCTACCATCTTTTTACTTTCCCTCTATATCGAATTATTTATGAGAATACTTAGTTCTATATTGTTTAGGGGTAATCCCTGTAAATTTTTTGAAAACTTTAATGAAATAGCTTTGATCTGTGAAATTAAGTAATGAACCGATGTCTAGGATTGGATAGTTGGTAAATGTTAAGAGTTTTTTCGCCTCATCAATCCTTTGCTGCTGAATATATTCACTAAAGGAAGTACCTACTTCCTTTTTAAATAAGGAGGAAAGATAATTGGGGCTTAGGTGGCAAATTGCTGAAAGTTGGTCGAGTGTTAGATCCCCATACAACTCATTTTCAATAAAATGGATACAGGTAGTAATGGGTCCAGAATACTTCCTTGTATTTGCCTGTGATACACGGCTTGTATAGTCGTAAATAGCTTCCTCCATTAACGAAAGAATTTCGATTAAACTGTTTTGATCCTCTAGCTTTTGAATGTAAAAATCATTTAATGTAAAGGCTGTTTCTTCATTTAAACCACCCTCAATTGCTGCACGGCAAATAAGTGCAATTCCTGTAATCATCAAATATTGAACACTTCTTAAATTATTGCGTTTTGATAGTATTCCAAGTTCTGCTTGCTCAACAATGGAATAATTCAAAACTTCATTTAGTTTCTCTATACGCCCATTTTTCACATTGTCTAACAATATTTTTTCATAGTAAAGATTTGTATGAACAATATCATTTCTTCTTGCATAGGAGAGTTCAAGCGTAGTATTTTCCTCATGACGAATGAGAGGTCTTAATGCTTGGTTGTGATAAATGACAGCAGATTTATTTAATGTCTTTTGATAGATGGCGTAATACACAAATAAACTAATGGCTAAACTTTGTTGATAATGAAGAATAGGAATCAGCTCTTGATTAACACTTGTCTTTATGTCTTCCACTTCTGGCGAAAGGGAAGGGCCAACTACAATTGCACCTAAATATTGATCCTCTTGCTGCACATTAATATAGAAAAAATTAAACTCAGCATAAGAGAAAAAAATTGGATAGGCATTAGAATCTTTATGGTAAGGATGTGTTTTCAACTGTTCCTTTAAAGAAATGTAAGATGGATTATTTGTTGATGAATAGTCAAAGATTATTTTTCCTAATGAATTAATATAAGTGACTGGAAGATGATGTGTTTCATAGATTAATTGGCTGATGTATTGAAGATCAATAGTGTTAATTTTCATGTTCCTACACTCCAGTTCGTAATAATTCTATTAAAATGAAAGCATTTACATTTTTATTGGATAGACATTGAGAAAGTACTATTTTGTGTAGAATAATACAATAAATAAAGGAGAAGTAGCAATAAAATAGACAGTGACTTTAAAATGTTAGGGAGGAATAGAAGATGGATCTTTTGAATAAAATTGCAGTTGTAACAGGCGCAGGAAGCGGAATTGGAAGAGCTAGCAGCTTGAAACTTGCTAGCAATGGTGCAAAAGTGGTAGTAGTGGATTTCAACAAAGAAACAGGGGAAGAAACAGTAAGCTTGATTAGAGAACAAGGCGGGGAAGGTATTTTCGTTCAGGCAGACGTTTCAAAAAGTGAAGACGTTCAGAAATATGTCAATACTGCTGTTGATACGTACGGACGTATTGATGTATTTTTCAATAATGCTGGGGTTATTCAGAAAATTTCTCCACTAACAGAGATTGAAGATGCAGAATATGACCGTATTATGTCGATCAATGTGAAGGGTGTATTCCTTGGCTTAAAATATGTTTTAAAAGTAATGGAGGGACAAGGAAGCGGTTCAATTATAAATACAGCTTCTACAGCAGGAGTTCGCAGTGAGCACAGTATGGCTGTCTATTCTGCAAGTAAGCATGCAGTAGTGGGTTTAACAAAATCAGCTTCTTTGGAGTATGTAAAAAAAGGTATTCGGATCAATGGTATCTGTCCAGGGGGAGTAGAAACGGCATTAACAAACAGTGTAACTGCGATGTTTGAAACAGGTGGCTATGTGCCAGAGGAGATTCCAAATATGAGAATGGGACGCTATGCAAAACCAGAGGAATTAGCAGAAATGGTTGTGTTCCTAGCATCGGACAAAGCAAGCTATATGACAGGCTCTATTGTGTTAGTAGATGGCGGTTTAACTTTATAATAAAAGAAGAAATCCAGTGAATCATTTCACTGGATTTCTTCTTGTTGTTGAAAAAGATGATGTCAAAGGTAGAAAAAGGAACTTTGCAAGGTGAGAGGTTGATTTCCGTTCCGCCAGCGTCCTTTCCAGGGGGCGTCTGATGAGCCGCTTCACTCACTTGCGTTCGCTCCAGGGTCTCACCTGTGACGCTAAATCCCCTAGGCGTGACGCTGGCTCCAATCCAATCAACTAGTAGCATAGCGATCAAATAGCCTATTATCTGTATTCTTAGAGGGGATAAGCTCATATTTTCAATTCAACGTGGAGAAGCGATGAGTGACAACACCTCTTCATAAAGAGTAGAGAACCTTCGCGAAAAAGGTAACACTTTTGGAGGTTCAAATGGAAGGCTACTTGACTCCCTTGTGATAGCGAAACAGGGGAGCCACTAATCGGAGCGGTAGCGGAGAAAAACGGCTCGGCGCTCGCCCAAAAGAAAGCAAGTAGCCTGCAACGGAAAACCATTTCTACCTTTAAATTGACTGTTTTGTTTTTCAACCCTAAGAAAAAATCCAGTAAATCATTTCACTGGATTTTTTGCGGTAATGAATCGAATCACTATAGGGTGAATTTTTTGAGCTCATTCATCAACGTATTAGTCATAGCTTCAAGATCGTCTATCTTAGCACTAATTTTTTGGAAGGAAAGTAGCTGTTCTTGCGTTGATGCCGATATTTCTTCTGTGCCAGCAGCCGTTTCTTCTGTAATAGCAGAAATATTTTCAATGGTACTATTTACTTGCTGGCTCATTTGATTCGTTTGTGCCATTTCTCTTGTGAGGTTTTGTAAATCGCGATGGATATTTGTTATGTGCATGGTAATAACAGAGAATGATTGTTCTGTCTCTACCATGGATTGAGATTGCTCATTTGACAGCAGATAACCTCGTTCAGCCGTAGTAAGGATGTGCGTAATGCCATCTTGAATATGCGAGACCATTGAAGTGATTAAATTCGTAGCATTCTCCGTTTCAGAAGAGAGCTTTTTAACCTCCTCGGCAACAATGGCAAACCCTTTGCCTGCTTCTCCAGCTCTTGCAGCCTCGATAGCAGCATTTAGGGCTAATAAATTTGTTTGGCTAGCAATCGTATGGACAGCATTGGCTGCGCCTTCAATTTCCGAAGTGAATTGAGAAAATTGAGCTACAGCTTCCTTAATATCAAGTGATGTGGTTGATATATCCTTTGCAATGGAAGATTGTTTTTCTAATGAATATTGACCATTTTGAACAGCCTCCAGAGCTTGTTTACCAGTGTCAGCCGATTGCTCACTTGTACGCATTACATCCCTAAATTGATCTGCCATATTATTCATTTGGAGTGCCACTGATTGAATGTCTTCTGACATCGTATAGCTGCCTTTTGCTAATTCGTCGGTTGAGGTAGCGACTTGATTACTACTTTCATGAATATTGTTCATATGGCTCGTCACTTCTTGTGTAAACAAATTAACATCCTTTCCAATATTATCAATGGATTGTACAGTATTTTTTAAATTATTCATCATGTCTGCAAAGCTTTTTGTTAATTGATCAATCTCATATCGACTGTTTGCTTGATAGGAAAGGGTAGAAGTATCCATTGTTAAGTTTCCTGTTGCTGCAGCCTGTGCACAATCTACAATCTGATTAATGGGTTTGGTAATTCTTTTCGCAGCTACATAGGAATAAAGTATCGTAGCAATAATTAATAGCACACTACCTATGATGGTAGAGGTTGTAATGAAACCTATTTTTTGCTTCGTTACTTGGATCATTTCTTGATACCATTCGTTCGTTTCTTTTTTGAGCAAATACATATCGTTTAAAATTCCTTTAATTCTGATGGACTGCTTTTTAATTTCAGAGCGATTGTTTTCTTGAAACCCGCTTTCAGTCGCTTTTTCTAGATTTTCAAATTTACTAGCTATTTTTTCGACGATTGTCTGATGTTCAGGTATTCTCGTTAGGGAAGCTAATGCCTCTAAATTACTTTTTGTTTCTTGTAAAATAGCGAGCGCTTCGTTTTTATTGGCTTCACTATCCAGGTAGGTAAAATTATTTAAAGATTGGCTGGCAACAACTAAACTTTGCTCTAGTTCTTTCACTGCAAGTAAAAGTTTCGTATCATCCTGTGCTGTTGTTTGGATCGTGAATGTTTGTAGGATAATAAAGCCAATCATAGCCATAGCCAATACGATTGGAATCAATGTGTTCATAAATAATTTCTTACGTAGTGTCACTGGTCATTCCTCTTTTCCGCAGTAACTTTTATCGTACCTGAAATAATGGCTTCTTTGGCTTTTTCGATAGCAGTCTGTTGCTCAGCTGTCAGTTGAATTACACGAATATCTGCTAGTCCCACACCCTGATCCGCTAAACCTAATGCAAAGGATTTTTCTGTAATTTTACCATTTTCCACTAATGTCTTAGCGAGTTGATAGACGGCTAGATCAACATTTTTAAGCATGGATGTGACAACTGTTTTTTCGGCAACAAAAAACTGATCGATATCAACACCTGCTGCATAGATCCCCATTTCCTCTGCCTTTTTTATCGCCCCAAAGCCAGTAAAGCCTGCTGCATGGTAAATAAAATCAACGTTATTTTTGATATACCTTTCTGCTATTGCTGCACCAGCCTGGGTATCGTCAAAGGTACCAGCATAGTCACTCATAATTTCAATCGATGGCTGTACATAACGTGCCCCTTCGATAAAACCATTTTCAAAGTGATGGATAACAGGAGCATCTGCTCCACCAATAAAGCCAACTTTTCCTGTTTTACTTGTCATAGCAGCAATCATGCCAACTAAAAAGCTACCTTCTTGTTCTTTAAAGGTAATCGAAATGATGTTGTTAATATCAGATTGCCCGTCAATCAGTATAAATTGCTGAGAGGGATTTTGTTTTGCAGTCTTTTCTAGTGCTTCTTGTACAGAGAACCCGAGACCAATGATGATATCATATTTTTCTGCTACAAGTTCATTCAGCTTTTCCTCGTATTTACCATCAGGAGCCTCTTTGTAATCAAACAAAATGCCTAGCTCATCGCGCGCTTTTTCTAAGCCTTTAAAAGCGGAATCATTAAATGATTCATCGCCTAGTCCTGCATCTGATAGTAAAATTCCTATCTTATATCCTTCAGTTGATGTTTCTGTCGATGCTGAGGAACAGCCTGCTATCAACAGAGTGATCAAAAGAAAACTAGTGAATAATTTCTTCAAATTTTGTGTACCTCCTGTTGTGTATAAAATATATATCGGCAAAAACTTAATATTTTTAGTCTGATGTCAGACATCCGTGCAAAAAATTTTTAGGATGTCTAAGAATAATGAATCATTTCTATATACATAATAAGTTAATAATATAAAGCTAGATTACTAATAAAGTAATTGATTTATAAAGGTTTTCGTAGCACTTCTTGTATGTACAGCACTATAAAAGCCTAACGCAAATAGCGTCAGGCTTTATATGTTCTAAACAGCGCCGAATAATTTTAATAAATTAATAATAATAATGCCGATTACCCCAAAGTCTGAATCACCGAAGGTTGTGCCCTCATAGCCAATGTCTCCCATAAAGATAAGGAGTATGGCTGGAATAAAGCTAATTAATAAACCATTGGCAAAGGCTCCGGACATCGCACCAATTCTACCGCCAGTAGCATTTCCAAAGACACCCGCCGCAGCACCTGTGAAGAAATGTGGAACAAGACCTGGTACGATGACTTTTAGTCCGATGAAGGGGAGTATAAACATGGAAACCAGCCCTGCTATAAAACTAAAAATGAAACCAATAATAACGGCATTTGGTGCAAAAGGAAAGATGGTTGGACAATCAAGTGCTGGTTTTGTGTTTGGTACAAGTTTATCTGCAATGCCTTTGAAGGCTGGAATAATTTCAGCAATTAACATCCGTACACCTGCTAAAATAATATAAACACCCGCTGCAAATGTAATCGCTTGCATAATAGCGAAAATAATAAAATTTGAGCCAGCAGATAATTGTGACTCAATATAGGAAGGGCCAGCAAAAAGGGCAACAATTACAAAGAACACACTCATTGTTAAAGAAATAGCAACTGAGGTATCTCGTAAAAAGCCTAATGCTTTCGGAACCTGTATATCTTCTGTGGATTTCATTTTATTACCGAAGAGCTTACCAATCTTTGCAGAAACATAATAGCCAACACTGCCAAAGTGACCAACAGCAAAGTCATCACTCCCTGTTATTTGTCGAACTGTCGGCTGTAAAATGGCAGGGAACACGACCATACAAAGTCCAAGAATGATAGACCCAACAAGAATAAGAGGTGTACCACTCATCCCTCCAACTGATAATGAAGCGGCGATTAAACAAGCCATAAATAATGTATGATGTCCAGTTAAAAAGATATATTTTAATGGCGTAAATCGCGCAAATAGTAGATTCATAATCATACCAAATACCATGATTAGTGCAGTAGCTGTACCAAAATTAGTCTGAGCAGCTGCCACGATGGCCTCATTGTTGGGAATGACTCCTTGTACTTGAAAGGCATGATCGAACATTTTACTAAAATGATCTAAAGAGCCAATTAAGACAGTGGCACCAGCTCCGAGGATGACAAAGCCCATTATCGTTTTTAATGTACCTGACAGAACAGTGGAACTTGATTTTTTTTGAATAAGTAAACCAATAAAAGCGAATAGGCCGACTAATATAGCTGGTGTTCCTAAAATGTCATGCATGATAACATCTAACATACCAACACCTCATCCTATCCAAATTTTTAATGCTTAAAGCAACGGTTCAAGCTTTTCTTTTATTTCTGAAATACTCATCATATTTACGATGCTCACAATGATTCCTTTGTCTTTCGCTAATTCATTCACGATATCTGCTGCCCCTAAATAAATATCTGCTTTCTCCGCCTTGGCAGACGTTAAATCTGTATGCGTTACCTCTGCATCTTTCCCCAATACTTCTAATGCTTTTTTAACATTCAATTCTAAAATAAAGCTACTTCCTAAACCGCTCCCACACACGACTAAAATTTTCATTCTGTTGACTCCTTTGTCGTATATTGTTTGATTTTCTCCCATATCATGTCCGCATGTTGACAGGCGATTAGGTCATCAATCTGATCGGGTTCTTGTAAGACTAATGCCAAATCAGCCAACACCTGTAGATGTGAAGCATTGTCAATGGCAGCTAGCACAATCAGTAGGTAGACAGGCTGATTAGGGCTGAAAAAAACAGGCTTTTGTAATCGTAGCAAGCTTATGGCTAGTTCAAGAACCCCATCAGATGGCCGTGCATGAGGAATGGCTACTTTGGGTGTGATGACAACGTAAGGACCATAGTGTTCAATAGATTGAATCATGGCTTCGACATAGCGCTGTTCAATTTTGTGTTGTTGTACTAATGGGCTAGCCGCTAAATGAATTGCTTCTTCCCATGATCGGACAAAGTTTGCAAGCTGTATACAATCTTTTGTCAACAGCTTGGTTAGCAAGGACAACCCTCCTTTCATAAAAATATCTTCCCATTCCATGTTATTACGACTGTATGTGGAATTATGTCATCGTAGAAGACATTTTTAATTGCTTTGCTATTTCATAAACCGACATTTTGACAAATTCATCCATTTTATGATCTAAGCGCGTTTTCGGATAAATCAATTGAATTTTTCTATTTAGTGTTACATCATGTAGATCTTTCTTGAGCAGTACACCTGATTTTAATTCTTCTTCTATTAAGGAAACAGATAGAAACGCCAAGTTTTTGCCAAAGGTCAGCATCTTTTTAATCGTGCTCACAGAATCCAGCTCAATTGTGTAAATAGAAGGCTGAAATGGGTCCAACCACTTTTCAATGAAGTGATTCGTGGAGCTAGAGGATGTATGCAACACTAGCTTGTATTTAAGAATATCTTCTTTGGTGATGTCTTTTTGTGCTGCTAGCTCGTGAGATGGGCTGAATGCCAATACAAGTGCATCTTCACCGATTGTTTCGTAATGAAGTAAAGGATTTTCCTGCTTAGTCTCCATGATGAGCCCGAAATCTAATTCTTGTAGTGCTACCTTTTTTTCAATTTCAGGTGCTGTTTTTACTTCTAATGAAATGCGAATCTCAGGATAGGTCGTTGAAACTTGATGAATTAAATCTGGCATAAAAATATGGGCAGGTAAACCACTCGCTCCTAGTCGTAATGAACCGATATGGCCTGCTAAAAGATTTTCAATAAAACGATCCATATCCTTTTGAAGTTGAACCATTTGACGAGCGTAATGATACACACCTTCGCCCGCTTCTGTTAAACGGTATCCTCCAGCATTTGTTCGAAATAAATGAATACCGTATTCCTCCTCTATAGAGCGAATATGAAATGATACGGTGGGGGCTGTAATGCCAAGTGCTTTGGCGACAGGGGCTAATTTTTTTAATTCTACAAGTAAGCAAAATGCCTGTAATTTACTATTGTTCATTTTATCCTCCTAAAGGAAATTAGAAAAAATCTTGTATTTGCTTTAGTTTATTAGATTTTTTTTAACGTGTTATTAATAGTAGATTAATATTTTCTAAATATCTGGAATTTATAGTTGTAAGTAACGAGGAGGATACTTATGAAAATCTCATTAAAAAATATCGAGAAAAAATATGGGCAGTCTCAAGCATTGTGGCCGATTGATGTGGAGTTAGATCAGCAATTTATTACGATTCTCGGACAATCAGGCTGTGGCAAAACAACCTTATTAAAGTTGATAGCTGGCCTTGAACAGCCATCAAAAGGAGAAATACGATTTGATGACACCGTCATTTATTCTTCGGGGTCTCGTAAAAATGTCAAACCAAATAAGCGTAATATTGCTATGGTTTTTCAAGATTTTGCTCTATGGCCACATATGACCATCTTCCAAAATATTGCCTTTGGCTTAAAGGGCATTATTCCTAAATCAGCTATTCCTGAACGAGTCGAGCATGTGATGCGATTGGTAAAAATGCAAGGCTATGAGAAACGAAAGCCAGGTGAATTATCGGGTGGACAACAGCAGCGAGTGGCATTAGCTAGAGCTTTAGCGACCAAACCGCAATTAATTTTATTTGATGAACCTTTATCCGCTCTCGATGCTGTTTTAAGAGAGCAAATGCAAGATGAAATCATGCACCTCATTCATGAGCTTAATTGCCAAGCCATTTTCGTAACACATGATCAAACAGAGGCAATGACAATGTCTGATCAAATTATCGTTATGGAGGCAGGGAGGATTGCTCAAATTGGCTCGCCTGAGGAAATTTATCGTGCACCAGCAACGCCCTATGTGGCAGATTTTATTGGCAAAGTGAATTGGCTTCACAATCGACAATCAATTGTGCGACCTGAGGGTGTTTCTAGAGTATCGCGTCCTGGTACGATTGCCAAACAAGCGCAGATTGTGAAAAGTACATTTGTTGGCGATCGTTATCTAGTACAAGCACAGGTAGAAGGACAGTATTGGAGCTTTTATGAGAAGCAGCCATTAGAGCATGGAAAAAGATTGCAAGTTTTTATTGATGAAAAACAAATCTATCAATTGGAGGGTTTACATTGAAGAAACGACATTTTAAATTATGGGCAACTGCTGGCATTTTATTGGTCTTAGCATTAGCTGGCTGTGGTAATAAAGAGGCAAAAGAGACGAATGAAGCAAGTGCAAAGACACAGGAGGAGAAAGTTCTGACAGTGTATTCTGCTGGGCCAGATGGTTTAGCTGCAAATATTCAGCAAGCATTTGAAGAAAAAACAGGGATTAAAGTGGAAATGTTTCAAGGAACTACGGGTAAAATTCTCTCTCGTTTAGAAGCGGAAAAAAATAATCCTGTAGCTGACATTGTTGTACTTGCCTCTGTTGCCTCAATGGATGGGTTAAAAGCAACAGATCAATTGCAAAGCTACGAAGCGGCTAAAAACAAGGACAAAATTAACAGTGATTGGTCGGATCAAGATGGATATTTTTATGGCTACAGTGCCTCTGCTTTAGGTATTGCCTATAATACGAAAAATACGACACAGGCGCCTACGGATTGGTCTGATTTAGCAAAAGCTGATTGGCAAAATAAAATGAATATACCAGATCCAAGTCTGTCAGGCTCTGCTGTTGATTTCTTATTTGGCTACACAGCAGCAGAAAAAACAGCTTGGAGCACGATTGATAGTTGGAAGAAAAATGGCTTACAAGTCAATGGTGCGAATAAAGAAGCCTTGGATGCGGTTATTACAGGCGAGAAAAATGCCACGATTGCAGGTGTAGACTATATGGCTTATAAAGCAAAAGCAGACGGTGAGCCAGTGGAAATTATCTATCCGACGAGTGGGACAGTAGTTAGTCCAAGAGCAGTAGGTATTTTAAAGGATGCACAACATGTAGAATCTGCACAAGCCTATGTTGATTTTTTATTGTCAGATGAAGGGCAAAAGCTAGTAGCAGATGCTTACTTATTACCAGGGAATAAAGATATTGCTGTGAAAAATCGTGCAGCATTAGATGAAATTCCACAGTTAACAGTTGATTGGATGGGTGCGGAAGCGAAACAGCTGGAAGTACTAACAAAGTTTACGGATTTATTTCGATAAATAAAGGGAGGTTGATATACCTCCTTCTAGTTTTCATAGAGAAGGGTTGACATGCCATGATAATGGAAGGAAGACGAGCTTTTGGATTTTTACTGACAATTGTCATCATATTTGCTATCGCACCGTTGATGGCCATTTTATTTTATACCTTTATTAAAGAGGGACATGTTGATATATCACAGTTTAGTCGAATGTTTGCACACGATAGAATATGGAAAACGCTTGGAAATTCGATGGTTTTAGGGATTTTCGTGATTATTGGGACAACAATTATCGCATTACCTATGGCTTTCATTCGCACGAAAACAAGTTTATATCAATATGAATGGCTCGATATAGTGTTAACGATTCCATTTATGACACCTCCCTATATTGGTTCAATGGGCTGGATTTTGTTTATGCAGCACAATGGTTTTTTACAGCAGCTTATTCCAAGTGCTGCTTGGATGACAGATTCCTTCTTTTCCTTATTTGGCATGGTAGTGATCATGAGCCTACACCTGTTTCCATTTTTGTATTTAATGCTGAAAAATACATTGCTTCGCATAAATGGCTCATTTTTAGATGCAGCGCTGATTTTTGGGCGAAGTTCTTCGCAAAATTGGCTAAAGGTTGTGTTACCTCTTTTGCTTTCGAGCTATGTTTTGGGAAGTCTCCTTATTTTTATTAAGACGCTTGCTGAATTTGGAACGCCAGCTACATTCGGCAGTCGGATTGGGTTTCAAGTGTTTACAACCGAAATTCATTCCTATTTATCAAGATGGCCAGTTGATATTCGCATGGCAACCTCGCTATCCTTATTCTTATTGTCAGTTTGCTTAGTCATTTGGTATTTCCAAAATCTCATTGGACGCAAATATACATATGGTGTGCTATCAGGAAAAACACCTGCTAGACGTGAGATCAAGGACAAGTGGTATATAAGAACAGCTTCGTGGACTTTTGTAGGGCTTGTTTTATTGCTATCTATCGGCATTCCTTATTTCTCTATTATCGTGACCTCTTTGCAAAAGGTACGGGGAGATGGTTTACAGGCAGGGAATTTCAGTTTGGCTTCTTATCAAGAGGTCTTCACTAGTGGAAGTGCAGGATTGACAGCATTTTTAAATAGCATTGTTTTTTCTATCATGACGGCCTTGATAACCGCCATAATAGGTTTATTCATCGCTCTTTATATTAAAAAAGGAGAAACCAGAAAGCAGCAAATATTAGACTTCTTTAGTTTAATGCCTAATATTATTCCGGGGATTGTCTTTGTTGTAGGTTTAATTATGTTTTGGAATGCTCCCTGGCTTCCTGCAACAATTTATAACACAAAGGCAATGGTAGTAGTCACATACTGTGTACTGTTTTTACCTTATTCGGTGCAGTATATAAAGTCTTCGTTTTCACAATTAGATGCCTCTATTTTTCAATCAGCTGCTATTTTTGGACGTAGTAACATTGCGGTTTATCGTCGCATCATCCTACCACTTTTGATGCAGGGTATTTTAACAGGAATGATGATGACTTTTATTATTTCAATGCGAGAGCTTGTAGCTGGCCTTTTAATTTTGCCACCATCCGTAGAGACAGGGGCAACCTTTATCTATAGTCAATTTGAGCAAGGTAATGTAGGGGTTGGAATGGCAGTAGCTGTTATAACCGTCCTTATGACTGTTATTTTTATGTTCCTATTGGGTTGGCTGCAAAAACGAGGAGGGCAGGCCAATGCTTAGTGTTGAAATTTTAGGTGGTGTAGGCGAATATGGGCGCAATTGTTTTTATATAGAAAATCAGAGGCAGGCCATTTTATTGGATTGTGGCATTATGAAAAATACACAAAAAACGCCACCAAATATTACATTTAATCATATTGAAAAGCTAGCTGCTGTCTTTATTTCTCATTCGCATATTGATCATGTAGGGGCATTGCCAATACTACAGAACATGGGCTATACGGGACCGATACTAATGAGTCATACAACTGCTCAGCAGCTTCCACTGCTTATCCCACAAGTCAGAACTTTCTATCCAGATACGATTGGAAAATGGATAGAGGTCAATGAATATCTTGCCTTTCAATGGGGATATAGCGGGCATTTAATTGGAAGCGTGTGGTACAAAATTCGTTTCTTTGATGAAATGATTTTTTTCTCTGGTGATTATGTAGTCGATTCGTATTTATTAAAGGCGACCTTGCCAGAGGAGGATGGAACGGTTTATGATGTAGCGTTTATTGATAGTGGACATGCGGAAAAATGCATTCGAAATCTTGAGGTGTTAGAGCAAATGGCTATGTATGTAAAGGCTCATCCCAATCATTCATTTATATTCCCCTCCTCTTTTTCGGGCAAAACAGTCGATATTATGACGTATCTTTCCGAACATACAACTCGAGCGATTAGGGTAGATGCCAAGCTACAACCTTTATTGGCGCATTATGATGAAGAACATGAAAATATTTGGCCGAATAAAGTGATGCTTTTAGAACGACTCAAGCAAAAACAGGACAGTCACCATGTACTGTATTTTGTCTCAGAGCAGGATGTGGCTCAAGTGGAGGAGCTTGCAAAGGATTATCCGACGGCAATTTTTGTTCATACAGGCTATTCTCGTCATGCTTACAATCCAGCTAGCTTAAAGCATATCTCTGAGGAGTTCTTCTATAAAACACATCCAGACTATTGGGATTTAGTGGCACTGTCACAGAGACTTCGGGCACGACAAACGATCTATTTTCACAGTACACATACAAATTTAACAACAACATTTCCGAAGGAGGAATTAAAGCGTGACTAAACTAAAAAAATGGGCATTTTATCTGTGTGTCTTGGGCTTAATAGTGATTTGTATGATGGGTGTGAATACAACACAAGCGAAAGCAGCCATTGAGCCAGGACATGAAATTAAATTCAATATTAAACCTGAGATTTTTAATGAATCAACTATTGTCCAGGCTTTTCAAGCAACTAAAAAGGATGACGTAAAAGTTTATTTTTATGATACGCTTGACCAATTGTTTCTACGTCATGACTATATACACCGCTTACGTGTATATAAGGGTAGTAATAAAATGGATATAACCTACAAAAAGCGTTTTTTAAACACACCTTTAAGTGAAGCAATGGCAGAAACAATGAATCATGGTTTTACTGGTTCTGAGTCAAATTATAAGTTTGAGCTAGATATTAAGGGAGATCATCGTACATTTACGATAAGCCGAAAGGAATCTTTGAAGACTTCTGCTGAGGTCTCTTATGATTCAGTTGCTACAAATGTTGCGAAAAAATTCATTCTTGAAAATGCGCCAAAGAAAATTGTAAATTGGAACTCCGAAGCATGGTATAAAAATACGTTGTCTCAAGTTGTGGTATATGGGCCTGCTAATGCTACGACCTTTAAAGGAAGCTTTTTAGGACATGAAGCGGATATAGAGGTATGGCAGTACAAAGGAGACATTATGGTTGAACTTTCTACGATGGTAGATGATGCGGCTCAAGCAGCTACTATAGAAAGGCAATGGTATGAGCAGCTATTATCCACTGGCTATCTAAGCGGGGATCAACGTGGTAAAACGGCATTTGTTATGGATAAATGAATAGGACGATAATGATTTCGCCTCATATAGAAATGAGGCGAAATTTTTCTTTGGCAACAGAGAGATTAAAAAAGTAGGTCCATGTTTGTTCTAACTTTGATAATTTCGCTTACACTTACTATAGGACGAACTTTGGGTGATATGAGGGGGAAATAACATAGCAAAAAAAATGGGCATTGTTACACTGCTACTTTTCGGTGTTTATGTGCTTTGTATGTACTGGTATATATTCCACAGCGGTGGTGGTAAAATACCAAGTGCCTTACAAGGAACGGCGGCAGATCCAGTGATGTTTATGTCTGGCAAGGAGCTTTTTTTAAGTGGTGAATATTCAAAAATAAGGAACTTTGTATTCTTTGTAGCCACACCTTTAGAATGGCTTATTTACTTCTTGATTTTACTATTGGGCGTATCTCGTTATTTTGAAAAAGTGACGACCTCCCAAACGAAGTGGAAGCTATTGCAAAATGCGGGTTACTTATTCCTATTATCTTTATTGCTCTATATTGTGCTATTCCCACTTGATTATTATCGCTATCATCTAAGCAAAAGCTATGGCATTAGTACACAAGCATTTGCATCTTGGATGAAGGATGGTGTCATTGATTTTTGGGTGAATTTTGGCACTAGCTTGATTATTGTTACGGTGATTTATTGGCTCATTAAAAAGAGCGAAAAAAGATGGTGGCTCTATGCTTGGCTTTTAACCATCCCTTTTACAATCTTTGTGATGTTCATTCAGCCTGTTGTCATTGATCCTTTATACAATGATTTTTATCCACTAAAAAATAAAGAGCTGGAAACAAAGATACTTACACTTGCTACACAGGCGAATATTCCTGCAGAGCATGTTTATGAGGTCAACATGGCAGAAAAGACTAATGCCTTAAACGCTTATGTGACAGGGATTGGGAGTAATTCGAGAATTGTGCTATGGGATACTACATTAAATAGACTAACAGACAATGAAATTTTATTTATCATGGCACATGAAATGGGACATTATGTAGAAAAGCATATTTATTTTGGCATTGCAGGCTATTTATTCTTAATGTTAATAGGGCTATGGCTAACAGCGAAAATTATGCGTCGCCTGATTTCACGATATGGACAGGTTTTAAAAATTAATAAAATCAGTAGCATTCGTTCCTATCCATTATTTTTACTCATTACTTCTATTTTACTATTTGCTTCCAATCCAGTATCCAATTTTATATCGAGATATCAAGAAACGAGAGCCGATCAATATGCGATTAGCCTTATGAATGATCGAGAAGCGGCTGTAACAGCATTTCAAAAGCTAACGATTTCAGGCTTAAGTGAAGTGAACCCGCCACTCTTAGTGAAGTGGTTCCGTTATACACATCCACCGATGCTTGAGCGAATCTATAAAGTTGCGGATACAGGGGAACATAAACAAAATATGCCTTTAAAGGAAGAACAGAAGAAAAAGTAAGAGGATAGGTTTTTCAGGAGCGTAAATTGGGTAGTCTATGACAAAGATGTATCAAAAATTGGTCGTTGATTGATAGGGGATAGTATTATGCGAAATGTGATTATAATTACACTTTCTTCCATTTTAGTGGCCTTTGCCTATAATTATTTATTGATTCCCCATGAAATCTTGAGTGGTGGGTTGAGTGGTATTGCCATCATGCTTGGGATTATTACCCCTTTAAATACAGGCGTGTTAAATTTACTGCTTAACCTGCCTTTACTGATTTTAGGTGTGATGAAGCTCGGCAAGCGATTTATTAGCTACACCATTCTTTCGGTGGCTGTGTTGTCAGTGAGTTTATATATTATTCCAATACACAAAGCGACACAAGAGCCAATCCTCGCGTCCTTATTTGGTGGTGTTATTGTAGGGTTTGCAATGGGCATGATTTTTCGAGCAGCTGGCTCCTCAGGGGGCTTTGATATAATTGCTATGCTACTTAGTCGGAAACGTGATTTTCCGCTCGGTACGTTAATTGCCGCTATGAATGGAATCGTAGTGGCTGCTTCTGGCTTTGTCTTTAGCTGGGATGCGGCGTTGTTAACCCTTGTGTCCATTTATGCAACTGGAAAAGTAGTGGATACAATTCATACGAGCCATATTAAATTAACGCTGATGATTATTACGAGTAAAGGGGACGAGGTCAAACAGCAACTATTAGAAAAGCTACATCGTGGGGTAACGATTATCGATGCAAAGGGAGCATATTCAGGCGAGGGTCGGAAAGTATTAATTACTGTTATTACGCGTTACCAACTAGCTGATGTGAAAAGCACGATTAAGGAGACTGATCCAAAGTCGTTTGTGAATATTTTACAGACGACGGAAGTAATTGGGATGTTTGATCGTGGTACAACTAAATAATGCTATTCTCTACACACGTTTTAGGTGATACTTACCATAATCGAACGTGTGTTTTTATTTGAGGGGACGGGGATTGTAAAGATGGAAAAAGAAATAATTCATGCTTACTGTATACAGCTTCATGGAACAACGTATGACTATCAAGAGGAGTGGCAAGCAGATCGCTATCATATCGGTGGAAAAATGTATGCCATGCTTGGGGGAAATAGAACAGGTAAGCCTGTTCTTACATTGAAATGTGAGCCTGCTCGAGCGGAGGAATTACGAGAAGCCTATGCAAGCATTATACCTGGTTACTATATGAATAAAACCCATTGGAATTCCATTTATATGGGTGCTGAGGATGTCCCAAGGGATTTGGTAGAGAATCTTATCCAACATTCCTATGAGCTTGTTTTCAATAAACTAACGAAGAAAGCACAGCAGGAAATTCAATTAATTGGCAACTCATCAAACAAGTAATGAATAGCGCATTTACCTTTTTGGCAAATGCGCGAATGACTAATTATAACCACGCTCACCATAAGGCTTTAGTGTGTCAAGCCATTTTTGCTCCAGCTTTTCGAGCTCTTTTTTTTCATCGAAATAGCCTTCTTCTTTTTTCTTTAAATATTCAACGATTTCTACGTCAAAAGCTTCTTGACCATATAAATTGTAATCTGCCTGAAGTTTCTTGTTCGTATGTGTATTGGTTTTTAGCATAAATTGAAAGCCATTTAAACGCTTTAAATTATTAAAGCTCCCCACAAATACTTTGCCTGTTTGTGTATTGGTCATTGTAAAAACACCAGCTTCAATTTTCATCTCTTTATACATTTCTTTTAACTCTTTTTTATGATCCATTTTTATTAACCTACTTTCTTATTTTTTTACCCAATAGGCACTGCCATCTGCTTTGCGGTCAAGAAAACCGTATTCAATTAAGTAACGACGAATATGAACATAGTCCTCATATATCGGTTTAATCACTTCATTTAATTCTTTTTCAGTATAATGCTTTTCCTCGTCAAAAAGATTTGCTATTGCACGCAGCACTACAATTTTCTGTTTTTCCCGCTTTGGAAAGCGTATCAGTTCCTTGCCAACACCGTTTGGAAATAGCTTCTCTAATAATTGCTGTTCTTCTGTGAGGGTTACGTTATAGCGATCGTCAACCATAGTAGCTGTTTTATGAATAGGCACAAATGGTTCCTCCTTCTGATCTTGTTCTTTTAGTAACTCCATCATCACCATCAATGTTTTGGCTTGGCGTTCCTTTTCTTTCAAAGCAAAACGGTGATGGCGAATCGTTGTGGCACTGCCAATCTCTAATTCTTCTTTTATCTCCTGATCTGATTTTCCCTCATAAAATAAGCGTAAAATATGACTTTGATGTTCTGTTAAGCCTGTCATTTTTTTATTGAGACCGTTTAAATAATGAAAAACAGAATGATGAGCCGATGTAATATGATGTTGCATCATTTTCTCTGCTTCATATAATAAGCCCTCTTGAGGATAAATAATGCCTTTTTCTACTTTTTCACCGCATAGTAGGCAGGTGAAGTGTGCCGCTTGATCGATATATCCCTTTTTTAGATCATCGATAGGAGCTTGCCAAAATAATTCATTTACATCCATTGCAACCCCTCCTTGATAAAACAAACGAATTTATGATTTGTTTGCTATTTAATATTTAAAATAACAAAATGTTTGTTTTAATGCAATAAAAAACACATCGTATTCTAAACGATGTGTAAAATTGCTGGCTCATATTTAGTTATACTTTCTCTTAAATAAGATCATAGATGCTAGAGAAAGAACTACAATTGTACAGACAATCACAATTAGACTTGTTGTGGAGCTAAGTATATGTCCATTTAGTTCATAAACAATGCCATAATTCATTTTATAATCTTCCACATAAGAAGCGGGCACACCATCAAAGACATTTGCAATAGAGCTCTCCATAAATGCATTGCGTAATAATAGTGTTGTATGGCTAATTGGAAAGTACATGATTATATGTTGTGCAAAGCTTGGTAGAGCTCCAAGAGGTACATAAACACCACATAAAAATCCAAGTAATGTACCAACAATTGTGCCGAGTGTTGAGAAAGCATTTTGGGTCGACACAAATAACGAAAGAAATAAATTAAAAACACTCGCAAGCAAGACAGATAAAAACAGTATGCTCAATACCTGAATAAAATCCCCAAAACTTAGAAGCTTACCTCCCGTTGTGACAATAAAGATTTCACAGCCAAGGAGCGCAATAAAGGAAAAAATACAGCCGATAATAAATGCATTGAGCACATAGCTCAACTGAATAGTTGCACGAGAAAGGGGAGCTGTTAAAAAGTCGGCTTGTACTTTGGATTCTTGGTCTTTAACAGCGATACCATAGGCACCAAGTGTTGTCGAAACAGCAATCATGGATAGTAAACCTGCTACTAGCCACTCATTGACCATGGTGATCAATTCAGGTGTAGCTTCTGTTAGTTGTTCAATGGCATCTACCTGCATTTTTTGGAGAAAGACAGCGTACAACACAATGACAATAATGACTGACAGCAGGGAGAAGAACACCTGTGTTTTATCCCGTCTAAATATTTTATTATTACGCAGAACTAAGCTAATTAATGCTTCCACTACGCAACCTCCTCCTCTGCCATAATATGAAGAAAGACATCATCCATTGATCCTTTAATGACTTCGAAGGAGGCGATAAGTGGCTCAGCTTTTTTTAAAAGGGGAAGTGCTTGTAAGGTAGACGTTAAACGGATGGTGTATATCCCTTGATTCTCCGTGTAGGAGATCGCATTTTCCTCAAGAAACTTTACACCCTCCTGTGCATTTTGAAAAACGAGAGCCATTGAATCATAGGCATATTTTGTTTTTAGTGCATCGGGTGTTCCCTGTGCGACAATTTTACCTTGCTTTAAGACAGTGACTTGGTGAGCGACTGCCGCTTCCTCCATATAATGGGTCGTTAAAAAAACTGTCATATTGGTTTCCAGTTGAAGTTGCTTAATCGCCTGCCAAACAAATTGACGTGTTTGTGGATCTAAACCCGTTGTAGGCTCATCCAAAAATAAAATACTTGGACGATGAATGAGTGCACGAGCAATATCTGCTCGCCTTTTTTGTCCCCCTGATAATGTGCCATATTTTTTCTTTTCAATATCCTCTAGATGCAAATAGGTGGAAACAAATTGATAGTTATCGGTAAGCTGTGCTTTCGATAAACCATATGTTTTCCCTCGATGTAGGATATTTTCACGTACAGTTAAGCGCTCATCTAATAGACTTTGCTGGAAAACGACACCAATAGATTTACGGATATCCGCGTTATCATTGCTTGCGTCGAGTGTGAAACCATTAATAGTTACTTGACCACTCGATTTTTTTAGTAAAGTACAAAGTATTTCAATCGTTGTAGATTTACCTGCACCGTTTTCACCTAAAAAAGCGAATAGGGTGCCTTGTTCGACTGTAAAAGAAATGCCTTTGACAGCTTGCTGTTTTCCATATTGTTTACATAAATTTTCAACTTTTATCGCAAAAGTCATAGGTGGTTAATCCCTTCTCTTTTGAATTTCTTTATTGATTTTTTCAATATCATTTAATTGAAAAACATATAGAATACACCAAACAATCAAGTAAATAATGGCTTCCGCAATAAGTACGTACCATATACCTGAATCAAACCAATTACCAAAATAGCCTGCGGTTAGCACACATGCTGTCACCGCTACTAAGTGTAGAAGAAGCTGAACTGTAAAAGGCAATTGCTCCAAATCAAAAATGACGGATAGCAAACCAATGGCAATACCAAGAATGCTCGCGATCACAATTTGCTCCAATAATTCTGTTCCTGACGCCACCGCATTATTTGATAGGACGCTAAGTGTCACTAAGACATAAGAGGAGCTAAGGGAAATGAGTAGACCGATAATCATCATGCGTACATACTTCATGCTATGAATCCCTCCCAATACCTAGGTGTCTCTTTAATTCTTTTAAATATTTTCGGCTGACATGAATGGCTACGTCATTTTCAAGTAATAGCTGTGTAGTGCCGATTTTGCCCATTTGAATAGAGGATATTTTATGGATATTGACGAGTGTAGACTTACTTACGCGCACAAAATCTTTGGCTAGCTGAGCCTCAAGCTCATATAATTTTCGCTTGGACTCAAACTCTTGCTCATCTGTCTGTAAAAAAACCTTGGCATCCTCTGCGTAAATGGAATAAATATCCGAAATTTTTAAGAGATGAATTTCTTGTTGGTCATACCCATCTAGCATCGTAGTTTGCGATGCTTGAAGCTGTCTCATCAATCTTTCAATTTGCTCATTATAGTCCTTGGCATGAATATGAACCTCAGTTTCCTCAAGCTCATGATTGATGGTTAAATGAATTTTCATAGGAGGCCTCCTTTAAAAACGCTGAATCAGGTATTACTAATGTAGCATAGAAAATTTTCACAGGGATAAATTGTTCGATAAGAGGTTTTATTTGCTGGATAACAGGTTCTTTTTCAGCGATAGCAAACAGCTCAAAAGTCGGTCCAGTAGAAAAAGCGGTTTATAAAGGTCATAATAGGCTTATCGAGTTGAAGGGGTTGCTACCATGTTTATTTTTGATAAGCATATGTTCATCACATTATGCATTGGTTTAATAGGTGCTGTAGTTTTTCAATTTTTCCATATACCGATGCCTTGGCTGTTAGGAGCGATTACAGCGGTGCTCATCGTGCAGCTATCCACCAACGTCCAATTAAAATGGCATCATGCTTTCCGCAATTTTGGTTTAGTCGTAGCAGGTTATTCTATCGGCTATGCCTTTACACCAGAAGCTGTACAGGACATCAAGCTTTTTTTAGGAAGCATGGTCGTGTTAAATATCATATTTATTTTGTTGTTTTTTGCGGTAAGTTTCCTTGTTGCCAAGCGTACAGATTTAGATTTTGCGACTGCCTTAACGTGCTGTGTTCCTGGGGGCATGTCGCAGGTTGTGGCATTTGCGGAAGAGCAACAAGAGATGGATATGGTGGTCATCACATTCTTTCAAATCCTTCGCGTTCTTTTAATCGTTGGCTTTGTTCCTTTAATGGTGGCAGGGGCAGGTGGCAATAGTTCTATGATTGATGGAACATACACATGGAACCTTGTTAGCATACTTGTGGTATGTGGTGGCGCAGGGTGGCTAGCACAAAAGCTAAAAATTCCAACAGGCTATATGCTAGGCCCAGTGTTTTTACTAATGGGCGTTAATATGGCAGGGATAGATGTACCAAAATTACCATTATCACTTCTGCATATTGCCCAACTCATGCTAGGAATTTATATCGGATTATTATTGAAAAAAGAGGATTTACATTTATCGAAGAAGCATATCTTTTATGCGTTTGTTTCAGCGGGCATTTTTATTGGGGCAGCCTATGGTTTAACATTTGTGATGGCAGCGTTGTACAGCCTTGATTTTAGGACGAGCTTTTTAAGTATTGTTCCTGGTGGTCTTGATCAAATGGGGATTATTGCCGCTTCGGTCCATGCAAATGTCACGATTGTCACGGCCTTTCAGCTTTTTCGTGTACTAGTTGTCTCGATTTTTCTTGTGCCTGTGGTAAAAATATTTGTGAAAAAAGTGAAAACATGAGGGGGCTATGAATCAACCTCTCATGTTTTTCTTTGTGCAAATTTCCATTAAATAGAACTTTTGAATAATGATAAATGAACGTTAAATTTTCCCTTTCCAAATAATCCGAAAAATGTTATGATAGCCATAACTACTATGAACGGAGGTGAGAAGGAATGAATAAAAACGCTACGAAAACATGTGTAAAAGTGGATACGGCTATGTATTTTGCACGTGTAATTACTTTCGATTTTGCGAACAACGGGATAGGTCTGTCCATTTTTAAGCAAAATCA
This sequence comes from Lysinibacillus sp. A4, assembly GCF_024919535.1. Classification (NCBI taxonomy): domain Bacteria; kingdom Bacillati; phylum Bacillota; class Bacilli; order Caryophanales; family Bacillaceae; genus Lysinibacillus; species Lysinibacillus sp. A4. The sequence goes on along the minus strand of NZ_JANWTB010000002.1, from coordinate 26,763 downwards.
AATAACAAACGTAGCGAATTAACCATTCTTTTTCACACATTTAATTGAGAAGAGGACTGCTTGTTAATGAGCAGTCTTTTTTGTGTTCAAAAGATGTTTTCGCACGTTTCATTGGAGGAAAAAACGATGCAAATGAAAGCTGAACAAATCCAAAAAATTATGGGTGGCAATATATTATTCGAGAACTTACAGCTAGAGGTAAATAGTGGTGAACATGTGGCGATTGTTGGTGTAAATGGCAGTGGAAAAACGACTTTATTACAACTGCTTGCAGGGGTAGAGATACCTGACAAGGGACGAATAATTAAAAGTAAAGAAGCAACGATTGGCTATTTACATCAGATTCCACATTATCCACTCCATGCCGTAAAAGAAGTGCTAGAGGAAGCATTTGCGGATATTTATGCAATAAAGGCAAAAATGACAGCACTTGAGCAAGAGATGCAGTCGACGGTCACGGATAAAATATTACTGCAATATGGGCAATTGCAGGAGCAATTTATGCTATTAGGGGGCTATGAAGTAGATGCACAGCTAGCAATGATTGCAAATGGACTGGGTATTTCAGATATGCTAGAGCAGCCATTTAGTAGTTTAAGTGGTGGTGAAAAAACAAAGGTTATGCTTGGACAAATTTTATTGAAAAAGCCCTCTATTTTGTTATTGGATGAACCAACGAACCATCTGGATATGCAAGCTATTGAGTGGCTTGAACATTATGTGCGAAACTTTGAGGGGATTGTCATTGTCGTATCTCATGATCGTCAATTCATGAATCAAGTAGCCCAAAAGATTATTGAAATTGAGGATGGGGAGGCTTTTACGTATAACGGCCATTATGATGCTTTTATAGCACAAAAAGAAGCAAAAATTGAGCAACAGTTTGCAAATTATGAAGAGCAGCAAAAGAAAATTAAAAAGATGCAAGAAACAATTAAACGATTAAAGCAGTGGGCAAATGAGGCGAATCCACCAAACGCATCGATGCATCGACGTGCTAAGAGTATGGAAAAAGCATTAGCACGTATCGAGCGAGTAAAGAAGCCCCTTACTAAAAAGAAAATGAATTTAGCGTTAACGATGGCTGAACGCAGTGGTAAAGAGGTCGTGCTATTGCAAGCCATTGATCATAGCTTTGATAAGCCTTTATTGAAGGACAGCAATCTAGCTATTTATTTTGGCGAAAGATTAGCGATTGTTGGGAGCAATGGTAGTGGAAAATCAACATTATTAAAAATGATGTTAGGTGAAATCATTCCTAATCAGGGAGTGTGTCAAATTGGAAGCAATGTGAAATTTGGCTACCTTTCCCAGCAATTTGAACATCCAAATCCTGCTATACGATTAATTGATGCCTTTCGTGAAAGTGTCGCCGTGTCAGAGGCGGAAGCTCGCCATATACTCGCACGATTTTTGTTCTATGGCTATGATGTCTTTAAAAAAGTGAAGGACCTAAGTGGTGGAGAAAAAATGCGTCTTCGTTTAGCACAATTAATGCATGAGGATATCAATGTTTTAATCTTAGATGAGCCAACAAACCATTTAGATATTGAAGCAAGGGAAGTATTGGAAGAGACACTAGAATCCTTTGAAGGTACGATTATTGGGGTGTCACATGACCGTTATTTCTTACAGAAAATTTTTACGAAAACGGCGTGGATTGAAAACCAGGCTATTCAGGTTTTTGAGGGAGATTATGAGTGGGCTAGAGGAAAACGACAGGAACTTGCAATGAAAACGATTGATAAACAACCAGTAAATAAAACGCAGTCACCTAAAAAGGAATTACCGATTGAACAGCAAATTGAAAAATTAGAGACAAAACTACAACAACCATCGCTTGCTAAAGAACAACGGCAGAAGCTTGAACTTCAATTAGAAAATTTATATGAAAGATGGTTAGAAGGGGGCACAGAGCATGTTTAATTTAGAACGCATTATGCAGCTTGATATAGAGTATGTGAAGAGTTTCAGTGAAGTGGAGGTTTGTAAGGAGGGGGTCCTATTTTACAATCAGGCTATCCCAACCTATTATGATGCAAATCATGCACAGATTTGGCGAAAGATTGAACAACCTGATTTATTTTTACAAGACATCAAAGACTTCTACCAATCAAAGTCTCTGATCCCGCGGATTTATTTATATAATCTAGAAGAAAATCAGCTATGTATAGAGGCATTAGAGACGCACGGCTTTCAATATGAGCATTTTGTTAATGAAATTCAGTACTGGGACGGTGAATATGCAATACTTCCACCTAATCCTGCCATTCAAATTGAGCGTGTAACGGATGCAAATAAGGAGGAAGCATTAGCAGTAGAAATGAGCATTTCTGCATTTGGGGAGCCTTCATTAATAAAAAAGGCATTTGAGGAAACCTACCATTCTTCACATTTTACGTATTATCTACTAAGACTAGATGGGGTGGCGTGCTGCTCAGCAACTATTTTTGTGTCAGAAAATCAAGGTAGGATTGAAAGTGTTGCAACAACTGAAAGCTATCGTGGTCGAGGTTTAATCGGCTATATGCTGCAGCATATCCAACAGCAATCAGTCAAGCTGGGATTGAACGATCTTTGGATATTACCAATTAGTGAACAGGTTGCCAAAGTCTATGAGAAGGCAAATTTTAAATCGGTGGGCTCCATTGCATCGATTCATGCGTTTACTGAAGGGAAGAGCATTCAAGACATCCGCCAGCAGGCTTAAATAGCTACTCATAAAGATTGCCAAATTCCTGTAGTGCTTACAAGGAATTTGGCAATTTTTTAGAACTGTACTTGGCAATTTTGATTACAAGTGCTTTGATGAAGGGATGCTTTAAAATATAATCAGCAAAAATTATTTCCTGCCCCTGTAGCAAGATAGCTGCTCATTACGACATCAAATTCCTCAGGCCTCAGTTAACAGTATCCATTGTCAGCTATCGCTTTGATATGAATTTGCGAGATGGAACTATACCTGCTTAGCAGGAGCTGGTGGACCATTCATTTTTGCGATGAATGCCTATAAATGGAGGTGGGAGCTGTTTTATTGGAGCTTCTGTTACTTATTTTAATCGTGTAGTATATGTCTAATTGTTTGCGAATGAAACTTGTTAAAGGATAAGTAGGAATGAATGAAAACTAGTAAAATCCTGAATAGTATCGACTATTCGGGATTTTTGTTTTATTGTTAAAAAGAAGGATTTTCAATTATTAAAAGTTTTTTACTTGAAAAAATGTCGTATTCGATTTATTGTCTTTAGAGATACTTGTTTAATGGACTTGGAGGATATGAAATGCACGGAATTTATATACGCTATAATGTCTCAGATGAAACCCAAGCAGCACAATGGCCCAAAAAAATGGATGCATTTGCGTATGTTCAACGAGAAAAACCACAACAAGACAATGATAACTTGCTGTCAAAAGAAGAGCTAAAAAACCATGCCATTCGCTATATTAAAAGCTTGAAAGACAATGCAAGTGTCCATTTAGTAGAGCAGCGCAACGGTGAAATTGAACATTTTGATCGACGCTACATGGAGTCATTAAAGTTAAAGGAAAGCATCGATTCCCAACTTATTAATCTAGAAGAAATACGCTTATTATTGCAATTAATGAATGTCTTGAATTTATCCCATGCTTTTGGAGAAAATGCTGGCAAACTACTTCGTCAAATAACGCCATATGCCAAAGAGGTAGAGCATCCAACATTCCAAACAACACGCGTTGAGCGCCATTTTTATTCGGAGCTAATTGAACAAATAGAAATGGTTTATGCACGAATTATGCGTCAGCACAACCCATCGACAACGGAAATGCAGCAATCAGAAAAGCTCTGGACAACAGTCTGTGAGCAAGCGATAGAAAAAGCAGAAGCACGAATCGAACGTCTATCTTCTATCAAGTTAAAGCATGAGAAAAATTTACTAGAGTTTGGTCACTTAAAACAGCAAAATATCGAAGCAAAGGAACGCTTAGATCTAGCTGTCCATGAACTGGACGCCATTTTAAATGTATTAGAATCATAAGAAAAGCATGTCTCCGTCAAAATCGGAGACATGCTTTTGTTGTTGTCGTCGGATAGAAGGACAAAAGTGACGGTTAGCAGTGCGAAAGTGGTAGATAGCTTCGTAAGATTGACAGATAGCTGTGCTTTACTTCGCTTTCTCCTCTGTTTGATCCCGCTTAGTTTGGCGTGAAAGGCGCAGTAAATCCAATCCAAGCAGCACAACAATAATATAGAATAGAGGACTTGTGAACGATAGGCCAATTTGTGACTGACCGCCAAGCAATGTTAAAACAATCCATAATCCAACTGTATACAAAGTTAATCCGATATAAGCCTTTTTTGATAATCTTTTATATCTACCCTTGTCGAAGGCTAGCTGAATGATGACAAGCCCAACTAATATAAGCAATATTATTTTTTTAGTCAGCATCGCAGCAATAGCTGTATCAGGGAAGAAATCATTAACGAATAATAACGTGAAAAATATTAAAATAACAAAATTTAAGATTGTCGAAAGCTTCATGCCATTTCTCCTTAGTTGTCAGAATACTTTTCTATTGTAACATGGTTCTAATGAAAGCAAAAAATAATACTTTAAAGAAGAGTTTGAAAAATTTTGAAACTTTTCCTGAGGTACATCCGTATAGTAGGTAATATGATGAAAAGGGGTGAGCAACTTGACGCTATTTGGCTATTCACTCGAGCAGATCTTTTTGGTGGTTTTGATTTTCGCTGGCCTTGCCACAGTATTGGTTATGTTTTTTGGTGATGCAGTCGAAGGTATTGGGGAAGGACTGCCCATTTTTAATCCGAGTGTCATTCTATCTTTCATTACGTTGATGTCAGCAGCAGGTTTTATTTTAGAAAAACTAGCCTGGTTCTCTAGCGTTTGGAACATCATTGCTGCATGTATCATCGGTGCTATTTTAAGTTCCATCTTTTATTTATTTGTTCTCGTTCCGCTACGTTCCGCTGATGTTTCTTTAGCTTACACAGAGGAATCGCTAGGCGGGCAATTAGGAAGAGTTATTGTGCCAATTCCAGTAGATGGTTTTGGCGAGGTTGTTATCGAAACGACAAGTGGCATGATTTCAAAACGGGCAACGGGCTATGATAATGAAGCCATTGACTATGATGAAACCGTACTTGTTGTGGATGTGAAGGACGGAACACTTTTTGTTAGAACGTACGAGAAAAAATTTGTTTAAAGGAGAGATATGTCTATGTCAACCGATATCTTAATTGTTTTAGGAATTGTAGCATTTGTATTAATTGCCCTAGTCGGCTTATATGTGACAAAGTATCGTACGGCGGGTCCTGATGAAGCACTGATTGTGACAGGTAGCTATCTCGGCTCCAAAAATGTACATAAGGATGAGTCGGGGAATCGCATTAAAATCATTCGTGGGGGCGGTACATTTGTATTCCCTATTTTCCAGCAAGCACAGCCGTTAAGCTTACTTTCTAGTAAACTAGAAGTGACAACGCCTGAGGTGTATACAGAGCAAGGTGTTCCTGTTATGGCAGATGGTACGGCTATTATTAAAATTGGTGGCTCCATTTCAGAAATTGCGACAGCAGCAGAGCAGTTTTTAGGCAAGCAAAAAGCAGAGCGCGAAGGGGAAGCACGTGAAGTATTAGAAGGTCATTTACGTTCCATTTTAGGGTCTATGACGGTTGAAGAAATCTACAAAAACCGCGATAAATTCTCACAGGAAGTTCAACGTGTTGCTTCACAAGATTTAGCAAAGATGGGTCTTGTCATTGTATCCTTCACGATCAAGGATGTACGAGATAAAAATGGCTATTTAGACTCACTAGGGAAACCGAGAATCGCACAGGTAAAACGAGATGCTGATATTGCGACAGCAGATGCAGAAAAAGAAACACGTATTAAACGTGCAGAAGCGTCTAAGGAAGCACAAAAGGCAGAACTAGAGCGTGCGACGGAAATTGCAGAAGCAGAAAAAGAAAATCAATTAAAAGTAGCTGAGTTCCGACGTGAGCAGGATATTGCCAAAGCGCGTGCTGACCAAGCGTATGAGCTTGAAACGGCTCGTGCTAAGCAGGAAGTAACGGAGCAAGAAATGCAAATTCGCATTATCGAGCGTCAAAAGCAAATTGAATTAGAAGAAAAAGAGATTTTACGTAGAGAAAAGCAATATGACTCTGAGGTTAAAAAGAAAGCAGATGCAGATCGCTATGCAGTGGAGCAAAATGCCGCAGCCGAAAAAATGCGTGAGCTTGCACAGGCTGATGCGGAAAAATATCGTATTGAATCATTAGCAAAAGCAGAGGCAGAGAAAATTCGTTTGGATGGTCTTGCCAAAGCTGATGCAGAGCGAGCACAAGGGGAGACGGAGGCTGATATCATTCGTCTACGTGGTCTGGCTGAAGCTGAAGCTAAACGTAAGATTGCCGAAGCCTTTGAATACTATGGTCAAGCAGCTGTACTGGATATGGTTGTACGCATGATGCCAGAGTATGCAAAAGAGCTTGCAAGTCCACTTGGCAATATCGATAAGATTACAGTAGTCGATACTGGTGGTGGAGAGGGAAGTGGTGCGAATAAGGTGACATCTTACGCAACCAATTTAATGTCTACACTTCAAGAAACATTAAAAGAAACTTCTGGTCTCGATGTAAAAGAGCTGATCGAGAGCTATGCTGGGAAGCACACATTGCGTCCAGAATTAGAGCAGATTGCTTTAGGGCTTGAAAAAAAGCAAGCTCCTGAAGAAAAGCAAGCTCCTGAAGAAACAAAAGAAGCGGTAGAACAATCCTAACAAAAAACGACCTGATGATCTCATCAGGTCGTTTTTTTATGGTTATTGCTGCCACTCACTTACAAGCATGCCATAAATAACATGATTTACATAATGATCGTAGAGCCATTCTGCAGCTCGAATGGTTCCTTCTTGCATAAAACCAAGACGTTCTGGGATTGCGCGACTTTTGTGATTCGCTTCAGCAACACGAATTTCAACTTTATGAAGCTTCAATATTTCAAAGGCATATTGCAATAAAGCTTTTACTGTTTTCGTCATGATGCCATGCCCTTGTGCTCCTTCGCTCAACCAATAACCAATAGTGCCGATTTTATTGCTCGGGTTAATCGCGTTAAAGCCTGCAATGCCAACAATCTCATTTTTAAAGAGAATGACTAGGGAGAGGCTACTGTTCGCTTCATGTCCCTTAATACAGCTCTCAATATAGACTTTTGTATCCGCCAGTTCTTTTGTAAAATCTAGCCATGGTAGCCATTCTTTCAGATATTCCCTCGAGGCATCCGTTAATGCAAAAACCTTCTCTGCATCCTCAGGTGTAATCATCCGTAGAACTAAATCATGGTTAATGGTAATTTGCATTATTGTTCACCTCATGATTATTTTAATGCATTGTGCATAAAGTCTTTCATTTCTCGGCTAAGTAAAGTTAATTCTTCTATAATTTCGCTGAAATCCTGTACGAGCTGTGCTTGCTCATTTGTTGCATCATTGATTTGTCCCATATTTTGCTTTAAATTATCTAGATTTCTATTGATATTTCGTAATGACGATTCTATATTTTCAGTAGCACTAGATGTCTCAAAGGACAGTTTTCGAACTTCCTGTGCCACAATATTAAAGCCAGCGCCGTGCTGTCCAGCACGTGCAGCCTCGATGGATGCATTTAAACCTAATAAATTCGTTTGGCGAGATATACTTTTAATTAAATCTGTCACGGCATTTGTTTTTTCAGAGTCCTCTAGGGCATGCTGTGCCTGCTTATTAATTTCCTCACTAGTGGCCGCTAATTCCTCAGAATGGGAAGCGATTGTATGTACTTTATCCTGTAGACTATTGACGATCTTATCCATCGTAGCCATATAATCTTCAAGTTTGAGCTCATTATCTATTGGTAAGCCAAAAGCTAATGCACCTACTACTTGACCATTTTCACGAATGGGGAATGAAAAAGCATTGATTGCTACACCATAAACATCCTCTGGTATCACCACATCTGCATTTTGTCCATTAAAGGCGATGAAAACATTTTGGTCATTGGCGTTAACTTTTTGTCCATCATGGTAGCCAGAATCCACACGTTTACCTGCTAAATATTTAACGACTGTTTCACTTTCCTTTTCAACAACAGCTACAATGGCTTCTTGCTTTAATGCTAAATGAATATAAGGTGTTGCAAGGGTTAAAGCTTCAATAATTTTCATAAAAATTCCTCCAAGTCTCGTCAATGAAAATGGTTGTATCATCTGTCTGCATTGTGACAATGGTTCTAGATGATTACTTTTACTGTAGCACAATATTTGCCAAGTCAAAATAGCTATTTATTTTTTATGAAAAGAAAATCATCCAAATCTGAAAGGCTTTTTATTTGTCAATTATTATTTTTTTTTACCTGTGAAAGCGAAGGTCTTTATGTCTATTTTTTGACAAAGGGACGTGTGTTTTGCGAAATATTGTATTAGAATAATAGTAGCATGTGAAGGAGAGAGTTTCATGGACTATATACAAAAGGGTACGAGGGCGTTTCATAAAGCGAATTGGGCGTTATTTTTAGCAGGCTTTATTACGTTTGCTAACCTTTATGTAACGCAGCCATTACTACCAACATTTTCAGAAGCATTTCACGTCTCACCAGCTGTAGCAAGTTTATCTCTTTCAGTAACCACCTTTGCATTAGCGGTGAGTTTAATAATTGTCAGTTCGTTATCAGAAGCATGGGGAAGAAAATCATTGATGACGATTTCTATTTTTGCAGCTTCTGTCCTGACCCTAGCTCTTGCATTTTCACCTAACTTTGAAACAATTTTAGTGTTGCGTGTTGTACAAGGCATCGTTTTTGCGGGTTTACCTGCCATCGCTATGGCTTATTTGGGAGAAGAAATGGAACCAGCAAGCTTAGGGGTTGCCATGGGCTTATATATTAGCGGTAATTCAGTAGGGGGACTTAGTGGACGAGTTATTATTGGCACCTTAACGGACCATTATAACTGGCATACAGGCATGATGGTGCTAGGAGGAATCAGCCTGCTAGTTAGTTTAGTGTTTGTCTGGATGTTACCAAGCTCCAAACATTTCAGCGCGCGACCTTTACAATTAAAAGCATTGACCAAAACCCTACTGCAACATTTAAGAGATCCTTCTATGCTGTGTCTTTATGGGATGGGGTTTCTTTTAATGGGAAGCTTTGTCACCCTTTATAATTATATTGGCTTTAAACTAATGGCTCCTCCCTATAATTTAAGTGCTACAATTGTAGGTTGGATATTTGTCATTTATTTAGTTGGAACATTTAGCTCGGCATGGTTTGGCAGTTTAGCTGATCGTTATGGTCGCCAACGAATGCTCTTACTGGCTATTGCCATTATGTTAGCTGGAGCTATAGTAACGCTTAACGGGCTCCTTACCTTAAAGATTATAGGAATAACAGTTTTTACCTTTGGCTTTTTTGCAGCTCATTCAATCGCAAGTGGTTGGGTGAGCAAACGAGCATCCCACAATAAAGCACAAGCATCTTCTCTCTATTTATTTTTCTATTATTTTGGTTCAAGTGTTGGAGGAACAGTAGGAGGCGTTTTTTGGATGAAATATGGGTGGATGGGTGTTATCGTGATGATCGCTCTGTTTTTATTCATTGCTTGTGTCCTATCATTTTTGTTAAAAAGATTCATTGTTAGACAACGTATCACAACATGATGTGAGGTGTCATTTTGCAGGAATTACTTTTCTATTTTTTCATTATCCTAGCAGCTTCTATTTTACAAACCAGTACAGGATTTGGTTTTTCCGTTATGGCTACGCCTTTTTTACTGTTGCTTTTCACACCACAAGAGGCGATGCAAATAAATATAATACTGTCCCTTGTTATTTCGTTTTCTCTCATATGGAAGGTGAGACATGATATTGATGTAGCGTTGCTTAAAAAGGTGATGATCGGTAGTGTTGTGGGTGCTCCTTTTGGTAGTATACTCTTTGCCTTAGTCGATGTGACGACATTTAAGCTGCTCATCGCCATCCTGCTTATAGGGCTTACGATTCTGTTGATTAAAAATCTCTCTATTCAACAAACAAGGAGTAGAGATTATGGCGTTGGCTTTATATCAGGTATGTTTACAACGAGTATTGGGATGGCTGGACCACCACTGTTACTCTATTTTGCAAGCACACATAGAAATAAAGAAACCATTAGAGCTGTTTCACTAGCCTACTATATATTTATCTATCTTATTAGCTTACTTTCTCAAGTCATTTTTGAGGGTACAAGTAAAATGGTTTGGGTATATAGTATATATGCCTTGCCAATTGTTTTCTTAGGACTTATTTTTGGACAAATGCTATTTACTCGATTAAATCAAAAATTGTTTAAAATCTTAATTTATTTTCTATTAGTAGCAGCAGGCTTAATTTTGTTAATCCAAAGTTTATGGACAATGCTATAAACAACAAAAAGAAGTATGGAAGGATAATACATCCTCCCATACTTCTTTATTGTTAACCCATAATATTGTAGCCAGCGTCGATGTAGATCGTCTCACCAGTCACACCCCGTGATAGGTGAGATAGCATAACAATCGTCATATCTGCTACTTCGTCTTGTTGAACATTACGTTTTAAAGGAGCTGTTTCTTCAATCTTGTGTAAAATTGTGTTAAAGGAAGGGACACCTTTTGCAGCAAGTGTGCGAATAGCACCAGCTGAGATAGCATTGACGCGAATATTATCTTGGCCAATATCAGCAGCAAGATAGCGCATAGAAGCCTCTAATGCAGCTTTTGCTACGCCCATCACATTGTAGCCATCAAGTACTCGTTCTGCACCTAAGTAACTCATCGTAACGATAGAGCCGCCCTCTGTCATGTACGGATGAGCTGCTTTTGCTGTGGAAATAAGTGAATAGGCACTTGTATCTTGTGCGAATGCATAGCCTTCTCGAGTTGTTTCAAGGAAGCGGTTGTGTAAATCTTCTGCATGCGCAAAAGCCACTGAATGTACAATCCCATGAATAACGCCAACTTTTGAGCCGATTTCTTCAAAAGCTGCTTTTGTGCTGTCATCACTATTCACATCACATTGAACGACAAGAGAATCGGATTGTCCGATATTTTCTAATTGTTTTTGTAATTTTTTTAATGAACGTTCTTGACGATACGTGAAGATAACATTTGCACCAACATCAAATAAACGTTTTGCAATGCCCCAAGCAATACTGCGATCATTCGCTACGCCCATGACAACAATGTTCTTATCTTTTAATTGTAATAAATTATCCATCATTATGAAGAACTCCTTTGTGAGATAATATCTGTTATTAGTACCAACTACTAAAATCTTATCATACATAAAATATCGTTGCAATAACAAGATGAAAAGAGAAGTAGTTGAGAGAGCAAAAAAATTCATCTCTTTACAGTAGAGACGAATTGAAAAGTGTGCTATTTTATTTTGTTACATAATGATCATACATATCTACTGCTCGATTAACAGCACTACTGATAGTGATTCTAAAGCAATTTTGTGACCGAATGACCTGTGCCAATATTTTGATTGCTCTTGTTTGATTTTTATGGAATAAAGCATTGTCTGTTTGAAAATCATCGTCTAAAAAGGCAAGATAATAAGGTATACGATTTTGTGGTTGTAACAAATCAGATTCTGCACTTTTTTCAAGTGTATTGTACACCCATAAATCGATGGCATTTCCTAAGTGGAAGGCCGCAAAATACTGAAAATCATCATTCTCACACTCTTTTATTTTTTGAATTATCTGAATTTTTTGGAGCTCATCTAATAAAAATGTATTGATGGAATAATAGATCGCTTTAGAAGGATTGAGAATGAGCTCATCGGTCTGCTGCGATTTTAAGAAAACCCAGTTATTTAACACGTTTGCCCATGCGTCCACAGTATTCAAACATTTCGCACAAACATCTGGAAATATTGATTGCCACTTTGCAGCAAGGTTTTTAAAACTATTCATATGGTCTTGATCAATATAAAATAAACTATGCTCAACTTGTAACTGCTCAAACATTCACATTCCTCCAATAGATTGGTATGTATAGCAATGGACCATATGCCTATTATCTTGATGCAAAAGATAGCCAATATTTTAATCAATAAGAAGGCATCCCCTGAAGGATGCCTTTTAAGATATACATCAACGGAAGCCTATTCAAATTTTAATGAGTCACCATCGAATGTTTCATCTGCTACTTTGATAGAGTCTGTTGGACAACCTTCAAAAGCGTCTTGCATATCTTCCAATAGATCCTCTGGAACTTCAGCAGTTCCCATGTTATCATCTAAAATAACGAAGGCAATGCCTTCATCATCATAATCATAAATGTCTGGCGCTGCGGCTCCACATGCGCCACAAGCGATGCATGTATCTTTATCAACTATTGTGTATTTAGCCATTTTATTCTCTCCTTTAACGATGTTCCTACAAAGCTTCATACTCATTTTAAAGATGTTTATCTTACATTTCAACTTAAATACTATTAAATTGGAGGAATTTGCGTCAATGTTTCATCAAATTTTATTGCAAATCTTTCAAAAACTCAATAAAGAGCGGACGATTTCGGCTGCCTATCATGTCCTAAGAGGGAAGCGTTCAGGCCAGACGATTCAAGATATTGGTCTTTTTCAACTACATCAATATTTTGGCCTCTTGCCAAAATTATCTCGTACTACATTTGATGAGGCTGTAAACTTATTTGTGCAGAATAGTTGGTTAAATGTGCAGGAATCTGGTCATTTTTACATGGAAACGCTAGGATTACAACGCGCACAACAAACGCCAACCTTTTTCTTTGATGGTTGGCACTATCGGGGAAATGAGCATGTGTTTTTTGCGAGGCTTTCTCTCATTGTACAAAGTTTGTCACATCAAGCCGCAGCCGTTCGTACCTTTTCACCGATTAGTAGAGATACAATGATTCAAGCGTGGGTGCGAACTTTTTTACAGGCACGTCATTATAAGGAAGGTCATTTACAGCAGCAATTATTGACAGAATGTAATCATGTGCTAACTATTCTCCCTGTGTCAGATGCAAGCAAACAGCTTGTTCTGTATCGTTTAAGTGGTTATCAATTACCAGGATGGACGTGGCAACAGCTTGCAGATGAACGGAAGGAAACTGTACTGGATAGTCAATTAGCTTTTATTGAAACCCTACATATATTATTAAATGAAGTGCATCAAAAAATAGATGATTACCCATTACTAGGGCATGTGGCAGAAGGATTAAAAGTTAAAATATTGCTAACAGATTCTGCACAACAAACCGCACAATTATATGAACAAGGTTATTCGATGGAGCAAATTGTTCAAATGAGAAAACTAAAACAAAGTACAATTGAGGATCATTTTGTGGAATTAGCTATGTATGAACCGAACTTTTCTATTGGCCCATTCGTCTCCTATGATGAAGCTCAAAAAGTGTGGCAGGCATCGAAGCAGTATCAAACAAAAAAATTGAAAATATTACATGAAGCTTTAAACGATATGAGTTATTTTCAATTAAGGCTTGTCCTTGCGAAAGGAGAAGTATAAATGGAACTTGAACAATTATTGCATAAGCATTTTGGTTATTCATCATTTCGACCAGGACAGAAAGAAGTCATTGAGGCATTACTACAAGAACAAGATGTGATTGCCTTATTGCCAACAGGAATGGGAAAATCACTCTGCTACCAGCTACCAGCCTATACATTAGAGAAACCTGTACTAATTGTTTCACCATTACTCTCATTAATGCAGGATCAAGTAGAAGAGCTGAAGCGTTTTGGGGAAAAGAGGGTGGTAGCTTTAAATTCCTTTTTATCACTAACAGAGAAACGTTATGTATTACATTATTTAGAGCAATATCGTTTTATTTTTACTTCCCCAGAGATGCTGCTCCAGCAACAGGTACAAGAGAAACTGGCGCAGATGAAGCTAGGTTTAATCGTAGTAGATGAAGCGCATTGTATCTCACAATGGGGCTTTGATTTTCGACCAGATTATTTACGAATAGGTGACTGGCTATCGAGGGAAAATCGTCCCCCCATTTTGGCATTATCTGCTACGGCAACAAAGAAGGTTGTACGAGATATACAGGAAACTTTATCTCTCAAAGCGCCATTCGAGTTTATGTATAATGTTGACCGCTCGAATATTCATTTAGGTCGTGTAGTAGTGGAGGATAAGGCTGATAAAGCTAGATGGCTCATGCATCACGTTACGCAAACGGCAGGACCTGGTATTTTGTATGTTTCCTCACGTAAACGTGCGCAACAATATAGCGAAGCCTTATTACAAGAGGGCGTTCGTGTTGCTGCCTATCATGCTGGCTATGGGGTAGAGGACCGTCAATTTATTCAACAGCAATTTATAGCTGGTGAACTTGATTGGATTGTAGCAACAAACGCTTTTGGTATGGGCATTAATAAGCTTGATATACGGCAGGTCATTCATGAATCAATGCCTGCCAATATAGCGAATTATATGCAGGAGATTGGACGTGCAGGGCGGGATGGACACTCTGCACTTGCTATATTACTGTATGCTGAAGGTGATGAGGAGCTGGCTAAATTTGTTGTGACAGGCGATTTACCAACTTTACATCATGTTGACCGCTACCAGGAGCTGCTATCTCAGCAAATACAGCCCATCCAAATGCTGAAAAATGGGGAGTTAAGTGAGACAGCCTTCCGTGTGTTAGACTATTGGCTGCAACGAGAGTCTTCGGAACAAGTGAAGGTCCGATTAAATCATTTAGCACTAGAGAAATACAATGCAGTGAATGAAATGCTTCAAATCATACAGACAAAAGACTGTATTCGTGAACATTTAGTCGGGTATTTTGGGCAAAAATTGCAGAAAAAGCCGGAAAACTGTTGTGAAAATTGTGGAATCCATTATGATGTAATCAAGAAAGTACGCTTAAAAGAGAAAAAGAAAGTAGAAATGGCAACGTGGGAAAGTCGATTGCAACAACTATTAATGGGTAATTAGACTAAAACTGACGGTCATTTACTTTTTTCGTAATATTCGTCATAATAGAGATGATAGAAAGCGTAGTAAGGTTGGGGGAAAGGCGAATGAATAAAGAAGATTATCGCGATAAAATAGAAGAGCATCGTCAATCATTTGAAGATGAGCAAAAAGAACAGCAA
The DNA here is from genome assembly GCF_024919535.1 of Lysinibacillus sp. A4. NCBI lineage: Bacteria > Bacillati > Bacillota > Bacilli > Caryophanales > Bacillaceae > Lysinibacillus > Lysinibacillus sp. A4. The sequence continues at coordinate 11,604 of NZ_JANWTB010000002.1, read as the reverse complement.
GCCTTATCAAGAGTTTCCAGAATGAATAAAAACGGTAATAAAAACAAAAAGCCAAAAAATTCGAAACGTAAGACACCGTTAATGACGATTCTGTTTGTTATTTTTATTTTGATACCATTAACAATTCTTATTTATTTTTGGAAATTTTATGAACCAGGAAAAACGATTGAACAAGCCGAAAAGGATACAGCTGAACAGGTTGTCGAATTAGATCCTTCAGAAGCATCTGCGTCAGATAAAGATAAGGAAAAAGATGATAAGGGTCAAGACGCTCAGGGAGATAAGAAGGCTCAAGAGCAATCTCAAAAAGATGCTGATAAATTAGCAGCGGAGCAAAAAGCTGCTGAAGAAGCGAAAAAGGCTCAAGAGGCGAAAAAGGCAGAGGAAGCAAAAAAAGCCGAAGAAGCTCGAAAAGCTGAAGAAGCAAGAATAGCTCAACAACAAGCAGAGGCAGCAAGAAAAGCAGAAGAGGCTAGAAAAGCGGAAGAAGCAAAACAAAATGCTAAAGCAACGACACATACTGTAAAAGCAAATGAGAACTTATACCGAATTGCATTAAATCACTATGGCGATGGCAGTGAAGCGACTTTAGCTAAAATTCGTGCTGCTAATGGGATGTCCTCTAATACTGTAATGGTTGGGCAAGTCATTAAGTTACCTTAATAGAATTTTTTTATCGTTATATAGTTTTTCTAGTATAAAATTACAGACAAACGTTCACACCAAAACGTACGTCTGATTTAGCAAAAAGGCGATTCGTTTTTTAAGAAGAATCGCCTTTTTGCTGTCGTAAGGAGAAGTGAGAAAATGCTATATTTAGGGCTATGTCTTCTGGTAGTCATCGCCCCTCTACTTTATATGTGGAAGGTGGCACATGAAAATAATGTATTGTCTCACCAGCTTTCATTACAGGGTGAACAGGAGAAGGTACGATTATTTTTTATTTCAGATGTTCATTTACGTAAAATAAGTAAGAAAATGATTGCACAGTTACAGGGACATCATTTTGATGCAGTAATTATTGGCGGTGATTTTGCGGATAGCCGTACACCAATTGATCGTATTCATGAAAATTTATCATTATTAACGTCCCTTGGACCAACCTATTTTATTTGGGGCAATAATGACAGAGAAATTGGGGAAGAAAGACTGAAGGACATTTTACAGGCATACCATGTTCAAATTATTGTCAATGACGCTATACAACTTCCGCTTAAAAATAGCTTTTGGTTAAGTGCTATTGAGGATACAACCGTTAAAGAATATAGTTTTGAAAAAGCTTTTGCAAAGATAGGAGAGCAGGATTTAGTTGTTTTCATCGCCCATAATCCAGAGGTTTTTGCGAAAGTTCGGGCTAAGTTCCGTGCGGATTTAATGATGGGGGGACATTTACATGGAGGGCAAATTCGATTCGGCCCATATGGTGTCCATCCAAATGGTTCCTATCGTCGGCGTGATGGTGTCATGACTTTAGTAAGCAATGGCTATGGGACGACATTAGTACCTTTTCGATTTGGTGCAAAGCCCCAATGTCATATAATTGACATTGATATTTCGAGTAAATAAACAACCAAAACGTGTGAGAAGGCGTATAATAAAAAAGTATCGTCTATTCTATGATAATGTGAAAGCATGGAGCAGCAATTTTTGCTGTTCAAATTCGATTGGAGTGTCAAGAAATGCAGCAAGCAGATGCAATTATTGTTGGAGGAGGCCCATGCGGCTTAGCAGCAGCAATAGCTTTGCAAAATATTGGTTTACAACCTATTGTGATTGAAAAAGGAAATATCGTCAATGCCATCTATCATTACCCTACACATCAAACATTTTTTAGTACGAGTGAACGGATAGCCATTGGTGATGTACCATTTATCATTGAAGGACGTAAGCCGAAACGCAATCAAGCCCTTGTCTATTATCGAGAGGTCGTCCGTTTAAAAAATATACAAGTTAATCGCTTCGAAAAAGTACAAAGTGTTGTAAAAAATAATGATTTGTTCACGGTTACCTCCGATAAGGAAATATATGAAACGCCCTATGTTGTCATTGCAACAGGTTATTATGATCATCCGAATTATTTAAATATCCATGGTGAGCAGTTACCTAAAGTTTTCCATTACTTTAAAGAGGGCCATGAATTTTTTGATACGGATGTTCTAGTTATAGGCGGCAAAAATTCAGCGATAGATGCCGCGTTAGAATTAAATAAAGCCGGTGCTCGTGTAACCGTAGCCTATCGTGGCAGCGAATACTCTCCAAGCATCAAGCCATGGGTATTGCCCGAATTTGAAGGGGTAGTCAAAACTGGAGAAGTTGACATGCTTTTTAATACCAATGTATTGGAAATACGAGAGCACGAAGTTGTTTTAGAAGTAGAGGGTCAAGAGAAAATAGTAAAAAATGATTTCGTTTTTGCTATGACTGGCTATCATCCTGATCACTCCTTTATTAAAGCGATGGGAGTGGACATAGAGGAAGAAACGGGTCGTCCTTATGTTACGCCTGAAACGATGGAAACCAATGTTGAAGGACTATTCATTGCAGGTGTTATTGCAGCAGGAAATAATGCCAATGAAATTTTTATTGAAAATGGTCGTTTCCATGGCGAATGTATCGCTCGAACTATTGAGCAGAGAAAAAAATAACGATCGAGGCTGTATAGGCATGTAGCTTATACAGCCTTTTTAGCAAGGAGGCAACTCAATGATTGGCTTGTATTGGCTCTTGAGTTATTTAATAGGAAACATCTTGACGGCTTATTTCGTTGGTAAGATATACGGTGTCAATTTGCAGGAAGAGCGTAGTAAAAATTTAGGCGCGCGTAATGCGGGAAGTGTGATTGGGAAAACAGCGTTTATTTTGACTCTTCTTGGCGATTCATTAAAAGGTGTACTTGTTGTCGGATTAGGACGCATGTGGCAATTGGATGAATGGGTCGTTATTGGCGGAGCTGCATGGGTGATAATAGGCCATCTATTTCCGATTTGGCTGAAATGGAATGGAGGGAAAGGTGTGGCTACTTTTATTGGTGTGGGTCTCGCCTTATCGCCAAGTCTTTTTTTATGGATGATTATTGGTACAGCACTTATATGTGCATTTACTAGAAGTCTGACACTTGGCATGGTTGGGGGCTTTGTTTTTTATATAGCCGCAATTATACAAGCAGGGAAATTAGAGCCATATGGACTTTTAATCATGGCAATCGTGTGTATGCTTATTAAGCATATGTCTAATATTCAGGAATCATTGAAAAGAGGGAAGTGAAGGAAATGTATTGGTGTAAAATTGCCAAGACAAATGAAGAATTTGAGGCGATTGCTCGATTGAATTATGAAACATTTGTAGAAGAAATTCCTCAGCATGAGGTGAATGCATCGCGAAAAAAAGTAGACCGATTTCATCAGGAGAATACCTATGTTGTTGTTTATAAGCAAACAGAATTAATTGGCATGGTGGCGTTTAGAGATCAACGACCATTTTCTATTGATGAAAAGATTGGTAAGGTCGAGCAGTATTTATCGAAGGAAAATTGTGAGAAGCTTTGTGAAATTCGTTTGCTTTCCGTGAAGAAAGGTTATCGAACGGGTCGAGTTCTATTGAAGCTTACTCAGGCCTTAACTACATTTGCCTACGAAAAAGGCTATACTGCGGCAGTGATTTCAGGTACAACGAGAGAGGAAAAACTATATAAGCAGATGGGTTTTAAGCAGTTTGCACCAGCTGTCGGGGAAGAGGGTGCGATGTTTTTACCGATGGTGCTCACTAGACATGAATTTGAACAATCATTACAACATAGACTAACGACGGAACCCTCTACATTTTATCCTGGGCCGGTGAAGCAATTAGAGACAATTGCTCATTCAGATTTATCACATCGTTCATTACCTTTTTATGCGCTTTATGAACGAGTGCATAAAAAGTTGCTGCATTTATCGAAGTCCAATCATGTTGGTGTAATCGTAGGGACGGGAACGCTAGCAAATGAAGTAATGCTTGCACAACTAAAGGCACAGCAATTAGGAAAAGGGCTTATTCTCACAAATGGAGAATTCGGTGAGCGTTTACAGAAGCAAGCCGCTCGTTGGTCATTACATTATGATGTGGTAGAAAAAGAATGGGGAACGGTATTTGATGACAAAGAACTGGCTTCACAGCTTGAGACGGGATCTTATCAGTGGATGTTGGCAGTACATGGTGAGACTTCCACGGGAACTTGTAATAACTTAGATATTCTTAAAAAGCTTGCTAAACAATACAATGTAAAGTTATGTATAGATTGTATTAGTTCGTTCGGTGCCATGCCGTTTTCTTTACAGGACTGCTATTTAGCTACGGCTGTGAGTGGTAAGGCTATTGGTGCGTTAAGTGGGCTAGCATTTGTATTTTCGCAATCACTTGCACCCTCATCTGCCGATCTACCCGCTTATCTTGATTTAGCAAATTATCAGCAAGGTGCCATACCATTTACATTACCTGCTGTATTACTGAGCAATGTGGAGATGGCATTGCAAGCTTATCCAGCACGTTATGAGCAGCTACAGCAACGCTTTCAATCACTGCTGCAGCTACCAATCATGCAATTTCAATATCCAACAATTCAATATCCGATGCTGATAACGGTTCAATTGCCTAATAATTATGCCAACCTACCTATTGATTTAGCATTAAACGGGCTATTTGTTCATGGTGAAAGCCAGTATTTACGCCAAAAGAATTTCATTCAATTTTCTGTGATACAACCAGATTTTGATGAAGCTTTGGCTCGACTTAGCGAGATACTGGGCTATTATGAACAGGTGATCGAGACTTTAACGTTACAGGAAAAAGTCCTTTAAATTTAAAGGCGAGCCAGTTGTGTTAAGGCCTATTAATAATTTTAAGCGTGCCTTTTGACCATTAATACCTGTGGCGAATATGGCCCCTAAGTCTTCTAGCATTTTACCGCCGCCCATATAGCCATAAACACCTTCTGCAATTCCATTAAAGCAGCGGGAAACAAGTACAACTGGGATGTCTCGCTGTATAAGGCTTTCAATTCCTTTTACAACAGATGGTGGGACATTCCCTTGACCTAGTCCTTCTAGGACAACACCATCATATTTACATGCAAGCACGACATCCAATAAATCTTCTTCCATTCCAGCGTACACTTTTAGCATTGCGACACGCTTAGGTAAATTGTTAACATCTACATATTGTCGACGAATTGGTGCGTGATGGAATAAGATTCTGGATTTTGTAATAAGGCCAATCGGTCCATATTGCGGAGATTGGAAAGTATTTACAGAACTTGTGCTTGTTTTTGTTGTATTTACAGCAAGATGAACCTCATCATTCATCACAACAAGCACACCTTTATCACGTGCTTCTTCATCAACAGCAACTCGGACTGCCTCTACTAAATTATAAATCCCATCTGCGCCAAGTTCGTTAGATGAACGCATTGCTCCTGTTAGCACAATCGGAATGGCTAAGTTCGTAGTTAGCTCTAAGAAATAGGCGGTTTCTTCCAATGTATCCGTACCGTGTGTGATGACCACACCGTCAATTGGCTGTGCGTCAATTTGTTCCAAAATCAAGTTACGCAATAAAAGCATCTCTTTCGGTGTAATATGTGGAGAAGGAAGGTTAAAAGCTTCTATTTCGATAATGCTTGCTAATGAAGCCAGTTTATTACTTTCCTTCATTAGAGGATTTTCCTTATTAGGCATGACCGCTCCTTCAGCACTCATCGCCATGGAGATTGTGCCGCCAGTATGAATTAATAAAATTGTTTTTTTCATAAAAAATAAATCTCCTTTTAAAAAGTTTTTTTGTCATTACATGGTATAATAATAGCAGTCTATTGTTGAAAGGAGCCGGCATCATGATCATTTTATTATCTGCTGCCATTGCTCCCGGTCTAGCGCTTTTTAGTTATTTCTATTTGCGCAATCAGATGGCTACGGAGCCAAGAAGAACTTTACTACAAACGTTTTTATACGGCGCATTTTTAACGTTCCCAATCATGTTTTTACAGTATGTATTAACAGAAGAAGGGGTTTTTCGATATCTTTATCTTCAAGACGTACTATTTTCAAGTGTCATTGAAGAATTTTTTAAATGGTTTGTACTATTAATTGCCATCTATAATCATATAGAATTTGATGACCCTTACGATGGTATATTGTATGGGGCAAGCATTTCACTTGGCTTTGCTACGATTGAAAATGTTCTTTATTTACTTTCATTTGGCTTAGACACGGCATTTATGCGAGCCTTATTACCAGTATCGAGTCATGCTTTGTTCGGTGTCGTAATGGGCTATTATTATGGACGGGCTAAGTTTTCGAAACTTGTTAAGACAAAAGAGATGATTGCTATGGCACTTTGTGCACCAGTCGTACTTCACATTCTATACAATACAATATTATCATTCAAAGGTCACTGGGTTTATTTAATGATTCCTTTTATGTTGTTTTTATGGTGGTTTGGCTTGCGCAAAGTGAAGCTTGCACATTATCATCTGGTGCAGCATCTTCACATGCAAAAGAAAATATAAAGCGTAGAAATCGTCAAAGATTTCTACGCTTTATTTCATTTTTATCATGTATAAATTACTCCTTTTGTTTCAAGCTATAAAAAAAAGGAGTGATAAAAGTGCGTTTAGTAAGCATACTTTTTGCTTTGATATTAGGAATTAGTATAATTGCGATTCCTCAAAATGATGCGAATGCATTTAGCGATCAGCAAATTACTCGGGGTGCCTATGGAGATGATGTCGTTGAATTGCAAGCGAGGCTACAATACTTAGGTTTTTATAAGAGTAAAATTGATGGTAAATTTGGCTATAACACATACTGGGCTTTACGTAATTTCCAAGAAAATTATGGGTTACCGGTAGACGGAATTGCAGGCGCTAAGACAAAGAAAGCGTTAACGGGCAATTCAGATTATGATGAAAAATGGGTGAAAGCTCAATTAAATGCAGGAAATCAATTTACTTATTATGGTGGCAAGCCACTTGATCAGCAAGTGAAAAAGAATACTAGTGGTGGCAGTAGCAATAGTAGTGGAAGTAGTAATAATAATGGAACACAGACACAAGTTCCTCCCAAATATACAGAGCGTGATTTGCAGCTAATGGCGAATGCGGTATATGGAGAGGCAAGAGGAGAACCATATGAAGGACAAGTAGCAGTTGCTGCAGTTATTTTAAATCGTTTGGAAAGCCCAGATTTCCCGAATACTATTTCAGGTATCATTTTCCAACCGTTAGCATTTACAGCTGTTGCAGATGGGCAAATTTGGCTTGAGCCAAATGAGCGAGCGAAAGAAGCGGTTATTGATGCCATGAACGGCTGGGACCCTTCTGAAAATGCATTGTATTATTTCAATCCAAAAACTGCAACGAGCAAATGGATTTGGTCACGTCCACAAATTAAACAAATTGGAGAGCATATTTTCTGTTCATAGAAAGGAGGAACCTAGATGAAAACTTGGCTCGTGGTCTTAACGATTGCCGTTATTGGGTTAGGGGCATACAGCATTGATTTACATGGAGATAAAGAAGAATTACAACGTACCGTGCTAGCACAATATACAGATAAGTTAACGGATGCATCTGAAAAACTTTCCCATCTTCAACGCTCAGTATCACAATCCCTGTTGTTTCAAGATGAGCAGGCGATTCACAATGAACTAGATTCGGTTTGGCGTTTAAGCTCAGAAGTTCGTTCTTCAATTGCGAATATTCCAATAGGACAAGAACTATCAAGTGAATGGATGAACTATCTAGGGCGACTTGGCGATGAAGCAAAAAGGACAGCGAAAACAGGGGATTATGAAGCTTGGCGTGAAAAAATGCCCCAGGTTTCAACGAATTTACAATCTCTTTCCGATGAATGGACAGCAGCAACCGTCGATTTCTATAAGCATGATGGGAAAATGGATGTTTGGCTACAGCAAGTAGATAATAAAAATCCAAATAGCCAATTTGATACTGTAAAAGATACATTAAAGGGCTACGGCGAAAAGGATTTCCCGTTAACTTTATCTGAATCTGATTGGCAGAAAAAAATTGAGTTAAAGGCATTACAGGATGCCGTTATTACCGAAAAAGAAGCACTAGAAAAAGTGAAATACTTATTCCCTGTCATTAAAGATGCCACATTTACAGTTACAAAAAGTAGTGATACAGCACCATATCCTTTTTATCATATCCAATTCCACCAAGGGATTCGATTAGGCTATGTTGATTTAACAGAAAAGGGTGGACATTTATTATCCTATTTAGTAGAACGTCCTGTGGATGAAGCCAAGTTATCACAAGAGGAAATCATGAAAAAAGCGCAGGAATATGTGAAGAAATTAGGCATGAAAGATGTAGCCTATGTGGAATCACGCGAAAATCATCAAGCTTGGCATGTGACATTTGCTCGTGTCCATCCTGGAGATAATGCGTTAATCTACGCTGATGGTGTTCAATTGAAAGTGGCGAAAGATACAGGTGAGCTGTTAGGTGCAAATGCAATGGAATATATTCAAGAAGAAAATATTAAAAAGCAAACAGCTAAGCCGATTGATTGGAAAACGTTCTTCCAAGACGATATTCAAGTACAAGAGGTAAAAAATATCTACACAGATAATGGACAATTTGAGCAACGTCTTTGCTATGAGGTCATTGCATTGCGTGATGGTAATACGCAGGAAACATTTAGAATTGTTATTGATGCGGAAAACCATAATGTATTAAAAGTGGAATATCTAACTTAATCAATGATGCTTCCGCTCTGTATCAACTTGACATGAAAATACTACCAATTTTTATAGCCAAAATAAGCTTCTCATGAGATAATTAAACTATATTTTTCGCACGGGGAGATGCTCATGGAAATAAAAATTGGTACACAATTACAACTTGAACCAACTTATACAGAGCGTTTGGAGAAATTCCGCTGTAAAGTTGTAGAGCAAAAAGATAATATTCTATATATTGATTATCCGGTTAATATGGCAACAAAGAAAACGGCATTTTTAATAGATGGCTCAGAATTTAGAGCAACTTTTCGTACTGAGGATAAGCAATCCTTTGCCTTTAATACAGAGGTAGTTGGCCGTAAAGCAGGTAATATACCAATGATTATGTTGCATTGTCCAACACCAGAGGAGTTTATAAAAATTCAGCGACGAGAATACGTTCGTGTGGAGACACAAGTAGACGTTGCTATTCAGTTGAAGGATTATAAATATCAGCTTGTGACTGTGGATATTAGTGCAGGAGGCCTAGCAGTCATGTTGAAAGGTCAAGTAGCTTTCACTGAGGGTGATGAAGTAAAACTAACCATTGTATTGCCATTTGCCAATGGAGATGTCAAGTATGTCATTACAGAAGCGCTGATCGTACGTATTTTCGAAAAAGAGGATAAACGCATTGCAACAATCCAACTAACAGATACAGATGATGTCGATCAACAGCATATTGTCCGTTTTTGCTTTGAACGTCAATTAGCCAATCGTCGTAAAGAAATGAACCCTTTTCATGTTTAATTTCTTAATGAATATTTTAATGAAGCCCTCTCCTAGGAGAGGGCTTTTTTGAGGTTATATGATACAATAAGAGGTGCAGAAAGTAGGGAAGAATATGAAGAAAAACATTCAAATTGCGATAGACGGGCCTGCTGGTGCTGGCAAAAGCACAATCGCGAAAATTGTTGCTGAGGCACTTGGCTTTACTTACATTGACACAGGCGCAATGTATCGAGCAGTTACGTATAAAGCGTTGCAACAAAACATACATTTAGATGATGAAGCAAAATTAGCAGAGATGCTTGACGTAAGCACAATTGAATTAAAACCATCACCTCAGGGACAGCTTGTTTTTTTAGATGGTCACAATGTGTCTGCGGAAATACGCTCTAATGAGGTCACTTCATCAGTCTCACAAGTAGCTGCCCATGCGAAGGTTCGTGAGCTATTAGTTGCCCAACAGCAAAAACTTGCAGCTAATGGCGGTGTTGTCATGGATGGCCGCGATATTGCTACACATGTCTTAAAGGATGCAGAACTAAAGATTTTCATGTCTGCAACAGTAGAGGAGCGTGCTAGACGACGCTTGATTGATAATCAAAAAAGAGGCATTGACTCATCTCTTGAAAAACTTCAGGAAGAAATTGCACTACGTGATAAAAAGGATAGTGAGCGTGAAGCATCGCCACTGATTCAAGCTGAAGATGCGATCTTTTTAGATACAACAGCATTGTCTATTGATGATGCAGCACAAGCTATTTTAAAATTAGCAGAAGAAAAAATGCTATAAATCCTAAAATTTCAGACATTTTTTGAATTTAAAGGATTTATTTTTGTCTTTGTCTTCAATATCGAATAAAATAGTAAGGGAAGATGCGAAGGAGGGTTACATATGTCTGAAGAAATGAACTATGCAGAACAAACGTTTAACGAGGGTGATATCGTCAAAGGCATTGCCGCGCAAGTTGATGAAAAGGCAGTATCTGTATCAATTCCAGGTGCACCGTTTGATGGTATTGTACCGATTAGTGAATTATCAAGCTTACACATTGAGAAAGCGTCTGATGTCATCTCAGTTGGAGATGAATTAGAATTGATGATTACAAAGGTTGAAGAAGAAAACTTTGTCCTATCAAAACGTAAAGTGGATGCTCTAAAAGCATGGGATACACTAGAGCAACAATTTGCCGCTGAGGAAATTTTTGAAGCGGAAGTAAAGGATATTGTTAAAGGTGGTCTTGTCGTAGATTTAGGTGTACGTGGCTTTGTACCAGCATCGCTTGTAGAGGACTATTTTGTTGATGATTTTGAAGGCTATAAAGGGCAAACATTAAGCTTTAAAATTGTTGAGCTTGATAAGGATAAGAATCGCCTTATTTTATCTCACCGAGCAGTGGTTGAAGCAGAGAAAGCTTCACAAAAGAAAAATGTGATTAATCAAATAAAAGCTGGCGATGTATTGGATGGTAAAGTACAGCGTCTCGCGGCATTTGGTGCATTTATCGACCTAGGTGGTATTGATGGTCTTGTACACATCTCGCAAGTATCACATGAGCATGTGAGTGATGTGAGTGAGGTTTTAGCTGAAGGACAAGATGTAAAAGTAAAAGTTCTATCAGTGGACCCAGAAAATGAACGTATTTCTTTATCTATTAAGGAAACTATTCCTGGACCATGGTCTAATATAGAAGAACGTGCCGCGAAAGGCACTATTTTAGACGGTAGAGTGAAGCGACTTACTTCATTCGGTGCATTTGTGGAAGTATTCCCAGGCGTTGAAGGTTTAGTGCATATATCGCAAATTGCGCATAAGCACATTAACACGCCTCATGAAGCATTAAAAGAGGGACAAGAAGTACAGGTGAAGGTCCTTGATGTCAATGCTGACGAAGGTCGTCTAGCCCTTAGTATTAAAGAATTACTAGAAAATCCTGAAGCAGAAGAAGTAATCGACTATGAATTACCTGAAGAGAATACAGGCTTCTCATTTGGTGATGTGATTGGCGATAAACTAAAAAACTTTAAATAATGTATAAAGCGAGGATGCATAATTGTATCCTCGCTATTTTTATGGTTGAAATGGTGGATAGAAGGTTT
>NZ_JANWTB010000001.1:0-731638 GCF_024919535.1 Lysinibacillus sp. A4 | reverse complement strand
AATGAAGAAGCGGATAAAAACTTAGAATCGAAGGATACAACTCTAAAAGTAGCGGATAAAACCTTTAAAGTGGCGGATAGGATTCTAAAAGTGAAGGATAGCAATAAAGAAGCGGATAAAAACTTAGAATCGAAGGATACAACTCTAAAAGTAGCGGATAAAACTTTTAAAGTGGCGGATAGGATTCTAAAAGTGAAGGATAACAATAAAGAAGTGGATAAAAACTTTGAATTGAAGGATACAACTCTAAAAGTAGAGGATAGAACCTTTAAAGTAGCGGATAGAATTCTAAAAGTGAAGGATACAAATTAAAGTAAAAGATAGAACACTTAAATTGAAGGATAGTACCTCTAAAAGTAGCGGATAAAACCTTCAAAACACCTAATAGAACTCTCAAAAAAAGGGGTAACACCTTTAATAGCCATACATAGCGTTCTACATTATGGATATGATATGATATAATGGCATTTTTCGTGTATAATAGCGAAAGACAAGAAGTTGGAAGGATGAAGTACAGATGACGAAACCAGTAGTAGCCATCGTAGGTCGTCCGAACGTAGGTAAGTCGACGATTTTTAATCGTATCGTTGGAGAACGCGTTTCGATTGTGGAGGATATCCCAGGCGTAACACGTGACCGTATTTATAGTTCGGCAGAGTGGTTAACACACGATTTTAATATTATTGATACAGGTGGCATTGAAATTGGAGACGAGCCGTTTTTAGAACAAATTCGTCAACAAGCTGAAATTGCCATTGATGAAGCGGACGTAATTATTTTCATGACAAATGGTCGTGAAGGAGTAACGGCAGCAGATGAGCAAGTTGCTAAAATTCTATACAAAACAAAAAAACCAGTTGTATTAGCGGTCAATAAAATTGATAATCCTGATATGCGTGAAATGATTTATGATTTTTATGCACTTGGCTTCGGTGAACCTTGGCCTATTTCAGGTTCCCACGGTTTAGGTTTAGGGGATTTATTGGACGAATGTGCGAAACATTTCCCGAAAGAAGATGAAGAACAATACGGTGATGATGTCATTAAATTCTCTTTAATTGGTCGACCGAATGTTGGAAAATCCTCTTTAGTGAATGCTTTCCTAGGGCAGGAACGTGTTATTGTTAGTAATATTGCAGGGACAACACGTGATGCGATTGATACGCCTTATGCATATGATGGACAGGAATATGTCATTATTGATACGGCGGGTATGCGTAAAAAAGGAAAGATCTATGAAACAACCGAGAAATATTCTGTGCTACGTGCGCTACGTGCTATTGAACGCTCAGACGTTGTTTTAGTAGTGCTGAATGCAGAAGAGGGTATTCAGGAGCAAGATAAAAAAATCGCTGGCTATGCACATGAGGCTGGAAAAGCTGTGATCATTGTTGTGAATAAATGGGATGCCATTGAAAAAGATGAAAAAACAATGAATGTCTTTACACAGCAAATTCGAGAGCATTTCCTATTTTTGGATTATGCCCCAATTATTTTTGTGTCAGCGAATACAAAACAGCGTGTGCATCAAATTTTACCGATTATCCAACGTGTCAGCGAGAATCATGCGATGCGTATTCAGTCCTCTATTTTAAATGAAGTGATTGAGGACTCAGTGGCTCGTAATCCTGCACCGACAGATAAAGGTCGTCGTTTACGTATTTACTATGCTACTCAGGTAGCAATTAAGCCACCAACATTCGTTATTTTTGTGAATGAACCTGAGCTTATGCATTTCTCATACGAACGCTTCTTAGAAAATCGCATTCGCGAAACATTTGACTTTGAAGGGACGCCAATTCGTTTAATTACACGTGCGCGTGCTTAAGGCAATAGCTATAGACATACAATACGCCAACCCGACATTATTGTAGGGTGGCGTCTTTTTACAAGAAAGAACTTATTTATAGACAACCCAACAAAGGGAGGATTTTGTTATGGAAAAAGTTTGTGTGTTAGGGGCAGGCTCATGGGGTACTGCACTGGCAATGGTACTAGCGGAAAATGGACATGATACGCTTGTATGGACACATAGAGCTGAGCAGGCAGAAGAAATCAATCAACTGCATACGAATAAAAAATATTTACCAGAAACCATTCTACCTGTAAATTTACATGCGACGAGTGATATGGCGAAGGTAGCTACTCATGCAGAAACCATTGTTGTGGCTGTTCCAACAAAAGCGATTCGTGAAGTATGCGAGAAACTAACGGCTGAATTAACCAAAAAAGTGTTGTTTGTCCATGTTTCAAAAGGAATTGAGCCTGACTCATTAAAACGAATATCTGAAATTTTAGCAGAGAGCTTACCAGCTATGTATGTGGAAGAAATTGTTGTTCTTTCTGGGCCAAGTCATGCAGAAGAAGTGGTGCTGCATCATCCTACAACGGTTACTGCAGCTTGTGCCAACATTGATGCTGCTGAAAAGGTACAGGATTTATTTATGAATCAGTTCTTCCGCGTCTATACAAATGAGGATATCATTGGTGTGGAAATAGGAGGAGCGTTGAAAAACGTTATCGCTTTAGCGGCAGGTATTACTGATGGCTTAAATTATGGAGACAATGCGAAAGCGGCACTTATTACGCGAGGTCTTGCAGAAATTTCACGGTTAGGTGTAAAAATGGGTGGTAATCCATTTACGTTCTCAGGACTTACAGGTATGGGGGACTTAATTGTAACCTGTACAAGTGTCCACTCGCGAAACTGGCGTGCAGGTAATATGTTAGGGCAAGGTATGAAGCTACAAGAAGTGCTGGATCAAATGGGCATGGTCGTAGAAGGTGTCCGTACCACGAAGGCAGCCTATCAATTAGCAGAGAAATATGATGTCGCCATGCCGATTTCCACAGAGCTCTATAGTGTGCTATTTAATGATGTTGAACCGAAAGTGGCAGTAGATGCCTTAATGATGCGTATGAAAAAACGAGAAATAGACGATATGAAGCATTAATATTAATTTTTTGATTAGACTTGTCATTAAATGGACATAAATAAGGTGTCTCAACCAATCTGTTGAGACGCCTTATTGTGTGCCACTAGTTGAATAGAAATACAAGCTTAAAGAGTTGTCCATTTCTTGATAGTTATGGGACAACTATTTCTTTTTAGCAAAAGCACATAGTATAATATACTTTGATTGTGTCTTGACATTCAAAGAAAGGTGGTTTTTTGAAATGGGCCCGTTAGCTCATATGCCTGCGCTTGATGTAATGTGGGTGTCGTTTTATTGCATCGCATTTATGATTATATCAGTCGGCTTAATTTATTTAGCGCGAAATAAGATTTCAAATGTATTTTTACGAACAGTCGTAAATTTATGTGCATACATACTGTTTGGACTTGGCACATTTTTAATGGTACTTGTAGTTGCCACTTGGCCAGCATAAATAATAATGAGGTGTCAGTAACATGAAAAAACTAAGTGCTTTGCTGTTGGTATTTGCAACCGCCATACTGTTAGTAGGATGTGCGTACCCAGAAGAAGAAAAAAGGGCTAAGGTCACGCCTGATGTCGATCAACTAGCGGCAGTTCAACGTGCTGTGGATGAATACCGTGAAGCAACAGGTGGACTAGTACCAATTAAAAATAGCGAGTTAGATACGGATATCTATATCAAATATTTAATCGATTTTGAAAAACTTATGCCGAAGTATTTGACGACAATTCCTGGAAATGCCTATGAAAAAGGTGGTATATATCAATATATCATTTGGGACCCTGAAAATGAGGCATCGGTCAAATTAGTAGATTTAAACGCGGCAGAGCGTATACGTGAAATAGGTATTCGTAAACTATCTACACAGTATTTACCAATAAAAGGGTCAATTTCAGATAATGTTTATCAGATCAACTATAAAGATTTGGGGTATAAAACAGAGGTAACTGTAAAAAGTCCCTATTCTGGCGTCGAGTTACCGCTTTTCATGACTGGTGATGGTGAATTACATGTAGACTATGCTGTGGATTTAGGCCAGCTTTTAAAAGAGGATAAGCCGAATGTAAAGCCAGGTGATGATATTCGCCAACTGCTTGTCGACAAATTTCCAGTTGTGCCTGCCTATTCTATTCCCTATACAGTGGACGAGAATGGAGAGCCTGTCTATGATATGAAAACGTATAATGCGGATGTCAAAAAAGCGAAAGAATTACAAAAACAAGAGGCAGAAGCCGCCGAGAAAAAAGAGAAATAGCAAACAAGCTCCTTACATTTGTGAGGGGCTTTTTCATATTTGTCTACAGGCTCGCATATAGTGAAAAAGCGTAGATAAAGGAGGCAGAAACCTTGAGTGAAGCAGTATTTAGAGAAATTGCAGAGCGCACAAATGGCGATGTTTATATTGGTGTTGTCGGTCCAGTACGTGTAGGTAAATCAACATTTGTAAAAAAGGTAATGGAATCAGTCGTGTTACCAAACATTGTGGATGAAACGGAAAGAATGCGAGCACAAGATGAGTTGCCACAAAGTTCTCCGGGGCCAGTCATTATGACTGCTGAGCCGAAGTTTGTGCCTGCCCAAGCAACCCGTATTGTGGTCGGTGAAGATGAAATGCCATTCCAAATTCGATTAGCAGATTGTGTTGGTTATATTATCGATGGGACAAAAGGCTATGAGGATGAAAATGGACCAAAATTTGTTCATACGCCTTGGCATACGGAGCCAATTCCATTTCAGGAAGCCGCTAAAATTGGCACAGATAAGGTGATTCGCGATCATGCGAATATTGGTATTGTCGTAACGACTGATGGTACAGTGAACGGAATCAGTCGACGAGCAGCAGAGAAGGCAGAAGAGGAAATTGTAGAGCAATTAAAAGACATCGGCAAACCATTTGTCATCTTACTCAATTGCCAAATGCCTGCGAGAGAAGAAACGGTTCAGCTTCGCAATGAATTGTTTGAACGTTACAATGTCCCTGTTATTGCGATGTCCATTGATCAAATGAGAGAAACGGATATTCAATATATTTTACAAGAGGCGTTATTTGAATTCCCAATTCGTACCATTGAGGTAGAAAAACCAGACTGGCTGGATGTATTAGATGCTACACATCCATTAAATGTTGCATTGATTGATTCGATGGAGGAAGTCCTTTCTTCTGTGATGAAAATTCGAGATGTGCAACAGGCGTCAGATGCCTTTAAAGCCATTGACTTTATTGACCAAAGTGAAGTTGTTCATGTAGATGCAGGTGTAGGAACAGCTGTAATTCGGGTATCCCTACAGGGTGAATTGTATAAATCAGTTTGTAATGAATGGCTAGAAGAACCAATTGAAACGAAAAAAGATTGGTTACTCTTTATCAAAGAGGCGGCAGAGGCAAAAGAGGCCCAAAAGCGATTTAAAAGTGCTATTCACGATGCTGATACGACAGGCTATGGCGTGACATTGCCAATGATGCAGGAATTTGAGCCAACAGCCCCAGAGCTCATTAAACAGAATAATTTCTTCGGCGTACGAATGAAGGCAAAAGCGCCATCCTATCATATTATCCGAGTGGATATGGAGTCAGAATTTGCACCGTTAATTGGCTCAGAGTTCCATAGTCAGCAACTTCTAAAAGATTTAAATCATGCTTATTTACATGATCGTGATGCCTTATGGAATACACAATTATTTGGTACACCATTGCATGAAGTATTAAAAGAGGGTATTCGCTATAAAATGGATGCAGTTCCACCTACTGCCAAAAAACGTATGCGTCAGACGATTGAACGTATGGTTAACGAAGGAGATCGTGGTTTAGTAACATTTATTTTATAGTGATAAAATTCAGAAAAAATGCAAAAAATATACGCAGGGCTTTTCGTTTTTATGCGAAAAGTCCTTTTATTTTTGTTTTTTGGGTGAAAAACTGATTTTTTGGTTATAATCATGTATGAATACAGTTGCGTAGCGGTTTTCTATGTGTTACTCTTTTTACAGAATTGGTTCATGACCCTTTGAGAGGAGGTGAATGGTGTGAATAAAACAGAATTAGTAAACTCTGTTGCTGAAGCTGCAGGTCTTTCTAAAAAAGACGCTTCTAAAGCAGTTGAAGCTGTATTTGATACAATTCAAGATGCTCTTGCAAAGGGTGACAAAGTACAATTAATTGGTTTTGGTAACTTTGAAGTACGTGAACGTGCGGCTCGTAAAGGTCGTAACCCACAAACTGGTAAAGAAATCGAAATCGCTGCTAGCAAGGTGCCTGCTTTCAAACCAGGTAAAGCGCTTAAAGACGCGGTAAAATAATACACGTCTAGTAGTTACATAGAGCAGTCTTCATGTTAACGAACATGAAGGCTGCTCTTTTTAACTTCAAATTTGAATTTTACATAATAATATACAGTGATTTGCTTATCTAGAAGCGAATTTCTGATGAATCAGGTAAGTCATTTTGCGCTTACCTTTTGGATGTGCTACGATGCATAGGGAAATGTGTAATGTTTTGATATGCAGGAGGGTTTTTTGATGTCGAATATTGATTTATTAAAAATAGAAGAAGCGGTAAAAATGATTTTAGAAGCAGTAGGTGAAGATGTAAATCGTGAAGGTTTATTGGATACGCCGAAGCGTGTAGCAAAAATGTATGCCGAAATGTTCAGCGGCTTGCATGAGGATGCTAAAGATTATTTTAAAACGGTATTTCATGAGGATCATGAAGAACTAGTGCTTGTCAAAGATATACCTTTTTATTCGATGTGTGAGCATCATCTAGTACCTTTCTATGGCAAAGCACATGTTGCATACATACCAAATGACGGCGTTGTTGCTGGACTGAGTAAGTTAGGCCGTGCAGTGGAGACGATTGCCCGCAGGCCACAACTACAAGAGCGTATTACCTCTTCAGTAGCAGACACAATTATGGAGATGCTTTCGCCAAAAGGTGTCTATGTTGTGATCGAGGCTGAGCATATGTGTATGACAATGCGTGGATTAAAAAAACCTGGTTCTAAAACGGTGACATCTGTTGCACGCGGTATTTATGAGGAAGATGAAGTGAAACGTAGAGAAGTACTATCATTTATTCAAATGTCTTAAATTGCGTGTCTAATTATGTTATGATGAACTAAGAATTTGTCGGATTTAAGGAGTGTACAAAGATGTCACAAGATTATATTGTTATTCAAGCAGAAGAAGATGGTGTACATGTCATTGGATTAACACGTGGAACTGATACGAAATTCCATCATTCAGAGAAATTAGATGCCGGCGAAGTAATGATTGCTCAATTTACAGAACACACATCTGCCATGAAAATACGCGGTAAAGCGCAAATTCATACAGCACATGGCGTGATCAATAGCGAAGCGAAAAAATAAGAAATTTTGTTTCTAGGTTTTAATGCTGTTTAGCGTTCAACAGCACATATAAAAACACTAGATGTGAAAAACTTAGTATAAGGTCTATGGGCAGTTAGCATTCCAACATTCAATTATGGGAGAGCTTTACTGCCTGTGCTATGAAGAAAGCAAATTTTTTTTATTCCGCATCGTTGCGTATGCTATAATGACTCAGTAAGCAAGCGTTTGGCCTTGTAAAGGCTGACGTATCTGAAAGTGAAATGGAGTAAGGTCTATGAATGCAACATACATTCAAAATTCAATTGCACAGTTAAAAACAGAGATTTTCATGGATGTTCGTCATAGAACTTTGCAAAAATACACAGGTGTACCTGTGCTAGATGAAAATCAACTGTTTTATTTGTTAATCCCGTTTTTGAATGGTGAAGAATGGCAACAAGAGCAACAAGAGGCTGCAATTACTGTTGGCATAGTATACGCAGCATTAGCGGCTCACGATCATATAAAAGAATTAGACGCAACATCAAAAGAACAGCAGCTTACCGTTTTAGCTGGGGATTTTTATAGTGGTCGTTATTATGAAATATTAGCAATGTCAGGAAATGTTGCATTGATTCGAAATTTGTCACAAGGTATTGTGGCACGATGTGAAAACCAAATTAAGGTTTATGAAAATAAACAACGAACAATGGAACAGTGGTATACGTCGATGAGTACGATAGAATCCGGGTTAATTGCTCAATTTTTTGATCTTTATTCTTTCGGTGAATATATACCACTTATAGAAAAAAGCTTATTAATCTTACGTTTAGAAAAAGAATGGACAGCTTATCAACGTGGGCAAATGTCTTTAATGGGTAAGGCACTAGAAGAAAGTGTCAGACGTAATGGCGCAACCTTTAATAGCGTCATCCAAGGGAAAATTGTGCATTTAAAAACAGAGCTATCACAGCTCATTAATCAGGCATCCTTTTTACAAAGTGATATCAAACAAGCTTTACATGCACATGTAGAGGCATCCATTGCTTCTACTAACGGATAAGAGAGGTTTTTCAAAATGGCTAAAACGAAAGAAGAGCACGTTCACGAAGTATTTGAAAGTATTTCGGAAAACTACGATAAAATGAATGGTGTAATTAGTTTCCAGATGCATGTTGGCTGGCGTAACGATACGATGAAGCACATGGCTGTAAAACCTGGATCAAAAGCACTTGATGTATGCTGCGGCACTGCAGACTGGACAATTGCATTGGCAGAGGCTGTTGGTGAAAGTGGAGAAGTAAAAGGGCTAGACTTTAGTCAAAACATGCTGAAAGTTGGCGAAAAAAAGGTAGAGCCATACCCACAAATTGAACTAGTTCATGGAAATGCGATGGAGTTGCCTTTTCCAGATGATACGTTTGATTATGTGACAATCGGCTTTGGTCTTCGCAATGTACCTGATTATTTACAAGTTTTGAAGGAAATGCATCGTGTTGTTAAACCAGGTGGAATGGTGGTTTGTTTAGAAACATCTCAATCTGAAATTCCTGGTTATCGTCAGCTGTTCCGTTTTTATTTTAAATATATAATGCCGATATTTGGTAAAATATTTGCGAAAAGCTATAAGGAGTATTCTTGGCTTCAGGAATCTGCGAATGATTTCCCAGGTATGAAAAGGTTAGCGGCATTGTTTGAGCAGGCAGGATTAGAAAAAGTAACGTACAAAGCATACAGTGGCGGGGCTGCGGCAATGCATATGGGCTTTAAAAAGATACGTTAATGGGGGAAGGTTTTCACACGTGGAAAAGATGAAGTTAAAACTACTCTATTCCGATTTGAAATCAGATATCGAAATCATTGAACAAGAGTTAGAAAAAGCGGTGGACTCGTCTTCATATTTGATCAACGATGCTTCTCTCCATTTATTACAAGCTGGTGGCAAACGGATAAGACCAATTTTTGTGTTACTAGGCGCAAAATTTGGTGATTATGACATTGAGAAGATGAAGGATGTAGCAGTACCTTTAGAACTCATTCATATGGCATCGCTTGTACATGATGATGTCATTGACGACTCCAATATGCGAAGAGGGCGCCCGACTGTCAAATCACAGTGGAATAACAGGGTAGCAATGTACACAGGCGATTTTATTTTCGCACGTGCGCTGGAATATATAACAAAGTTAGAAGACCCACTTGTTCATCAAATTTTAGCCCGTACGATGGTGGAGATTTGTAACGGTGAAGTCATTCAAATTGAAGATAAATTTAGATTAGATCAAGGTTTAAAAGATTATTTTAGAAGAATCAAACGCAAAACAGCATTACTTATTTCCTCAAGCTGTGAGCTAGGAGCTGTGGCAGCGGGGGTTGATGCTAAAACAGTTCGGCATTTAAAGCGCTTCGGCTACTTTGTAGGCATGAGCTTCCAAATTATTGATGATGTTTTAGATATTATGGCAACCGATAAAGAACTAGGGAAGCCAGCAGGTAGTGACTTACTACAGGGCAATATTACTTTACCGATTTTATTATTGAAAGATGACCCGGAGATGCAACCATACTTAGTTAAAGTGTTTGCAGGCACATTAACAGAATCGGAACGTCAAAATATGTTGCAATATGTGCGTAAATCTCATGCAATTGAGCAAGCTAATCGTATGAGTGATAAATATTTGAAAAAAGCCTTACAGGAAATTGATGCTTTACCAAAACATCCCGTTAAGAAAAAATTACGTGATGTAGCATTGTTCATGGGTAAGCGCAAATTCTAGCTTTTTGTTGTACAAAAGCTCATTTTTTGTTAATATTTATCGGTAGGTGTAAAACCTGTTAGACGAATTTAAGGAGTGTTTTAAACATGGCAATTGAACAAACTTTTTTAATGGTTAAGCCTGACGGCGTTGAACGTCAAGTAATTGGAGATATCGTTGATCGTTTCGAACGTCGCGGTTTTGTAATGAAAGGTGCTAAATTAATGGTAATTCCTAAAGAATTAGCAGAAAAGCACTATGCTGAGCATGCTGAGCGTCCATTCTTTGGTGAATTAGTTGATTTCATCACTTCTGGTCCTGTATTCGCTATGGTATGGGAAGGCGAGAACGTAATCAAGCTTGCACGTACAATGATGGGTGCAACGAAACCTGAAGAATCTAACCCAGGTACAATCCGTGGTGACTACGCTACAACAGTATCTCACAACATCATCCACGGTTCTGACTCTCTTGCTTCTGCAGAGCGCGAAATCGGCTTATTCTTCGGTGAAGATTTAGTTTAATTTCGAATAGATCAAGCAATCTCAATTTTTTGAGATTGCTTTTTTATTGCGCAAAAAAAAGGGGAGGGATCATTCCGACGAATAATCTCTTACTAGAAACATATAGAATTGTTAAAAACTTCTTAGTCATGTACAATAAATAATGTAATATTCTGATAATTAAGTGAGGAATAGTTGAGTAGACTCGTCAATAGACTAAGAGGATGACGAGGAAAAGGGGTTATGGACATGAGAGAAGTGGTGATTGTAGCAGCTGTGAGAACTGCTATAGGAAGAAGTAAGGGCGCATTAAGTCAAGTTCGAGCAGATGAGTTAGCAGCTGATATATTACAGGAGGTTGTAAAGCGTGCAGGCATTGGTAAGGAACAAGTAGACGATGTCATTTTGGGGTGTGTGACGCAAACAGCTGAACAAGGGGCAAATATTGCGAGGACCTCTTTATTAATGGCTGGTTTCCCAGAGAGTGTGCCAGGAGTAACCATTGATCGTCAGTGTGGTTCAAGCCAACAAGCTGTGCACTTCGCAGCACAGGCAATTTTAGCGGGGGATATGGACATTGTCATTGCTGGTGGGGTAGAAAGTATGTCAAGAGTACCAATGGGCTCAAACATGCAACATGCCCATGCTAGTAACCGCTTACAGGAAAGATATGATATTATCCATCAAGGATTATCAGCAGAGAAAATCGCTTCCCAATGGTCTTTATCGAAAGAACAGCTAAATAGCTATGCTTATCAAAGCCATCAACGGGCGATTTCCGCCATTAGAGCGGGTCATTTCCAAGCTGAAATACTACCCATTCAAGTTCCACAAGAGGATGGCTCAGTGACAACATTTGCGGTAGATGAGGGTCCTCGTGCAGAAACTACCGTTGACATTTTAAATGGATTAAAAACTGTCTTTCAAGAGAATGGCGCGATTACTGCGGGCAATGCGAGCCAAATGAGTGATGGGGCCTCAGCTGTAGTCGTAATGGCATTGGATAAAGCGAGAGAACTAGGCATTCAACCACTCGCTAAAATTGTGACAAGAGTGGTCGTGGGCTCTGATCCGACATTAATGCTGACAGGGCCAATAGAAGCTACTAGAAAAGCATTAGAACGGTCAGGCCTCAACATTGAGGATATCGACACATATGAGGTAAATGAAGCCTTTGCACCTGTGCCGCTCGTATGGCTGCATGAAATAGGAGGAGACCCACAGAAGCTCAATCCTGATGGTGGAGCCATTGCACTGGGACATCCATTAGGGGCAACAGGTACAAAATTGTTAACGACTATGCTTTATCGAATGGAGCGAGAGAATTATCGTTACGGCTTGTTGGCGATTTGTGAGGGAATGGGAATGGCCAATGCCACGATTATTGAAAAAATGTAAAAGGGGATATGTCTGATGAAGGAACATGAAGTGGTGGCAGTCGTAACAGGGGGTGCCTCTGGTTTAGGAGAGGCAACCGTTCGGAAATTAATAGGACAGGGTGGCAAAGCAATTATTTTTGATGTCAATGATGAGCGTGGACAAGCTCTAGTGGAAGAATTAGGTCAAAATGTCCTTTATGCACGAGTAGACGTCACAAAGGAAGAGGAGGTGGCGACTGGCCTTGAGCAGGCTATTGCAGCTTTTGGCAAGATCAATGTTGCAGTGAACTGTGCTGGCATTGCAGATGCGAGTAAAGTTATTTCGAAGCGTGGTATACACGCCCTTGCGTTATTTGAAAAAGTGATTGCTGTTAATTTAGTTGGCACGTTTAATATCATCCGTCTGGTGGCAGAAAAAATGCAACATAATGAGCCAAATGAGGATGGACAGCGTGGCGTCATTATTAATACCGCGTCTGTGGCTGCATTTGATGGGCAAATCGGACAAGCTGCTTATAGCGCGTCAAAAGGTGGCGTAGCAGCCATGACGTTGCCAATTGCAAGAGAGCTTGCGGAAATCGGTGTCCGAGTGATGACCATAGCGCCAGGATTAATTGAAACACCAATGTTTGCTTCGTTACCTGAGCCTGCACGAACAGCTCTTGCTCAAATGACACCATTCCCTAAACGACTTGGTAAACCTTCGGAATATGCTCTTTTGGTTGAAAGTATTATCCACAATGGCTTGTTAAATGGAGAGGTCATTCGACTAGATGGTGCCATTCGCATGCAACCGAGGTAACGGCAAAATCTAGTTCAAATAGTTTTTGTTTTGATTGTTTCTAAAATCGTAGATGAAGGGAAGCGGTATCATGCATATGATGGATACACCTTTATTATTAACAAGTTTTTTGAATCGTGCAGAACGATTTTTTCACTCAAAGAAAATCTATTCTCGAACAAGTGCCACTACTATTCACGAATTTACGTATAAAGAATATGTCAAACGGACTCGCCGATTAGCCGATGCTTTGACGAAACTAGGGATGGATCGAGGAATGAAGGTGGGCACATTTGCTTGGAATCACCATCGCCATTTGGAAGCCTATTTTGCTGTACCATGTGCAGGAGCAGTATTGCATATGATTAATATTCGATTATCCCCTGAGCATATTGCCTATGTCATCAATCATGCCGAGGATGAAATATTATTAATAGATGATAATCTGGTGCCACTAATTGCACCTATCGTCTCTCAGCTGAAAACGGTAAAGCATTATATCATTATGGGTGATGCTGTTGCAGTAGAAACTTTACCGATTCCAAATGCTCTTTCCTATGAATCGCTACTTGCGGAGGCAGATGAACATTTCACATTCCCAGAAGATTTAGATGAAAATACACCTGCAGGCATGTGCTATACAAGTGCAACGACGGGCATGCCAAAGGGAGTAGTCTATACACATCGCAGTATTGTACTTCATAGTTTAACAGCTGGTCTCGCTGACAGTATTGCAATTTGTGAGTCGGATGTGGTGTTACCTGTTGTCCCAATGTTCCATGCGAATGCATGGGGATTACCATTTGCCAGTGTAGCATTTGGTTCTACACAGGTCTTACCGGGACCTATGTTTACACCACAGCTATTGCTAGAATTATTTGATGTATATAAAGTTACATTGACAGCAGGTGTACCGACTATATGGCTGGGCGTTCTACAGGAGCAGCGTCAAAATCCTCGTGACCTATCGTCTATGCGATTAATTGTTTGTGGAGGTTCTGCTTCACCAATTGGTCTTGTCCGAGGCTTTGAGCAAGAACTTAATATCCCGTACATGACAGGTTACGGTATGACGGAAACCTCACCTCTTGTAAGCCTATCCACGTATTTAACACATATGCAGGACTACACGGCTGATGAAAAAATGAATGTTCGGATTACACAAGGTATGACGATGCCACTTATTGATACAAGGATTGTCAATGAAAATGGTGAAGTGCCTTGGGATGGCAAAACGATGGGAGAGCTTACGATTAGAGGACCTTGGATTGCTAATGAGTATTATCAGGATGAACGAACGGAAGAGGCCTTTAAAGACGGCTGGCTCTATACAGGTGATATTGCTGTGATGACAACAGATGGCTATATTAAAATTACCGACCGTACAAAGGATTTAATTAAGAGTGGTGGCGAATGGATTTCTTCAGTAGAGCTTGAAAATGCATTAATGTCCCATCCAAAGGTCTTTGAGGCGGCTGTTATTGCCATTCCACATGAAAAGTGGTTGGAGCGACCATTAGCTTGTGTCGTAGCAAAGCCAGAGTTTAAGGGTACGATTACAAAAGAAGAGTTACTAGAGAGTCTACAGCACCAATTCCATAAATCATGGGTTCCTGATGATATTGTCTTCATTGACGAGGTACCAAAAACGTCTGTAGGTAAATTCTTGAAGGCTAAATTACGAGAAGATTTAAAAGAGTATCGCATACAAATCTAACGATAATGGATAGAATGAGGGTGGTGAAAAACTACCTTCATTTTTTATTGGAATAAATTCCTGAAAAATGAAACTATTTTTTCCATTTTGCCGTATAATCAAAATAACGAAAGGAAGTGAACGGATTGTCAATTGCCATTGTAGCGATAATTGGGGGCGTCATTATTTCTCTAGCTGGAATTTTTACAGACGCTCGTACGAGACAACAAAAAATAAAACTGAAGGCTGTTGAAAAAGAAGTAGAATTAGAAAAGCTTAGGTTAGAAACTTATACGATTGAAACAGAAAAAATGAGACTTGAATTAGAACAGTCGAAAATATTACTTTTAGAGGAAAAACAAAACGTAAGAAAGTAGATTTGCATACATGAGAAAGACTATTTCAGGATTGGGACTTTTCCGCTATAATGGTAATACGACGCTAGAGGGGAAGATGACCATATGTCTGATTATGAACAGTTTATAGAAGGTATTAAGCGCAAAACAGGAATAGATTTAGCGTTATATAAAGAAGCGCAAATGAAAAGACGATTAACCTCTCTTTATGAGAAAAAGGGCTATCGTAATTTTGTAGACTTTCTAAAGGCACTCGAACAAGATCGTGATTTAATGAATGAATTCTTAGATCGTATGACGATCAATGTTTCTGAATTTTATCGCAATGGAAAGCGCTGGGAAGTATTACAAAAGAAAATATTTCCGAAACTTTTACAAACTAATAAGCGTTTAAAAATTTGGAGTGCGGCTTGTTCGACAGGAGAAGAACCATATTCTTTAGTAATGGTATTATCTCAATTGGTGCCTTTATCTCAAATTCAAATTATTGCCACTGATTTAGATGAGAATGTGATACAAAAGGCGAAGTTAGGTGTCTACCCTGAACGCTCTTTAGCCGAGGTCCCAAGTGATATTAAAGCAAAGTATTTTGAACAAGAAGGCTCCTTCTATCGCGTGAAGGATGAGATTAAGCGTTGTGTAACCTTTAAGAAACATAATTTATTGAATGATGCTTATGACAGCAATTATGATTTAATTGTTTGCCGCAATGTCATGATTTATTTTACAGAGGAAGCGAAAGATCAAATTTATACTAATTTTAGTAAAGCATTGCGCAAGGATGGCGTTTTATTTGTTGGATCGACAGAGCAAATTTTTAATCCAGCTCGTTATGAATTTGATGTAGAAGACACGTTCTTCTATCGTAAAAATAATTAATAATATGGATGAAAAGCTTTGTACAAAAGATACAATTGTACATAAAGTTGACCAAGCATTAAACATAGATAATTCATACGCTTTTCGCTTATCATAAGCAAAGGCGTATTTTTTATAAAATTTAGCTAGGTGTTTTTTATAACTTTCATTCAGAATATTCACATTTAGACCTATGAAAATGGTAACTACTTAAAAGACATTCGTAAAAGGACTGTTTTTTTTAAGAATATATGTTATAGTGAAAAATACATACTTTAGCGAGTTGAAGGGAGAAAGTGTTTATGCGTTACTTAACAGCAGGTGAGTCTCATGGACCCCAATTAACGACAATTATTGAGGGTTTACCGTCACTCTTACCCATTACAGCAGAAAAAATTAATCACGATTTAAAACGTCGCCAAGGAGGTCATGGACGTGGGCGCCGCATGCAAATCGAAACAGATACAGTGGAGATTGTAGCTGGTGTTCGTCATGGTCAGACACTTGGATCTCCTGTTGCACTCGTTGTCACAAATGATGACTGGAAGCACTGGACTAAAATTATGGGAGCAGAGCCATTAGCTGATGATATCAATCCTGAAGATATCAAGCGTCAAATCTCACGTCCTCGTCCAGGTCATGCAGATTTAGTTGGAGGCATGAAATATGGTCACCGCGATTTAAGGAATGTATTAGAGCGCTCCTCTGCGCGTGAAACAACTGTACGAGTAGCAGTTGGGTCTGTGGCAAAGGCGTTACTTAATGAACTAGGCATTTCCATTGTTGCGCATGTTACAGAGATAGTGGGAATTAAAGCCGATACTTCTTTAATAGAAGGAAAAACAACAGAAGAAATTCGTGCAATTGTCGAAGCGGATGCTTGCTACTGTGTAGATCCAATCGCCTCTGCGAAAATGGTTGAGGCAATTGATGAAGCGAAAAAGGCCGGCGATTCGATCGGTGGTGTTGTAGAAGTCATTGTAGAAGGCATGCCAGCAGGTGTAGGTTCTTATGTACATTATGATCGTAAGCTGGATGCAAAGCTTGCTGCTGCTATGCTATCTATTAACGCATTTAAAGGAGTAGAGTTTGGACTTGGCTTTGAAATGGCACGTCGAAAAGGTTCTGAAGTACACGATGAAATCATCTGGTCTGAAGAAGAAGGTTATAATCGTGCAACCAATCGACTTGGTGGTTTAGAAGGCGGTATGTCAACAGGTATGCCAATTGTTGTACGTGGTGTGATGAAGCCAATTCCTACTTTATATAAACCATTACAAAGTGTAGATATTGAAACAAAAGAGCCGTTTAAAGCGAGTGTTGAGCGCTCTGATAGCTGTGCAGTACCAGCAGCGTCTGTAGTTGCAGAACATGTTATTGCCTGGGAAATAGCGAATGCAATTTTAGAGCAATTCCATAGTGATCAACTACCACAATTACAAGCTCAAATTGACGAGCATCGTCAATATACAAAGGGGTTCTAAGTTATGCGTGTACCAGTAGCAACAAAATCGCATCAATATGAAGTTGTTCTTGGGCATCAATTTCTAACTGAAGCTGTGGAGGCATTTGCTGATAAACTTCAAAAAGCGGATAAGCTCTTTGTGTTTACAGATGTCAATGTTTGGGCAGCACAGGGAGAGTACTTCAAAGCAAATTTCCCGTACCACTTTGAGGTCTTTATTTTGCCAGGTGGAGAAGCGTGCAAAACCTTTGATCAATACAACGCTGCTCAAACATTTCTATTAGAGCAAAAATGCTCCCGAAAATCCTTCATTTTTGCTTTTGGAGGAGGAGCAGTTGGTGATTTAACAGGTTTTGTTGCGGCAACCTATATGCGTGGGATTCCGTTTATTCAAATTCCAACAACTATTCTAGCGCATGATTCGGCAGTCGGTGGAAAAACGGCCATTAATCATCCACTAGGAAAAAATATGATTGGTGCATTTTATCAGCCAGAGGGTGTGATATATGATACAGCTCTTTTAGAAAGTTTATCAGAGCGTGAGGTACGTTCAGGAACAGCAGAGTTAATTAAGCATGCCATGATTTCTGACCCGAACTGGCTGGAGGAATTAATGACAGGAGATTCGGTGATCCATTTTAATCAAAATGAACTAGCAAAGCAACTAAAAAAAGGAATTGAAGTGAAAGCACAAATTGTTGCTGAGGATGAAACAGAGCAATCCGTTCGAAAGTTTTTAAACCTAGGCCATACATATGGACATGCCATTGAGGCAGCTGCGGGTTATGGCAAAGTGGCTCATGGTGAGGCGGTTATGATTGGACTCGTCTATTGTCTTCTATTGAGTGAACGATATGGAGAAATTGATCGAACGTTCACCCAATCCTTTTTACAGTTTGCGATAAAAAACGGCTATCCTTTTAAGGCTGTGAGTGATTATTCATTTGAACAATTATCTAGCTACCTAATGAAAGATAAAAAAGCGGAATATGGCATTTTGCAATTTGTTCTTTTGGAAAAAATAGGAAAACCTTTTGTCAAAGCTATTTGTTTAGAAGAATGTCAAGAAATAGATGCTGAATATAGACAGTTATTAGCGGAGGTGCTTGTATGATTCGTGGACTTAGAGGAGCAATAACAATTGAATCTGACAAGCCAGAGCTTGTATGGGATGAGACAGCAAGATTAGTGCGTGAGGTTGTGGCAGCAAATAATGTGGACATTGATGATATCGCATCGATCCTCATTTCAACAACGCCAGATATTACCTCAGCATTTCCTGCTCGTGCAGTACGCTTGATGGATGGCTGGCAGTATGTCCCTGTTATGTGTACACATGAAATGGATGTGCCAGAAGCATTACCATTATGTATTCGTGTATTAATACATGCAAACGTAGAGGTAGCCCAAAAAGATGTAAAGCACTTGTATCTCAATGATGCAGTGAAATTAAGACCAGATTTGGCTCAGGCTAAATAAGTAGAGGAGATGTTTTAGATGAAGTGGAAACAACAATTGGACGGTATGCAAGCATATAAGCCAGGTAAACCAATTGAAGAAGTGCAACGTGAATATGGCTTAAAGGAAGTTATTAAATTGGCATCGAATGAAAATCCATTCGGGTGCTCACCTAAGGTAACAGCTTATTTACAAAATAATGCAGTGAATCATGCACTTTATCCAGATGGCTATGCACAAAACCTACGTACTGCTGTGGCAAATCATCTAGGTGTGAAAGAGACACAGCTTCTTTTTGGTAACGGCTCTGATGACATCATTGCTATTATTACTCGTGCTCTGTTGTATCCAGGGGTAAACACGGTTATGGCCGACCCTTCCTTCTCTCAATACTGGCACAATGCTGAAATTGAAGGTGCTGAAGTACGTAAAGTGCCTTGTCAAGATGGAGCACATGATCTAGAGGCAATGTTGGCTGCAATTGATGACCAAACTTCTATTGTTTGGGTATGTAGTCCCAATAATCCTACAGGAGTTGTCATTCCTGATGTTGCATTGCGTGCCTTTCTTGCAAAGGTTCCAAGCGATGTCCTTGTCGTGCTCGATGAGGCATACATTGAATATGTTACACATCCAGACCACAAGGATACGTTACCAATCATTGATGAATATGCGAATGTTCTTTTATTGCGTACATTCTCTAAAGCATATGGCTTAGCTTCGTTCCGCGTTGGCTATGCTATTGGTCAACCTGATGTTATTGCTAAGCTTGATCCTGTGCGTGCACCATTCAATAATACAATCTTAAGTCAAGCTGTTGCTGCCATTGCGCTTAGTGACCAAGATTATATTGAAGCCTGCCGTGAAGCCAATGAAAAAGGCAAAAAACAATATGTAGAATTTTGTGACAAGCATAATTTAAAATACTTCCCATCTGATACAAACTTTATTTTCTTTGATACCCATGCTGATAGTGATGTTGTTTTCCAAGAGCTGATGAAAAGAGGCTTTATCGTGCGCAGTGGTAATGCATTAGGCTTACCAGGATTTATCCGTGTGACAATTGGAACAGAGGCTCAAAATGCAGCATTGCTTAGCCAACTTGATGAAGTGTTAAAACAACAAGGGGTATTTGCATGACACGCAAAGTACTCGTGATAGGGCTAGGATTGATCGGAGGTTCTATTGCCCTTGCTTTGCAAAAAGCACCGGAAACAAAAATTATTGGCTATGACATGGACGCTCAAACACGCGAGCATGCGAAAACATTAAATATTGTGCATGAGATTGTCGCAGATCCACTGGCTGTTGCGGCTGATGTTGATGTTATTATCTTCGGGACGCCCGTTAATGCAACACTGGATTGGATGGAGCAATTAAAATCATGGCCATTGAAAAATAAAGTCATTGTAACAGATACAGGGAGTACAAAAAAATTAATTATGCAAAAAGCCAGCGAATTACGAGAACTTGGCATAACGTTTATTGGTGGACATCCAATGGCGGGGTCTCATAAAAGTGGTGTGCTGGCTGCAAAGGCGCATCTTTTTGAAAATGCATATTACATGCTTACACCGCTTGCTGGAGAAGAAATTATTCATATGGCACAGCTTGAAAGTTTGCTAAAATTTACACATGCAAAAGTAGTCAGTGTATCTGCCAGTGAACATGATCACATGACTGCTGTGGTGAGTCATTTCCCACATGTTATTGCTGCCTCACTTGTCCATCAATTAGGTGGAGAGAATGGCGAGTACCCAATGACACGTTCTCTTGCAGCAGGAGGTTTCCGTGATGTGACACGAATCGCCTCTTCGAATCCCATTTTATGGCGAGATATTACGCTGCAAAATCGCGAGGAGCTACTCACGCAATTAGATGGCTGGGAAAAAGAAATGACACGCATTAAGGAACTGCTGACAGATGGTTCCTCACAGGATATTGAAAACTATTTTGCTGTTGCCAAAGAACTGAGAGATGAATTACCGATTAGTGCAGGGGCTATGTATACACCCTTCGACTTATATGTTGATGTTCCTGACTATCCAGGTGTTATTTCAGAAGTGACAGGCTTTTTAGCAGATGAAGCAATTAGTATTACGAATCTACGCATCGTCGAATCACGAGAAGATGTTTTCGGTATTCTAGTCATTAGCTTCCAAAGTGAAAATGATCGCGAACGTGCTGCAGCATGTATTCAAAAACGAGCAAATTTCGAAACGTATATTTCTTAGCATAAGAAAGCGTCGGTATTTCGGCGCTTTCTATCTTCATATTGGAGGGAATAAAGTTCATGAGTGAAAAAGTATTGCAATACAACAAACCTTCTTTACAGGGCGCTTTAACCATTCCAGGCGATAAATCTGTATCTCATCGCTCCGTGATGTTTGGGGCCATTGCTAGTGGGACAACGACAGTAGAGGGCTTTTTATTAGGTGAAGATTGTTTAAGCACAATCGATTGCTTCCAGAAACTTGGCGTTCAAATTGAGGTGGAAGGAACAAATGTAACCATTCATAGTCCAGGAATCAATGGTTGGCTGGAGCCGACAGAAGTGTTGTATACGGGTAACTCTGGTACTACAACACGCTTAATGCTAGGCATTTTAGCTGGTTCTAATGTTCATTCAGTCATGACTGGTGATGCATCCATCGGAAAGCGACCAATGCGACGTGTTATAGATCCACTGCGTCAGATGGGTGCACAAATTACAGGGCGTGCAGACGGGCAATATACACCGCTAGCCATTCAAGGTACAAAATTACAAGCCATTGATTACAAGATGCCTGTAGCAAGTGCACAGGTGAAATCTGCTATTTTACTAGCGGGCTTGCGTGCTGAAGGAACAACTATTGTTAGAGAAATGGATGTTTCGAGAGATCATACAGAGCGAATGCTGCGTCAATTTGGTGCACATGTAGAAGTAGATAATGGCGTAGTATCGATAGAAGGAGGACAAGCTCTCAATGGGACGCATGTTTCTGTGCCAGGAGATATATCATCGGCTGCCTTTTTCTTAGTGGCAGGAGCCATTTGCAAAAATAGTCAGCTAACACTAAATAATGTGGGTATTAATCCAACACGTGATGGCATTATTGAGGTGCTGCAAAAAATGGGTGCCACGATGACACTAACACCAAATGATGATAATCAAGCTGAACCAACAGCAACAATCCAAATCGCCACATCTTCTTTAACTGGTACAATAATTGAAGGAGATATTATTCCTCGTTTAATTGACGAAATTCCAATTCTTGCATTACTCGCTACGCAAGCACATGGTCAAACGATCATTAAAGATGCCGAGGAGCTAAAGGTGAAGGAGACTGACCGTATCACGGCTGTTGTGACTGAATTGAAGAAACTTGGTGCCCAGATTGAAGCAACAGAAGATGGTATGATTATTGAGGGACCAACGCCTTTAAAAGGAGCAAACCTTCAAACCTATGGCGATCATCGTATCGGCATGATGGGAGCTGTTGCAGCTTTACTAACAGACGGAGCTGTTACACTAGATGATGCACAATGCATTGCTGTATCCTACCCATCGTTCTTTGAGCATATTGAGGCAGTGAAGTAACAATTAAAGAGAGGCTCTCCAAGCTTTTGGGGAGTTTTTTCTTGTTTCAGAGGTAAATGTTTTGTAGCATAAAGGTATCAACGAAAGAATAGGTGAATGACTGTGAACAATGCGATGACTGAAATGATGCAAGCACTTGAACAAGGGGATTTAGCATTAATAGATCAGCTACTAGAATCATTTTTAATGAAGGAGCTACCCGAGGAGATCTATGCACTTGCTGAGATTTTTATGCAGTATGGGTACATGAAGGAAGCTGACCGTGTGCTGGAGCATTTACAATTTTTATTCCCAGAAGAAGCACAGTTAAAAATAGATCGTGCCAATGTCCTAATGGAGCTTGGTAATGAAGATGAAGCATTAGATTTATTATTAGAAATTGAAGAAACCTCACCAGAATATCCACAGGCATTATTGGTATTAGCTGATTATTATCAAATGCAAGGGTTATTTGAGGTTGCAGAAAAGCGTATAAATGAAGCATTAGCGATTTTACCAGACGAGCCATTATTACATTTTGCGAAAGCAGAACTTTTATTTGAAACAGGTCGTTTTTTAGAGGCAGCAAGACTGTATGAGGACTTATATGAGCAGCAAAATGAATTTGCTGGTATTCAACTTGTTGAACGACTAGCGGAGGTTTATCGTGCAGGTGCAGCCTATGAGACGGCATTCGATTATTATGTCAAAGCCCTTGAAGATGAAGTAAAGCCCGATATTTTATTTGGAGCTGCTTATTCAGCCTTCCAGTCACAAAAATACGAGATGGCTATTAAACAACTAGAGGAATTGAAAGAATTAGATCCTGATTACTTCTCAGCCTATTTATTGCTTGCGGAAAGCTATGCAATGACAGAGGATAATCAAAAAGCCTATGCTGCCATTCAAGAGGGGTTAAAGCGTGATGAATATGATAAATCGCTTTATTTATTCGCTGGTAAAATGGCATTGAAAAATGGTTTGCCAGAAGAAGCTGAGCAACATCTGAGAGAAGCTATAGCGCTCGATCCTGAATATATGGAAGCGGTACTAGCACTTATTTCAGTGTTTGGACAACAGGAGCGCCATGAGGATGTAATCGAGTTATTTGAGACATTACAGCAAAATGATTTTGAATGGAGCACTTTATATCCTTTTGCGGCAGAGGCATATGAAAATTTAGAATTGTACGACCGTGCATACGAATTTTACCGTTTGGCATATAATGATTTTAAGGAAGACGCAACATTTTTAGAAAAATATGTTTACTTCTTATTAGAAGAAGGAAAGCGTTCAGAGGCAAAAGAGGTTCTTGGACAATTAATCAACATTCAACCGGGTGAACCAGAGTGGCAGGAGAAGTTAGAAACCTTAGAATTTGAGTAAAGGAGGGAGTGGGTATGACTGCTTCTGTATCAGTTGTTGATAAAAAAGCATTTGTTCGATGGTTTTTAAAAAATTATCAATTGAAACGTCGTGAGTGTGTATGGATTTTAAATTACCTATTAAGTAATGATGACTTGTTAAAAAGAATCCGTTTTGTGGAAGAAGCTCACTATTGTCCTAGGGCAATGGTGATGTCAACAGTAGACTCAACAGGTGTGCCTTTTCGTTTCTATAAAGGCAATGTGATGACGGCAGATGCTGAGAAGTCTTTCCATGATTTACGCTTACATGAACAAGAAGATATGTATATACAATTGAATTTTCCTAATATACCACCAAGTGCACAATACTTAGCAGTTCTTGAAGAAAACCCTTATATGCCAGAAACACTGCTCGTCAGTGAAAAAGATCGTGTACTGGCAGAAGAGCTGCTTTCCAATAGCTTACTCGTATTCCAAGAAGAGAAATTACTTGCACAAATTGATGAAGCCCTCGACCAGGGAGATGAAGTGCGATTTTATGAATTGTCTAATTTGTTACAAGCATTGAAGGAAACGGCTAATTTACGTTAATTATAGGTAAAAATTGAATGTCCTTTATCCATTTCAATATGGTAACATTACTAGTGAATGATTGTTTTCACTTTTAATTGGGTATCCTATTGAAGAGTGGAAAAGGACATTTTTATTTTGCGATAAAAGGAGGTTTGTTGAATGTATTTTAATGCAAACGATGTAACATCGTTTATGGCACAAAAAGATTTTATTGATACCGCGGTTGTTCCACTTGTATCCATTGATCTCTCTTCTGAAAAAATGAAACAAAGTGGTGCCGAGGTAGATTTTGTCATGTCTTTAACTTCTTTTATAGAGCAGCAGTTTAAAGGTCGACTACTAGTCATGCCACCATTTTCTTATATGACAACTTTAAAAAACGATGATTTACCACAGCAATTAGAAGCACAATTACATAATGCTGGATTTAAGCATGTGTTCTTCATTACTTGTGACCATTATTGGACAAAGAGTGGAGAGATAGTCAATATGATTTGGTTACCAGCGATTCCTTTAGAAAGTATGGATGCCAGTGTGAAAAAATCCATTCTAGAAGATCAATTGCGACAAGTGATTCCAATGCTTTCGACTAAATGGGCACAGATTTAACAATTAGTTTCAATAAATGTTCACATTCTCCAGCTTTCCACAGAATGCTATATTGACCAAGCTATGGACTTGATATATCATATATATGTCCTAGTATTACTATTTGTAAAAGTATGTCCGTTGGACTGACCTTTAAGTTAGAGGGGGGAAAATAATGAGTAATAATCGAGTTTCACGTCGTCAATTTCTAAGTTATACTCTTACTGGTGTAGGTGGATTTATGGCGGCAGGTATGCTAATGCCAATGCTTCGCTTTGCAATTGATCCTGTGCTACAAAAGCATGAGGGTGGGGATTTTGTAAAAACAGAGCATAAAATCGCTGACTTGACTGAAGAGCCTGTAAAAGTGGACTTTTCATATGAACAAGTGGATGCATGGTATAAATCACAGGTTACAGATGTAGCTTGGGTTTATAAAAGTGGCGATCAAATCATTGCCCTTTCACCTGTTTGTAAGCATTTAGGATGTATGGTTGACTGGAATGGAGATTCTGCACACCCAGGTCAATTCTTCTGTCCATGCCACGCAGGACGTTATGAGAAAAACGGGAAAAACATTGCAGGTACACCGCCTCTAGGTCCGTTGGATGAATTTGAAGTACAAGAACAAGATGGCTATTTAATGATTGGTCCAGCTAAAGCAAATTCTCTAGTTAAATAAGTAAGGGGGTACGACAACAGTGCTAAATAAAATTTATGATTGGGTCGATGAACGCCTAGATATTACACCGATTTGGCGTGATATTGCCGACCACGAAGTGCCAGAGCACGTTAACCCTGCACATCATTTTTCAGCATTCGTTTACTGCTTTGGTGGATTAACATTCTTCATCACAGTAATTCAAATTCTATCTGGTATGTTCTTAACAATGTACTATGTACCAGACGTTGTGAATGCCTGGAAATCAGTTTATTATTTACAAAACGAAGTAGCATTTGGTGAAATCGTACGCGGTATGCACCACTGGGGAGCTTCATTAGTTATCGTAATGATGTTCTTACATACACTTCGTGTATTCTTCACAGGTTCTTATAAAAAACCTCGTGAGTTAAACTGGATGGTTGGTGTAGGTATTTTTGGTGTAATGATGGGTCTTGGATTTACAGGATACTTATTACCATGGGATATGAAAGCATTATTCGCTACTAAAGTAGGTATCGAAATTGCAGCATCTGTACCGTTTATCGGTGGGATGATTAAAGTATTATTAGCGGGTGACACAACGATTCTTGGTGCTCAAACGTTAACTCGATTCTTTGCGATTCATGTATTCTTCTTACCTGCAGTATTGTTTGGGTTACTTGCAGCGCACTTTATCATGATTCGTCGTCAAGGAATTTCAGGACCGTTGTAATTGTCTTGACGGTTCGATGATCTTTAAAAGGAGGGGACACTATGCATCGCGGAAAAGGAATGAAATTTGTCGGCGATTCTCGTATTAAAGCGAATCACAGAATGCCGAATGTTCCAAAGGATTATTCCGAATATCCAGGTAAGACGGAAGCTTTCTGGCCGAACTTCTTACTGAAGGAATGGATGGTAGGTGCTGTATTTTTAATTGGATACTTATTATTAACTGTCGCTCACCCGTCACCACTTGAAGGGCCGGCAGATCCAACTAGAGCATATACACCACTACCGGACTGGTACTTCTTATTTATGTATCAACTTTTAAAATACTCATTTGCTTCTGGTCCATACAATGTAATCGGAGCTATTGTAATTCCAGGTCTTGCATTTGGAGCGCTATTATTAATGCCATTTTTAGACAAGGGTCCAGAACGTCGTCCATCTAAACGTCCATTGCCAACAGCGTTTATGTTATTAACTTTAGCTGCTATGTTCTACCTAACTTGGGAGTCAGTTGTTAACCATGACTGGGAAGCTCAAAAAGCTATGGGTGCAATCGTAGAAACAGTTGAATTCGATAAAGAATCGGAAGGTTATAAACTATACGCTGGTTCTGCATGTATTACATGTCACGGTGAAGGCTTAGAAGGTGGAGCAGGTGCGCCGTCTCTAATGAACACAGGTTTAACAGCTGATGAGATTAAGGACATTGCTCATAATGGTCGCGGTAACATGCCACCAGGATTATGGACAGGTTCAGATGAAGATCTTCAAAAACTTGCTGAATTCATCGAAAGCTTAAAAGCAGAGTAGTAGTAAAAGAGTCAGGAAACTGGCTCTTTTTTTTCTACCTTGTTATACTATTGGGACTGGAAGCCATACAAAAAGGTTCCCTTGTATAAAGGATTTTTAGCGAAAGATGTCGAAAAAACATGTATTCCTGAAACAAGTAAGCGAATTAAAACAATAAAATAACACATATTGATGGTGAGATACAATTGAAAGGTAGAGTAAAACTCTAGAATTTCAGACCATACATAAATAATGGATTGTTTTTATCGGAAGGAGTTAACATCATGCAACTAACAAGAGCAAATATTTGGTACCTTCTGACCC
This sequence comes from Lysinibacillus sp. A4, assembly GCF_024919535.1. Classification (NCBI taxonomy): domain Bacteria; kingdom Bacillati; phylum Bacillota; class Bacilli; order Caryophanales; family Bacillaceae; genus Lysinibacillus; species Lysinibacillus sp. A4. The sequence continues at coordinate 704,543 of NZ_JANWTB010000001.1, read as the reverse complement.
ATAAATCATTCTTGATTGCACTACTAATTGTTAATCTACTAGGTACAATTTATGGCTATTATTGGTATGGGTGGCAGCTTGCTATCACAGAGCCTATTTTTTATATTTTTGTTCCAGATAGCCCGACAGCCAGTTTATTCTTTTGTTTTGTGTTAATAGCTTGGATTATGGGGAAAAGCTGGCCACTGATGGAAGTACTTGCCCTTGTTACGTTGGTGAAATATGGCTTATGGGCAGATGTGATGAATATTTGGACATTAATTGAAACAGGTTCTATTGGCTGGCAGGGGTGGATGTTAGTTGGTTCACATTTTGCCATGGCCGTACAAGCTGTACTATATATGAAGAAATATGTCTTCACTTATTGGCATGTTGTAATAGCTGCTGTTTGGACATTGCATAATGATGTCATTGACTATGTATTTGGGCAAATGCCTATGTATCGAGATTTAGCCAATTACACAAACTATATTGGTTACTTTACATTCTGGTTATCAATTGCATGTATTTTACTTGCCATTTTCTCAATTAGGTGGCGCAAATATTTGCCGAATTAGGGTATAAATTATAGAATTATAGTATCGAGGTAGAAAGGGGTTAGAAAATTGTCAACGAGCATGTATATTGTTTATTTTGTGATTATTATGCTGCTTCCACTTTATGCTCAAATGAAGGTAAAGGGTACGTATAATAAATTTGCAAAGCAACGTACAATGAAGGGGCAAACTGGTGCAGAGGTAGCGCGTGCGATTTTAGATGCAAACGGCTTATATGATGTACGAGTTGTGCCAACACAAGGTGTGTTGTCTGATCATTATAATCCGGCAACCAAAACTGTGGCTTTATCAGAAAGTAACTTTTATGAAGCAAGTGTTGCAGGTGCTGCGGTTGCTGCCCATGAGGTAGGTCACGCCATCCAACATAAAGAAGCTTATTCCATGCTTACATTACGTAGTAAGCTAGTCCCAGTGGCAAATATTTCTTCAAATGCGTCTTGGATTTTTGTCATGATTGGTATTTTTGCGAGTAGTACGAATTTCTTGCTATTAGGTATCATATTATTAGCAGCAGGTGTTGTTTTCCAATTAGTGACACTTCCGGTGGAGTTTGATGCCTCAAAGCGAGCATTAGTTCAAATGAATTCACTTGGCATTATTACAAATGAAGAAGAACGCCCAGCACGAAAAGTATTAAGTGCTGCAGCATTAACATATGTAGCAGCGGCAGCGGTAGCTGTACTAGAGTTATTGCGTTTAATTTTAATTTTTACCAATATGCGTAGCGACGACTAAGAAAAAAACTTGTTATAGTGGTACACCACTATAGCAAGTTTTTTATCTTCGTATGCTTAATGAAGGGGCTGCTTTTGATCGTCTAGTGTGAAGCCTTCTCCTGCCACATCTCGTACTTCAATGATGGAAACAAATGCGTGCGGATCAACTTCATGCACAATAGATTTTAACCGTACAACTTCATTGCGGCCAATTACACAATAAATCACCTCTTTAGGTTGTTTCGTAAAATGACCATGTCCTTCTAAAATGGTGATACCACGCTCCATTCGAAGAGCGATTGTTTCAGCAATGTCTCCAGACTTTTCTGATATGATAAGCGCACCACGAGCCGCATAAGCACCTTCTTGTACAAAGTCAATGACACGGGCTCCAACAAATACGGCTACTAATGTATACATCATGGAACGAGCATCCAAGAACGTCAGCCAAGAAAGAATGATGACGATGGCATCGAAGACAAACATGGTTTTCCCCATACTCCAGCCAAAATATTTATGCCCTAGTCGTGCCAAAATATCGACACCACCTGTAGTGCCACCGAAACGAAAGACAATCCCAAGTCCCAATCCAACAAAGACACCAGCAAAAAGTGCTACAAGTAACATGTCATCCTCTAAATGGATGGTAAATTGATATTTTTGGAAAATCTTTAGAAAAAGAGATACGGATAAAGTGCCGACAAGCGTATAGACAAATGATTTTTTTCCAAGTAATCGATAACCTATGATAAACATGGGAATATTTAATAACAGGTTCATTAAGGCGGGGTCCCATCCTAATGTAAAATATAGTATGAGTGTAATCCCACTTAGTCCACCTTCACCCAGTTGATTTTGGATGTTGAAGTGAACAAAGCCGAAGCTGAAAACTGCTGCTCCGAGCATAATCGCGATAATATTACGTATTTTAATCTGTTTTAGCATTTGACCTCCTGTAGTTCCAAACAAATGAAGTAGTGTTATCTATTATCTGACATTTTATTGGTTTTGACAACAATGGTGTAAATTTTATACGATGGTAAATAGGAGTGTGATTTTTATGGCAGATCAACTAACAATGCAAGCTTTACAACAGCGTGTCGATGACTATATAGGACAATTTAAAGAAGGCTATTTTCCACCATTTGAATTACTTGCACGTCTAACAGAAGAATTAGGCGAACTTTCACGCGAAGTTCAGGATGTCTATGGACAGAAAAAGAAAAAGAGTACAGAGGATATAAACAGTATTGAAGAGGAATTAGGAGACTTTTTCTTTGTACTAGTCTGTTTTGCAAATGCCCAAGGTATTAAACTAGATGAAGCACTTTTACGCGTCATACATAAATTTGAAACTAGAGATAAGGATCGCTGGACTAGAAAGGATGAAGAATGATGTCGATTCGTGTAGCAATTGCGGGAGCAAGAGGAAAAATGGGAGCTGAGGCTGTACATACGGTCATGAAACATGACAAAATGGAATTAGTAGCTGTACTAGATTATAAGGAAGTAGGAAAAACTTTAGCTGATTTAGATATGTTTCCAGCAAGCTATACAGTGCCTATATTTACAGAAATGCATGATCTTGTAGAAGCAACTGCACCAGATGTATTAGTGGATTTAACTAATCCACATGCAGTCTACAAACATACAAAGGAAGCACTGAATTTAAATGTACGACCTGTAATTGGTACAACAGGATTTACAGATGCACAACTAGAGGAATTATCAGCCATGGCCAAAGAAAAAGAGTTAGGTTGCATTATTGCACCAAACTTTGCGATTGGTGCTATCCTAATGATGAAGTTTGCAAAAGAAGCAGCCAAATACTTACCAGATGTAGAGATTATAGAAATGCACCATGATCAGAAGCTTGATGCACCATCTGGGACAGCGGTGAAAACGGCACAGTTAATACAAGAGGTCCGTACGCCAAAGGCACAAGGACATCTAGAAGAGCAAGAAACCATTAAAGGTGCAAGAGGTGGAGATTTTGACGGTATGCGCATTCACTCCGTACGTTTACCTGGTTTAGTGGCACACCAGCAAGTATTATTTGGAGGGGATGGGCAGCTACTAACGATTCGCCATGATTCATTAAACCGTAATTCTTTTATGTCGGGTGTTGCATTTTGCATAGAAGAGGTTATGAAAATGGATCAGCTTGTTTATGGTTTAGAAAACATCATCTAAAGATTGGGATGGAAGCTATATGAAAATCGCATTGATTGCACATGATCGTAAAAAAGATAATTTAGTACAGTTTGCTATTGCTTACCAAAATATTTTAAAAGAACACACACTATATGCTACAGGCACAACAGGACAACGTGTCATCGAAGCTACTGGTTTGGAAGTTACACGTTTTCGTTCAGGGCCACTTGGTGGCGATCAACAAATTGGCGCAATGATTGCCAATAATGATATGGACATGGTGATATTTTTCCGTGATCCTTTAACAGCACAACCACATGAGCCAGATGTTTCTGCACTAATCCGTCTTTGTGATGTTTACCAAGTGCCACTGGCAACAAATATGGGAACAGCAGAAATATTACTAAAAGGCCTACAGGAAGGCTTTGTGGATTGGAGACTGATACAAGAAAGACGCAATTAACAAAAGACGTGATTCAGAAAGGATGATCATCGAATGAAAAAGCTAAAAATAGGCATTACCTGTTATCCTACAGTTGGTGGCTCTGGTGTCATTGCAACAGAATTAGGCAAAATGCTTGCAGAAAGAGGACATGAAATTCATTTCATCACCTCAAGCGTACCATTTCGATTGAATAAAATTTATCCAACCGTCTTTTTCCATGAAGTCGAAGTTAATAATTATTCAGTATTTCAATATTCTCCATACGATATTGCATTAGCGAGTAAAATGGCAGACGTCATCAAGGATGAAGAGTTGGATGTGCTACATGTGCATTATGCCATCCCACATGCAGTATGTGCGGTGCTAGCACGTGAAATGAGCGGCCGAGATATTGGCATCGTTACAACCCTTCATGGCACAGATATATCGGTGCTTGGGCAAGATTCCACGCTCTCACAGGCCATTAAGTATGGGATTGATAAATCTGACATTGTGACAACCGTGTCACAGGCATTAAAAGAACAAACCTATGAACTGATTGATACAGTAAAACCAATTGAAACAATTTATAACTTTGTGGACGAACGCGAATACTTCCCACGAAATTCAGGAAACTTAAAAGAGCAATTTGGTATTCAAGAAGATGAAAAAGTCCTCATTCATGTATCAAACTTCCGTAAAATAAAGAACCTTCCACACATTGTAGACGCCTTTATGAAAATCCGTGCCAACATGAAAGCAAAGCTCTTATTAGTAGGTGATGGCCCAGAAAAGCATCGTGTCATGGACCAAGTAAAAGGAAGTCCGTATATGAAGGATGTTTTATTTTTAGGGAAACAAGAAAACTTAGCTGAACTGTATGCGATTAGTGACCTTAAGCTATTATTATCACAGCAAGAATCGTTTGGACTGGTGTTATTAGAGGCAATGGCTTGTGGTGTACCTTGTATTGGAACAAATGTAGGTGGTATTCCAGAAGTCATTGAGCATGGTGTAGACGGCTATATCGTGGAATTAGGGGATACAGAGGCAGTTGCGGCGTATGCAACCCATTTACTGCAAGATGAAGAACAATTACTGCGCTTCCGAGAAGCGGCCATCCGTGCAGTAAGTGAAAAATTCCACTCATCCAAAATTGTGGAACAATATGAAAATCTGTACGAGAAGGTTGCGGAAAGAAATCATGCAAAACAATAAAGAATGGCAAGCAGCCTATTCAGTCATTGAACAATTAGAACAGGCAGGATTTGAAGCAGTTATTGTTGGTGGAGCTGTAAGAGATGCTTTACTCGATCGTCCTGCCCATGATGTAGATGTGGCTACAAATGCCTTGCCTGAAGAAGTAAAAACTGTGTTTCAGAAGACTGTAGATATTGGGATTCAGCATGGGACGGTACTTGTTATCGTACCCGCTGGACCTGTGGAAGTGACCACTTATCGGACAGATGGGGAATATACAGATCATCGAAGACCACAAAATGTCCATTTCGTTCGATCTCTAAAAGAGGATTTACAACGCCGAGATTTTACAATGAACGCCATTGCCATGCGTCGTGATGGCTCTTTTGTAGATTATTATGGTGGACAACAAGATATTGAAAAGCGCGTTATACGAGCGGTAGGAGAGGCAGAAAAACGGTTTGCAGAAGATGCTTTAAGGATGCTGCGAGCGATTCGCTTCTCTGCACAGCTTGATTTTACGATCGAGGCGAATACATTCGCAGCCATCCAGCAAAGGGCTGCTGATTTGGGCTTTATTGCAAAAGAACGCATTAAAGCAGAGCTTGATAAGCTTTGGGTAGGACAAACAGTTTTTGGGGGTATACAAAAACTAGAGGACAGTGGATTAACGGCCTATTTAACAGGTGATTTTCAAACTGCTCAATGGCATAATTTCCAAACAAAAGATGCCCTTCTTGGCTGGGCATACTTTGCCTTACTACAAGGAGCAGCATGGCGTGAGGTAGTGCGCGATTATCGATTATCGAATAAGGAAATGGCGTTTATTAATTCCGTTTTAACCGCTTATGACGCTTTAAAAGATGGTTGGACAAATCGCCATTATTTTTACTACACAGAGCAAGAACTAGAGGCTGCACAATATTTTGCCCAACTTCGCCAATTAGACGCTTCGATACCTCAACAATCTATCCGAGAATTACAGGCAAAGCTACCGATTCAACATAAGCAAGAATTAGTGGTGAATGGGGCTGATTTACTGAAATGGTCTGGCAAAAAGGGTGGACCGTGGGTAAAAGCCGCATTGGAGGATCTGCTGACAGCCATTCTTCATCATGAACTTCAAAATGAACGACAACAGATTAAAAGCTGGCTGGAGCAGCAGGATCTTACTTAAAGCCGAATACATGATAGGTGAAAGCCGTCTCCCGAAAAGGGAGACGGCTTCATTAAATTCCTATCGTTGGTGGTCATTTACGTTAATTTACAGTATGATTAAGACAAAATAAGTTACATAACAAGAGTACAGTTAACTAAAGGATTGATGTGAAGATGACAATTTCCATGAAGGACGAAATTTTAAAAAGAATATTGGCTGCTGATGGAGAAGCGGTTTCAGGTCAGGAATTAGCAGATTCTCTTGGTGTCTCAAGAACCGCTGTTTGGAAGCATATGCAAACATTACAAGAGGAAGGGTATACATTTGATACAATTAAGAAAAAGGGGTATGTATTGACAGGTGTACCAAATAGCTTGAGCCCCACACAGATTAAGCTTTTTTTAAAGACAGAGCATTTTGGACGTGAGATCCATTATTACGATGTAGTTGATTCAACACAAACAATTGCGCATAAGCTTGCACAGGAAGGAGCTCCACACGGTACAATTATTATTGGTGAGGAGCAAACAGCGGGGCGTGGTCGTATGGCTCGTCCTTGGGAGTCTGCACATGGGACAGGTATTTGGATGACCGTTATCGTTCGGCCAGATGTTACGCCCCAACAGGCCTCATCCTATACACTTGTGGTGGCAGTAGCTGTCACAATGGCCATTAAAACCTTATATAAAGATGTAGAGCCAGCGATTAAATGGCCCAATGATTTATTGATTAATGGCAAAAAATGTACGGGGATTTTAACCGAGATGCAAGCAGAGGCGGATCTTGTGCAAGCTTTACTTGTTGGAATTGGCATAAATGCGAACCAAGCAGCAGCTGACTTTTCACCTGATATTGCGGATATTGCCACTTCATTACGATTAGAAGCTGGAGAAGAAATCAATCGTGCAGCACTTGTGGCCTCTATCTTACACTATTTAGAACAATTTACAGAACTATACGTTAAAGAAGGTTTTGCGAGTCTAAAGACACTATGGCAGCAAATGTCTTGTACAATTGGTCAACGTATAGAGGTAACGACGATACGCGAACGTTTTGAAGGGGTTGCCAGTGGCATTACAGACGATGGTGTTCTGCAACTGACACAGGACGATGGAACGGTTCGAACGATCTATGCAGGAGATATCAAAATATTATAAAAAAGAAGCTGCAAGTAATGTCCTGTACTTGCAGCTTCTCATGTTGTTGCAAAAAGATGATGTCAACGGTAGAAAAAGCAACTTTGCAAGGTGAGGGGTTGATTTCCGTTCCGTCAGCATCCTTTCCAGGGGGCGTCCGATGAGCCGCTTCACTCACTTACGTTCGCTCCAGGGTCTCATCTGTGACGCTAAATCCCCTAGGAGTGACGCTGGCTCCACTCCAATCAACCAATCTGCAAAAGTGTCTTTGCTTTATCTTTCATACTGGCCGTAGCGAACAAAATAATCCATTATTTGTATTATTAGAGAATCGATAGACTCTTATTTTCAATGTGGGGAAGTCATGCGTAACAGCACCTCTTCATAAAGAGTCGTGAACACCTTCACTTTATTTGAAAACCTTTGCTAAAAGGTAACACTTTTGTAGGTTGAAGTGGAAGGCTACTTGACTCCCGTGGGATCGGCGCTCGCCCACAGGAAAGCAAGTAGCCTGCAACGGAAACCATTTTCACCTTTCACAAAAATTCTATTAATGGTTTTGTTTTTCAACAATATGAGAATCTGCAAGTAATGTCCTATACTTGCAGCTTCTTTTACTGTCTATTCTTTATTTTAGTGACACATCTATATCACCATGTGATAAGGAAACATTCAGTTGGTGCTCATCCTTCGTTACCTGAGTCACGGTGCCACTTTGTTCTTCATCATTAATGGTCACATCACCGAAGTCTGTTTTGAGAGCATAGCCTACATCACTTTGTTTGTTTTGTAAGTGAAGCGTTGTATCGCCAAAACTAGAGGTAATGGTTGTTTGCCCATTTAATGTGCCATCTATATCGATATCTCCATGCTCGCTCTCAATAGTGAAGCCGTTACTAGTAAGTTGCTGAAGCGTCAAATCACCAAAGGACTGCCTAATCTCTGTTTTGTCACCCGTCGTGCTGTTGAAAGTAATATCCCCATAATCCTGGATGAGATTAAGCTGCTGATACTGAAGCCCATGAATGGCTGTATCGCCAAAATTACTTTCTATCACAATCGCCTCTATTTTTGTATCTTTTGGGACATAGAGTTTGATTGAAGGGGAAGAGAGGTTACCAAAGCCAAATTGAAAACCATCCTTTTTCTTTGCCATTGTTTCAATGGTTAAAGTTCCGTTATCAATATGATATGTTACATCTTCTTGCTCAAGGACCATTGTGTCTAATTTATAGTCACTATCACTTGCAACAATCTCCACATCTCCATAATCATTTACGATATTAATACTTGTGAATGCATCTAAAGCATAAGACTGACTTACTAATTTAGTATTACTTGGGACATAGAGACCCTCTGAATCTTTTAGAATCAGCCAGCGCCCCCCTGAAAAATAGCCAATCAATGCGAGTAGAATGCCTAATGCAATCATTGTCATGGCAATAAGGGTATTTTTTGACGTCATTTAGAAGTCCCCCTTTTTACGTTTCTTTGTCATTTTGTGAAATAGTCGGCCGAGTGTTTCAACAGAGACAACAACGGTTTTCTTGATAACACGAGCAACAACTGGGAACAGTAGGATTCCCAAACCCGTGACGATTAACCCGACACCCATAAAGAGCAGTGCGGTCGGCCAATGCTCTGTTAAAATTAAGAAACCTGAAATGATCGCCACAACGCCACCAGCAAATATACTAATAACAGTTGCGACAATAGCAAAGATTAAGCTGATAATGACTGCGCCAAATGAAAAAATGAGTGCAATGGCTGTTGCAAGTAATGGCAATGAAAGGGGCGCAGACAGTATAGCTAGAATAATGAGCCAAATGGCAGACATATTCTTTTTTGTTGATTTTGCCGAGGAGGTTTCTAAATCCTTTAATGCGAAATCAGCTAATATTTGTGAAGCGACATGTGAAGGAGAGCCAAGTTGTGAAATGACCTGATGCTCATTTTCCTCTCCAGCTTCCTCAAAGTATTCTTCATAATAGGCAAGCGCAGCGTCTAACTCATGCGCAGGAAGCCGACGTAATTTTCCTCGTAGCTGTTTCAAATAGCTTGCTCTATCCATCTAAATTCCCTCCTAAAAGTACACAATCAACCTTTTCCTTATACATTTTCCATTCTTTTAATAGCTCTAATAATCGTATACGTCCTTGCTCTGTAATTTGATAATAGCGTCTATTTCTACCTTGATAAGGCTGATCGTACGTTGTTAAGTAATGCGCTTTTTGTAAGCGGCGTAATACAGGATACAGTGTAGACTCTGAAATCTCCATGACTGATTGTACCTGCTGTGTTAAAGAATAACCGTAGGCGTCCTCTTTCTCAACAATAGCCAGTACACAAGCATCAAGTAAAGCTGAACCAAGCTGAAATGTCATCTTTTCACCTCACATGTAATACCTATACTTCATTTTATATTATATGGCATATAGTATGTGGATAGTATATGACGTATAACATTGATTGTCAATTCTAAAAGAAAATTTTTTCCAATGTTGTTAGACGAAGATATTGTAAGAAAATAATATTTGAAGATTAATAGGAAAATCTGTTATAGTATGTGCGAAGGGCAGTATCCATTGTGAACGGCACCTTCAAAAACGCAATAGACTATACTATCAAATATCTGCCTTGATCTTTTAGACAGGGACGGAAGAAAACGATACGTTCAAATATAGCTTTCATTTTGTAAGCTATTGCCTCTTTCAGGGGTCTTTTTATCATTGAACGACACACTACCCTTCTGTCTGTTTTCGGCCAGAAGGGTTTTTCTGTTTTCTTCCTTTAAAAAAGGAGGACTACAAAATGAAAACGACAACAGATTTTTTAAAGATGAAAGCAGCAGGCGAGAAAATCGTGATGGTGACGGCCTATGATTATCCAGCTGCTAAATTCGCGGAAGAAGCTGGCGTTGAGATGATACTAGTCGGGGATTCACTTGGAATGGTCGTGCTTGGCTATGATTCTACAATGCCTGTAACTGTAGCGGATATGGTTCATCATGCAAAAGCAGTAAGACGAGGGGCAAAGGATACGTTTATAGTCGTTGATATGCCCTTTGGTTCTTATCATGGCGATGTCAATGAGACACTCAAAACAGCCATTGGGATGATGCAACAAACAGGAGCAGATGCTGTAAAGGTTGAGGGGGCTGGTGAAGTTATACCTGTCATTCGTAAATTAACGTCAGCTGGTATTCCAGTAGTAGCTCACTTAGGGTTGTTGCCTCAATCAGCGGGAGTGCTTGGTGGTTATAAGGTACAAGGAAAAACAGCTGAACAGGCTGCTACACTGCTTGAAGAAGCAAAACAATGCGAAGCGGCTGGAGCATGTGCAGTCGTGTTGGAATGTATCCCTCATCAGCTGACAGAAATTGTTTCAGCTAGTCTTGTTATTCCAACCATTGGCATAGGCGCTGGTATTGAGGCTGATGGACAAGTGCTGGTGTATCATGACATGCTAAGCTACGGTTCGCACCATGTACCGAAATTTGTTCAACAATTTGCTGATATGGGCAAAGAAGCAAGCGCGGGGATGATGGGTTACGTAGAAGCAGTGAAAGCGGGTACTTTCCCAGCTCCAAAGCATTTCTTCACAATGAAAGAGGAAGCATTAGATCAGCTATATGGAGGCGTTAAATGATGAAAGTCATCACGACCATACAGGCATTAGCCACAGAAATTCAAGCAGCTAAGCATGCTCAAAAAACGATTGGACTTGTTCCGACAATGGGCTATTTACATGAAGGTCATTTAACATTAGCACAAACAGCTCGTGTAGAAAATGATGTCGTTGTGATGAGTATATTTGTCAACCCAACACAATTTGGGCCAAATGAGGATTTTGAAAGTTATCCTCGTGATTTGCCTAGAGATACTGCATTAGCTGAATCTGTGGGCGTTGATATTGTGTTCGCACCAAGTGTGGAAGAAATGTATCCTCAAGATGGAGGGATTCGTCTACATGCAGGTGAGCAGGCTACCATTCTTTGTGGTGCAAGTCGTCCTGGTCATTTTGATGGTGTTTTACAGGTTGTCTCTAAATTATTTCATTTAACACTGCCAACAAGAGCTTATTTCGGTCAAAAAGATGCACAGCAGGTTGCGATTATTGCGACAATGGTACGTGATTTTAATTTCCCTTTAGAAATGCGTGTTGTCCCAATTGTACGCGAGGAGGACGGTTTAGCGAAATCTTCTCGTAATGTCTATTTAAGTGAGTCAGAGCGACAAGAGGCTCCGGCGATCAATGAAGCATTACAGTTGGCTCGCGATAGCTTTTTGGCGAATGGTGATGCTGATAAAGCACTTGCAAAAGCAAAAGCTCATATTCATGCAAGAACACATGGCCGCATTGATTATATTGAATTATTAACATATCCAGATTTAACACCAGTGACAACTGCAACTCAGCAAGTTCTGTTGGCAGCAGCTGTTTATATAGGTAAAACACGTTTAATCGATAATTGTATTTTTACTGTGAAAGAGGGACTATAGTATGTTACGTATGATGATGAATAGTAAAATCCACCGTGCAACAGTGACACAGGCAGATTTAAACTATGTAGGCTCCATAACAATAGATGAAGATATTTTAGATGCAGTAGGTATGCTGGCAAACGAAAAAGTACATGTTGTTAATAACAATAATGGCGCTCGTTTTGAAACATATATTATAGCTGGTGAACGAGGATCAGGTGTCATTTGTGTTAATGGCGCAGCAGCAAGACTTGTGCAGCGTGGTGATATTGTCATTATTATTTCCTATGTGTATGTGGATAATCATGAGGCAAAAGATCATCAACCAACTGTAGCCATCATGGGAGAGGGCAATACAATTAAGGAAATGATCGCACACGAGCCAGAAGCAACTGTGATGTGAATTCAGTAATAGTATCAATTAATACTAGAGAGGAGGATGGCAAAGTATAGCCTATCCTCCTTTTTTGCGATTACGTTTATACCAAAAGTTACTGGCAAAAATTTGCTTTTATTACTATTAAACTAGTTAACATAATTATAATTTTACAAATGTTCTAGTATTTTGCGTCATATTTATGTAGAATTTAGTTGTTAGTACATCATTTTACTAGTGGAGGTATCATTTGTCATGGAAAATAAACGTAACAAATTTTTAACAGTAACTGCAGCAGCATTGGCTGTAACAGCGGTAGCGGTAGTACCAGCATCAGCAGCAAGTCCTTTTTCGGATGTAAAGGAAAGTCATGCAGATTTTGAAGGCATTTCTACACTTTATGCAGCAGGGATTATTAGTGGTTACCCAGATGGTACATTCAAACCAGATACAAATGTCACACGTGGACAAGCGGCAAAAATGATTGCAGGCGCATTAAAATTGGATACAAAAGAAGTAGAGGATCCAAAATTTACGGATATTAGTGCATCAAATCCTTATTATGGCTCAATTGCAGCCCTTGTAGGATTAAATGTCATTACAGGCTATGGAGATAATACTTTCCGTCCAAACCAAACAATTACTCATGGTGATTTAGCAAAAATTTTAGCATCTATTCCAACATTACCAGAGCTAGAAAGTGCAAAAAATCATGAGGCTAGTGAAAAAGTTACACGTGGACAACTGGCAACATTCATTGCAGAGGCTCTAACAAAATCAAACCCAGAAACTCCAGAGACTCCTGAAACACCAGAAGATGCATTCTCATTATCGATTTTACATGTGAATGATACACATGCTCGTGCAAATGAATTACCTAAATTGGCGACAGCTGTAAAAGAACAAAGGGAAGCAAAGAAAAATGTTTTAACATTACATGCTGGCGATGCATTCAATGGTACATTATATTTCAATGAATTCCATGGACAAGCAGATCTAGCGCTATTAAATGAAATTGGCTTTGATGCAATGGTATTTGGTAACCATGAATTTGATTTAGGTGCCTCTCCTGAAGGTCATCAAGCATTAGCGGATTTTGTTAAAGGGGCTAAATTCCCATTTGTAGATGCTAATACTGATTTCTCAGCAGATGCTAAATTCACAGGCTTATTTACTGATTTAATTTCAAGTGAACCTGAGAATGGTAAAATTTATTCTGGTATTGTAAAAGAAATTGATGGAGAAAAAGTAGGTATTTTCGGCTTAACGACTGAGGAAACGGCTGATATTGCTTCTCCTGATAAAGTAACATTTACAAATTATATAGAGGAAGCGAAAAAAGCAGTGGCAGCCTTTGAAGGAATGGGTGTCAACAAAATTATCGCTTTAACACATATTGGCTACAATGATAATCCGAATGTTGATAATGATATTTTACTTGCTAAAAATGTACCAGGCATTGATGTCATTGTTGGCGCACATGATCATACAAAATTAGACGAACCATTCGTTGTTGATACAAATACAGTAGGTGAAGCAAAGGATGCTACATTAATTGTACAGGCCAATGAGTATGTAAAATACTTAGGTACGCTTGATGTAACATTTGATGGAGATGGTGTAGTTACTGAATATGGTGGCGAATTAATCGACCTTGGTAAGGTAGCTGAAGACGAAACATTAGTGAAATTACTAGCACCTTATAAAGCAAAAGTAGATGAAGTGAACAACAAAGAAATTGGTGTAACATTAAAAGAAGCTTTAGCTAACCCACGTGCAAGTGAAACAAGTCTTGAAAGTGTGCGTAGTAATGAAACAGCCCTAGGTAATATCATTACAGACGGTATGCTAGCAAAGGCACAAAAATATACTGATAAAACGGTTGTAATGGCATTACAAAATGGCGGTGGTATTCGAGAAGCAATTCCAGCTGGGAATATTACAGTTGGTCAAGTAATTACAGTATTACCATTCGGTAATACATTAGCATTAATGGATACAACAGGTGCTGAGCTAAAAGCAGCATTTGAAGTGTCCTTGAAAAATGCACCTAAAGAAAATGGTGGCTTCTTACACATTGCTGGAGCGAAATTACAATATGATTCGTCAAAAGAAGTAGGCTCACGTGTTGTATCTATCGAATATTTAGATAAAGCAACAGGTAAATATGTTGCTATTGAAGATGGTAAAACTTACACAGTAGCTACAAATGCCTATACTGCTAAAGGTGGAGATGGCCTAGATATGTTTGCTAAAGCATATGAAGAAGGTCGTGTTACAGATTTAGGCTTATCTGATTGGGAAAACCTTCAAGAGCAATTACTATCACTTAAAGAAGTGAAAACAACAACAGAGGGTCGTATTGTTGATGTAGCAAAAAAACAATAAGCTTAACGTTGTTTGAGTAAGCACTCCATAATGATTCCACAACGCAACCTTAGGGGATTTCTCCAAGGTTGCGTTTTTTGTATGGATGCGGTGATTCAACAAAGAGGAGAAAGGATGCCGCAGAGCCAATAATATGATAAAATTCAACTTATCTAATGTGAACTGTGAGTTGAGATGTATGATGGAAAGTCAAAAATATGCAATTGTAGATTTGGAGACAACTGGTCATTCACCAGCCAATGGGGACCGGATGATTCAAATTGCCATTGTTATTATGAAGGATTGGGAAATTGAGCGTACCTATACGAAGTTCATAAATCCAGGGAAAGCTATTCCCACTTTCATTCAAGATTTAACGCATATAACGAATGAGGATGTAAAGGATGCCTTCCCATTTGAAGCGCATGCGGATTACATATATGAGCTACTTGCTGACTGTGTATTTGTTGCACATAATGCAGATTTTGACTTATCCTTTTTACAAGCAGAGTTTAAACGTGCTGGACTACCGAAATGGCAAGGTAAAAAAATGGATACGGTGGAGCTAGCTAAAATTTTGTTCCCTATGTCCCTTGGTTTTAAGCTAGGGGATTTAGCGGCCGATTTAAATATTGAGTTAGCAAATGCTCATCGAGCGGATGACGATGCTCGCGCGACAGCGGAGCTATTCAAGCATTGCTGGAAGGAGCTACTAAGTTTACCACAGCTTACACTTGAACAGATGCATAAGCGTTCCTTTCGCTTAAAATCAAATATTTCTCAGCTTTTTTTTGAGGCGTTGCAAATTAAGCGCCAGCATACGACGGGCCGCGAAAATGTACACTATTACCGTAATTTTGCGATTGGCAATGGCCGAAATAAGCATGAGCATGTGACAGAAACGATTGCCTACCCTCAATCAGTAGATGAGAAAATAACTTTAATGTCAAAGGCACTGCCAAATTTTGAGGAACGTCCTGCACAATTTGACATGATGGACACGATTTGGCGGGCATTACATGAACAACAGGAGTGCGTGATTGAAGCTTCTACGGGTATTGGTAAAACTGCTGGCTATTTACTTCCAGCCATCTTATTTGCCCGTGCTGTTAATAAAAAGATTGCCATCAGTACGTATACTTCCTATTTACAAGAACAGCTTGTAGAAGAAGAGCTACCAAAGATCGAAAAAATCCTTGGGACAAAGGTGAATTTGTGTGTGCTGAAGGGAATGCAGCATTATATTGATCTCGATCGCTTTGAGCAATGTATGGCATATGCTGATGAATCCTATGATGATACATTTACTATTTTACAAATACTTGTGTGGTTGACCAAAACAGAGACTGGTGTGTTGAGCGAGCTCAATGTTTCTGGTGGCGGACAACTGTTTTTAGAGAAAATCCGAAAAATACCGAATGACAAGCCTTCAAAGGGCTTTGATTTCTATGAGCAAGCTTTAAAGAACAGTGCAGTTGCTGACTGTATTGTAACGAATCATGCCATGGTTTTAAGTGATTTAGTGCGTCAAACACCACTTTTTACAGAAATAGATGGCTGGATTATTGACGAGGCGCATCAATTTATTCAGGCAGCTATGCAGCAGGATGAAGTAGTCTTCTCCTATACACAATGGAAGTATATTTTTGGACAAATTGGTACGATGGAGGACACGGCTTTATTTCAACAGTTTTGCCAGGCAGCGAAGAGAAAACAGCGAGTAGCCATGCAAAATTTACAGCATCTTGATGCACAATTCATACGTTTGCAGCGGACATTTGATGAAACAATCCAGAGAACTATTCAAAAATTGCAACAGCAAATGAAAGGGAAACAAGCAGGTAGTAAATGCACCTTGTTTTTAGAGGATGTTTCATTTGCGAAAGAAACGTTTGCACAAGTAAGCAAACTAACCCAGCAATGGCTGGATCTCGCTACTAGCATTACACAGTCGTTCGAAAATGCGATTGAGCAGCTAGATAAAAACGATCAATATGTATTATCTGAATGGCAATATTGGATTCGAGAAGTGAAGATAAAAATTGCTGAATGGGACGATATTTTTCTGTCACCACAGGAAGGCAATTCTGTTTGGTTAGAATTTGATGTACGGAGTGTCCCTGGCAGTCTCCATGTTTTTAAGAAGCCTGTCAATGTGACGCCGATAATTGAAAAAGTATTAGCACCTTTACGTCAGCAAGCGAGTATTGTTTGGACATCAGGCACATTAACGGTACCAGGCAATGAGCGCTTTGTTACACGCCAGCTAGGCATTTCTGATAATGTTGAAGTCTTGAAACTACAAGCTCCACCAGCCTACTATGCTGGGGCTAAGGCATTTATCGTCACCGATATGCCAGATATTCAGCATGTCAGCCAAGAAGAATACATTGAGGCTGTTGCCCATGCAATTACGCGGACTGTTCGAATGACAGAAGGGCGTTGCTTTGTACTCTTTACAGCACAGGATATGCTACGAAAAACAGTTGAGCTTATCCAAGATAGTGAACTATTAGATGATTACATGCTATTTGCACAAGGTGTTACAGGCGGTAGCCGTATGCGCATTCTAAAATCCTTCCAAAAATTTAGTCATGCCGTTCTATTTGGCACAAACAGTTTTTGGGAGGGGGTAGATGTTCCAGGAGATGCACTTGCCTCTGTTATTGTCGTACGATTACCATTTTCTTCACCAGAAGAGCCTGTTTTTAAGGCGAGGGCAAAGCATCTAACTACTCTAGGCCGCAATTCCTTTACGGAGCTTTCCTTACCAGAAGCGATCATGAGGTTTAAGCAAGGCTTTGGTCGATTAATACGTTCTTCGCAGGATAAAGGAGCTTTTATTGTCCTAGACCGACGAATTACTAGTAAGTCATATGGGAAAGAGTTTATTAAGGCATTACCACCTATCGATGTAAAGAAATTGCAGCTACCCGAATTGTTAAAGGAACTAAATCATTGGCAAAAATAGCAGAAACCCCTTTTAGCATTGCTAGAAGGGGTTTTTACGTATTGTTGAAGCCATTAAAGAATAGCAATGTTATCTTACTAGTATGATTCTCGTTGCTTGTTTTTAGTTTGCTCATCAAAAAGATTAGCATTACGAACGATTTCTGTAATATAGTTCATAGTGATTGCCGTTGCTTGTTTGGCATCATAACTTTTGCGATTATTCAATAGGTTTGTAAACATACCTTGGCATTAATTAAATGTATATATTTACCTTATTGTAGCTAATTTAAACTTATTATAGCATAACAATTTCAATTATCTTCTTTCATTATAATACGATTGATTACTAGCCACAAAAGAATGATCATGGACATCACTCAATATATCTTCGATGGAGACCATTTTGGAATTAAATGCTGTCCTAACACAATAGGATCTAGCAGCTTATCTGTTGGGCTATTGCGCTAACAGGGGGGGATGAGAGCGAACATAACTAGGATAATAAGTGTGAATAAATTTATTCTTCTGACTATTGTATTTTCCATGTAAGGGTCATAGCTCCTATTCTATAGTTACTAGATTATATGTAAACAATCGAATAGCCTATTACAAGATATTTGCTAAAACATTATTATAGACCATAACAGCAAGATTGAGGACGAAATAAAAGGATAGTTCCTGATAATATAAGGTCTAACAAACCATATGGAGGCTTATATTATGTCAAAAATTAAGCAATTCTATGATTTACATTTTTCACAAGAGCTATTATTTATTGGGAATGCTTGGGATGTTTTATCAGCATTAACATTAGAAAAGGCAGGCTTTCAAGCAATCGGCACAACAAGCTGGGGAATCGCGAACTCACTTGGCTATGCAGACGGTGAACAAATCGATTTTCAACGACATCTAACAATTATTCAATCCATTACAGAGCAAGTCAAGATTCCCGTATCAGCAGATATAGAAGCGGGGTATGGTCATGATGAACAAAGTATTATCGACAATGTTTTGAGAACGGCAGATGTGGGAGTAGCAGGGATTAACATTGAAGATTCCCTTAAACATCAAACAGGCTTAAGGAGCATAATTGAACACTGTTATTTATTAACAAACATGAGGAAAGAATTAGATAATCATGGCTATAAAGATTTCTTTATTAATGCTCGAACAGATACGTATTTTCAATTAGAGCAACCATTTGAAGAAACAATAACAAGATCAAAAGCTTATATTGAGAGCGGAGCAAGTGGTATATTTATCCCAGGCTTAACAGATGCCAATGAAATCAGCGCGATGACTCGTAATATAAATGCGCCCATTAATCTTCTTTCTTTACCTAATTTAACGAATGTCAAGCTACTAAAAGAATTAGGGGTGAAACGCTTTAGCTTTGGAAATGCACTTTCAGATAAAATAATTGCGCATTTAACACAGTATGCTACACAATTATTAAAAGACCAAGATTCTTCTGCGTTATATATATAGTCGATGGGAATGAGGTGAGATAATCGTGGACAATGCAATCAATATCAATTTATCTTTTGAGGAAAAGTGGGAAAAGATTATAACATGTGATCAAACCTATGATGGGCTTTTTTATACAGCGGTTAAAACTACTAAGATTTATTGCCGTCCTTCCTGTAAATCCAGAAAGCCGAAAAAGATGAATGTTGAATTTTATGAAGATATCCAAAAGGTAGAGGCGGCTGGCTATCGGGCATGTAAACGATGTCAGCCTGAAATCGAACATTCTCCACACACGCAATTGATAAAAAATGTCACGACTTTTATTATGAAGGAATATAAACAAAAAGTGACTTTACAGGAGATGGCGGAGCATGTTGGCCTCAGTCCCTTTCACCTTGAACGACTATTTAAACAAGAGACTGCTGAGACGCCTCGAACGTATTTAGAGAAAATCAGAATTGATAAGGCTGCCCATCTATTAAAACATACCGACTTTACAAATTTAGAAATATGTTATGAAGCTGGCTTTCAAAGCCCATCTAATTTTTATAAAGTTTTTCGACGGCTGAAAAATTGTTCGCCTACAGAATACCGTAACCTATCGTTGCAGGGGGACATGATATGAAATGGACAAACGATGTTGGCTATTTAGTTATCGAGTTACCACAGGCATTTAATTATAGAGAGTGTTTGCAGTTCTTAAAGCGCTCACATCATGAAATACTTCACCATATAAAGGATGATGTGCTCTACAAATTATTGAAGATTGATGAACAATTTATTTTATGTGAAATAACTGAACAAGCACATAAAATAATAGTAATATTTCCAATGAAACAGCCAGCTAGCCATGAACAGGCGATCATCGCACAATATATCGCAGAGTGGTTTGATTTAACAAAGGATTTGCAGGGGTATTACCAGATGGCTGAAAACGATCAAATCCTAAAGCCACTTGTGAAGAAATATAACGGATTACGGTTAATCGGGATTCCTGATTTATTTGAAGCATTGGTTTGGGCAATTATTGGTCAACAAATAAATTTAACTTTTGCCTATATGTTAAAAAAGAGATTTGTCGAGCATTTTGGAGAATATGTTTACTTTGAGGGGCAAAGCTACTGGCTGTTTCCAACGCCAGAGAGAATAGCCGTTATTGAGGTAGATGATTTGATCCACCTCCAATTTACACGGAGGAAATCAGAATACATTATTGATATTGCCAAAATTATCGTAAGCGGACAATTGACAAAAAATTTGCTGTGGCAACAAGAGGACTACGAAGCCATGAAAAAACGATTAATGGACATTCGAGGAATTGGTGCATGGACAGCAGATTATGTGCTTATGAAATGTCTGCAACAACCGACAGCATTTCCTATAGCAGATGTAGGTCTACATAATGCTTTAAAAATACAACTAGCATTAGAACGAAAACCAACAATTGAAGAATTAAAGAACTATGCGGAACATTGGCAAGGCTGGCAAGCTTATGCCACCTTTTATTTATGGAGGTCACTGTATGAAACGGTATAAATTAGATTATTCATCACCAATTGGGATTATAGAAGTTGAGGGAAGTGATACAGCAATTGATGCCATTAACTTTGCAGAGCGAGAGCAGATCGTAAATGCTCCTCAGCAAGACACACCTGAAGTTTTACTGGAATGTGTTAAGCAATTGCATGAGTATTTTCTAGGTGATCGTCAGGAGTTTTCATTTCCTTATGTTTTTCGAGGTACAGATTTTCAACAAGCTGTTTGGCATGTTTTACCGAGTGTAGGATTTGGTGAAACGGCTTCATACAAGGATATCGCCATTGCTATTAACAATGAAAAAGCTGTAAGGGCTGTTGGTAGTGCGAATGGTAAAAATAATATCAGCATTGTTGTGCCATGTCATCGAATTATCGGCTCCAATGGAACGCTGACAGGTTATGGAGGCGGGATGTGGCGCAAAGAATGGCTGCTTCAGCATGAGCAGACACATAAAAATTTATCCAAGTAACCCCATTCATCAGAGTACGTCATTTCGCTATTTGTACACAGTATAAAAAAGAGGTTATTGCAAAAAATAAGACCGTCAAAATGGCGGTTGTAATGACTAGTCTTTGTCATTTTATCGCTTCTTATGACACCTCCCTGCTAAGAAATATAGCTTGGAGTATTGAAAATAAAGGAGGTGTACACATGAGCGTGCTTTATAGAATCGCCTTAGTACTAGTTATTATAGGTGCAATCAACTGGGGACTCATTGGATTCTTTAGATTTGATTTAGTGGCTTATTTATTTGGTGGACAAACGGCGGTCTTATCTCGTTGGGTTTATGCACTCGTTGGTCTTGCTGGGCTAATTTCGATTCCAATTCTTGTAAAGCGATTTGAAGACGAGGATGATGTAGATACATTTACTCGTATGGATAGAAATCCTAGCTATGGCATGGAGGCTGGAGAAGAAACAGATTTCTCAGAAGTAAGAAAAACGGAAGAGAAAAAAGAGAACAAATAGTTAAACTGTAAAAACTAGTGACCATGTTGTCGCGTCAGTTTTTCAAAATATTCGCGTAGCTATTGACTACGCGAATATTTATTTTTTTAGGATTAGTCCTGATTACTTGGAAATGCAAAGGAAGAGGTAATGTCATTTCCTTGTTCTACCCATTTTTCTGAAATGGTTTTCGCTTTTGTGAAGAAACGAACTTGGTCAGGTCCAAACATATGCCCCTCACCAAATCTTGATCGTTTCCAGCCACCAAAGTTATGATAGCCTACTGGAATAGGAATGGGTACATTGACACCTACCATACCTACTTCAATTTCAGTGGTAAACTTTCGAGCTGCTGCACCATTGTTCGTAAAGATGGTTACACCATTTCCTAATTCATGGGCATTAATAAGGGCTATAGCTTCCTCTAATGATGCCACGCGGACGACATTACGTGCAGGTCCAAAAACCTCTTGTTCATAAATTTCCATTCCAGGCTTTACATGATCGAGTAATGTAGGTCCAAGATAGAAACCGTTCGATTGTTTGGAAATTTCCGGATTTCGCCCATCGCAGACCAATGTTGCGCCTTCTTCTAGGCTACGATCGATATAGCCAATGATGGCATCCTTTGATTGCTGAGTAATGACTGGTCCAAAATCAACTTCTGCATCTGTATAGGGACCCACTTTTAATTTGGCAATTTTATCGGCAAGAATACCCACTAATTTATTGGCTGTATCCTCCCCAACAGGAATAATGGTTGACAGTGCCATACAACGCTGGGAGGCAGCTCCATATGCAGCCCCTAAAAAGGCATTTGCTACATGCTCTAAGTCAGCATCTGGCATAACCACCATATTATTTTTACCTCCCCCAAGTGCTGTGACACGCTTCCCATGTTTAGAGGCTGTAGCATAAATGGCTTCTGCAACTGGCGTAGAGCCTACAAAGGAAATCGCTTCAATGGCAGGATGGCATAACAGCTCATTAACAGCATCTTTGTCTCCATTAATAACAGTCCAAACCCCATCTGGTAAGCCTGCCTCTTTCCACAGCTCTGATAAAAATAATGCTGAGCAAGGAACCCGCTCTGACGGCTTCAGAATCACACAGTTTCCTACAGCCACCGCCATACTTGTAATTGCTAGCGGTACCATGACAGGGAAATTAAATGGTGAAATAGCCGCTACAATGCCTAATGGTTCTTTCAGAGAATAGGCATTGATATGACCACCAACATTCACCGAATACTCTCCTTTAAGTAAATGGGGGGCATTGATAGCTAAATCAACAGATTCTAAACCGCGAGTAATTTCGCCCTTGGCATCCTCAATCGTTTTGCCACTCTCTGTACAAATCATATCAATTAGTTCATCGATATTTTCTGTTATGAGTTGGCGGAATCTAAGGATAATTTCAGCTCGTTTACCAACTGATAAGGCACGCCAAGCAGGAAAAGCCGCTTGGGCAGCAGCAATCGCTTCCTGTACCTCTTGTTTTGTTGCTAAAGGTACACGAGCAATGACAGTACCTGTGCTTGGATTGTAAACATCTGAAAACTGACCGCTTTTCCCTAGAACTGTTTGTCCATTGATAAAATGACCTAAATCCTGTATGTCTGTATTTGTTACCATCTAGCTATTCCTCCTACAGTTTAATAGAATGTAAGGCTTGTACAAATTTTTCAACAATGAAATTCGTCTCGTCTGAGGAAATAATCAGAGGAGGAGATAAGGTTAACACATTATTGAAACCTGCCACGGTTACCCCATTTTTCCCAATGAGTAACCCTTGTTCCTTACATTGTGTGATCACTTTGTTCACAAGTGTCATGTCGAGGGGTGTTTTGCTATCTTTATCTTGTACTAGCTCTACGCCAATTAATAAGCCTTTCCCACGAATATCCCCAACATTCGGGTGCTCCTTTAATTGCTCCTGTAATGTAGTGAGTAATGTAGCACCTAGTGCAGCCGAGTGGGCAAATAAATTTTCCTTTTCCATTATTTCAATATTTTTTAATGCGACGGCACATGCTGCTGGTGATCCACCGAATGTGTTGACATGACGGAAAAAGTCATATTCCTCAGTTCCAGCAAACGCCTCATAAATTTCACGACGAACAGCTGTAGCAGACAGTGGCATATAAGCGCTGGTTAAGCCTTTCGCCATAGTCACAATATCAGGCTGGATGCCGTAGTTTTGGAATCCAAAAGCTTTGCCTGTACGACCAAAACCACAAATGACTTCATCGACAATGAGTAGTGCGCCATGCTTCTCACAAACAGCTTTAACTCCCTGTAAGTAGCTGTCGTGGGGCATAATTACACCACCGCCAGTAATAATAGGCTCCATAATGACTGCTGCTATGGAATCTGACATTTCCCAAGTCATGACATGATCGATTGCTTGGACGGATGGTAATGCACAAGGGTCCTTACTTTGAATATGGTCTTCATTGGCACGATAAGCGTCAGGTGGAGTGACATGTAAAAAACCTGGTGCCAGTGGCTCATATTTATACTTTCGTTGAGCTTGTCCAGTTGCTGCAAGCGCACCCATCGAGCTACCATGATAGGCCCGGTAACGAGAAATAATTTTCGTTCGATTGACGTGACCTTTTTGTTGATGATATTGTCTAGCTATTTTGAAGGCTGCCTCATTTGCCTCGGAGCCACTATTGGAGAAGAAGACGACATAATCATCCCCTAAAAGCTCATTAATTTTTTCACTTAATTGAATAGCAGGGATATGCCCAACAGATAATGGGGTATACGTATTTTCTAGTAATTGCTCATAGGCAGCTTTGGCAATCTCCTCACGTCCATAGCCAACGTTTACACACCATAAACCTGCCATTGCATCTAAATAGCGCTTGCCTTCAATGTCAGTAATCCATGCCCCTTTAGAGGATTGGACGATCATTGTTGCATTTGGATTGTAGGGCTTCATAGAATGCCATACGAATTGTTCATCTTTTACTTGCCAATTGGGACTTGTTACATTTGTCACGAAGCTTCACTCCTTCTAAACAGGTAGTTGATTAGCATGCATATGTTTTCCTCAGATGTGGACAACAAAAATGCGCAGTCGCCCCCATTTGTACTTTATATGTATGCTTCAAGAATTTTAGAAGGAGTATTTAATGAGAAAGATAATTCAGTTAATTTAATGTTGTGACAGGCTATTGATGCATTAAGACATCCTCAATTAAAAAGGCAATATACAAATTAGTCTTCGTAAAGGGATTGCTTAAGTCCATATCTAATAGCATTTCAATTTTCTTAATTTTATAGAGGACGGTGTTTCGATGTATAAATTGACGTTCACTAATCCTGCTTGTACTGCCATTTTCCTCAACAAAAATACGTAAAAAAGGTACATAGTCTGTCCCATGTAGTTCATCATAGCGGTAAAGTTGTCCTAAAATATCCTGACTAAACGATTTCATTAGGGGCTGATTTTTCACAGCCATCAATATTTTATAGGCACCGATTTCTTTGTATTTATACAAATAACGATTGTTATGAAGCTGTGCTAAATGGATGACGGTTAAGGACTCATCATAGCTTTGGCGAACATTTTCTAGCTCTTTATGAAAGTTACCTTTACCAATAATAATATCCAAGTAACCATTTTTTAGCGTGATTTTTTCATAGATTTCTTCCACAACTTTTGAGAAGGGTATATTAGGTGTATTGATTTGTGCTTTATCAATTAAAAAGATGAGGTGATTTTTATGCTTTAATTTTAAGAAGCGTTGATAGCGATTTTGAAAAGCGAATTGGATCATGACCTCATAACGGTCAATAGCTGCTTTGGAGCCAATGGTTGTACAAGTTATGATCGCTAATTCTCTTCCTTGAGGAAATCCTAGCTGTGCTAGTTGATCTTTCATTGTGTTAGTGTTTTGTTTGTAATGAAATAGTAGATTGAAAAGAACCTTTTCTTCGATAGAAAGCTCTTGATGGTGATTGGCAATAAATTGAAAGGTAGTTTTTAATAGATCAGCAATGCGATAATTCCATGGCATTTGAAAAATTGGGAAATCATGTTGATTGGCAAAAGAGATGACGGCTTCTGGAATGCTAGGAATGAATGGTCCTGTATTAATGATAAAGCCAGCTACTTTTTTTGTGTATGCCTGTTTGACAAGATGTTCCAAGGAGTCTTGCTGCGCATCTAAATTAATACCTGTTGTGACGACTAATTCATTGGGTCTACAAAACATGATTAAATCACTGCTTTCCACAACATTAATACCAGTAACTCTGCGATACGTACCACTATGTCCAGCGACTAATGTGAGCATTGGGAAATGAACTCCCTCTACAATTTTACGAATCGTCCCCATACGTTCCCCCCTTAATTATGAACATAACTTACCATATATGATGTGCAGTTGCACATATTTTTTTAGTTTACTATCCATATCTCACAAATTTTATCTATTTTAGAATGTTTATTAACTACTGTGAAAGAGAGGACTTGCATATGTATAAATGTAATAGTAGACGATTGCAAGAGTTAATTGAACAATTTAGTCAATTTGGGGCCACCGAAAATGGTGGCGTCACACGTTTGTCTCTTTCGAATGAGGATGTATTAGCAAGAAACTATTTTTGTGAGTGTTGCAAAGCGTTAGGAATGGATATTCAGGTGGACGATATGGGCAACATTTACGCCACTCTTCCTGGTAAAAAGAATGTGCCACCCATTGTCATGGGTTCCCATCTAGATTCAGTAGAAAAAGGTGGAAGATTTGATGGTGTGTTAGGTGTACTAACAGCGATCGAGGCCATTCGAACAATAAAGGAAAATGATATCGAAGTGGACATTCCTCTTACGATTATCAATTTCACGAATGAAGAAGGGGCACGTTTTGATCCAGCCATGATGAGTTCAGGCGTCATTACCTCAAAATTTGACAAAGAAAAAATGCTCCAATCTACGGAT
Organism: Lysinibacillus sp. A4; assembly: GCF_024919535.1. Lineage (NCBI taxonomy): Bacteria > Bacillati > Bacillota > Bacilli > Caryophanales > Bacillaceae > Lysinibacillus > Lysinibacillus sp. A4. Next base: position 678,108 of record NZ_JANWTB010000001.1, on the reverse strand, counting down.
AAAAACGGCATTCGTTTTCAACAAGCTTTACAAGCAAGTGGCTATGAGGGAGAGCAAACCAATCGTCTGAAGGAGGCACTTGCTTATATCGAATTGCATATTGAACAAGGGCCAGTATTAGAAGCAAAACAGCAGGAAATTGGTGTGGTTGAAGGTGTGCTAGGCATGGTCTGCTATGAAATTACAATTAGTGGGCAATCAAACCATGCAGGTACAACCCCAATGTCAATGCGTAAAGACCCAATGATTGTGGCATCAACCATCATTAAAGAGCTATATGAACAATTAGGAAAAATTGACGAACAACTTGTTTTTACTTTTGGTCGTATGAATGTTTCCCCGAATATTCATACCGTTATCCCAAATAAGGTGACATTTACAATTGATTCACGTCATCAAAAGCCAGAGGTCATGCAACAGGTTGAGGATATTCTCAACGCGCTTCCTGAGACAGCGGGCGGATGCCATATTCAGCCTGTCAAGTTATGGGGCAGAGATACCGTGTATTTTGATAGTGCGATTTGCAATGAAGTAGAAAGAGCTTGTCAAAGCTTTGGCTATTCATCTCATCGTATGTTTAGTGGCGCTGGGCATGATGCACAGTATATGGCAAGTATGGTTCCTTCCGCGATGATTTTTGTTCCAAGCATTCAAGGCAAGAGTCATTGTGAAGAAGAGGAAACAGCCTTTGAAGATTGTGCAAAGGGCGCAGATATTTTATTGGAAACGGTGTTAACGCTACAAACGAAGTTTAGTATGGGCGAAACATATACACTGCATTAACTATCAAGCATTCTCTAATTTTGTGATGAAGGGTGAGAGGCATAGTGAAAAAAATTATTAAAGGTGGACGAGTAGCAACTGCTGCTGATGTATTTGAGGCAGATATTTTAATTGAGAACGGTAAAATTGTTCAAATTGGACAAAATTTAACGGATGCTGGCGCTGAAATAATTGATGCTACAGGCAAGTACGTATTGCCTGGTGGCATTGATCCCCATACGCATTTAGACATGCCATTCAATAACACGGTGACGGATGATGATTGGAAATCAGGCACCATTGCAGCGGCTTTTGGTGGGACAACTACTATTTTAGATTTCTGTTTAACAGCAGGAGAAGAAAAATTATCGACAGCCGTAGAGAAATGGCACGACAAGGCAAAAGGAAAGTCTGCTATTGACTATGGCTTCCACTTGATGATTGGTGATCTAACACCTGAAACCGAAGCTGAATTACCACAATTATTAGAGCAAGAGGGCATTACTTCTGTCAAGGTCTTCATGGCTTATGCAAAAGAATTCCAAGCCACAGATCGTACATTATTTAAAGCCTTTAAAATCGCTAAGGACCTTGGTGCGATAGTGATGGTCCATTGTGAAAATGGCTCTGTTATAGATGAGCTAGTAGAGGAGGCAAGACGTGCTGGACATAAGGAACCGATCTATCATGCACTAACTCGTCCAGCGGAATTGGAAGGAGAGGCAACAAAGCGTGCTATCGAATTAGCGCATATAGCTGGTGCGAAGCTCTATGTGGTGCATGTGACATGTAAAGAAGCGGTAGATGAAATTATTACCGCTCGTGAAAAGGGCTATGATGTTTATGGTGAAACTTGTCCACCATATTTAACACTCGATCAATCCGCATTAGCGCAACCAGGCTTTGAAGGAGCCAAATATGTTTGGTCACCGCCACTTCGTCCTAAATATCATCAAGAACATTTATGGAATGCCTTAAAGGCAAAACAGCTACAAACGATTGGCTCAGACCAATGCTCCTTTAGCTTTAAAGGTAAAAAGCAATTAGGCTTAAATGATTTCTCGAAAATTCCAAATGGCGGACCATTCATTGAAGACCGCTTCAGTATCTTATACTCTGAGGGCGTGGCAAAAGGCAGAATTTCCATCCATGAATTTGTTGATATGATCTCTACTAGTGCCGCAAAAATATTTGGCTTATTCCCGCAAAAAGGAACGATTGCAATTGGTTCAGATGCGGATATCGTCATTTTTGACCCAGAGGCACAGCGCCAAATTTCAGCTAAAACACATCATATGAATGTGGACTATAATCCATATGAAGGCTGGGAGGTAACAGGTGAGCCTGTTAGTGTACTCGTACGTGGGGAATATGTCATTAAAAATAAAGAATTTGTAGGTGTACTTGGCAGTGGACGATACATTAAACGTCCATTAAAAACAGTAACTGCGGAAGCACTAAACATTTAGCTTCCTACAGGATAGGACCGATTGTTTTGACTGGAGAGCAAAACAATCGGTTTCGTAATTAGGGTACGGAAAAAATGAACACATGAGGGGGATGTGGAAATGGTTCCGATTCAAGAAAATGCAATGACCGTGCAGCTTAGACGTAATTTTGTGGAATTAAAAGGTAAGATGACAAAGAATGAGGCTATTGAGGAAGCCAATCGTTGTTTGTATTGCTATGACGCACCATGTATTAAAGCATGTCCAACAAGTATTCAAATACCAAATTTCATAAAAAAAATTGCATCTGGTAATATGAAGGGTTCTGCTACGACTATATTAGAAGCAAACCCAATTGGTGCAAGCTGTGCAAGAGTTTGTCCAACGGAAGAACTGTGTGAAGGGGCGTGTGTCTTAAATTCTTCAACAAAGCCAATTAAAATTGGTGAGTTACAACGTTATGCAACGGATTGGGCAATGGAAACCAATGCTCAGCTATTTAAGGCAGGTCCACATAATGGACAGAAAATAGCCATTGTAGGGGCAGGTCCTGCTGGTTTATCGGCAGCACGTGAGCTCAGTCGTTTAGGCTATCAAGTAACTATTTATGAGGCTGAAGCGAAGGCAGGGGGCTTAGGAAGCTATGGGATTGTAGCATTCCGATTACCAAATGATGTCGTAGATTGGGAAGTAGAGCAGATTGAACAGCTCGGTGTGGACATTCAAACGAATACAGCTGTAGGTGAGGATATTTCTGCTGATGAAATTTTGGCTCAGTATGACAGTGTGATTTTAGCTGTCGGTATGGGTGCTGTCCCAAATTTGGGCATTGATGGGGAAGAATTAGAAGGGGTACATGATGCCATTGAGTTTATTCGAAAAACAAAAATGGGACCGCTTACAAATGATATTGTAGGGAAACGAGTAGCCATAATCGGTGCTGGAAACACGGCGATAGACGGTGCTACAAGTGCGGTGCGTTTAGGCGCAGATAATGTACAAATTCTCTATCGTAGAACAGAAAAAGAAATGACAGCATACAAATTTGAATATGAATTTGCCAAGCAGGATGGTGTGGAATTTAAATGGCTAACTGCACCTAAAAAAATTATTGGCAATGAAGCAGGAAAGGTGACAGGCATTGAATGTGTGAAAATGAAGCTTGGTGAGGCAGGTCCTGATGGTCGACAACGCCCTGAAGAAGTAAAGGGCTCCAATTTTATCATTGAAGTGGATGCTGTTATTAAAGCCATCGGGCAAACTCGTTTTGTATCGTTAATTGAAGCCTTTGGTTTAGCTCATACAAATGGTGTCGTAGACATTGATGAGACAACAATGCAAACGTCCAATGACAAAGTATTTGCATGTGGAGATGTTGTCTTTGGTAATGGACAGGGTGAAGCGATGGTAGTGACCGCTGTACAGCAAGGAAAAGATGCAGCATATAAGATTCATGAACGTTTAAGAAAACCAAGTGAGATTGCATAAAGTGAACCTTCAATCAGGGAGGCTCTTCCTCCACTGATTGTTAGATTCATCAATCGGGTTTATACAGGCTGTTAATCCCCCATCTGAATGATTACATTAGCTTTTGAAATGGTGGTCATACAGCCTGTATCTGGCACTATGCTTTCAGTTGACAAAAGATTGTTAGTACGGATAGAGGGGGAACTTATATGGCAGACTTACGCATTAATTTAGCGGGCATCAAATCGCCGAATCCATTTTGGCTAGCATCTGCTCCACCAACGAATTCAGGCTATCAAGTCCAACGTGCATTTGAAGCGGGCTGGGGTGGCGCAGTTTGGAAAACGTTAGGAGAACCGATTTTAAATGTGTCTTCCCGTTTTGCAGCAGTTAGCTATAATGGCCAACGTGTGGCAGGCTTTAACAATATTGAATTAATTACGGATCGACCATTAGAAGTGAATTTACAAGAAATTTATGAGACGAAAAAGAAATTTCCTAATCACGCAATTATTGCCTCGTTAATGGTGGAACCAAAGCAAGAAAAATGGCATGAAATTGTGAAACGAGTAGAAGATGTGGGGGTTGATGGTCTTGAGCTTAACTTTGGTTGTCCACATGGGATGGCAGAACGAGGCATGGGTTCTGCCTCTGGTCAAGTCCCTGAATTGGTGGAAAAACAAACGTATTGGGTAAAGGAAGCGGCACGTACACCTGTTATTGTTAAACTAACGCCCAACATTACGGATATTACCGTGACGGCGGAAGCGGCAACACGAGGTGGAGCAGATGCTGTGAGTATGATTAATACGATTAACAGTTTAGCTGGTGTTGATTTAGATTCTTGGAATACAGTACCACATGTGGCTGGAAAAGGAGCTCATGGGGGCTATTGTGGTCCAGCAGTTAAACCAATTGCACTGAACATGGTTGCAGAATGTGCTCGTAATCCATTAGTCAATGTACCGATTTCGGGCATTGGGGGGATCTCCAATTGGCAAGATGCAGCGGAATTTATATTAATGGGTGCGACAGGCGTACAGGTATGTACAGCAGCAATGCATCATGGCTTTAGTATTGTGGAGGATATGATTGATGGGCTGAATAACTACTTAGATGATAAAGGTCTAGCTTCAGTCATGGATTTAGTTGGTCGCTCTGTACAAAGGTATTCAAACTGGGGTGATTTAGATTTAAATTATAAAATTGTCGCAGAAATTAATAATGATGTTTGTATTAATTGCAATAAGTGTCATATTGCTTGCGAGGATACATCCCATCAATGTATTGACCTTTATACGGAGGATGGTCGCCCAATGCTAAAGGTTCGTGAGGAAGACTGCGTAGGCTGTAATTTATGCTCAATTGTTTGTCCTGTCGATGGAGCCATTTCAATGGTTGAACGCCCATCTACAATTCCGCCAATGACATGGAATGAACGCCAATCACTTCTTAGCAGTCTATCAAAATAAAGGACCGTTGTTCATTTTTGAATAAAGATTAAAATCGAAATTCCACCTTCCTTCAGCATTTTGGGTGAAGGAAGGCACTTCAAGTAGGTTGTCACGGAAATTAGAAAAAAAGGAGAGAAACATTATGGAACGTGAAGGGAATTATTTAAAATCCCCAGATTTACTTCCAGTGACACATCAACAAAGAAATATTGGAACATTTGGTTTTGCGGTGATTTGGATAGGAATGGCAATTGTATTAGCGGCTTTTGCCATTGGTGGTTCGGCTATCATGAATTTATCCTTACCAATGGTGATTGTGGCAACATTGGTAGGTTCTTGTTTAATTGGCGTCTTTATGACGTTAATTGGTGACATCGGAATAGAGCATGGATTATCTTTCCCTGTTTATATGCGTGCACCATTTGGCACATTCGGTACTCATATACCTTCTCTTGTACGTGGTGTTACAGCTGCCTGTTGGTTTGGTTTGAATACGTATTTTGGTGCATTAGCGATAAACGGAATTTTAAATTTATTGTTTGGCTTTGATAATTGGTTTATCTGCTTCCTTGTGTTTGCAGCGCTTCAACTCTTTAATACATCTCTTGGTATTAAATCCATTGAGCGTTTTGCTGATTTAGCAGCCCCTGTCATTATTTTAATTTCTTGTTGGATGTATTACACATTGGCAGATAATGCAACATCTCAGGGAAAAAATATTTGGACGTGGGTGGAAACCCCAACAACAGGCTTCGCTGCTTTTACCGCCTTTATGGTAGTGGTGATGGCAAATATGGGCTTTTGGGCAACCTTAGCAGCAGATATGCCATCCTTGTCCCGTTTCTTTAAAGCACCCAAAAATGAGCGTAATTGGTTCAAGCGTAATAAAACACAGCTTGTAGGCTCTTTAATTGTCATGCCCATTACAAACACATTCATTGTTACGATTGGTGCAGTTTGCTATATGGCAGTTGCCTCGGCAGACCCAATTAATGCCTTACAGCAAAGTGCAAGCGGCTTTATTCTTGGAATTCTATTGCTGATGATTGTATTAGCACAATGGTCGACAAATACCTCTGCCAACGTTGTACCAGCAGCTACTATTTTCTCTAATATCGGTGGACCGAAAGTGCCATTCTGGGTAGGGGTAGTTATTGCAGGGATTATTGGTATTCTTGCACAGCCCTGGAGTCTATTTGATGTCATGGTCAATGTCCTATTAATCATTGGCGGTATTTTAACAGCGATTGTAGGTATTTTATTTGCTGATTACTACCTGATTCGTAAACGGCGCGTACATGTAAAAGAGCTTTATGAATTAGATGGGCAATTTAAATATTATAAGGGCTTTAATATGGCTGGATTAATCGCTTGGGTAATCGGTGGTGCTGTTGCCAATATATTTTCAACTTACTCTTCTTTAGTAGGGTTTGCTGTAGGCGCGATTGTATATTATGTATTAGCGAAGTATTGGTGGTTTAAAAAGTATCCACAAGCTGAGCTAGATGATCCAAGTGATGCCAAATATTTAGGTATTACTGTCGGACATAATTTAGACGAAATATTTGGCCAGCCAACAGCTCCAACGGCGACTCCGGATGAAGATGAACTGGTGGAGCAACCAGATCCTCTGTTAGAGATGAAGGGTGCCGAGTAAGTGAGACAACATCAAGACATTTTCAAAAGAAGGTGAGGTGATGGCATGTCTGAATTCCAACAAAGCACAGAGGAAATTCAAAAAGTAGATCATTATTTAGATAGTGGCTTTAAAATCAAATATGTCTACGAAAATTTAAGTGGGATGTTTGTAGAGTTTGCACGTCAAGAAGAAGTGACTTTGCTACAAATTCTAACAGCAGATGCACGTAAATACTTTTCTGCAAAATTACAGGAACAAACTTTATTACAATAACGAAGTAAACTCTATTCCTTTCGACTTGAACGGAATAGAGTTTTTTGAATTTTCTGATTTTAATTATGTTGAAGTAACATCATATTTCGTACAAACATCAATTAAATCGTCGTTATTACCTATTTTTTGTTATTCTATTAAAATAGTAATATTTTTTGTTTTTCCTAAAAATACATTTGTCTTTTTTAGAAAAATTGATTATTATTTTAAAGTAAAAACATCGTAGAAAGAACAACAGGAAAAGAGGCGTTATGGAGTGGCCAATAAGGAATTGAAAAGAGGATTAGAAGCACGTCATATTCAAATGATTGCACTTGGCGGTACGATTGGTGTTGGGCTATTTATGGGCTCAGCAAGTGCTATTCAATGGACAGGACCTTCTGTACTCCTTGCCTATGGTATTGCAGGTATTTTTATTTTTTTCATTATGAGGGCAATGGGTGAGATGCTTTATATGGAGCCAAGTACAGGCTCTTTTGCCACATTTGGCTATAAATATATTCATCCTTTAGCAGGGTATTTAACAGCGTGGAGTAACTGGTTCCAATGGGTTATTGTTGGGATGTCTGAAATTATAGCAGTAGGAACGTATATGCAATATTGGTATCCAGAATTACCAGCTTGGATACCTGGTCTAATTGCAATGGTGATTTTGGGTGTGGCAAACTTCATTTCTGTCAAATCGTTTGGAGAATTTGAATTCTGGTTTGCGATGATTAAAATTGTTACGATTATTTTAATGATTATTGCAGGGGTCGGACTCATCTTCTTTGGATTTGGCAATGATGGAATAGCAATCGGCTTATCTAATCTTTGGAGTCACGGTGGCTTCTTTACAGGTGGCTGGACAGGATTTTTCTTTGCCTTATCTTTAGTCGTTGCGGCCTATCAAGGGGTGGAGCTCATTGGGATTACTGCAGGAGAAGCAAAAAACCCTCAACAAACGATTACGAATGCCATCCAAAGCATTATTTGGCGTATTTTAATTTTCTATATCGGTGCAATCTTTGTCATTGTTACAGTGTATCCTTGGGATGAGCTTGGCACAATTGGTAGTCCTTTCGTTGCAACATTTGCTAAGGTAGGTATCACAGCTGCTGCAGGTATTATTAATTTCGTCGTCATCACAGCTGCAATGTCAGGGTGTAACAGTGGAATCTATAGTGCTGGACGTATGTTATATACACTTGCTATGAATGGACAAGCACCAAAATTTTTCGCAAAGCTTTCTAGTAATGGTGTGCCTTTATTTGGAACAGCGGGCGTATTAGTTGGCTTAGTCGTTGGTGTTATTTTAAGTTATATTGCCCCTGAAAACTTATTTGTCTATGTGTATAGTGCAAGTGTTTTACCAGGGATGATTCCATGGTTTATCATTTTAATAAGTCAAATTCGTTTTAGAAAAGTAAAGGGAGCGCAGCTAGCAAAGCATCCTTTTAAAATGCCGTTCGCACCGATTACAAACTATGTAACAATCATCTTTTTAATCATGGTACTAGTCGGCATGTGGTTCAATGATGATACACGCGTGTCATTAATAGTGGGCATTATTTTCTTGATTCTCGTAACCATTAGCTACTACGTATTTGGTATTGGTAAAAACCGATACAGCAAAGATTCTATAGAATAACCTTTAAGGATGTATCTCTAATTGGGATGCATCCTTTTTGTATGGCTATTTTTGCTAGCACAATTTTTACATAATTAAATGAAAAAAAGACAAACTACTAAAAAATGAATGATATGGACTGGTATTTATCGGAACAAAAGGGGTGGAGCAAAAATGAACGAGATACCCGAGCAGATTGTCGCTAAATTAAAGCAGGAGATTAACGAAGTCGATGACGTAAAACTGAAAATGATCGCTACAGAAGAAGGGGATGTGACGGTCATTTATTTCTCCTCACTCATCGAAAAAATGACCTTACAAACCATGGTGACGATTCCACTAGCTAATAATTTGAAACAAATTCATCAAATGGCTCAATATGTGGACCCGAAAGATGTGAAAGGTGTCGTTAAAAAATTGAATGCTGGGCAAACCCTTCTTTTTTTTCACGAAACCAACGCCCTATTAAGTGTCGATACGTATAGTGCGCCTACAAGGGCCATTACGGATACGGAAACAGAGTCGACTGTAATTGGTCCACAGGATGCATTTACAGAATCACTGGAAACGAATATATCGTTAGTGAGAAGACGGATTCAAAGCTCCATGCTAAAAAATGAAAACCGAATTGTTGGGTCAGAAGCCAATATTAAAATATCGATTATGTATATGGATAATATCGTGAGCCATGAAAATTTAGATGATTTAAGAAACCGTATTGACCAGGTAGATTATCCGTTATTTACGGATATATCCGTGTTGAAGCAATTAATTGAGGATAATCCATTATCGCCCTTTCCTCAATATTACATGACAGTCCGTCCAGATAGTATTTGCCGTTATCTTCTGGATGGTAGAATCGTCGTTTTTATGGATAATAGTCAACTAGCCATTGTCTGTCCCACTTCTTTTTTTGAAATGTTCGTGTCGATTGAGGATTACTACAACCGTTGGACAACAGCATCTTTATTAAGGATGCTGCGCTTTTTTGGTTTTTTCTTAACGATCATGATTACACCAATGTATATATCAGCCTTAACCTTTCATCCAGAAATTTTGCCATACGAATTATTACTAAATCTTCAAGAATCAAGAAGTAAGGTACCTTTTCCACCACTGATTGAGGTATTATTTATCGAGCTTATAATTGAAGTCTTACGAGAAGCGGGCTCTCGAATGCCTGCCAAAGTCGGACAAACCATTGGTATCGTAGGAGGTATTGTAATTGGTACAGCGGCCGTAGAAGCTGGATTACTCAGTAATATACTCATTGTATTAGTCGCTACCTCAGCACTACTTTCCTTCTTACCGCCCATTTTCTTAATGAGTAATACTAGCCGATTTATCCGTTATATTTTTATCTTATCAGCAGGTTTATTTGGCTTGTTTGGACAGATGCTCGCCTTTGCGTGGTTAATCCACCATTTATTAAGTCTCAAATCTTTAGGAACGCATTATATGACACCTGCTATTCCAAGAAAGCCAAGCGATTTATTGGATAGTGTCATCCGATTTCCAACTAAATATATAAGAAGTAAGACTGGTATTTCAAAAGTACAGAAAAAATAGTGTCAGAATGAGAATGAGGTGGTTAACTTTGAATACAACAAAAGGAAAGGTGTTAAATCGTTATCATGTCATCTTCTTAGCGCAAAGTATTATGATTGGTACCGGTATCCTTTCGCTCCCTCAGAAATTAAGTCCTATGGGCTACACACAATCATTTATGCCTCTTCTCTTTGGTGTGATTGCTAGCCTGACACTATTTGCGATGGTATGGCTTTGTTCGAAGTTTCCCAATGATGATTTATTTCGAATGAATGAAATATTATTGGGAAAATGGCTCGGAAAATTTATAAATCTACTCGTCATTATTCAATTTATTGTTTTTAGTGCAGGGATTATTAGTAATTATATGCACTTAATTCAAAGTACAGCATTGCAGGAACAAACCATCACCATGCCTGTTCTTTGCTTTTTACTGCTACTTATTTATATTGTAAGTGGGGGTATTAAATCTATTGCACGATTTTGTATAATGACATTTTTTATTACCATTGGATTATTCTATTTTACGCGCTGGGCCATTGAAAAAGGTGATCCAAGTCATTTTTTGCCACTCTTTAATTTTACGCCTAAGGAATTTTATGAAGCGTTAAAGCAAGGATATTTTTCTATCCTTGGTTACGAATTAATTCTATTTTATTTTCCATATATCATCGATCAAAAAAAGGCATTTCGTCATTCCTTAATCGGTATTTGGATTAGTATATTTTTATGCTTTATCACAACAGCTATTAGCGTCATGTATTATTCAGAGTGGCAATTAAAAAATGTAGAGTTTTCAGTATTAAACCTATTTAAGGCAGGAGAATTTACCTTTATTGAGCGAATCGATATCATTGGCATTACGCTTTGGGTTTTTCTAATCTTATCCTCGATTACAGCCTATGTATGGTGTGCAAAAAGGGGTATGGATACCTTCCTTAAAAAGAAAAAGCAAAGTTATCAGTTGTATATCATCGCCTTGATTATTTTCTTTATTGTAAAAATGCCCTTTTCGCGTGAATTCCAAGAAAAATTATTTATGGCAAGTAACTATGTAGGCTATGTGCTGGTAAGCTGGCCAGTGTTTTTAATCCTGATATATGTTATTCGAAAAAAGCAGGTGCAGGTATGAAAAATAAACATCTATGCATCATTTCTTTTTTGATTTTCGTTTTACTTACAGGCTGTTCTAAAAAAGAATTAAAAGTTCCTCTAGAAGATGTTGGGATGGTAGACTCGATGGCTTTTGACTATATCGATGAGAACCAGATGAGACTCACAGTAGCGATCCCCCAATATTCTCCAGACGCAGAAAAAGACACACAAACTTTTTCTATCACAACAGATTTAGTATCAAGCGGCATCGTGGAAATAGAAAAGCAATCCGATAAAAAAATAGTCTTCAATCAATTGCGAGTTGTCTTAGTAAACGAAGATTTTGCGCGGAAAGGGAATGTTCGAAAAATTGTTCAGCACTTATATCGCAATGCGGAAGTAGGTAATAAAGTATTGATAGCTGTTGTGAAGGATAATGCGGAAGCGATTTTAAAAGGGGATTACCCTGATAAGCCAAGTATTAATTTTTATTTGAACAATCTATTAGAGCCGAGTATCAATACTGCTTTTAATCCCAATACAAATATTCATGATTTTATGTATTCGATTACCAATCCAGTAGTTGATGTAGTATTACCCTATGTTGAAAAACGAGGGGAGAAATTAGAGATTAAAGGCGTTGCCATATTTAAAGGGAATCAGATGCATGAATTAATTAAACCTGAGGAAGCACTAGTTATTCAAGCTTTAAGTGGACAGAAAAATCTTGCTCCATTGCATCTTGATTTAAATGCAGGACATGGAGAAGAAAAGGTAATGATTGATTTAATCGAGAGCAGTGTGAAAAAAGAGAGTAATAAAAATATGGAATCACCCAAATTAACGATTTTCTTAAAAATAAAGGGTACTTTAAGCGAATATAAGGGAGAAAGAGAATCACATTTATTTACAGTTGAAAGCATTAGTGATCTGGAAAAAGATGTGAATAAACAGTTGGAACAGGATATTAGTGAATTTTTAGCACGATTAAATAAAACAGAGGTAGATCCAGCTGGCTTAAGTGAAGAATTTAGAATGTATCATCATGGAAAATGGACATCGAAAAAAACAAGAGAGCTTATTAGAAAATTAGACGTGAAGGTCCATGTAGAAACGTCCATTATTAGTACAGGTACTTTAAAATAACAGCAAAGACCCATTCGATAAGAAGGGTCTTTGCTGTTATTGTGTTTTTCGCATAATAAAGCTTAAATGTCTTCCAGCTTGTTTATCTTGACGATAAGAAAAGCCATCGGGACTAAGGAATGTACAGGTTTCATCAATTTGTATTTGATTCACTGGAATACCCGCAAGCTCACATTGCTTCTTGACTGTCTGCTGATTATCAATGTGGTATTTTTTCGTTTCTGCATTGTAATACATAAATTCTTCGGCATAACCAAGACTGTGAAATTTTTCATATACATCTGCGTCTACCTCAAATTTCTGCTGACTCAGTGCCATACCGATTTGAACATGAAAGTCCTCAGGTCGACATTGTTCTTCATTCATAAGATGCTGAAACAGTTTGGGTGTTATTTCTTTGACGGTTCCTTGCCATCCCGAATGAATCACACCGACAAGTCCATTCACAGCATTATAAAAAATAACGGGCACGCAATCTGCTGTAAAACTACATAATAGTAAGTTAGGCTCAACTGTATAAAGCGCGTCTGTATTCTTCACCGCTGTATCCATTTGTGCCGCTCCTCGTCCTTGATCAGCTAATGTGACTTTATGAAAGTTCGCACTATGTGTTTGCTCTGTACAAATAAAATTTTGTAAATCACAGTTCAATGTCACAGCTAAATGCTGACGATTGTTAATGATAGCTTGAACATCATGGCAACTATGCAAAGCCATATTATTGTGTTCTACTTCCATCTCATCTTTTAAGGTCGTTCCTGCGATAAATTGCTCATTCTCTATATACATTTTTATTTTCATTTAATCACCTCGTTTTACTATATAGGATCGCTTGTGGAATGTATAGGTTGCCGTTTTTTACTATTTAGCTACTCCTTTACCCGTCTATCAAACTTTTAGACATAAAGAATCAATTTCCTCATATAGTAGAAGGAATGCTAGAGAGGGGGAGAGCGTGAATGTTGAGTGAACAAGACATATTATTCATTTGCCAAGTAGGAATGGGTCTTTTTTGGATTTTTACATATATACTTGTTATTTACAAAGGATGGCAAGATAAAACCTATGGCATGCCTATGGTCGCTATTTGTGCCAATATTTCATGGGAATTTATCTTTGCTTTTTTCTACCCACAAAATGACCTGCAACGCTATATTACGCTGATTTGGTTTGTATTGGATGTCTTTATTTTGATGCAATTTTTACGTTATGCGCCAAATGAATATCGAAAGATGCTATCAAAAAAGCTATTGTATTTCTCCTTTTTGATCACGTTAATCTTTAGCATGCTGATCATTTTAGGTATAGTCTATGAATTTCAAGATTTTGAAGGAAAGTACGTAGCATTCTTTCAAAATCTTATGATGTCAGGTCTATTTATTGCTTTACTCTTGCAAAGAGGGAATTTAGCTGGTCAATCCCTGGGGATAGCAGTTTGTAAGATGGTGGGTACATTATTTGCAGCGGTAGGCTTTTATCTATACTTCCGCACACCTTTAATTACCGTTATTTCTGTAGCAACGCTCTTTTATGATTGGCTCTATATTCTCTTAATTTATCGATTACAGCGTAAGCAATTAGCAAAATAGGATATTTTGTGCAGCAATTGATCACTGAATCTATTAGTAATGTATGCCAATTACAAACATATTGCAACTTGATGACAATTCCAATGGGAAAGAATAGCGAGAGAAAGGGCTTTAACTAAACATATGGCGAGCTTGTCATACAATTGTAAAAATCCTTCCAAATATTTTGTGATGATTATGGCTCAAAAACTATTTACGATAATGGTAGAGCAATTAGGAAGGGTGATTAACATGTTTAAAAAAATAAAAAAAGTAGCACTAGCTTCAGTAGTAGCAACTTCATTATTAGTGCCAGTTGCGGCAATGGCCGCCGAATCCTATACAGTGACATCTGGTGATACGCTATGGAAAATAGCATTAAAAACAGAAACGGGTGTACAGGAATTAATTGATGCCAACCCACAACTCGCTAACCCAAATCAAATTTCTCCAGGTCAAAAAATTAACGTCCCTGTAAAAGAACAGGCAACAGTTGAACAAGAGGTTGTGAAACTTGTCAATGCAGAACGGGCAAAAGCAGGTCTTCCAGCATTGCAAGAAGATTGGGAGCTATCAAGGGTTGCTAAATATAAGTCGCAAGATATGCAGGATAAAAATTACTTTGACCACACAAGTCCAACGTATGGTACACCTTTTACCATGATGAAAAACTTCGGTATTACGTATAAATCTGCTGGTGAAAATATCGCGAAGGGCCAACGCTCCGCACAGGAAGTTGTAACGGCCTGGATGAACAGTGAAGGACACCGTGCCAATATCCTTAATAAAAGCTACACACATATTGGTGTAGGCTATGTACAGGAAGGTAATTACTGGACACAAATGTTTATTCAAAAATAAAAAAAGAAAGAGTATCTATTGGCTTTTGTGATAGCTAGTAGATGCTCTTTTTCGCGTTAAATTCTAAAGTATACCGTATTGGAAGCGTATATTACTTCTTCTAGAATTAATCCCCCTAAATCATTAAAAGGTTAATTAACTACAAGAATACACATCAAACTATCTTTAGATATGTCAGGCTAAGGATAATGTAGCCTGTTTTTGCTATCTTGACAAATAAAAATAACCAAAAAACAACACACTATGAGCAATAGACGAATAAGATGTCTCTGTAGTATGAAGATAGAGGTGGTGTTTATGGTTGAAAAAGAAGTGGTTAGCTACATGTTGCGTTATCTGTATGACGGGTCTCGTAGGTTGTGAAAAAACAGCAGTCCCTGATAACAAGCTAGAACAAAAAATTCAACAACGTGAGGAAATACAGCAACCTGTTACATATGAACAAGAACAAATGATTGATCCTATTGTAGAGGTTGTTGATCCAACTACGAGTAAGGTACTTAAAACAATATCTCCAAAGGAATTTGGCTTCGATACGGACCCACAAGCCTATCAAAAGCATATCGAACAATTAGCAAGGGAATGGGCGAGAGGAACGGACACATCAAATGGCTATGATCAGCGTATGATGCTTGATCGATTGGATGAAAATGGGCAAGTGATCAAGGGGAAGCCGCAAATCATTTTAAAGGAAAGTGAGCTAGTGGAGCGTATTATCGAAGCTTCTGCGACTGGCGGTCAGGTAGAAATGCCGCTCTATATAACAGAAAGTGGCTATTATTTTGAGGATCTTCCTTTATTAGAGGAAGTGGTTGTTGCATCTTATACAACTTATTTCAATCGTGCTGATTTAGGCAGAAATAAAAATATTGAGCTCTCTGCTAGAGCCATTCATAATGTGATTGTAGGCAGTGGCGATTATTTTTCTTTTAATACAATTGTGGGTCCAAGAGATGAGGCAAATGGCTATCAACCCGCACCTGAAATTATTAATAAGAAGGTAGTCATGGGAATTGGTGGTGGAATCTGTCAAACTTCTTCAACCTTGTTTAATGCAGTAGACCAAATTCCCGTCAAATATGTTGAGCGCCATCATCATTCGTTAGATGTAGGATATGTCCCAAAAGGAAGAGATGCTACGGTTTCTTATGATACGTTAGATTTTAGGTTTCAAAACTCAAATGATGTACCATTTTTAATTAAGGCAAGCTATGGAGAGAATTCTCTAACAATTGAAATTCGAACGGCAGAAAAATATGTAGAATTATTGAAAAAACCATAATGTTGTAAGGAGACACCACTGGACGTTGGTGTCTTTTTTCGGATCGCATGCTATAGTTAAATTGATACAATTCAGAAAATTTTAGGGGGAAAAGACAAATGCATCCTAAACTACAAGCAACGATTGATTCGATTGATTTATACCAAGCAACCTACCCAGAGGATGCTTGTGTCATCGTGGCAGATACGGAAAAAGTGCTTGCCTACAAACCAGGAAAAAAGGTTGACTTAAAAGTTGGGGTTGGTGACCCAGTACATAAATATCGAGGTACAGCAACAGAAATAGCGTTAAGTTCAGGAAAATTTGTGAAAGAGGAGCGTAGCGCAGAAGGTTTTGGTATGGCCTATATCGCCTCTGCCCAGCCTATTTTTGAAGGAGGACGTATTATTGGCGTAGTAAGTGCCATTATTTCGAACGAAAAAATGGATAGTATGCGTCTATTGGCAACTGAGCTTTCGAGTGCCGTAGAAGAAATGACAGCTACAAATGATGGATTAGCCACTGCCAGTAAGGATGTATCCAATCGTTTGGAAGAGCTATCTAATTTCGCGGAATCGATGACAGGCGATATTGAACAAATTAATGTGATTGTCCATTTAGTAAAAGATTTAGCTATGAAATCGAGAATTCTTGGTCTAAACGCATCGATAGAAGCAGCACGTTCAGGTGAGCATGGGCGTGGCTTTGCGGTGGTCGCTTCTGAAATACAAAAAATGTCCCAGAGTAGCACAGAAAGTGCTGATAGCATAACTGTGCAACTAGAAAATATTAAACAATCCATCGATCAGGTCAATGCATCAACAAATCAAATTGCTGCGTTTACACAGCAGTTTGCTGCGAGTATGCATGAATTAACAGATGCCTACAAAGGGGTTAATAGTACAGCAGAAAAGCTAATGCAAATTAGTGACATCAAAGGATAGGCATATAAAAAGGATAATAGACAAGTGCTATTATCCTTTTTCATGATTAAATGATCTCTAAAATTTCCTGCGGTGTTGAGACACTGTATTCAGGTTCGTCATTTTGCACGACTTCTTTGGCATCATAGCCCCATTCCACCCAAATAATTGGTATACCGGCTTTCTTACAAGCAACAATATCCCTTTGCTCGTCTCCAATGTATACGACGTCAGACGAGTCGACATTCGCTTCCTTTAAAAACTTTTTCATTACTTTGTCCTTACCAAAAATGCGGTTGGAGCAAAGTACATCTGCTACACAATGAATACCGTTCATTTTAAGAAATTCTAAAATATTCTCTTTAGAGTTTGAGGAAATAATCAGGATTTTATAGCCTCTTTTATCAATCTCTATTAATAGTTCCTTCATTCCATCGAAAAGATGCACATCATTTAATGATTGACGATACAATTTATAAAATTGCGGTAAAATCATAGGTAACTTATACATTGGGAAGTCGAATAATTTACTGCGTTCTGAAATTGATAATTTTTTTAATGTATCAATTTCCTTCAATTCAATGCCTTTAAATTTATATTTTAGGGCTAAAGTATTCCATGCTGATGCAAACACAGCAGTAGAATCTGCAAGCGTCCCATCAAAATCAAAGATAATATGCTTCATTGCAAACTTTCTCCTTTTTCATCTCGTTGTATTGACGTTCTATGCTAAAAAATGTTACATGGAATGGGCAATCTAGTATTCTTGAAATAACAACCATTTTGAGCGTACGTAAACATCTTATGGTAAATATTATCAGAAAATACGGCGATTGCAATGAAAATGGTACAACAAAAGGAGGTGTCTTAAAAGTCCATTGAGACACCTCGGCTTTATTGTGTTTTATGATAGGTACTGGTAATTATTATAAAAGTTTTTCTGTTTTTTCGCGTGTTCGAATTAAATAAAAGGCATTGATGCAGGCGGCAATCGGAATAATCAATGCAATGCCGATTCCTGCACAAAAAATGGTTGTCATTTCGGCACTAAAAACCTTGGAGTTAACAATTTCCCCAATCGAATAGGAGAGGTCCTTGAACCAGATTAATAAGCTTAAATAGCCACCAAAGAAAGCAAAAAATAACGTATTAGTATCGGTTCCTAATATATCTCTTCCTATACTTAAGCCAGCTGCAAATAGTTTTTTTCTACTCATCGAAGGATTGCGATAAAAAATCTCATGCATAGAGGTAGCGATGGAAATGGCTACATCCATAATGGCACCTATCGTACTCATAATGATGACTGATGCACCTATCTGCACAAAATTAACACCGACGTAGAGAGAAAAGATGCTGATTTCTTCAGTTGATTCTTCGCCAAACCCTTGGATCATCGACTTTTCCGTTACAAAGGCAATAAAGAGTAGTAACACAACTATCGTTATCATCGTAGAGATAAAGGCTGTAATGGTTTTACTGTTTGTTTTATTGATATAGAAAAGACTAATACAGCTAATGACCGTACAGGCAATAAACGTCAAGATGATAGGGCTATTTTTAGGGTTTGTCATTAAAAAAATGGTGACAAAGAGCACACCAAAGTTTAGGAATAAAGAAAGAAATGAGCGTATCCCCTGTCTACCGCCGACAAGTACCATTAACACGCATAATATAACTGCTAATAAGACGACAACATTCATCCTCGAACCCTCTTTCGATTAATGAAAAATAGAGCGGTATACTGACTGATAGGAATCGTAAGGACAACACCAATACCCCCTGCTAAGGCACGGGCTAATTCTAAAGAAAGATTTAAGGACAATGTAAGCCCTAATGTGGAAGAATTTTTTAAATAGAGAATAATCATAGGTATGGAGCCGCAAAGGTAGGCAAAGAATAAGATACTTGTAATGGTACCCATAATATCTTTACCGATTTCATGTCCCGAAGATTTCAGAGCCTTGACAGAGATTGTAGGATCTTGCTCGTACAAAGTAAAAATTGAGGAAGCCATTGTAATAGAAACATCCATTACTGCCCCGAGTGAGCCAATAAATAAACCTGCCATAAAGACGGTACGATAGGGACGTGTTAAAAATTGCATTTCTTCATAACGAAGACCATTTTCACCTGTCAACCACATTACAATAGAGCTTATGATAAGCGCTATAACAGTGCCTAAAAGTGTGGACACGATGGCTACATATGTTTTTGTATGCAATCCACTAATAAGTAGTAGCGAAATAATCGTAAATAGCAGGGCGCAAATGCCGCTGACTAATAACAGGCTTACGCCCCCATGCTTCACATAAAGATCTAATGCGAATGATAGAATCACAGCATTGACACTCAAACTAATGATAGAAAATAAGCCTTGTCTTTTACCTACAATAAGTAGGGCAAAAATAAAAATCCATGCAATCATTACCATGGTTTGATCTCGTTTTAAATCGAGAATGGTTCCTGTTAAAACTGATTGTGTTGTGCGATCATCTACCGTGACAAAGATTTCATTGCCTACATGATATTCTTGATCAAAAGCACCAGACGAAGAATAGTCATTCGTCAAATGAATGGATTGCCCCTTATGCTGACCATTTTTGATAATGGCCATCATCTCCTGTGTAAACAAAAAATCCTCATTTTCATACATATCTGTCATCGGTTCTGATTCTATTACATCCACTTGCGTTATTTCTGCTATCGGTCGATCATAAAATTGTTCGTTATGACTTACGAAAACAATCGAAACCCCACAACAGAGTGCTAATAGGGCATAGAAAACAGCTTGTTTAAAAGGTATATTTTTTAAAAATGTCAAATTAATGACCTCCAAACGGCCTAGACTGAATAGTCACTTGTAAAGGAACGTTTTGTTGATTAAGAAGTTCCATAAACAGGTTAAATGACATCATTTTATTAACATCTTTTACATTTTTCAAGTCTCGTCAGAGCTGTTTAAAATTTATGCTTCGAAAAAAATTTAAAAAGAAGGATGGATAATATAATAAAATAGTGTTATCGTAAGACTAGCTAAATAAAAATATTCTTCGGGGTAGGGTGAAATTCCCGATCGGCGGTGATGAAGCAATTCAAAGTCCGTGAGCGCAAGCTGATTTGGTGCAAATCCAAAACCGACAGTTACAGTCTGGATGGGAGAAGGGTAAAAATGCGAACTTTTTAAATTGATTCTAATTTAGAAGGTTTATTTGACTATGCATTTACTACAAATCTTCCCAATCATCTTGTGGGAAGTTTTTTTATTTAGCTACAATCGAATAGAAGATGTTCTTCGGGGTAGGGTGAAATTCCCAATCGGCGGTGATGAAGCAATTCAAAGTCCGTGAGCGCAAGCTGATTTGGTGCAAATCCAAAACCGACAGTGATAGTCTGGATGGGAGAAGAACGAATGAGATGACAGTCTATGAAAAAATTGTTTTCAAATAGGCTTATTTGTTGATGTCTTATACTCCCAAAACCCCTTTGATGTAAAGGGGTTTTTATTTTTTATTGCTAACGAGAGAAGGGAGAAGGATAAGGCACAAAAACAGGTGGAACAACTTTAAAAGTAAAGGATAGAAGTGCTAATAAAGTAGAGTAGGTGATGGAATGTTTACAGGACTTGTAGAGGATATTGGTATCATAAAAGCCGTGCAAAGCGATCGGGACAGTATGAAAATTACGGTGCAATCAGCCAAGATAACAGAGGATGTCAAGCTTGGTGACAGTATAGCGGTCAATGGAGTTTGTTTAACGGTGACAAATTTCACACAACAGCAGCTTACGATGGATGTTATGCCTGAAACAGTCAAAGCAACAAATCTACAGCAGCTGGCAATAGGTGATTCTGTTAATTTGGAGCGTGCCATGCCTGCTAATGGGCAATTTGGTGGCCATTTTGTTGCTGGTCATGTTGATGGAGTCGGCAAAATTTTGCGAAAACGTCCAGTAGCAAACGCCGTTTATATTGATATCGAATTGTCAGAGGAACTAACCAACTTCTGTATTCCAAAGGGTTCCATAACAATTGATGGCACAAGCTTAACCCTTTTTCATGTTGAAGCCAAGAGTGTCACAATTTCACTTATTCCTCATACTTACAAAGAAACCGTTTTAGGTATGAAGAGGGTTGGAGCAATCGTTAATATCGAAACCGATTTAGTTGGAAAATACATTATAGGGCAATTAAAAAAGGGGCAAACAACGCCAGCTATTACAAGAGATTATTTAGCACAACATGGTTTTTAAATCACAGAATAGGAGTTGATCATCGTGCTACATTCAATTGAAGAAGCCATAGAGGATTTAAGGCAGGGCAATATGATTGTGGTGGTTGATGATGAGGATCGAGAAAATGAAGGAGATCTTCTGGCACTCGCTGAATTCATCACACCAGCAACAATCAACTTTATGGCAACCAATGGTAGAGGTTTAATTTGTACGCCGATTTCACAGCAGCTTGCACAAAAGCTAGATTTATATCCAATGGTTCAGCACAATACAGATAACCATCAAACCGCATTTACGGTAAGTATCGATCATGTAGAAACAACGACAGGGATTAGCGCCTTTGAGCGTGCGCTAACGATACAAAGGATGGTAGAAAAGCAAGCTAAGCCGACTGATTTTCGTCGACCAGGCCATATTTTTCCGTTGATTGCGAAAGAGCAAGGCGTGCTGGAACGGAGAGGACACACGGAGGCCACTATTGATCTAGCGAAGCTTTGTCATAGCGTACCTGCAGGTGTTATTTGCGAAATTATGGGTGATGATGGGCACATGCTTCGGTTTGAAGAACTAACAAATTACGCTGCACATCATGGCTTAAAAATGATCTCGATAGAAGCATTGGTTGCTTATCGTCAACAATTATCCACTAATAAAACTAAAATTTCTATGTAAAAAGGAGAAGGAACAATGGGTCAAACATTTGAAGCACAATTAATTGGAACGGATTTGAAAATTGCAGTAGTAGTGGGTCGTTTTAATGAGTTTATTACTAGCAAATTATTGGATGGGGCAATGGATGGTTTAACTCGTCATGGGGTTGATTCTGCATCTATTGATGTTGCATGGGTGCCAGGAGCTTTTGAAGTTCCTTTTATAGCGAAACAACTGGCAGAAACCAAGAAATATGATGCTATTATTGGTTTAGGTACTGTTATTCGTGGCTCTACAACACACTATGACTATGTTTGTAATGAATCGGCAAAAGGCATTGCCAATGTGTCATTGTCAACGAATGTACCTGTTATTTTTGGAATTGTTACTACCGAAAATATTGAACAGGCAATTGAACGTGCAGGAACGAAATCTGGTAATAAAGGCTATGATGCTGCAATGTCTGCAATTGAGATGGCAAATCTAAAGAAAATGATTGGATCAGGACAATTTGAATAGTCGTCACAACATTTGTTTCTTTGAATATTTTGAACAACCATGGGAAAAATATGCTTAAGTGTATTTATTGAAGGTGATTGTTTTCATAAATGTACTAATCTTGAGCTGGCTCAGTAGGAGATGAGAAGTATTTCATCAATGGAACAAATTAATTTGAAAATGTTGAAATCACTATTTCAACGCTCTGCTGATGTGATTTTCCAACAATATAATTTTCAGCAATATACAGTACATTTGATTACTTGTGATGCAATGGTCAATGAGCAAATACTTCAAACTGTGGTTGTTCAACGTGTTCAATCTTTGTTATGCAATGTCACGGAGGACATGCTAGAGGAAGAAATTGAACAGCATTTACACATTCCCTATTTACAAAAGATTTTATCGAAAGAGGATGCGGTAACTAGGGTCTATAAAGGCCATGTTTTACTGTATTTTGAAGAAAATCAATTACTTTATTCTAGTGATATTTCAAAAAGACCCAATCGAGAGCCTGGGGAAACAACATTAGAACTAGTAGTAAAGGGACCTAGAGATGACTTTATTGAAGATGTTTTTATTAATATTGCTTTATTAAGAAAGCGATTACCGACTAATTCTTTTAGTATAGAGACATTAGAAATTGGTAAGCGTTCTAAAACAACCGTAGCCATACTATATATGGAAGACATTGTGAATTTAAATATGCTGGAACAAATTCGACTTCAATTACAAAAAATTGATACGGATATTGTTATCAATGGCGACTTATTAATGGAAAAAATTGAAAAGACAGCGACAATTCTTCCAAGACATGATTATACAGGAAGACCTGATTTTGCTATGCAGGCCTTAATTAGAGGAAGAATACTCTTAATGATTGATGGTGTGTCCTATGCCATAATTACACCTGCGAATATTATGTTGCTCTTTAAATCAGCAGAGGATAATGAGTACCCACTCATTGTTAGCTCGATGGAACGATTACTCAGAATTGTCGGGATATTAATAAGTATGCTACTGCCAGGTTTTTGGCTTGCATTGACGACATATCATCAAGAACAGCTTCCATTTTTACTACTGGCAACGGTTGTCGAATCGAGAACGGGATTGCCTTTCCCAACCATTCTAGAAATTTTAATGATGCTATTTATGTTTGAATTGTTTCGTGAAGCCAACTTACGTCTTCCGAGTGCCGTCAGTGGCTCCGTTAGTGTGGTAGGAGGACTAATTATTGGGGATGCAGCGATTAAAGCAGGTGTTACAAGCCCCTCAATGATTGTTGTGATTGCCATTTCTAGTATCGCTGCATTTACATTGGTCAATCAATCCTTTGTGACGGCTATGAGTATTTTTCGATTAATCATTATTATGGCTTCGGCATTTTTTGGTTTATTTGGTTTTTTTATATCCGTGTTTTTCATCCTTTTATACACTGCGAATATGAGAGTCTTGGGAGTGCCGTACGTAAACTTTAGTGCCGATTTTGAAAAGGGCAATATACGTAAGTCCCTATTGCGACTATCTCCAAAGGGCTATAGTAAACGACCTACCTTTCTAAAGCCGCAAGATCAAACACGGACTTCAAGTAAAAAATAAGCATATTGTGATGAGATCAGGTATTGTTGATACCTGATCTTTTTTTGTTACCTTTGCTTTAGTGGTTTTTTTAATTTTCCATTTAAATAGGAAATGAGACATAAAAAGTTATTACTTATCTTTTTAGTTTACTTTCTTGTCAAGGATTATTAAACTATTTGTTACAGTGTGTAATTTTGGGTATGAATAAAATAAAAATTGATTTTGTGTTTTAATTTATGTAGGATATACAAGCAATGTTTGCTTTACAAACAAAAAATAGAGTTAATTATAATATAATAATATTCTAGAATATTTATAGATGAGGAAGTACCGTTTTTTATGAAAAATAGAAAAATAAAACTAATATTAATTCTATCAACGATTTTATTATGTTTGTTTACAAGTTTAAACATCTTTACATCCTATGTAAAAATAAAAAAGACCGTTGAAGAGTCGATTGCCAATCAAAGCTTAGAGGCAGCCCATTCTATTGCTGCATCCATAGATACGGATGCCTATCAGCAATTTTTAAATAA
This sequence comes from Lysinibacillus sp. A4, assembly GCF_024919535.1. NCBI lineage: Bacteria > Bacillati > Bacillota > Bacilli > Caryophanales > Bacillaceae > Lysinibacillus > Lysinibacillus sp. A4. The sequence goes on along the minus strand of NZ_JANWTB010000001.1, from coordinate 653,555 downwards.
TCCACAGGAAAATGATTATTATTGGAAAGTAAGAAATTATTTAAACGATGCAAGGATAAAATTAGGTGCACTATTTGTTTACACCTTAAAGGTGGACAATCCTGAAGTATCTATAGCCATGATTACAGGAATGCCAAAAGAAATGAAAGAGGGCTTCGGTATTGGCGTGGTTTGTACTGTTCCTGCAAAGCATGTTGAAAAGGCCTATAATGGTGAAACCTATGTTACAGAGGTAATTCATGATTCTGAACATGGGTCTTATTTATCTGTTGGTGCACCCATCAAAGATGATAATGGAACAATTATCGGGTATTTAGGCATTGACATTAGTGCAGATACGCTAAATGGTATTAAGGGTAAAGTCATTGAAGACAACCTATTTAATTTTATTTTTAATGGTGTACTTATTTTAATTGTCATCGGTTCTTTTTTATTTTTACAAAGATGGTATCAAAAAGAGGTAGCGAAGGAAGTTGGCGCTACAGAGGACACATATCTAGCAGAAATCAAAACATTGATTACTTCGGTGTCGTCCCTACGTCATGATTTTACGAACCATATCCAAGTGTTACATGGTTTATTACAATTAGAAAAAACAGATCAGGCGAGACAATATTTATCCTCACTATCAAAAGAAGTTCAGGCGATTAAGTCATTAAAATTAAATATTGATCATCCAGGTTTGTCCATCTTATTGCAAACGAAGAAATTAACGGCTCAAAATCATCATATTGATATGGATTTTACGCTTTCTCAAAATGACTTTAATAAGATTAAAACGACAGATTTAATCAAGATTCTATCCAATTTAATTGATAATGCGATTGACGCTGCTGTTGAATTACCTGAGGAACAACGTAAGATTAAGATTTGCTGTACAGCAGATGAATCTCAGTATGAATTTAAAATTACCAACACTGGGCCAAATATTGCGAATCCCGATCACATATTCAAACAAGGATTTTCAACGAAAAAACATGAGAATGGTAGACTAAGAGGGCAAGGCTTATTTATTGTCAAAGAAATTGTCACTAAATATAATGGTCATATTTCAATTGACTCATCAAAACATTTAGAAACGACTGCTATTGTCAGAATTCCAATAAAATAACAAAAAAAGCTTCCTACAAAAAGTTGTGGGGAGCTTTTTTCTATGTACAGCACATACATTACAAAGTAGAAAGTGATATGATGAAGGAGATGAAGAAAATGGAAAAGGGTCTCCTAGCGTTATTGAGAAAAGGTGGGCTAACCTTATATGCAAGACACGGAACAGCAACTATTGGTGTAGATCAAGCATATGGTACATTTCAAAGTTGTCAAAATCAACGGAATTTATCCGATCAAGGTCGTAGGGAGGCAATTTATTATGGTCAAATGCTACGCTATTGGCAAATTCCCATCCTTTCCACTATCACTACCAGTCCTTTTTGTCGGACCATTGAAACAGCACGTTTGGCATTTCCAAACAGCAATCTCCAAATTGACCCCTTCTTGTTTGAAATCTTTATGTTAGGTGGCAATCTTCCTACAGTAGTGCAAAGCAGTATAGTAACGATTTCTACATCGATGCTGGAAATCATCCCACCCGAGGGCATAAACAACATAATCATTGGGCATAGCTTTCCAAGAAATGTGGGGCTGGGCATCATTTCGAATATGGGGACGGTTGTCATAAAACCTAAAGGTCAAGGACATGGTTATGAGATTGTGAGAAAACTAACCTTAGAAAATCTAGCAGCATTAGATTCCATTTGAAAAGAGGGATTGTATGAAGATTAAAACAGTTGCACAATGTACATTAGATGAAGTATTGAAAGCATGGAACAAAGGCTTTGAAGGTTATTTTATTGAAATTAATATGACAGCAGAAATGTTTTTACAGCGACTAGTGGGGGAGGGGTTATCTCCTGAGCATTCTATTGTCGTTTTTGATCAAGAGGAACCGATTGCCATTGTGATGAATGGCTTTCGTACCATCGATGGCCAAAAAACAGCTTGGAATGGTGGGACTGGTATTTCTCCAGCATATCGTGGTAAGGGTGTCTCGCGCCTATTAATGGAGGAAACCCTAGCTATCTATAAGCGAGAAAATGTAGAATTGGGTACGTTAGAAGCCATTAAGGAAAATCAGGTAGCCGTTGCCTTATATGAAAAATATGGCTATGTGGTTGCCAATCAACTATTATTTTTAAGCGGCGAGTATGAAGCAAAGGTAACATCTACAGTAGCCCTTCATATTGCGACCATTCGCCCAGAGCAGCTAGCACATCTATCTTTCTATCGGGAAAATGTTCCTTGGCAGTGTAACTGGCAGAGCGTGAAGCATGGGGAAGCAAAGGTGTTTTATAATGATAACAATGAACCACTTGGCTATATGCTATACAAAACATTGTGGAATGAATATGGTGAGGTGGAGCGTATTCTACTTTATCAAATGGTAATACTAGAGGAAAGTAATGTAGAGTTAATAACACAGTTTTTAGCAAGTATTACAACACATAAAGTCCATTTGACGACAGTGAATTTCTTAGCGAGCAATCCAGCAACGAGCTATTTGTTAAAGCATGGATTAAAGGTGACAACAGAGCAGGTACAGATGACAAAGCAACTATAAGCCAGGCTTTTCATCTTATAATTATCCAGCGAAGCATAGTTATGTGAAGCTATTTGATCAAACCTAACATGATGAGGAATTTTTAATTAATGAGCGAGCCTCCATTTATTGGAGGCTCACTTTTCTATGATTATTCAACGGTTACAGCAAGTTCTTTCACAATGATTGATGGGGAACCATGACCACTTGGTAAAAAGTAAAGATCAGAGCTAATAGCTTCTATATTTTTAAGCAAACTAAAGAAATTACCCGCAATGGTCATTTGCCTCACGGGTGATGCAAGTTTGCCATCTTGAATATGAAACCCTTGTGCAGCAACAGAGAAGTCGCCTGAAATACTATTTGTACCAGAATGAAGTCCGGATAAATTGGTTACAAGTACTCCTTCTGATAAAGAGGAGATTAATGTGTCCTGTGTATCTTGGCCAGGTGCAATATATATGTTTTGAGGCGCAATGGACAAGGTATCTTTATAGGATTCTCTTTTTGCATGACCTGTTGTCTCACAGCCATCTTTAGCAGCTGTTTTCCGATTATGCAAAAGTGTTTGTAATGTCCCCTCAGTAATAATGGCCTGATGTTTTGTCGCAACCCCCTCACCATCAAAGTTCCCACCAGATAACGCATCGGGATGATAAGGAACATTGAGGAGTGTGACTCCTTTAGAAGCGACTTGCTGTCCCACTTTTCCTTTTAATAATGATTGATTTTTTTGTGCATTTTCAGCAGAAAAAATGGGCATAAAAGTATTAAGTAGTGAGGCTGCCGCATCATGACGAAGAAGGATTGGATATTTACTAGAAGGGATGGACTGTTCACCTAAGTTTGCAAGTGCCTCCTCAGCCACCCTCTTGGCAATAGTATCTACATCAAGTGCATGGAAATCCCTTGTTGTTTTTAAATAATCACCTGTTTTTAGCTCGTCGCCTTCTTTGACCACTGTCGAAAGGTAAAGGATTAAGCCATTTTCTTTATGAGATAAAGACAATTTTTTACTATTCGCTAATGTTCGTTCCGTCGAATAGTATTGTAGTATACAATAATCAAGTGTAACGATGCGAGGGTCGTAAGCTCGGATTTTCTGTTCGATAGCACGTAAGAACTCGATTTTTTCAGGAATACTAACTGCAGCTAGCTCTTCATTGTAAAAAGAGTGCTCAGCATATTCCAGGCTACCTTCAAAAATGGAAAGGTCTTCATACTCATCTAATACATCTGCATTGGCTTTTACATAGTCAATTAAAAAAGAAATGGAATCCTCATCTACTTTTTCCGTATAAGCATAGCCCATCTTACCATTGTAGACACCACGAAGGCTAAGTCCACCATCCTCTGATGTTTCATAGCTATCTAATTCACCCTCATACAGTGTGCATTGGAAAGAAGTTTTCTGTTCATAATAGACTTCTGCTTCCGTTAGCCCAGCCAGTGCGGCTTCTTGTAAAAGTTTATTTTGGAACTGTGTGATACTCATAGTCTATTCCCCCTTTGTTCCACCAACTGTTATTTCACTTACGCGAATCATCGGCTGTCCGACATTGACAGGAAGGCTACCACTAAGTGATCCACACATACCTGCTCCATGAGCGAGATTATTCCCAACTCGATCTACTAGTTGTAATGTCTTGGCACCATTGCCAATGAGCGTGGCGCCTCGCACAGGACGATCTATTTTGCCATCTTTGACAATATAGGCTTCCATCACTGCAAAATTATAATCACCAGTTGCAGGGGAAACTTGTCCCCCACCCATATATTTTGCATAAATCCCATACTCAGTTGAGGCAATTATGTCTGCTGGGGTAGATGTGCCCGGTGCAATGTAAGTATTCGTCATACGAGAGGTTGGATTAAATCGATAAGATTGTCGACGTGAAGAGCCTGTTGGTTGCGCATTCATGCGTCGAGCATTAAATTTGTCAATTAGGTAACCCTTTAAAATGCCATTTTCAATTAAAACATTTCTTCTTGTTTGTTCTCCTTCATCGTCAATGTTGAGAGAACCCCATTCATTCGGAAGTGTGCCATCATCTATATAAGTAACAATTTCAGGAGCTACTCTTTCACCAATACGATTGGCAAAAACAGAATTGTTTTTGGCAACAGCCGTGGCCTCTAAACCATGACCACAAGCTTCGTGGAAAATAACACCACCAAATTCATTATCAATAATGACAGGGAATTTACCACTTGGACATTCATCTGCATGCAGCATCGTCACAGCAATACGTGCAGCTTCTCCTGCATAGTGGTTTAAATCTAGTTGCTCAATAAATTCAAAGCCTGCATGTGCACCAGGTCCATAAAAGCCTGTTTGGACTTCAGTGCCTTCTGTAGCTGTTGCTTGTATGCTGAGCCTACTGTGAACACGTGTATCCTCCACAAATTTGCCTTCTGAATTAGCTATTAAAACGTTTTGTTGTTCGTCTAAATAGCGAACTCTGGCTTGGTTAATCCGAGAATCGTAATTTCTTGCTATGGAATCTGCTTGACGCATAATAGCTATTTTACTTGTGTGCTCCACTGTATTAGGCATACGGAGGATTTGATGAATAGGTGTGATGATGTCTTTTTGGAGTGGATGAATAGTTCCTGTTGCTCCACCTTTAATCGCTATTGCTGCTCTTTTGGCCGCTGCTAGTAAACCTTCCTCTGAAAAGTCATTCGTATAGGTATATATACTTTGAAATCCTGAAAAAATTCGGATGCCAATACCGAAATCACGTCCAGCAATACTTTGTTCAATTTTCTCGCTCTGTAATAGGAATTCATTGGTGTACTTATCTTCAATGAAGATTTCAGAAAAATCACCGCCTGTTGCAAGAGCCGCTTCAAGTACATTTTCTATAATAGATTGTTTAAGCATGTATCTTCCTCCTTTTCTTGATTATACCAAATTATTAAAAAATTCTGTATTATGCTATTTTCCTAGATACCTGATGAAATAACCGCACGACTGTATGTATATTACCAACTAAATTTTTTATGACATATTTTTTATACACTTTCACCAAACTAATGGAAAGGCAGAGGAAGGTGAAGAGATGCAACAACCATTTGATGTGGGTGATATTGTTTATATTTTTTACCGCAATCCACATATTCAAGATGTAACGAATATACAGGAAGCGGCAGTCGTTTATCATCCAGAAAAACCAGAGGAGCTAGCGCTATTTTTATTTGAAACCTATTATCCAATCACAAATGACATGGTGATTTTTGCAAGCGAGATGGCGGCTGAACAGGCCTATCACCAGTATTTTCATTAAGGGAGGACTCATATGATAAAGCCATTTACCCCTCAGCTTGTTTATTTTGAGCCAGATGCCCTCCAGTATCCATTAGGTCAGGAGCTAAAAGAGAAGTTTGAGCAGATGGGAATTGAAATTCGCTATACAACTTCCCATAATCAAGTGAGAAACCTTCCTGGAGACAATGATTTTCAAAAGTATCGGGTAGCAAAATCGACCTTAGTAGTGGGTATTCGAAAAACATTAAAGTTTGATACATCTAAGCCATCAGCGGAATATGCCATCCCATTTGCGACTGGCTGTATGGGGCATTGTCATTATTGCTATTTACAAACAACAATGGGCAGCAAACCTTATATTAGGACCTATGTCAATGTCGATGAAATCCTAGAACAGGCCGATCACTATATGGCTGAACGAGCACCTGACATCACTCGCTTTGAGGCATCCTGTACTTCTGATATTGTAGGAATTGATCATCTTACACATACCTTAAAGCGTGCCATTGAGCATTTTGGACAAAGTGAGCTAGGTCAGTTACGATTTGTAACGAAATTCCATCATGTGGATCATTTATTAGATGCCAAGCATAATGGTCGTACAAGGTTTCGTTTTAGTGTCAATGCTGATTATGTGATTAAGCACTTTGAGCCAGGTACATCACCATTGGAAAAGCGCATTGAGGCTGCGGGGAAAGTGGCAAGAGCTGGATACCCACTCGGATTTATTGTTGCGCCAATCTATCTTCATGATGGCTGGCAGGAGGGCTATTATCATATGTTTGAGCGATTGGACGCTGAATTGCCAAAGGATGTGCGCGATGACATCACCTTTGAATTTATTCAACATCGCTTTACAAAGCCTGCAAAGCGTGTGATTGAAAAAAATTATCCAATGACGAAGCTAGAGCTCGACGAGACGGTAAGACGATATAAATGGGGCAAATATGGCATTGGTAAATATATTTATCAAAAAGAGGAAGAAGAAGACATTAAGGAACATTTGTATGGCTATATGCAGAAGTTTTTCCCTCAAGCAAAATTAGAATATTTTACATGACAATAAGAGAGAAAACGGCATGTTTTCTCTCTAAATTAATTGTGCGATATATGGTTCAATAAATCGACGATCTTTTAAATTGTTTGGCAAATGGAAAAGGGAGAAATATTGCATAGTCTCTGATTCATTGTAATCAATCACTAAATTACCAAGCACATTTCTTGTAGAGAAGACTGCTGTAACTGCGTATAATTCGTCCCCATTCGAAACTTTAGGTAACAATCCGGGCCAGAAAAAACACCTAGTAACTGTAAATCTGTGATGGCTAGTCCTGTCTCTTCTTATACCTCTCTTTTGGCCGTATCCTCTAAGCTCTCGCCTAATTCCATTAATCCTTCAGGAAGCCCCCAACCACCATCATCTCTTTTTTGTAGTAATATTTCGTTTTCAGTACTAAGAATGAGAACCACCGAACCAGGTAAAAATAATGGGTTGGTGTCCTACATACTGTCTTAAAAATTTATAGTATTCCATAATGACACCCCTTTCTCTAAATGATTCTAATTGGTAAATTCTTCTTAATTATGGTCCTTGTATAATCTGAAAGTCAATGGTAACGCTAACAGAGATTGTTGTGAAGAAGGAGAGAATACTTGAATGGATTCATTTCAACTAAATTGTTGGTCAGAATATGGCGAACTGAAAGTAGTGATGCTTTGTGCACCTTCACTCGTAGATGTAACGGATTTAACAATAGCAGAGCAGGTTGGTTGGAGTGATACGGTCAACCATCAGAAGGCTATGGATAATTTCATGGCATTAAAGACAACATTCGAAAACGCAGGGGTACATGTACTTGATTATGCAAGAGAACTAGCCCACGATCAGCAGCTATTAAGTGAGCAGCTCCTCAATCGTTATTTTGTGCGTGACCTAGCCTGTGTCATTGGGAATCGGCTTTTACTTGGAAATGCTGGAAGTTCACTTAGAAAACCAGAGTACCCTCTTGCACATTCACTATTAGAAAAATGGTTACCACAACAATGGAAAGCTAATTTGCAGCCGCTTCATTCCTTCGAATGTGGAGATTTGTTAATTTTAAATAAAGATGCTGTGCTTATTAATCTTGGAATGAGAACATCGATAGAAGCTATCGAAGGCTTAAAGGAAGGCATTTTTCAAGAGGGGTTTTCTGAAATTGCCATAATTGATTTACCGAAAAGCAATGATACGCTGCATTTAGATATGAATTGTAATGTTGTAAACGCAAATCTGGTTGTTGCTAAAAGCTTTGTACGCCATTTTCCTATTCAGGTGTTAACAGCTCAAAGCAGTCGTTTTGATATGCTAGAGTCATTTTTAAAGCGTCATGGTTTGGATGTTTACTGGCTGAACTCGTATAAGACCATTCCAGACATCAACTTTATTAACCTGAATCCTGAAACACTGTTGATAAGCAAGCAGGCAACACAACAACAATTATTGGCGCATCCACTGCTGAAGAATAAAAACTTGCTTGAAGTTGATGTCACTGAGCTTGAAAAAGGCGGTGGTGGCATTCGATGTATGACATTGCCATTGGTAAGAACGTAACGAAGGGTTGAGAACAAATGACTTCAAAATCAGCTAAAGGAAGTATGGCCTGGTGGCAGCTTTCGCTTCTTGGAATCGGTTGTACTTTGGGAACGGGCTTTTTTCTTGGGACAAGTATGGCCATTCATAAAAGTGGGCCTGCGGTATTGATTCCTTTTTTATTAGCGGCCATTTGTACGTATATCGTGTATGATGCACTTGTTAAAATGTCTGTGGAAAATCCAGATAAAGGCTCTTTTCGTACCTATGCCAAGCAAGCCTTTGGACGCTGGGCTGGATTTAGCAATGGCTGGGTGTACTTGATTTCTGAGCTATTAATCATGGGAAGCCAGCTGATGGCGCTCGGCATTTTTACGAAATTTTGGTTTCCGGCACTGCCTCTGTGGATTGCTGCATCGATTTATGCTGCTATTGGTTTAGTCGTTATTCTCACAGGCATGAAGGGCTTTGAAAATTTCCAAAATATCTTCGGTGCCTTAAAGGCAGCTGCCATCATTATGTTCATTATTGTAGCAGTGGTCATCATCATGAAAGGTACACCATCTACTACAATGGCTTCACTTCAAGCTAATTATGAAGCATTTTTTTCACAAGGACTAAAAGGTATTTGGCTCGGATTACTTTATGCCTTTTATGCCTACGGAGGAATTGAAGTGATGGGTTTAATGGTCATCGATTTGAAAAATCCAAAAGAGGCACCAAAAGCGGGGAGAATTATGCTGATCGTGATTACCGTTATTTTTATCATGGCCATCGCCCTTGCAATAGTACTCGTTTCGTGGAAAGACTTTTCGATTGATGAAAGTCCTTTTATTACAGCGCTTCAAGGACACCATATCCCTTTTGTGGCAGATATCTTTAATGGTGTGCTAATCATTGCTGGTTTTTCAACGATGGTGGCCTCGCTTTACGCGGTGATCACCATTCTCACTACACTTGCAGAGGATCATGATGCACCGGCAGTCCTTGCAAAGAAAGGAAAAATGAAAGTTCCTTTTCCAGCCTTTTTATTTTTAACGAGTGGGCTAGTAATGACGATTGTAATTGGTTTTTTGATGCCAGAAAAAATCTTTGAATATTTGATTACAGCGGCGGGTTTAATGTTGATCTATAATTGGCTTTTTATTTTAGTGACCTACTGGAAGCTCATGGAGTTAACTAAGTGGGGGCATGTAAAGAATGCTATGGGGATGTTGCTCATTGCTGTGACGGTATCTGGAACTTTAGGTGAAAAAACAAGCAGACTCGGTTTTTATGTGAGCCTGCTCTTTATAGCCTTAATCAGTGTGGCGACCTGGATTGTTGTGAAAAGGCAAAAAAACATTACGTAATGAACCGTTTTCCTGAGACATCCTTAAAAAAGGACATTTGGATGGACTATGGTTATCATCACTTAAGAAGTACTGCTTCCATTCATAACTATCTTCTTGCCCATACCATTTCAAATCTGGATGTCCTGGGACTGTGTCGTAGTCTGCAATCCGCTGACGAATGAGCTTTTTGATTTTTCGCCCAAAGGCTGTGGTGTCGTTTATATCATCGAATATCCAACGGGGTTGAATGGCCATTAATAAAGTGGAAAAATGACGACTTTTTCGCAATTTATGGGCTGGTGTTGCACAAGAGATAAAATAGGGTTCACCATGAAAGCAAAACTCCCATTCATGGTGAGTAGGCTCCATTGGTATTCCTTCAGGCCAATTCATCTCATCCAAATTGGTTAAATTATTTAATATGGCCCAAAATAACTGCTGATAATCTGCTACCTCAAAGCTATCTTGCATATCGTGAGGGGTATGAAAGAACACAGTAAGAGTTGTATACTTCCCGAAAGTTCGTGATGCTTTCGTATAGTCCTTTAAGCATTGTGCTAACATTTTAATCGATTGCTCTTCCCGTGGATCCCCGACAAAACTATAGCGCAAATGGTTTGATAAAAAGCCCATTCTTGCTGGTATACACGGAAACGTATTTGCTTCATCCGCAATCGTGGCAGCAAAATCTGTATAGGCTGACCGTTGCCATAATGGAAGTGTATCAAACTGTTCTTCAATCCACTCCCGATCAAACACTACTACTTCCACTTGAGACTCCTCCTTCTACTCACCTTTATACTATTAAAGAAAAGACAAAGTGGTTACGAATCTGTGGTGCGTGACACTAAAGATTTTTAATGATTCAAGTCAAATTACGGCTAACCTTTTTGCGTGTAAGATGAATCATTCCATAAAGAAGAATGAGCAGTTTTGATTTAGAAGTGATCACTTCGAGCAAGGAGATGAGCAATTTGAAGTAAAAGAGAGCGCTTCGAACCAGGGAAAGAGCGGCTTTGCATGAAAAGAGAGTGCTTCAAGCCAATAAAAGAGCGGCTTTGAATCAGAAGCGAGCACTTTAAACCAAAGAAAGAGCGGTAGCGATTGAAAAGTGATCACTTAGAGCAAAGGAAAGAGCGGTTTTGAACAAAAAATAATCACTTCGAGCAAAGAAAAGATCGGTTTTGAAAAAAATGATCACTTCAAACCAAAGCAAGAGCAATTTCAGTCAAAAAAGATCTCGCCTCCTGCTTCTCCAATAGTAGCGATCACCACACCCGAAAAGCAGCATGGTCTTAGCCGTTTTGCTGTAAAACCTTTTCCTCTAAAATGGTTAGAGCATGTTGGATGTCCTTTAGATCATCCTGGGTTGCGTGTTGAATAAGCTGTAAAAAGCGTTCTTCGATACAGGCAAATGCCTCCTCCATCATTTTTTCACCCTCTTTGGATAAACGGACATACTGTTTTCTGCGGTCGACTGTGTCGTTAAATTTTTCGATTAGCTGCCGTTCCTGCAATTTCCGAAGTTCACGGCTTGTGTTGGGTAAGGACATATGCTGACATTCACTGATTTCGGTTGGTGTGACAGGTTGGCTTACTTTAATATATTCAAGAATTTTATATTGTAGCGGTGTGATATTCGCAGCGGTAACATTTTGTGTGAGATCATGTGTCACTTGATGGATTGTGGCTGTAAAAGCTACAAACTGATGAAATAAAGCGCTTTTATTCAATGGGATCACCTCTTACTGTCAAGATAACAAATAACTTGTCCTAAAACAATTATCATTTGACAACTAAAATGAACTGAACTATTATTTTATTATCAAATGATAAGTAATGAGGAGGCGCACAATGAAAACGTTAATTGTTTATACATATCCCAACCATAAAAGTTTAAATTATGCTTTTTTACAAGAAGTGATAAAGGGGTGTCGAGAGAATCCTACCATCGAGGAGATTCAGATACTAGATTTATATGAAGAAGAGTTCGATCCACGCTTAATTTTCCATGAACATAAACGACGTCGTGATATGTATCGGGATCCGAAAATGGAAAAATACCGCCAACAGCTCTCTTGGGCAGATCAAATTGTATTTGTTTATCCGATCTGGTGGGGGAGACCTCCAGCCATGCTGTTAGGATATATCGACCAATTATTTGCAGCAAATTTTGCTTATCGAGATACAAAGGGGTTATTTCCAGAGGGTCTTTTAAAAGGGAAATCTGTAGTCTGTGTGTCCACGATGAAGGGGCCAACCAATTATCCATTTTTATGGTTGAACAATGCACATAAAATTTTAATGAAAAGGGCGTTGTTTAAATTTGTTGGAATGAAAAAAGTGAAGTTTTTTGAGTTTGGTAATATGGAAAGTAAAAAGGGGAAGCAACAGCAGAAACTAAATAAAGTATATCGATACTTTAGTAAAGTAGCATACTAGAAAAAATAACTCATGCAGACGGGGTTAGTCGTTTGCATGAGTTGGCGTACTGTCGATGGGGACAGTAATCAAAAATCTTGTATATTCTGCTATTTTGCTTTCTACAGCAATGGTTCCATGATGCATCTCAATTATTTTTTTGACAATGGCTAGCCCTAATCCGCTACCGCCATCTCCAGCAGTTCGCGATTGATCGGCCTTATAAAATCTTTCAAAAATATGCTTTTGTTGTTCTTCGGTTAAGCCAATACCAGTATCTTGGACCATCACGGTTATCGTGTCGAACTGCTTTTTCATAGATAATGAGATGGTTCCATTGGTAGGTGTAAACTTAATACTGTTTGTCAGTAAATTCATCCAGACTTGATTCATCAAATCCTCATCTGCAGTGATGCTCAGGTTATCAAGATCGAGATCAAAGTCAATCTGTTTGGCTAACCAATTCGGTTCTAGTGCCAGCACAACATTGCGTAGTTGTTTATCGAGTCGATAAGTTATAGGCTCAAATGGATGATGCTGCGATTCTAAGGAAGTTAGCTTGAGTAAATTGTCGCTAATTTTTGATAAACGATTACTTTCTAATTCAATTATAGCTAAATAATGCTGACGTTTTTCTTCAGGCAGGTTAATATTTTTCAAAGCCTTGGCAAAGCCATTAATAGACGTTAAAGGTGATTGAATTTCATGGGAGACATTGGAAATGAACTCCTGACGCATTCTTTCCAGTTCACCTAGCTCAACAGCCATATGATTAATACCATGAATCAATTGCCCAAATTGATCCTCCTCATCTGCTCTCAAATCCAGCTGAACATCAAAATCACCTTTTGCCATGCGGCTTAATGCATCTACAATCGTATCCCAATAGTTACGTTGTCGATTTAGTCCGATTAAAAAGATAATGGCAGCTGAACAGGCAAAAAGTGCAAACACCCCAATCACTGTTGCTAGTTGTAGCCAAAATCCATGAGGCTCAGTTCCTAACCGTCCATACAGCCATGAAGTTACATGATAGGAAATAAAAGCGAAAACAGTGTTTGCAATCAGAAACAGGCAAAAGACCATCGCTAATCTTAACAAGAATCTTCGTTTTCTCATGTGCCTAGTTCCAAGCGGTAACCAAGGCCCCGAATGGTGCGAATGACAAAGCCACTCGTCTCCTGTGGAAAGCGTTCTCGTATTCTTTTGATATGGACATCAACTGTTCGTTCATCTCCCTCATAGTCGTAGCCCCAGATTTCTTCGATTAATTGTTCACGGGAAAAGGTTTTACCAATATAGCTTGCAAGTGTAAATAATAGCTCGAACTCCTTCAAACGAAGTAGAATCGTCTCGCCGTTCATTTCCACTTCATGTGTATGGCGATTTAATTTGACATTTCCAGCCTCTACAACTTGAGAAAGGGAGATACGATATCTTTTTAAAATAGACTTAACACGTACGATTAGCTCGGCAGGCTCGAATGGCTTCACAAGATAATCATCTGTCCCTAAATGAAAGCCCTTGATTTTTTGAGAGGTTTCTCCTTTAGCTGTTAGCATAAGGATTGGTAGATCTGTATTGAATGAACGTATTTCCTCACATAATGCCCAGCCATCCATGTTGGGCATCATAATATCCATCACGACCATATCGACTTTCTCAGTGTCTAATTTAGACAGTGCATCGACACCATCGATAGCCTCTATTACTTCTAAGCCCTCGTTTTGTAGAAACACTTTTACCAATTCGCGAATATGTGCATCATCATCCACGACTAATAGTTTTGTCATCTCAACAAACCCCTTTATTCAACATCTTTAATGCGTAATTGCTGCATGGCAAACTCACGATACATAGCATGTGTTTCAAAGAGTGTTTCGTGTGTACCACAGCCTGTAATATGCCCTTTCTCCATAAACAATATTTGATCGGCATCTACCACTGTCGATAAACGGTGCGCAATGACTAGTGTTGTGCGTCCTTGCATTAAGTTGTCTAATGCTTTTTGTACATAAATTTCTGATTTACTATCTAAGCTTGATGTTGCCTCATCCAGCATTAATATTTGCGGATTACGTAAGAGCGCTCTTGCGATAGAGATACGCTGACGTTGTCCTCCTGAAAGCTTGATGCCTCGTTCTCCAACTTCAGTATCGAACTTGTCTGGAAGCTCGTTAATAAATTGATCTGCATAGGCCATTTTAGCCACTTTTTCTAGCTCATCATCTTGCACTTCACGGTCTATACCATAGCAAATGTTTTCTCGAATCGTACCTGAGAGCAGGGCACTTTCCTGCGCTACATAGCCGATTTGACTGCGCCAAGAGTGGAGTGAAAAAGTTTCGACTGGTGTATCTCCTAGTGTGATACTGCCGTTCGTTGGCTGATAATATCGTTCTAGCAGTGAAAATGTGGTTGTTTTACCACCACCACTTGGTCCAACGATGGCTGTTACTTTGCCTGGTTCAATTGTGAAATTAATATTGGATAAAATGGGCTCCTCACCATAAGAAAAATCAACATTTTTAACATAAATGGGTTGATCTACTTTTTCTACTGTTAAGCCTTCATCAATATGTTCTTCCTCATATTCAAGCAATGCACTAATTCGTTCTGTAGCACCCATGGCTTTTTGGAGCTGGGTAAAGAACATCGTTAATTGCGTCATTGGCATAATGATTTGGATTAAATATAAAATAAATGCCACCATATCGCCAGCCGTCAGCTCTCCAGAGGAAACACGGACACCACCATAGCCAATAATAGCTACAAGCACAGACATCAGAACGAATGAAATCAGCGGGGAGATCAGCGCATGGATTTTTGCTTCTTTTAAGCCGAATGTAAAGAGATTCGTAATGCCCTTTTTTCCACGCTCATATTCAATTTGCTCAGCGTTTGAAGCCTTGACTAGGCGTGTTTCAGGTAATACTTGATTTAATACTGACGTAAATTTCGCTGTTTCATCTTGCATCCCTTTTGAAATCACAAACATGCGTCGCCCTAGCAACATTAAGATCACCATTGCCAGTGGTACGGCGATCAGCATGACTAATGTCATTTTCCAATCTAAAAATAGAAGAATGATAATAGAACCTATTATGGAGATAACGCCAGATAAACAGTTTGCTAAATGCTCTGTTATCAGCTCTTTCACAACCGCCGTGTCATTCGTAACACGGCTCAATGTTTCACCAGTATCATGTTCATCATAATAAGGGATTGGTAAATGCAACAGCTTTCTCCATAGCTGGTCACGTAATTTTGCCACAACATGATGTCCAACTCTATTTAAATAATAGATGGATAATCCACTGGCAATAGCCTGTGCGATAAAGGCAATACCCAGTATAATGATTTGCCAATAATTAAGCGATTCTAACGAAAAGCCATCCACTAATTGTTTTGTAAATAATGGAACAATAAACCCTACACCTGTCGTTGCTAAACTCATCACTAAAGCGATGACAAGTAGCCAAATCGGTGGTTCGGCACGTTTTACTAATTGTATAAAACGGCGCCAATCTTTTTGTTTAGATATATCATTTGATGTTTCTTGCAAAGAAATAAGCCTCCTTCATTGTCTGAAAACAATGTATTTCGTTTCTATGGCTTTACTATAGCATGCGTTTATGAACTGAATATGAAATGAATGGTCATCAAAAAAGGTGATGCGATCACCACCTTTTGATACTAGTCTGCAAATTCATCGTGGTATAAAGACTTACCAAGCAAGCGATAGATTCTTAAGGCTAGCTGGATTTGTAACAGCTCCTCATAGCTTTTTAAATCGGTTTTTAAAATTTCTTTAATCTTTTCAATCCGATAAATTAACGTATTGCGATGGATAAACATTTCCTTGGCTGTTTCACTTAGATTCATATGATTAATAAAGTAATTTTCTAATGTAAGTAGATAGCTTGTCCCATGTAATAGATCATGCTCAAAGACAGAACCCAAGCTTTCTAAGAAAAAGTCCTTTAGCTGCACTTCATTAATATTCGAATCTAAAAAATGATAAATGGAGTGATCTGCATAATGAGCCACTGCCCCACGCTCTTCGAAGCGGTGCATAAGACGGAGAGCTTCATGTGCCTCTGCAAAGCTTTTATGGACAAAACGTATATGTTTATATTCTTTGCCAATTCCCATTAAGAAAGAGCTTTGCGTATGTTGCTGTACTAATAATAGGAGAATGTTTTCTGCGTATTGCTTTGTTTCATTGAGCGTGAAATCTTGTTTGTTGTCTTGCTGTCCAACTAATATAATGATTTGATTGTTGCGATAAAGGCATGTAATTTCCCCATTAATTGTGCTAGAGTGCTCATAAATTAAATTCATACATTTTTTTGCAATATTATCGGTTTCGTATTTTCTAGAAATTAAATCATGCTGATTTTGCAAATTTTCATGGCTAATAGAGATGACGATGCAATAATATTTATGGTTGATCTTTAAGCCGTGGAGATCGCATAGTGTTTGTAGCGTTTCAAGCGAAGTGATTTTTCCAGTCAATAAATCATCAAAAAACTCTTGTTTAATCTTTAGACGTACACCCTCAATTTCCTTCTGTTTTATCCTTTCTAGTGCCACAATCGTGGAGGCTTGCTCTAAAACGATGAAATCAAACTCATTCAGATCCCGTACAGTTTGCCAAATGACAATATAGCCATAAATATAGTTGGCTACTGCAACAGGAAGAATTCTACATTTTACGGCTAGATCTTCTAATTGATAGATTCGTGTAATGGATTTTTGCATTTCATTGAGATCATTCGGAATGGTATTTATAAAATCCTTTGAAAATGTTGGACGATTCTTCTTTAAATTAATGCCATAGGCAAGGGGCACAGGATTCGTATCAAGATCTGTATAATGCAGTAAATTCCAGTCATTATCTAAAAAAATAATCGGGTTATTAATTGTTTCAGCTAACTTAGAGGAAATAGATTCGATGCCTCCTCCTTCAAGCGCCACCTTAAATAGCGTATTGTGCATGTCCAAAGATTTTCTATTTAATAGATCATAACGGCCAGATGCCTTTTCATTGATAATCGAGATGACCTTGGAAAGGGTGTAATTATAAGGTAACTCTAATAACGGCAATCCATGCTGATTGGCAATATCGATCATGTTTTGAGGCGTCTTTTGTAAATAGCGTCTCATTTTAATAACAAGGCCTGCACAATTGATTTTAGAGATTTCTTGGATAATTTTATTTTGTAAGGCTTCGTCATCTTGGAAGATGTAACCAGTCGTTAACAGTAATTCATTCGGTGTCAGCCAATCAAATGCATCGGGATTTTCGATAATGTTCACAAGTGCAATTTCATTGTGAATTCCTTGCTCTCCAGCAACAATTTTAATTCCTTCAAGTGCCTTTATCTCTAATATATCTTTAATTGTTAGCAAATGATTTCACTCCTTCGCCATAATCTTATCACAAAACATTGTACATATTGCCTAAATGATCTACATTCTTTTTGGTTTTGCTAAACAATGATATCTACGGCATAAGAGAATAAAATAAAGCTTGTAAGACGGAAATGTGAAAGTAGTAACATTCTCGCGGTTTATTTCTTTTTAGTTGAAATGAACAATAGGTCAGAGAAATGGAGGAATGAAATTGGTAGATATGAATGTGGTCTCAGAATTTTTAACTGCAGCTGAAGCAGGTGATAATAACGCTCTGAAAGGTTATTTACAACAAGGTGTGGATATTAATTCTCAAAATAAGCGCAAACGTACAGCAATTTTACTTGCTGCGATGAATGATCAATTAGAAACAGTAAAATTTTTAATTCAGGAAGGGGCAGATATTGACCTTCAAGATCAAATTTGTTTAAACCCATTTTTGTATGGATGTATAAATGGAAAGTTAGAGCTTGTGAAAATAATGCTACAAGCAAACACAGATTTAGAGCGTTTAACACGCTTTGGCGGTGTAGGGATTCATCCAGCAAGTGAGAAGGGCTTTGTTGAGGTAGTTCGTGAACTTGTAACGACTACAGACATCAATGTCAACCATACAAATATTTGTGGATGGACACCATTGATTGAAGCCATTCTTCTCAATGATGGGGGAGAAAAGCAACAAGAAATAGTTCGTCTATTAGTAGAACATGGAGCAGATACACAATTAGTGGATCAATATGGTGTGACACCATTAACAATGGCTAAAGAAAAAGGATTTACTGAAATTGAAAAAATTCTACTAGAAGCAGGAGCGAAATAGTAGTACTCCTACGACATAAAGAGGGTGTACATATGATACATGCCAAATTGGGTGATGATTATTTCCTGCAGCAAATAGTGGAGACGTTTACGGGAACGGTTCACAGCGTGTTTAAACATGCCTTAAATATACGGAGTGATGGTAATGATGAAATTTTTACACTTGCTACGAAGGCAATGGATCGGGCACCCAATACACTTGTCATTGATCTTGATACATTGGATCACCTGGGCATTCAGCAACATGACAGGGTATCGGTTCGCCATAATCAACTATTAATAGAAGAAAAATTAATAATAGCGATCCCTACCGCCTCTCGTTGGCAATGTCAGCTACCTATTTATCCAGCAAATTGTACACGCTTAAAAATGAATATGATTCGTGTTAAACAATTCATTGATTTACATGGGAAAGGCGGCGGCATAAAACGTAATGATTCTCCCATCAGTGAATTTGAAGCAGAGACATCTAGATTATTACAGCAGCGCACAACTTTACTTTATGAGGAAATATTGAATCAACGTTTGGATCGTTTTCAGGCATATGCAGCTGATTTAGTAGGCTTGGGGCCAGGGCTAACACCATCAGGGGATGATTTTTTAGTAGGCTTATTTGCTATCATTCACTTACAAAATAGCCCGTGTTCTATGTATAAACCTTTGTGTGAAAGCGTCATCAAAGTGATTCAGCCTTTGACCAATGAGATTAGCTTTACAACATTGAAGAAGGCAGCATATGGACAAGTAAGGGAGTCCATCTGTTCATTCATACACGCCATTTTATATGGCACAGAAGTGGAATCCATTGAGGCTCTGAGAAAGGTGCTTGCTATTGGCTCCTCCTCAGGAACAGATATTGCCTTAGGGCTGATAAGTGGCTTAGAAGCCAATATAAAATTAGGAGGATAATGATGAGTATTAAAGTCGTAATTAAGCGCAACACATATTTTGATTCAGTGTCATTGATGTCACTATCTACAAAAGCGAATCAAATTGAAGGCGTCGAGCAAGCAATTATTGGTATGGGTACGGAGATGAACAAAGGAGTCATTCGTAACGTTGGTTTGATGACGCCAGAAGTGGAGGAGGCAACAGCAGGGGACTTAATGATTATTGTTAAAACTGCTAATGCGGATCAAACAGAAAGCGCTTACCTAGCAGTGGAAGAATTACTAACAAATAAAGATAAAGCACAAGCAAAAAGTGATATTAAATATGCAACGATTGATTCAGCTGCACAAGGAATTCCTGATGCAAACTTTGTGGTCATTTCTGTCAATGGGGCATTTGCCGTTCGCGAAGCACGCAAAGCACTTGAAAATGATCTACACGTGATGCTGTTCAGTGATAATGTAAGCGTTGAAGATGAAGTAGAATTAAAAACTTTAGCACATGAAAAAGGTCTATTAATGATGGGGCCAGACTGTGGTACGGCCATTATTGGTAATACAGGTCTTTGCTTTGCCAACGCTGTGAGAAAAGGCAATATCGGTATCGTAGCAGCATCTGGTACAGGTAGCCAAGAGGTAAGTGTTCGTATTCATGACTTCGGTGGTGGAATCACACAACTGATCGGTACTGGCGGAAGAGATTTAAGTAAAGAAGTAGGCGGCATTATGATGCTTGATGGCATTAAAGCACTAGATGCGGATGAAGCGACAAAAGTGATCGTTCTAGTATCGAAGCCACCTGAAGCAAGTATTGAGAAAAAGGTGCTCGCACAAATCAAAGAATGCAGCAAACCAGTAGTGGTTTACTTTATCGGTGGTAATGAAGAGGCGGTAGTGGCAGCTGGTGGACAATTTGCTAAAACATCGAAAGAAGCAGCATTAAAAGCAGTCTTACTAGCAGGTATTGATGAAGCAGGCATTAACAAACGTGCACTTAACATTCCATTAGTTGAAGAGGTCCGTGCAAAATTAGCACCAGAACAAAAATACATTCGTGGGTTATTCTGTGGCGGTACGCTTTGTGATGAATCTATGTATCTAGCAATGGAAAAAATCGATAACGTTTACAGTAACATCCAGAAAAATCCTGATTTCTTATTGAAAGATATCAATGTGAGTCAGGAACATACATTCATTGACTTCGGTGATGATGATTTTACAAATGGTAAACCACATCCAATGATCGATCCGTCTTCTCGCATTGAGCGCTTCTTACAAGAAGCAAAAGATCCGACAGTTGGTGTCATTGTGATGGACTTCGTATTAGGCTTTGGCTCTCATGAAGACCCAGTAGGTGTTATGCTTCCAGCCATCATTGAAGCTAAACAATTTGCTGAAAAAGAAGGTAGACATTTAGAGATCATTGGGTATGTCCTTGGAACAGACTTAGATACGCCAAACATAGATGAGCAAGTGAAAAAATTAATTGATGCAGGTGTTACACATGCAAGCAGTAGTACAAATGCAGGATTACTTGCTAGAGAAATGGTGTTGAAAGGAGAAAATCATGAGTAAGATTAATGAACTTTTTACAAGTAAAATTAACGTCATTAACGTAGGTATTGAACTTTTTAAGGATGATATATTAGCACAAAATGCAAGTGCTACACACCTAGAGTGGTCACCACCAGGTGGAGGTAAGCCAGAAATTATTGCAGCACTAAACAAAATCGATAAAGCAGAACTTGCTGAAAAAATCGAAGCAGCAAATCGTCTTGCAGTGGAAAAAATTGTGAACTCTCAACCAGTGCTGATTGGTTTCGATCAAGCCATCAATGTTGTGCCTGGCATGACGAAAAAAACAATTTTACACGCAGGACCACCCATTACGTGGGAAAACATGAATGGCCCAATGCAAGGCGCTGTTATGGGTGCACTTGTATTCGAAGGATTAGCAAAAGACTTAGAAGAAGCAGCAGTGGTAGCGGCTTCAGGAGAAATCACATTCTCACCTTGTCATGAGCATAATGCCGTTGGTTCAATGGCTGGGGTAACATCTGCTTCGATGTTTATGCACATCGTTGAAAATAAAACGTATGGCAATATCGCCTATACAAATTTAAGTGAGCAAATGGCAAAAATCTTGCGTATGGGTGCCAACGATGACAGCGTTGTCGAGCGATTAATATGGATGCGTGATGTGTTAGGACCAATTTTACGTGATGCAATGAAATTAAATAAAGACGGCATCGATCTACGATTAATGCTTGCACAAGCGCTCCACATGGGTGACGAATGTCATAACCGTAATAATGCAGGTACAAGCTTATTAATTCAAGCATTGACACCATATATCTTAGAAACAGATTATCCTGTTGAACAGAAGCGAGCAGTATTTGATTTCGTGGCAAGTAGTGATTATTTTTCAGGTCCTACATGGATGGCATGCTGTAAATGTGCATTAGATGCTGCACATGGAATCGAATATAGTACTGTCGTGACAACAATGGCACGTAACGGTGTAGAATTTGGTGTTCGTATTAGTGGCATGCCAGGTAATACATGGTTTACTGGCCCAGCACAAAAAGTAATCGGACCGATGTTTGCTGGCTACAAACCAGAGGATTCAGGTCTTGATATAGGGGATAGTGCTATTACAGAAACTTACGGTATTGGTGGTTTCGCAATGGCTACTGCACCAGCAATCGTTGCTTTAGTAGGTGGAACAGTGGATGAAGCAATTGGTTATTCTCGTAAAATGAAAGAAATTACGACGACAGAAAACCAAAATATTACCATTCCATTATTAAACTTCATGGGAATTCCTACTGGTATTGATATTCGCAAAGTCATCCAATCAGGTATTCTTCCAATTATTAATACAGCTATCGCACATAAAGAGGCTGGAATCGGTATGATTGGTGCTGGTATCACAAATCCTCCAATGGAAGCTTTTGAAAAAGCATTAATTACAATTAGTGAGAAGTGGGCTTAAGCCCACTTCCTATAAGTAGGAGGAGCTTTCTATGGAACACGCAAAAATTGAACAGTCCAATCAAGATTATAGAGCACTTGGCTATTCGGAAGAACTTTTACCAAAAGGTCCTCAGGAAAGAGACTGGGGAATCTTTAACTACATTACCGTGTGGATGGGCGCAGTTCACAATATTATGTCTTATATGACGGTTGCAGGGTTTTTTGTCTTAGGATTATCAGTTAATCAAGTTCTCTTAGCCATTATGCTTTCAGCAGTAATCGTCTCAGCAGGCTATTGCTTAAATGGATATTCCGCCTCTAAATATGGCATTCCGTTTGCCATATTACTAAGAGATTCATTTGGAGTAAAAGGCTCTATTATTCCAGCGTTATGTCGAGGGTTGATTGCTGGGGTTGTATTCTTTGGTACGACGACCGTTGTGGGCGCTCAATCCCTTAATGTATTATTTGCAAGATTCATTCCGAACTATATGTCTATTGGTGGAGACTTCACTATTTTTGGCTTAGATGTTCCGACTATGATTTCTTATATTATTTTATGGGTAATTACAGTTTTACTTTTTTTAGGTGGCATGGATATGCTAACAGTCTTCGGTAAATACTCATCACCGATTGTTTATATTTTCATTATTGGCGCAGCGATTTGGGCAATTAATATTGCTGGAGGAATTGGACCAATTTTAGCATATAAGCCTTCTACAACGATGGAAAGTCCATTGGTCCTTATTGCATGTGTTAGCGCATTGGTGTCTAACTGGGCTGGTCCAATTGTAAATATTGCAGATTTTACGCATAGAGCTAAATCGCCAAAAGCAATGATCTATGGCTTATCCATCGGTATGATCGGCTCATTTCTATTATTTGCGATTACTTGTATTAGTTTAATAGCAGGGACAGAAATTGCTTTTGGGCAACCAATTTTTAATATTGTAGATGCTATTGATAAAATTCAAAATCCCTTTTCAGTAATTGTATTAATTTTAGCTTTAAATGTAGGCGCAACAGCTTTTGTAGTTTTTGGTAATTTATTACCATCTGGATTACAAATGACAACTTTATTCCCTAAAGTATTTACGGTCAAAACAGCAGGTATTTTAACAGCGATTATTGGCACAGTCATTTTGCCTTGGAAACTAGTATCGAGTACAGAAACGTTATTTTTCTTTTATAGTTTTATAGGCTCTATGTTTGGACCGATTGCAGGTATTATGTTGTCTAGCTTCTTTATCGAGCGTAAAAGACGTTTAGATTTATCTATGATGTATGTGGAAGAAGGTCATAATGGAGCTTATAAATCTGGCTATAACATCGTAGCATGTATCGTTCTATTAATAAGCTTCCTCTTACCAATGTCAGGTGCTTTCCTGAAAAGTGTGCCGTTTTTAGTACAGCTAAATAACTTTGCTTTCTTTAGCGGACTGATCGTGTCATTCATTTTATATACGCTGTTATATAAATTTAATCAGCAAAATGTTCAAAATAGTGTAGAAAAAGAAGTAGGGGTGTAGTTGTGAATAAATTAGTAATTGTAGCAATCGGCGGTAACTCGTTGGTAAAAGATAGTGGAAGTGAATCTATTCAAAGTCAGCAAGAGGCAGTTGCTCAAACTGTCGAGCATATCGCGGATATGATTCAGGAAGGTTATAAAGTGGTTGTCACACACGGCAATGGTCCACAAGTTGGTTTCACTTTACAAAGAAGTGAAATTGCTAATGAAGTATCAGGCATGCCAGCAATTCCGTTAGTAAACTGTGTGGCTGACACACAAGGTGGAATTGGCTATTTAATTCAACAAGCATTAATTAATGAACTGACTAAACGTCAAATTAATAAAAAGGTAGTCAGTGTGATTACACAAGTTGAAATCAATGAACATGATCCCAACTTTATTAACCCTACAAAGCCAGTTGGTTCATTCTTTACAAAGGAGCAAGCGGAGGCGATGCTAGTAGAGCATCCAGATTGGAAAATGGTAGAGGATTCTGGCCGTGGCTACCGTCGCGTTGTGCCTTCACCAAAACCAATCGATATCGTTGAAAAAGAGGCGATTAAATCATTAATTGATAATGATTATGTCGTGATCGCTGTAGGCGGTGGTGGAATTCCAGTTGTGAAAAAAGAAAACAATGTCTATGAGGGTGTAGATGCAGTCATTGACAAAGACTTTGCAACAAGTCTATTAGCGGCACAAGTAAATGCGGATTCATTAATTATTACAACGGGTGTTCCGCGTGTGTTTATTAACTTTGGAAAACCTGAACAACAAGCACTTGAAGAAATTACTGTTGAGGAAACAAAGCAGCATGTTCAAGATAATCAGTTCCCGCCAGGAAGTATGCTACCAAAAATCGAAGCAAGCTTAAGCTTCTTAGAAAATGGTGGTCATCGAGTAATTATTACAAACCCTGAAAGCCTGAAAGAAGCGATCAATAATCAGGCTGGTACTCATATTATTAACTAGGAGGAAACACGGTATGGATTATATTCAACTAGCTGTTGACAAAACAAAAGAAGGCATCGATCAAAATATTGGTGGACCATTTGGTGCAACCATTGTAAGAGGTGATGAAATCATCGCTGTTGTTGGCAATACAATGATGCGTGATACAGACATCACTGCACATGCAGAAATAGTAGCCATTCGTGAAGCCTCTAAAAAGCTTGGCACAATGGATTTATCCGATTGTGTCATCTACGCTACTTGCGAACCATGTCCAATGTGTGTGGGCGCTATTATTTGGTCGGGTATTAAAGAAGTTCATTATTGTAATACAGCAGAAGATGCTCATGTACATGGCTTCTCTGATATGCATCTACGTGATTACTTAACGGGTAAAGATAAAAGTGTCCTGAACATGCAAAAAATTGAAACGACTGAAGAATGTGATGCATTGTTCCATCATTTCAATGACAAAATGGCTAATAGTAAATAGATTAGAGCAGTCATATACTGCTTAAGTCTTTCCAGTGAATTAGAGTAGGGATCTCGTTATGGAGAATCCCTTTTCTAATTTTCAACCAAAAAGGTGTAAAATAGATACTATACAAGCGTACATTTGGTCTGATTTTCATCTTCGTAATTCTTCAAAAGGAGCTGTTTACATGATCTATAAAGAACGTTATCAACAATTACTAGATAAAATGAATCAATATAATTCAGGCGAAAAAGGGATTACGAGAGTTGCCTATACGAATGAAGAACAGGCTTGTTTACATGCCTTTATTCGTTTATGTAAAGATGAAAATCTTCAAATTCATATTGACCATTGTGGAAATCTTATTGCTCGAAGAGAAGGCAGTGTGCCAGGATTGCAGCCTGTTGTCATGGGATCTCATTTAGATACTGTCTATCAAGGCGGTAAATATGATGGCGTTGTAGGGGTAACCGCTGCCCTTGAGGTCATCAAGCGATTAAACGAGCGATCTATTGTGACAGAGCATCCAATTGAAATTATCGCCTTTGCCTGTGAGGAGTCTTCAAGATTTGGTGTGTCAACAGTAGGCAGTAAAGCAATGGCAGGATTAATTGATAAAGAAAAATATCGCCATTTAGTCGATCGAGATGGTATGACGATGGAGCAGGCTTTTGCTCATTGTGGACTTGATTTTAGTAGTGTTGATCAAGCGACAAGAGTAGAGGAAGGATTCCATGCCTTTTTCGAATTGCATATTGAACAGGGACCACTGCTAATTAACTATGAAAAGAAAATTGGTATTGTCACAGGGGTAGCAGCACCAGTTCGCTTATTAATGAAGTTAAATGGAAAAGCGTCCCATTCAGGCACGACTCCAATGAATATGAGAAAGGACGCTCTTTTAGGAGCATCCGAATTGGCATTAGAATTAGAAAAAGCGGCAATAGCAGAGCAGGAGTTTGGCACTGTGGCAACTGTTGGAATACTAGAGGTTGTGGCAGGCTCGATGAACGTAGTTCCAGGTGAAGTGGAGTTAACTGTAGATATCCGATCATCCTCTGTGGAATCGAGAGAACGTGTGCTTCAGCATTTTTATACGGTTATTGCAAACGTTCAACAAAAGAGGCAGCTTGCGATTGCATACAATGTCATTAGCTCAGAGGATCCTGTCCTGCTTTCTCCAAAGCTAATGCAAGATTTAGAAACAATTTGTGTAGAGAAAAAACTATCCTATCAATATATGCAAAGTGGAGCAGGTCACGATTCTATGAATATGACAAGGCTCGGACCAGTTGGCCTTATTTTTATTCCTTCGGTGGATGGTTTAAGTCACCATCCAGATGAACATACGGAGCTTGAAGATATATTAATAGGAATCGATGTTTTAGAGGCAGTTGTGCTAAGATATGCTTCAGTCAGCTAATTAGCAATCATCAGTTGAAGACGCTACATGTATGTCCAGTGTCATCCCGTGAAGGCAATACAACAAATGCACAAAATCGATTCCATCATTAAAAGACGACCTTCCTTGTTAGAAAGTCGTCTTTTTCATGTGAATATGATGCATTTGCGGTTGCTTTTGGTTTCCAATTTTTAGTTGAATCAGAATCATCACAAGGACGATGATGATCATGCCAATAATAGCAGTTGTAAAATTGCCTGTGAAATCTCGAACAAGACCGACAAAGAAGGGGCCCAATGCAGCAAATACAAAGCCAACTGATTGTGTCATAGCAGCTAAGAAGCTAGCCTCGTGAATATCTTTGGCCTCATCAATTGGTAATGTTAGTCCTAATGAGAAAAGCCCACCTGCACCAAGGCCAATCAGAATACTGCTCAGCCAAGGATTATAAGAAAACAGTAGCATCAATAAACCAATTAATTCTAATGATGAACTACCTACTAGCCATACGGCTCGATGCTGAAAACGGTTATTTAATATAGGCACTAAAAATGTAGCTGGCATTTGGGCAATTGTTAATAGTGTCAGCATCATTCCAGCGTCGTGTTTGCTATAACCTAAATTTTCTGCGATGGGAGGTAACCAAGCCATGATGGTATAAAACATGAAGGCCATTAACCCAAAAAAGCCTGTTAAAAGCCAAGCCTTTTGATTCATTAACATTTGCTTCACACTGTTGCTCTTACTAGGTAAATCTGTGACTGAAGCAGTAACTGCTTTTTGTTCGATTGGCTTCCACCAAAAGAATAAAGCGAGTAAAGCAAGAATAGCCCAGGAGGCAGAAGAAGCTTGCCATGAATGAAAAAAATTGCTTAATGGAATAGAAAGCCCAGAGCCAAGTGCAGCTCCTACTACAAGTGCTAGCGAGTAAATCCCAACTACACGGGAAGGGTTCGCAAATTTCTCCTTAATATAGCCCGATAACAGTGGTCCTACGATGGCAATGCCAATGCCTGATAACAAGGCTGTTACTAGCATGATCCAGGCAGTATTAGCAAAATATCTGGTAGCTGTTGCTAATCCAATAAGAATAAGAGCGTAAGCGATAGTTCGCTCGATGCTCCAACGATTAGCTAGTTTGATTGCGAAAGGTGCAAATAAGCCCATACATAGCACAGCTAAAGAAGTTAGCAAACTAGCAGTAGCTGCACTCATATGTAAAGTCTGGCGAATAGTTCCTAATAAGGGGGACACCGAAGTAATGACAGGCCGTAAATTAAAAGAAGCTAAAATAATGGCAATAATTGGTACAATTTTGTGTTTTATATTCATTGTCTTTCCTCTCCGTCCTATCAAATAAATAGTAAGCCTAAATTGAAGTCTATCTGAATTAGAATGATTGAACAATACTATTATTACTATTACAATGATAGTTAGAAACTATGATAGGGCGTGATCTATGTGGAAATACGGCATCTGCATTATTTTATGGCAGTCTATGAGGAGCTACATTTTACAAAAGCTGCTGAGAAACTTGGCATCTCTCAGCCAACGTTAAGCCAGCAAATACGTGTGCTGGAGGATGAGCTAGGAATGCCATTGTTCGATCGTATTGGCAAAAAAATTGTTGTGACTGAGGCAGGCTCTCTTTTGTTTAGCTATACAACAGAGGTATTTAATACATTACAAAATGTCAAAGATTCGATTAAAGATTTACAGGGGCTACAAGGGGGACAAATAAGTATTGGCATCATGCCATCTGATCTTGATTATCGGATTACACAGCTTGTTATTGATTTCCATCAAAAATTTCCAAAGGTAAAATTAAAGATACTTGCTTCCATCGATATTATGCGGCAGGTTCTCGAAAATGAAGTGGATATCGGTATTGGGACGAATGTAGAATCAGATGATCGATTGGTCATTATTCCTTTATGTAGAGAGGAATATGTACTGACCGTTTCAAAGGAGCATCCATTGGCACAGCAAACAGTGATCCCAATTGCTGAATTAGAGGGCCTTCCTATGGTGATGTATCCTGGAGGTTTTCTTGGTAGAGAGATAGTAGAAGAGGCTGTAAAAAAGCATGGTTTTCACATTCATTCTATTCTTGAAACAAGCTCTGTCACGTCCATTATGAATCTCGTTCGAGCCAATATTGGTGTAACGGTGCAACCCTATCCTTTGCTCCAACAAATGAATGATCCTAGTTTGTGTAGTATACGAATTTCAAATGGTGCTCCAAGCCGAAGCCTATCCATTATTTTCCGTGTAGATCGCTATGTTAGTCAGGCAACTACTGCTATGATTGAGCAAATTAAACATTACTTTAAAAGTAAATAGGGTTAACAAAAAGGAAGATATAAAAATATGTTCCTTTTTTTGGGGAGTTCACATATACTATTTATAAACCGACAGTCAGTCTAATTTGTAGGGCAAGTCCTAGAAGCTTGTAAAGCCTCAACTTGTGCCTACAATTTTTTAACATATTAAATGACCGACTGTCGGTCTAAAAATAATAAGGGGTGTTTTTTATATGGAAATGCTAGTCAAAGAAAAAGGCTTTTCGAAAGATTTTATCATTATGGTAGCTGGGCAGATTATTTCTATTTTAGGCTCTGCGCTTTTAAGATTTGCTCTTTCACTTTTTGTTTTAGATATAACAGGACGGGCAGATCTTTTTGCTGTGCTTTTCGCTATTTCAAGCCTTCCTGTTTTACTTACACCATTTGGTGGCGCTATAGCAGATCGTTTTAATCGGCGAAATTTAATGGTCCTATTTGATTTTATCAGTAGTGGCATTGTATTGATTTTTTTTATTGTATTACTAACAGACAATCATTCTGTGCTATGGATTGGGTTGGTTATGGTGCTTCTTTCATTCATTAGTGCCATGTACACGCCAGCTGTAATGGCTAGTATTCCGCTATTAGTTAGCGAACAAAAGCTTGAGCAGGCTAATGGGATCGTCAATGGGGTCCAGGCATTAGCAGGAGTGACAGCACCTGTGCTAGGGGGGATACTATATGGAATGCTTGGCCTCAAACTTCTCGTCATAGTAAGTGGCTTATTATTTTTCTTTACGGCTATTATAGAAATGTTTATGACAATCCCATTTGTAAAACGTAGCTATGATGGTCATTTGATGCCGACCTTAATCAAAGACATGAAAGAAGGTTTTACTTATGTGGTGAAGCAAACTTTTATTTTAAAATGTACGCTACTTGCTGCTTTATTGAATTTACTATTGACTCCACTTTTTATCGTTGGTGTGCCTATTATTCTTCGTGTCACGATGAACAGTAGTGATACATGGTATGGAATAGGAATGGGGATTATTGATTTTGCGACGATTTTAGGCGCGTTAACGATGGGGTACTTTGCAAAAAAGCTGCGTATTCACACACTCTATATTTGGGTATTGATGTCAGCCTTTTTGGTAATTCCCATGGCTATGTCTGTGCTCCCTCGCGCCCTTCAAATTGGCTATTATCCCTCGTATAGCTTATTTATTGGTTGTGCTCTTATCATTGCGATGATGATGACGATCATCTCCATTTACGTAATGACCCTTGTGCAAAAAGAAACACCAAATGAACAATTAGGGAAGGTTATGGCAATTATGATGGCAGTATCACAGTGTATGGCACCACTTGGGCAGATGGGGTATGGGTTGCTATTTGAGTTCTTTCAAGCCAACATCTATATACCAGTCTTTATAATCTCTGTATGTGTATTATTATTAGCTTTCGTAACGAAAAGAATATGGCGATTGGAGGTCAAATAAATTGCTAGAACAAAGAAAACCACCTTTTCATTGGTAGTTTTCTTTGTAAAGCGATACTTAGCTAAAATCTTCGGGTTCTTTGACGAGGCCTATGCCTGCTCGTAGGAGTATTGGTAGGAAGGGGTGGAAACAGTAGCGTTGGCATATGTTGTGTATTATCTCCTATATGAATAGTAATGGATTCTTCTTCTTGAGGTGAGACTACCTTTTCTTCCTCAAGTTGTGAGTGTTCTACCTCATTGAATAGTGGTGCTGAAGATTCACTATGATGGGTAGTACTTGTAGGATTTGTAGGATTTGTGGGAGCTGTTGATTCTTGATGTGTTCCAGGATGTTCTACTGCTGCATGAGGCTGCTGAACAGCATGGACGTCTTTCATAACGAGAATGGGTCGCATCATATCATGATCCTCATGCTCAAGGAAATGACAATGCCACATATAATTCCCGACATGATCTTTCCAATGCATAATAATTTTTGTTACCTTTCCAGCGTCAGCCTTCACCGTGTCCTTCCAACCTCGCTCATAGTCTCTTGGTTCTTCAGGCGGCCCTGTAAATTGTACGATGCCTTCATTTTGATAGATTTCTAAATCAAACGGCCTTCGTTCCAGAATTTTAAATTGAATGAGGTGCAGGTGAATAGGATGGATAAAGGGTGTAGCATTAATAAAGCTCCAGATTTCCACACTATCTAAAGAAGGTTTTTCCGTTGCTGGATCATGGTACATACGATCATTTAACAGCAACATAGGTCGACCAAACTCATCGGTAGTCGCCGTCAATGGTAGTTGTCTTTCAATATGTGCATGGTGTGGATGTAAATCCATAGAAACGGCAAGTCTTTCTGGAATCTCACTTGTATCTTCACATTTCAAAGGTAAAGTTACTCGAAACTGCATAATCACGTTTGTGTGTTCATCACTGAAATCGGTATCAGTATTAAGTAAGGTAATCTCCTGTCCAGCACAGCTTGAAAAATCGATAATGACATCCGTGCGTTCAGCTGGCAGCAACTCGACAGATTGGATAAGTTGTGGTGCTGATAAGAAACCGCCATCTGTACCAATTTGAAACATTGGTTGATCATTGGAAAGACTGATGACATAGCCTCGTCGATTAGAGCCATTTAGTAAACGAAATCTATATTTACGTGGCTCAACATCTAAAAAAGGCCATAGTTTTCCGTTAACCACTATCGTATTGCCAACAAAGCCTGGTGTGATAGAGGGATGAACAGGCACGGGAAAGGGTGGTTCGTCAGGATAAAACAATGAGCCATCCTCATTAAACGTTTTATCTTGAATTAAAATCGGATATTCATAGTCTCCACAGGGTAAATTAGAGCGTTCCTCAAGGGCATCCCTCAGTAAATAAAAGCCTGCTAATCCTGCATATACATTTAAACGTGTTAAAGCCATGGCATGGTCATGATACCACATGGTAGTGCCAGGTTGATGATTCGTATATTCATGTATTTCCTTATTAAATTTTGGACCAGTATGCCGATAGTCTCTTGTGTACCATGCTTCAGGATGGCCATCACTCTGCCAATCCACATTGGCACCATGTAAGTGCGTAACTGTTCTTACTTCTTGTGAATCGTTTGCAGCATGAAGTGTAAAATCTACTGGTAAAAAGTGCTGTAAGGGCAGCTGGTTTTTGTATTTCACATAGATAGTTTTATCTTTAGAAGCTTCTATGGTTGGCCCTGGGTAAAGCCCATTGTAGCCCCAAATTAATGAGTTTGGAAAATGCTTATGAAAACGATGCTGGCCCTCCATCATGACCAATTCGTAATAATCATTCTTTTGTTGCCCTCTGCTGTATTTTGGTTTAGCAATCATTGGTTTTGGAAGTTCATCTACAAATTTTGGAATCGTTGCTGGATCAGAAGGGTTAATTTGCATACTCACAACATCACGTCCCTTTTCAATACTAAAAAAGCTAATTAACTCATCATATGGGTAAAAACAACAGGTAACGAGGACAAAAATGGAGAAAAATGTGTAAAGACATAAAAAATTTACCTACATATTATGATGGGATAAGATGATTCACTTTCAAGCAAACAGATGTAAGATTTTAAAACAATCATCACAAAAGATTTTTGCGTTGTAGGTAATAGTTGGTATCATACGAAAAAGGCGGACGAAGTGAATACATATGTCTTATAATTGAGAAAGCACAAAGTAAACTGGATGATATGGGGTATGGAGAAGTGGTGAAACGGTGGAATTAACATTAGAAGAATTAAATAAAACGATAATGGAGATGCGCACAAAGGGGTATTTAACGAAAGCACTAAAGCTTGCTGATCAAGGTCTTTTAGTCGCATTAGAGAGCAATAACTATCCATATGTCATGGATTTGTACTATCAAAAAATATTAGTTCATCATTCTTTAGGTGACACATTAAGCATGGTTAATCTTATTCATGATTATGAGGCCATTTGTCAAAATTATGGTACGACAAAAGATTTAATGCATTATCATTTAGTAATGTCATTAATCTATGATTTAGTTGGCATCCGTGAAAAAACGGTGGAGATGACGAAAAAATCTATCGCCTATGCACAGGAGCTACAAGATCCTGTCATGCTTGTTCGCTGTCATAATAATCTGTGCTATTTAGAGGTAGAGAAGGGCTGTACAAAGGAAGCACTTCAAGCAGGGCTATTAGCTAGGGAATATAATAAATCTCTTGCTAGAACAATGCCTGATCTAGCAAAATTACATGATATTCGTATTAATAATAATTTAGCAGATGTATATATTTTAGAAGGGGATTTTAAAGAGGGGAAGGCATTGCTGGACAGTACGTTATCCTCTACTATTATTCATCATCATAAACGAGAAAAAGTAGCGGCATTGTTTGGCTACGGTTTTTTATTTGAAAAACAGCAAAAGCTTGAAGAAGCTGTATTTTATTATAAACAAGCCATCGATCTTGCCCGATCTTATGGAGATAAGCCAATTACAAAAAAAGTGATGCGCTTACTGTTAAATGTATTGTATCAATTGGATTGGCGAGATGAAATTTTTGATGTACAGCGTGAATATATTGATCTCTCGGAAAAAATGAGTGTTGCAAATTTATTACAACAAGTAATGAACTTGGAATTTAAGCGTCAAAAGGAAAAGCTTGAGAAAAAAGCACATTATGATCCATTAACAGGCGTTTTAAATCGACATTTTTTAGACTATGAGCTACAGGAATGGCTCAATGCAGCCGAAATAACGCAATCCTATGTATGTATTACGGTTTTGGATGTCGATTATTTTAAACTATTTAACGACACGCATGGTCATTTATTTGGAGATATGATTTTACAGCTTTTAGCTAACAGCTTGAAGGATTTTTTACAGGATGAAGATGTAGAAATTATTCGTTATGGCGGAGATGAATTCATCCTTTGTTTTAGGCATTCTCAGAAGGACTATATCAAAACATTGGTCCATAACACACATGCCTATTTGCTCTCACTAAAGCTCAAACAGGAACAGCAAAGTTATCCCTTAAGGGTCAGTATGGGTGCTTGTGTGAATAATCAGAAAAACTATCAATACAAGGAGCTATTTGAGCAAGCAGATAGCTGTTTATACCAAGCAAAGGCGAATGGCCGTGCGAGCTGTGTGCTATACGAATTATCATAATGACAGGTTCCTATTTACATAGTTAAATAGGAATTTTTCTTGTGATAGGACCATGTTTTTTATGCCCAAAACGAGGCTTCTATGAGGTGAAATGAAATTTACTGTAGTCATCATTTGAAAACGTTGTTCTAGCAACGTACAATATATGAAATTAAGAAACACGACAGCACAAAATTGTTGTATAATGTTGTGGTATGAGGAAAGAAAGCAGGTTGACAAAATGGAAAGCAAAATGAATGGTTACACAGTTGTAGACACACACATGCATCAGCTATGTGTTATGCCAAAACAGCTCGATGTGAAACATAAGGTGAATAGATGAAAAACTGGTTAATTTTCATTTCTGTCTTTATTGTTTCGTTGTCACTTGTCATTAGTATTTTAGTACTCTGGAAAGCCGAGGCTCCGTTCCGTTCAATTGAAGAGCAGGCTGAACAGTTGGCACTCGATGCCAAAGCCCTCGCAATTGTATCGGAGTCCTACACATATAATGGCAAACATTCGTATGTTACTGTGTTCGGGGTAGACGAATACGGTGATAAAAAAGCTGTCTTTGTTCCGACGAATCTAGACAAGGATTCCATTCAGGAAGTGATATTAGAAGATGGTATTACGGAAAAGCAAGCATTATCGGTTTTTAAAAATGAAGGAAATGTACAAAAAGTCCTCCACATGAAATTAGGCTATGAGGAGCCTGGCGCAGTTTGGGAAATTACATATCTGAACGACCACGACCAGCTCAACTATGTCTATATTCTGTTTAAGGATGGCGACTGGTGGAAGCGCATTACGAATTTATAAGAGGAGTAGATCCCGAATGAAAAATTTATTAGCAACACGTGTAAAAACTTTAACACCATCTTCAACATTAGCGATTACTGCAAAAGCAAAAGCATTGAAAGAGCAAGGTATTGATGTGATTGGTCTTGGAGCTGGTGAACCAGACTTTAATACACCTCAAAATATTTTAAATGCTGCCATTGACTCAATGGAAAAAGGGTATACAAAATATACACCCGCTGGCGGACTTCCAGTTCTGAAAAAAGCCATTATTGATAAGCTTCAACGTGATAATAACCTTACCTATCAGCCAAATGAAATCATTGTTGGTGTAGGGGCAAAGCATATTTTATACACGCTATTCCAAGTGATTTTAAATGAAGGCGACGAGGTTATTATTCCAATCCCTTATTGGGTGTCTTATCCAGAACAAGTGAAATTAGCTGGCGGCGTACCAGTTTATGTTGAAGGTACACGTGAACAAAGCTATAAAATTACAGCGGATCAACTGAGAGCAGCTGTGACAGACAAGACAAAAGCAGTGATTATTAATTCTCCTAGTAACCCATCAGGCATGATTTATTCTCGTGAAGAGCTTGCAGAACTTGCTGCTGTTGCAGAAGAAAAAGATATTTTAATCGTGTCAGATGAAATTTATGAGAAGCTTGTATACAATGGTATTGAGCATTTTTCAATTGCACAACTTTCTGATGCAGTGAAAGCACGTACAATCGTTGTTAATGGTGTGGCAAAATCTCACTCTATGACAGGCTGGCGTATTGGATATGCTGCAGGTGACACAGACATTATTAAAGCAATGACTGACCTTGCATCACACTCAACATCTAATGCGACAACAACAGCACAATATGCAACTGTGGAGGCGTATAATGGCTCTCAGGATGCGGTAGAGGAAATGCGTCAGGCATTTGAATCTCGTCTTGAAAAAATTTACCCACAGTTAAGTGCTATTCCTGGCTTCCATGTATTAAAGCCACAGGGTGCATTCTACCTATTACCAGACGTAGCAGAAGCTATGGCTCACACTGGCTATGATTCAGTAGATGCATTTGCTGCGGATATTTTAACAGAAGCAAACGTAGCAGTGATTCCAGGCTCTGGCTTCGGTACACCAACTACTATGCGATTATCTTATGCTACATCTTTAGACTTATTAGAAGAGGCAGTCCGTCGTATTGATACATTCGTAAAATCAAAATGGCAAGACTAATCCTTCTAGTCAACTTTGGAGGATTTCTATGAAAAAAATTATGATTAAAGATATGCCACAGCATATCGGTGAAACAGTCAAAATTGGCGCTTGGTTAGCCAATAAACGTTCAAGCGGAAAAATCGCGTTCTTACAGCTACGTGATGGCTCTGGCTTTGTACAGGGCGTTGTAGTGAAAGAAGAAGTAGGCGAAGAAATTTTTGCTACGGCAAAAGGGATGACGCAAGAGACTTCTATGTATGTGATTGGTGAGGTGAAAGCTGACGAACGCTCAAGCTTTGGCTGTGAGCTTGCTATAACTGGTATCGAGGTACTACATGCAGCAACAGATTTCCCAATCACACCAAAAGAACATGGTCCAGAATTTTTAATGGATAACCGTCATTTATGGCTGCGCTCTCGTAAACAACATGCCATTATGAAAATTCGTAATGAAATTATTCGCGCTACATACGAATTTTTCAACAACAACGGTTTTACAAAAATGGACCCACCAATTTTAACAGGTTCTGCGCCT
This sequence comes from Lysinibacillus sp. A4, assembly GCF_024919535.1. Lineage (NCBI taxonomy): Bacteria > Bacillati > Bacillota > Bacilli > Caryophanales > Bacillaceae > Lysinibacillus > Lysinibacillus sp. A4. Next base: position 616,949 of record NZ_JANWTB010000001.1, on the reverse strand, counting down.
GAAGGTACTTCAGAGCTGTTCCATACAAAATATTTTGATGAAGATGCGTATCTATCTCAATCTGGTCAGCTTTACATGGAAGCTGCTGCGATGGCTTTAGGAAAAGTCTTCTCATTCGGTCCAACTTTCCGTGCTGAAAAATCTAAGACTCGTCGTCATTTAATTGAGTTTTGGATGATTGAGCCTGAAATGGCATTCGTAGAATTTGAAGAAAATTTAGAAGTACAAGAGCAATATGTAGCGCACATCGTACAATCTGTACTTGCAAACTGCAAATTAGATCTTGAGCGACTTGGCCGTGATACATCAACACTTGAAAACATTAAAGCGCCATTCCCTCGAATTTCTTATGATGATGCGATTAAGCTTTTACACGAACAAGGCTTCGACGATATTGAGTGGGGCGATGATTTTGGTGCGCCTCATGAAACAGCGATTGCGAATTCATTTGACAAACCAGTATTTATTACTTGTTACCCAGTAGGCATTAAACCGTTCTATATGCAACCACACCCAGAACGTGATGATGTTGTATTATGTGCTGATTTAATTGCACCAGAGGGTTACGGAGAAATTATTGGTGGTTCAGAGCGAATCCATGACTACGATTTATTAAAATCACGTCTGGAAGAGCATAACCTATCATTAGATGCCTATGCTTGGTATTTAGAGCTTCGCAAACATGGCTCTGTCCCACATTCAGGTTTTGGTCTAGGGTTAGAGCGAACTGTAGCATGGATTTCAGGCACAGAACATATCCGTGAAACAATTCCATTCCCACGTTTACTAAACCGCTTATATCCATAAGCTAATCAATTTAAAAGTCGCGTAGTGAACTATCTACGCGGCTTTTCTACTTACTTAAAGAAGGAGTCTGGAGAATAATGAACGTAAATAATCATCGACTCCGTACATGGACTGAGCAGAGAATGATTCCCATTCCACAGCTTTTTTTTCAGTTTTATAAGGAGTTAAACATGGAGGATGAAGAAGCACTGATTGTCATGCACTTATTGGCCTTTCATATGGAGGAGAATGACTTCCCAACACCTAATGATCTAAAAAATCGTCTCACAATGTCTGATAATGACATCACATCCCGTTTACAGCGATTAATGCAGAAGGGTTTTCTTGAAATAACACGAGATGTCGACGCGGGTGGCAAGCTATATGAAAAGTATTCCGTATACCCGCTATGGGAGCGCATTTTACAGATGATTGATATGAAAGAGCAGCAACAAACGGCAGTGACACTTCAGCAAGAAGAAGGGGAGATATTCCGTCTTTTTGAAGAGGAAATGGGGCGTCTTTTATCTCCTTTAGAACTTGAAAAAATTGGATGCTGGCTTGATGAGGACAAGCATAGTCCCGCACTCATCAAAGAGGCGCTAAAGGAGGCTGTCTTTGCTGGGAAATTGAGTATTCGCTATATTGATCGCATTTTATTAGAATGGAAAAAGAAAAATATTACGACACCACAAGCCGCACAAAAGCAAAGTGAACAGTTCCGTGAGAAACAGACATTTAACAGAGCACCAGCTCGAACAATTCAACAAGAAACGCAGTCAACGGGTAGAGTTCCTTTTTATAATTGGTTGGAAGAAAGAGAATAGGGGGCATCCAGTTTGTTAACGAAAAAACAGTGGGAGCATTGTCTAGAAGAAATGGATCGAATGTTTCCCGACGCACATTGTGAGCTCGTCCATGATAATGCTTTTGAGCTAACGATTGCCACATTATTATCTGCACAATGTACAGATGTACTAGTCAATAAAGTAACGAAAACCTTATTTCAAAAATATAAAACACCAGAAGATTATTTAGCTGTTTCTATAGAGGAATTGCAACAGGATATTCGCTCTATTGGCCTTTATCGCAATAAGGCGAAGAATATTCAGGCTCTATGTCAACGTTTACTAGATGAGTACGGTGGCGAAATCCCTGCAACACGTGAAGCATTGGTGACATTACCAGGTGTAGGACGAAAAACGGCCAATGTTGTGCTTTCAGTAGCCTTCGATATTCCAGCACTTGCAGTGGATACCCATGTGGAGCGAGTATCCAAACGCCTAGGGCTCTGTCGATGGAAAGATTCGGTGCTTGAAGTGGAAGAAACGATTATGAAGAAAACGCCAATGGACAAATGGTCAAAAACGCATCACCAATTAATTTTCTTTGGGCGTTATCATTGTAAGGCCCAAAATCCTGGATGTGGTACTTGCCCTTTACTCGACGATTGTCGTGAAGGGCAAAAGCGTTTAAAGAAAGGCATGGTGAAGGAAGCATGAATAGCGAAGCCATTGCAAAAGAAAAAGTAGATGCATGGTTTGCCCAATGGACTTCACTACAAGCCGCTATCCATACAGCACATGATGCAAGAAATGGACTGGCAAAAGGGCTAATGGAAGATGCCATCGAGCTATTTGAACAACTTGTGCAAGCTGCAGGAGATGAAGTGCTACCGATTAATGGGATTGAGCGATTAGCCTTTATTAAAGCTAAGCCAGGTCAATATGCATGCTATCGTCAACTAGATGAGCTATTTAAAGAAACGAAAAAGCGCACAGCACGACTGCGGATTCAAGCTAGTAAAAGTTAGAGTGGATGGCTAGAGTATAAAAAGTGGATAGGACATGTAAAGTGAAGGATAGACCGCGAAAAGTGGCGGATAGACCTTGTAGAGTGAAGGATAGACCGTCAAAACTGACGGATAGCCTCCTCAGAGCCCTTCATCAATAAAAAAACCGAGAAGCAGTGAATGAACTGCTTCTCGGTTTTTTCTTTATTCTGAGCTTTGGTCTTCTTCATTTGGGTTGGTAGGCTCGGTAGGAGGTGTTGGCTGCTGATTTCCATCATTATTGCCATTGTTTCCACCATTGCCATTGCCATTTCCATGCCCGTTATTACCATTATTATTATTGTTATTACCGTTGTCACCATTGCCATTATTGTTATTACCTTGATCATTATCCTCTTGACCAGGATCAATCGGTAAATCAATATCTGGTTCATCTGGATCTTCCGTTTCCAAATCTTCCTCAGGGGTACTTGTGATCTGGAAGGTAGTTGTCCCAGGCTCACTGCGTGTGCCATCTACAATGGCTACGACAGAGATTGTATAGTTACCATCTTCAAGTGTGTTAGCAACAGTTAGGCCTTTCGTGTCTGCTGTGCCAAGGACAACCGTTTCTCCACCTTCACGTGTGGCAGAAACTTCAAATGAAGTTGGTAATGGTTCATCGGTTTCTGGATTTAGGATGGCATCATGTTCCCAAGAAATATTGATCGACTGTGCTCCTAAATCTAAGTTTGCTGAAACATTATAAGGTGTAGATAGCTCTGGCGCCTCATAGACCTCAGAAACCTCTGTTGGTTCAGTCCCGCGAACGAATAACTCTGTTTGACGTAGTTCGCTAGGTGTATAGTCACTTGCCAATCTTAAAGGTTTAGAGCCTACTTCCACCGTTGCTTCTACAACAGTACTTGGCTTTTTGAAGCTAGCTGTCTCAACATTCGCTGAAATTTCTTGCATAATCGTCTTAAATAAGTTTTGTGGTAATCGACGTTCTTCCCACGTTGTAATTGGATCAAAGTGTTTTTCATAGCCACTCCATATAGCGATGGAATAGTTAGTTGTGTAACCAGCAAACCATGAATCTGGCACACTCGTATTCGGTAAATTATATTTATTAAAGTCTTCTGCTGAATAGTTAGTTGTACCTGTTTTACCTGCGATATCTAAGCCAGGCACATTGGCTGCAGTTCCTGAGGCATCAGGCTTATTGCCGACTACATCACGTAGCATGTCTGTTACCATGTAAGCCGTATAATCATTCATAGCCACTTTAGACTCAGGTGTATAGTTTTTAGACGTTTTACCATCTCGATAGACAATTTTTGTAATCGAATGTGGATCTGTATAGACCCCGTTATTACCGAAAGCAGCATAGGAAGCTGCCATTTGAATAGGAGAGATAGTAATAGCACCACCGCCAATTGCATCGGACTCATAGAGGTTTTCTGTTTCAATTCCTAAACGTCCAACAAATTCCTTGGCTTTTTCTGTGCCAACCTCCTGTAATGCTTTGACAGCTGGAACGTTCCGTGAAGCATATAATGCTTTACGTGCAGTCATGGCACCCATATATCTGCCATCCCAGTTTGTGATTGTTTGCTTTGTACCTGTATAGTTCATTGGTTCGTCGACAAGTGTTTGACCTGTAGACCATTTTAAATATTCAATTGCTGGCCCATAGTCAACTAACGGTTTCATTGTGGAACCTGGTTGATTATTTGTTAAGTCCTCGGCATAATTCCAGCCACGTTCTGCACCATATTTACGACCGCCACCAACGGCTTGAATGGCACCTGTTTTTGTATCAACGACCGCCACACCTGACTGAATATCTTCAGTTGGGAAATTACTATCATCATTCATCACATTTTCTACAACTTGTTGAGCATTTGGATCAAGCGTCGTATAGACTTTGATTCCTTCTGCCATTGCCGAACCGTCACCATTATTTTCTAATTCATTAATAACAATATCCAGGAAGGCATCATATTTGGAACCTGCAAATGATTGGCGTGTTGCATCATCCGCTAAACCTGATTGAACTTCTGCTTTTTTGGCTTCTTCCATTTCGGCTTTAGAAATTTTTCCGTGTTGATACATTAATCCTAAAACGGTATTACGTCGTTTTTTTGCAAGCTCAGGGTTTTTTAATGGATTATATGCATTTGGTCGTTGCACTAGCCCTGCTAATAGTGCTTCTTCATCTAAAGTTAAATCTTTTAATTCTTTACCATAGAAGTATTGTGAGGCTGTGCCGAAGCCATAGATACGACCTGACATAAGCATTTTGTTGAAGTACATTTCAAAAATTTCTTCTTTCGTATACTTACGCTCTAATTGGAAGGCAAGCCATGCTTCCTGTGCTTTACGCTTTAATTTCTTCTCGTTTTGTAAAAATGAGTTTTTGACTACTTGCTGTGTTAAAGTCGATGCACCTTGCGCACCAAAGCCATCACGGAAGTTTGCTAGGATTGCACCACCTAGGCGATAAAAATCCATACCATGATGCTCAAAAAAGCGTACATCTTCTGTAGCCAGAATAGCATTGATCATATCTTCAGGTATATCTTCATATTTTATATATTTACGGTTTTCAGCACCGATTGTTGCAAATAATTCACCGTTTTTATCGTAGAACTCTGAAGAAACAGGATCTTTCAGTAATTCTTCATCGAGCTCTGGAGCCGTGCTTGCATAGAAGGCAAATAATGCAGCTCCTCCAATTAAGCCAGCTACACCGATGGCTAAGATTGTTAAGAAAATGCGTTTAAACCATGACTTAGCGGATGAGGCTGGTTTGGTTTTTTTATTTTTATTTTTTTCAGCGAGAGCTTTTTGATGCTCTCCACGTGTTCGACGACGTTCAGTCATTCTTATTTCTCCTCACTTTCAGACCCGTAGCATTTTGCATCAATCAATTGTTGGATGATGGGTAAATAATCGATACGCGGATAATAGCTCGTAGGAATTTCATATGCCTCTTCTTCGATGATCGAAAAGGGTATCGATTTACGATTGCCATTTTCCATTGCTTGCCAGGCCTTTTGTAAAACTTTGTATGGCACAATAAAATATCGTTCAAAAGCCGAAAAACGAACGATAATAAAAGCCACACCATTTTGTTCCGTCACTTGCTGCATATGTGTCATTTGATGCTCATGAATATTTTTTAAGGGGAAACTTGTTTTGGAAGCCGTTTCCTTTGCATCAAAATCGATATAATGCCCTTTCCAAACACCATTGTAGTCGGTTGTAGAGGGTGTTCGAAAATAAGCTTCACGAATGACAGCAGCACTTCGTGAAGGGTACTCTACTTTGACGATTTGCACAGGAACAGGTTTCTTGTGAATGATAGCAAGTCGCCTTTTTATATAATAGTCGTTTGCTTCATTAATTTCATCTTCTAGCGTCTTCCCCCGATTACTAAAAGATAAATCTTTGTTTTTGCTCTTTTTTTCTGTTTTCTGTACAGAAGCATTTGGGGTATACAATTTCCCGTTTGGATAACGAATTGTCATTAAGCTCACCCTTTACCTTACTGCTTTTCTATCCCTAGTTTACCATGTTTTAATAGCTGTTCTCTACCTCCATCATTCATGAAATTGTTACTAGAATAGTAGAAAACAAATGGTAAGTATGAATAATTTGCGTCGAAAAATCGCCAGCTTTATTATTACTAGAATCGTCAAAATAACTGATAAATTTAAATAGGTCATTGGGATGAAAATATACTCACACAGTGACCTTTCATTCATGACGATTTTTTTTGTCAGAGGTTCACTATTAAAAATTTATCGAAAATCTTCTTCTTTCAGCTAACTTACGCTTATTTTGTCACGCATGAAGGTAATTCTATACATACGAGGAATACTAAAGTAAAGCAAAGGAGGCGTTATTTTGAACAAGTTAGAACAATTAGTTGCGCAGTTAGATCTGGTCAATCAATTACTTTTCACGAGAGTGTCACTGGAAAACAATGCTCATAGTTTGCATTTTTTTATGCAACTTAAAGCGGTTAGCCAGAAAGTAAGCTTAGCAGAAAAGAACTGGCAAGTAAAGAATGCTTGTTCGCCTATTAGTAGTGAAAAATCATAGACTTTGGTACACTTATCTCATAAGCAATTGAACTAACGCAATAGCATGAAGATTGATACATTATTTTCCACAAAGGTGTGGTAAATAGCTGTCATAAACAGTGATATTTCCATAGCTGACGTACTGGACAAGACATACTTTCCATGTATATGCCGTCACTCCGAAATATATTTGCTATGTGTAATTGTTGAGAGATGAGGTGCAAAATTGTTAGTTATCCAGCAAACATCCAAATTAATAGATGAATGTGATCAGTGCGTTTCACGTTTTTGGCAAATGCGTGAGGAAGATCGAACACCTGATTTTTTTCAAGAGGTAAAGCCACATGCAGATGAAATCCATCAACTTTTGAAGGAATGGCAGCAAGAAGCCAATAAATGGATTCAAAAAAATCGACCGAAATACATGCATACGCAACAAATTGCTTCAGTCGTTGAATCGATGGAGCAATTTGTTGTGCAATCTTTTTATAAAGAAACAAGTAAAAAACGCTTTTTAGATGCCATACATTCTACTTCCTATACTTTGAAAATATTTGAACGATTAGTTAAGGAGGGAGAAAAGGATGTTATCGAAGAAACGAACGATTAGTGAGCTTTTACATGAGTGGAGATATGATGAAGAACTTAAAGAGCGTATCCTGCATTGGCAAACATTAGAGGGGCGTCCAGCTAACTATGCACCATTTCCTAGGAATTTACATCCTTCTTTAGTGAAAGCCTTACAGACAAGAGGGATTGAGCAGCTTTATACACATCAGCGAGAGGCATTTGATTTGGCACAGAGTGGTACATCTTTTACAGCGGTTACGCCAACTGCTTCAGGTAAATCCTATTGCTATCATCTGCCAGTGCTACAAAAAATAATGGAGGATAAAAATGCACGTGCCATTTATTTATTTCCAACAAAGGCACTGGCACAGGACCAGAAAAATGATTTGAATGAGCTCATTGAGCAAAGCGGTGAGGAGATTTTAAGCTATACCTATGATGGAGATACGGCTCCAGGCATTCGCCAAAAGGTTCGTAAGGCAGGGCATATCGTGATGACGAATCCTGATATGCTTCATTCGGGGATTTTGCCGCATCATACAAAATGGGTTTCACTTTTTGAGAATCTACAATATATTGTGATTGATGAATTGCATACATACAAAGGTGTGTTTGGTTCCCATGTGGCGCATGTTATTCGGAGATTAAAAAGAATTTGTGAATTTTATGGGAGTAAACCAGCGTTTATTTGTACATCGGCTACCATAAAAAATCCTAAAGAGCTTGCTGAGCTACTAACGAATGAATCACACATGCTCATTGCTGATTCGGGTGCTCCAGTTGGTAAGAAAACCTTTCTTTTTTACAATCCGCCGATTATTCATAAAACATTTGGCGTGCGTAGAAGTGCTGTATTAGAGGTAAGTGATTTAGCTAAGAGGTTGTACACGGCTGGCATTCAAACCATTATTTTTGCCAAAAGTAGGGTACGAGTAGAAATGATTGTAACCTATTTAAAGGAACTTACACGTAATAAGCTGCTCGATGAATCTGTACGTGGCTATCGAGGTGGGTATCTGTCATCTGAACGACGTGTCATCGAAAAAGGCTTACGTGATGGGACAATCCAAACAGTAGTTAGCACCAATGCATTAGAATTAGGTGTCGATATTGGTCAATTACAAGCATGTATTATGACAGGTTACCCAGGAAATATTGCGAGTGCTTGGCAGCAAGCAGGACGTGCAGGGAGACGTCAGGATGAGGCATTGATTATTTATGTTGCGCAATCTTCCGCATTGGACCAGTATGTAGTCAATCATCCACTATTTTTACTAGGCAGTACCCCAGAGGAAGCACGTATTTATCCAGAAAATATGCTGATTTTAATGGATCATTTGAAATGTGCTGCCTTCGAGCTACCTTTTTCAACAGGCGATACGTATGGAGAATATGACATACAAGAATTGCTGGAGTATTTAGCAGAAGAAGGGGTAGTTTTTAAGACGAGTGATAAATGGCATTGGATGAGTGATCGTTTCCCGGCGCATGATATTAGCTTACGTTCAGCGTCACAAGAAAATGTAGTCATTATTGATCTTACCATTCCTGCACAGACAAAGGTGATTGGTGAAATGGATCGTCATAGTGCCATGACACTCTTGCATGAAGAAGCCATTTACTTGCACCAAGGCATTCAGTTCCAAGTAGAGAAGCTTGACTGGGAGGAAAAGAAAGCCTATGTGCGTGAAGTAGATGTAGATTACTATACAGATGCCAATCTAGCAGTTGAAATGAAAGTTTTAGAGGAAGATCGTAACCGTTCATACGCAGGTGGTACAATCTGCTTTGGCGATGTTGGCTTAGTTGCACAAGCGACGATTTTCAAGAAAATACGCTTTGGCACACATGACAATATTGGCTCAGGACCTATACATTTACCACCTGATGAAATGCATACAAGTGCTTCGTGGCTATCGTTTACAGCACCAGATAAATGGACAGAGGAAGAGCTAACAGATGCTATGACTGGGGTAGCCTACGCGATGAATGCCTTCATTCCTTTGTTTATTCAATGTGATAGTAGTGATGTGGCCGTTGTACCACAGGTGAAGGCCACACATAATGAGCGGCCAACGTTTTTTGTCTATGATAAGTATCCAGGTGGCATCGGCTTAAGTGAAAAGGTATATGAACTATGGGAAGAGCTAATCATGAAAACATATGAGCATGTTACAAATTGTGCATGCGAATCGGGCTGTCCTTCCTGTATTGGGGCACAAGAATCATTGCTTCAAACAAAAGGAAAGGTAGCTAAATTACTGCAACAATTAATGGCATAGTAAACTGAGGGTGAGGAACGTCAATTTGTTCTTTCACCCTCTTTGTTTGTATTCAAGGTAAGTCAATTTTCAACGAAGAATATTTTGAATGAGGTTAACAATCATGTTACTCTTGCAAGAGAGATGTCTTATACAATAAGCAGAAAATGAGTGAAATTCATGTCTTACGAAAATAAAATATTACAAATGAAAAAAATGCTGGAAAAAAAACCGATGTCCGCTAAAAAAGTTGAAGAATCAGCGTTCCAAAAGCCTGCTAGGCCAAGCTATACAGAGCAATGGAAACAGGAGGGACTAACGGTTGTGGAAAATGATTACGGTATCGTATTTAAGCGTCAAGTAAGCTATCCGTTTAGCTATCAGCATGGTCATTATCAACTACAATCGTTCTTTGAAGCCCTGAAAAAATGGCAAGATGCTGAGTTTGATCATCCTTATGCGCTCGATATGGAAGAGTCCGTCTTATTTTTTGACACGGAAACAACAGGTTTAAAGGGTGTTGGGACCCATATTTTTTTGCTTGGATTTTTAGAGGTAGCTGAAGAATCCTTTATCCTCACACAATATATTATGGCAGATCCTGCACATGAAGCAGCCTTCTTATTTGAATCCAAGCTTTGGCAAAAGTCAGCTACTGTGATTACCTATAATGGGAAAAGCTTTGATTGGCCACAGCTTGAAACACGATGGACATTGCATCAAAAAACCTTACCAAAATTACGCTCTCAGCGACAGATCGATTTGTTGCATAGTTCGAAGCGTTTATGGAAAAATGATATGGAGCGCTTAAAATTAAAATCTGTCGAGGAAGAAAAGCTTGGTTTTTCGCGTAAAGGGGATATTCCAGGCCATCTCGCACCTATTATTTATTTGGATGCAGTAAAAAGTGGCATTCCAGATGCTCTTATAAAGGTTTTGCATCATAATGAGTGGGATTTACTATCACTTATCACACTGTATAGTCATTCTACGTATTTATTGTTCGAGCAGGACCATGAAGAATCGGCAAAAACTTTCACCAACATTGGGAAATGGTATGGTGATTTAAGAGAAAGCACACAAAGTGTGAGGATTTTAGAAAAGGTGACATCAAAATTTGATGCGCTAGAAGCGGGCAATGCTCAATATTATTTAGCTTTACAGCACAAGAAGAATAAACGCTATAGTGAAGCTATTGACTCATTCGTGGCCTCCCTTCATTTTGTTGAAGCAAGAACAAAGTTACATGCCCTTGAGCAGCTAGCCATACTTTATGAGCACCAAATGAAGGATTATGAGCAGGCCCTTTATTATACGCAAGAAGGCATACGTCTCATTCGAAATAATGGGCAATGGAGAGCAGAACAAAAACAAAAATGGGAAATTTCTTGGGAAAAGAGACTACACAGATTAGGAAATAAGAAATAAATTCGTGGGTAAGCGCGTGAAACGACAAGTTTAGCCTTACAATTAGTATTTTCAGACGATATAATGTGATGAAGTATGCTATAATGTATTCGTGTATGTAGTGTGAGGAAGGGCGATGTGAATGGACATTAAATTAACGTCAAAAATGATCCTTGAAAAGGAATTTAAAAAGAACTTTAAAGGCTACAATGTAGAAGAAGTAGATTCTTTTCTTGATGAAATTATTCAAGACTATGAAACGTTTGAAAAAGTGGTGGCCCAACTACGTGAAGAAAATAGACAGTTAAAAGAAGAAATTGAAAGCACACCTAAGAGACAACCTGTTGCTTCAGCGGCAGCTGGTACAACGAATTTTGATATTTTAAAACGTCTTTCTAATTTAGAAAAACATGTATTTGGTAGCAAGCTGTACGAATAAATTTAGTCAATTATATTGTATTTAACATAAAACTCTAGTATAATCTTTCGTATCATCACGAAATTCTGGTAATCGCTGCGGCGCTAGACGTCGTAGAGGAAAGTCCATGCTCGCACGGTTCTGAGATGACCGTAGTGTTCGTGCTTACTGAAAAAATAAGGTAAGGCAGCTATTAAGGCTGACGGCGGAAGGAAAACCTAAGTCCTCTGGATATGGTTGACACTTCCTGAAAGTGCCACAGTGACGAAGCTTGCTTGGAAACTTGCAAGGTGGAACGAGGTAAACCCCACGAGTGAGAAACCCAAATTATGGTAGGGGCACTCTCTAGAAGGAATTGAACGGATAGAGGGACAGAGTTTGCTCTGTAGATAGATGATTACCACCTGATCGTACGAGGCGCAAGCTGTTTGAGTACTCGGGAACAAAACATGGCTTATGGAATTTTTTGATGCTTATCTACGAAATAACAAGCGCTCTCCAATTCGGTGGAGAGCTTTTATTTTGAATTCATGAGGAAAAAGTAACCTTGTTAATCAAGTCTTGGTATGCGCTATACGTTTGAGAAGTATCGCTACCGCTTCTAAGTCACAACATCTGAAAACGGTTATCGCATCAATGTGATGTATTGATCTTGACTGCTCACATATTTTGTATTGTAAGCAAACGCCAGGTATAGCAACTACCTCTTTAAGTGGTTTATTTGTTTAAGATGTATGGGGTTACCTGCTTATCAAGAGAATGCCTTCGGCGATTGTCATAGATTTACTTGAGGCGCTTTTCGAGCAAATTCGAAAAATCTGGACGCATTCATTGCACAAAAGAGAAGCGTCAGTGACAATTACACCGAGCGTAATAATTACATAGTGGTTGGCCTGACGTAAATGCCCTTCTGAGAGGGAGTATAGAGAGATAGGATGGAGCGGAAACATGAACGGAGTAAACAATTGGGAAAGTACGGATAAACTGAAACTGATATCTAAATATCCGACTACCTTAATACTTAAAATCTTCGAAAATGTATCTGAAGGTATCATGATTACTGATAAATACAAAAAAATAGTAATGGTTAATCCTGCCTTTGAATTTGTGACAGGCTATACATGTGATGATGTGGTTGGAAAAACGCCAGCCGTTTTACAATCTGGTGTACATGAATTGCCGTTCTATTTAGAGATGTGGGAGCAGATACGACAAGAAGGCATTTGGCAAGGTGAGATATGGAATCGTCGTAAAACTGGAGACGTATATCCTGAATGGTTAACAATTGTTTGTGTAACCAACGATGAGGGTGAGGTTACAAATTACTGTGGTATTTTCACAGATTTGTCTGAAAGAAAAATAGTAGAAAATGAATTAGAAAAGCGTTTGCTCACGGATTCATTAACAGATGTATCCAATCGTTTTGCCTATATCGAAAGAATGGATAATCTCTTGGAATCGACTTCTGCTATTTCTCATTCAGTGCAGCATGCGATCTATTTCTTAGATTTGGATCGATTTAAGCAAATTAATGATACATTAGGCCATGCTGTTGGAGATTCAATTTTAATAGAAGTAGCAAATCGACTAAAAAAATTACTGAAAAATAAAGATATTATTGCAAGATATGGCGGAGATGAATTCGTCATTACATTAACCAATGTGAAAAATGTGAAAGAGGCTGCAAAATTTGCTGAACAAATTATTAGTAGTATTGAACAGCCAATGATGATAAATGATCAGGAAGTTTTTATTTCTACAAGTATTGGTATTAGCGTTTATCCAGTTGATAGTAAAAACACAGAAGAACTGATCAATTGTGCAGATAGAGCGATGACTTATTCAAAAAAGAATGAATTAAACGGCTATTCCTTCTATTTTGATGAACTGCAAACCGACGCACAACGAGTGCTATTGCTAGATTCTGAGTTAAGAAGAGCAATTGAAAACCGTGAATTTGAGCTACATTTTCAGCCAAAGATTTCTATGGAAAATGAGCAGATTCAAGGTTTAGAAGCACTAGTCCGCTGGAATAGCGAGAGGCTAGGCTTTGTTTCGCCTGCTGAGTTTATCACTTATGCGGAGGATACAGGTCTAATCATTCCATTAAGTGAGCTTATTATCGAAAAAGCATGTGAGGCAGTCATTCAAATGCAACAATATGGTTGGAAAACACCTGTCGCCATTAATATCTCGAGCATTCACTTTAAACAGCAGAATTTTTTGGAGTCGATACAAACAATATTAGAGCGCTATAATATGCCAGCTAACAATTTTGAAATAGAAGTGACAGAGCGAACGGTGATGAACAGTGCCAATGAGACAGTTAGTAAATTGGTTCGTTTAAAACAATTAGGCTTTAAAATCTCAATCGATGATTTTGGGACTGGCTATTCATCCTTAAGCTATTTGGTTCGCTTCCCATTAGATTGTTTAAAAATTGATCGTAGCTTTATCCAGCATATTGGATCACTCGATGAAAAACAGGCAGTTGTAGATGCGATTATTCAAATGTCCCATCGCTTAAAAATGAAAGTTGTTGCTGAAGGTGTAGAACAAGCACAACAAGTGGATATACTACGTAAAATGAACTGTGATATTATCCAAGGCTATTATTACAGCAAACCACTCCCGTTAAACGAATTGATGGAGTTTATGGAGTATTGGGAAATTGAGCATCAAGGAAGGAAATAATCTATGGCAAACTATCAATTAGTAGCTACGTCAGCAATGGGCTTAGAAGCTATTGTGGCACAAGAAGTAAAAGCACTTGGCTATGAAACAACCGTTGACAATGGCAAAGTATATTTTGAAGGTGATGAAACGGCGATTGCGCGTACCAATCTATGGCTACGTGTAGCGGATCGTGTAAAGATTGTTGTTGGGCAATTCCCAGCAAAATCGTTCGAACAATTATTTGAAAGTGTAAAGGCACTCCCTTGGGAGAAGTATTTACCAGTGGACGCTGCTTTTCCTGTTTCAGGAAAGTCCGTAAAATCGAAATTATTTAGTGTACCTGATTGTCAAGCCATTACCAAAAAAGCAATCGTTGAGCGAATGAAACAGCATTATAAGCGTCTTGGCTTTTTAGATGAATCTGGAGCGACTTACAAAATTGAGGTTTCAATTTTAAAAGATGTGGCGACACTAACGATTGATACATCTGGAGCTGGCCTACATAAGCGTGGCTATCGTCAGGCTCAAGGTGAGGCACCATTAAAAGAAACATTAGCAGCTGCACTTGTACAAATTTCAAAATGGAATCCAAATCGCCCGTTTGTTGACCCATTCTGTGGCTCTGGTACTATTGCATTGGAAGCGGCGATGTTTGGACAAAATATAGCTCCAGGCTATAACCGAGAATTTATTTCTGAGGAATGGCCATGGATGAAAGCTGCAATCTGGGATACGGTTCGTGATGAAGCAGATAGTTTAGCGAACTATGATCAGCCTTTAGAAATTATTGGTTCCGATATTGATCACCGTATGGTCAGCATTGCGCAAGAAAACGCAATGGAAGCAGGCTTTGGAGAGTTAATCACGTTTAAGCAGATGCAAGCACGTGATTTTACAACACAGTTAACGGATGGTGTCATGATTGGGAACCCGCCGTACGGAGAGCGTATTGGTGATGTGGAAGTCGTGGAACAGGTGATTCGCGATGTTGGGAAGGTCATGAAAAACTATCCAACTTGGTCTGTATATATGCTATCCTCCATGAAGAATTTTGAAGAATTATATGGACGCCAAGCGACGAAAAAACGTAAATTATTTAATGGTTTTATTGAAACAAATTATTATCAGTTCTGGGGTCAAAAGTCTAAAAGAGATTAACGAATAGTAACGGAAGATAAGATTTTTTCTTATCTTCCGTTTCGTCGCGTATAATAGCACCAGATAGTTAGAGGGGGAACATTAATTGCGTAAATCTTTACCATTTGCATTATCAAAGGACCGTTCATTTTTCGATTCATTAGGTGACTGGATGGGCGATGTTCTTTATGATGAATTACCAGAAAAGGGCTTTGAATGCCGTGATGAGCAAATCTTTATGGCTTATCAAATAGAACAAGCACTAAAAGAAAAAAATGTTCTCTTTGCAGAGGCAGGAGTGGGAACTGGCAAAACGATCGCTTATTTGCTTCCAGCTATTTCCTACGCACGTTACACAGGGAAACCTGCGTTGATTGCTTGTGCAGATGAAACATTAATCGACCAACTTGTAAAAGAGGGGGGCGATATTTATAAACTCCAAAAAACGTTAGGACTTGATATTGATGTTCGACTAGCAAAATCGAGAGATCAGTATTTATGCTTAAAACGCTTTGAGGAAGCAGAGAAAGTGGAGTCGGATGAATGGATTGATGATATTTCCTTTTCTATCCCTGATGGTGTTTATGCACAAGGTTCGATGATTGCTGTTCATCCATATGGGGAACGCAGTGATTATCCAACAGTCAGTGATGAGGATTGGCAAAAGGTTAATTACAATTCGATTATGCAATGTTCGGTTTGTGACCTTCGTAATCGCTGTGGGCAAACATTGCATCGCTCTCATTATCGAAAATCAACCGATCTTGTTATTTGTTCACAAGATTTTCTAATGGAGCATTTAGCTACAAAGGAATCTCGTGAGCGTGAAGGTCAGTTAGCATTACTGCCTGAGGTATCAATGATGGTGCTGGATGAAGGACATTTATTGGAGTATGCTGCGCAAAAAGCGATGACCTATAAAGTACAGGCGACGACTATCGTGCAATTATTGGAGCGCTTGATGGTAGATGGTGTACGCGAGCGCACACTGTATGCAATGGAGAAATTACAGGATGATCATGAACTATTTTTTGATCAGCTTCGTGATGATATCGTTGCTTCTAATGAAGATCGCAAACGCATAAACAAATCAAAAACATTGCTTGCTTATGGGAAGCAATTAATAGATGATGTAGAAACATTGATGGAAGAATTCGTTTTTGAATCAGAAATGTACATGATTCCTGAATATGAGCTAAATATGGCGGAAGAATATTTAGAACAATATGAGGCTTCGTTGCGTATTTTCATCGCACAGGGAGATGCAGTAGATTGGTTAGAGGAAACAGATGGTGAAGAAACGCTCGTCATTATGCCTCGTTTAATCACAGAAGTTTTAGCAGAAAAATTATTCTCTAAAAAGCTTCCAATCGTCTTTTCTTCTGCCACTCTATCGGTCAATAAAGACTTTTCTTATATTGCCTATAGTTTAGGAATTCGAGATTACCAATCATTTTCCGTGCCATCCCCATTCGACTATGAAGAGGTTATGAAAATCTATTTACATGAGCTTACACAACGAGACAAAACAGCGCGTGTTCAGCAGTTGCTGCGTGATGGTGAGCAAACGTTGATTTTGTTTAAATCGAAGCAAGCCATGCTAAACTTCAAGGCAGAATTACCGCTAATGGAACGTATGTATGTAGCATTTGAGGGAGATCGAGAGCTTTCAGCCATTGTTCGAGACTTCCAGCAAGGAACAGTTAAAACATTATGTTCATATCATTTATGGGAGGGGTTAGATTTGCCTGAGGAAGCATTAACACGTGTGATTATTTATGATTTACCGTTTCCTCCACAGGACCCATTATTTGATGCGAAACGTACATTTGCCGAAAACCCATTTGAGGAAGTGGAATTACCTTTCATGCAATTACGCTTGCAGCAAGGGATGGGGCGCTTAATTCGTACATCGAATGACCATGGTGACATTCACATTTTATTAAATGAAGATGAACAAAAGCAGCGCGCAGCCTTTGAAAATATAGTAGCAGTTGTACCAGAAATAAAATAAAAAGAAGCGAGTTTACCCAAACGGTAAGCTCGTTTTTTGTTATATCGAAATAACATTATGTGTGTAGTTAAATTATGGATCTTTAAAAAACTGTTGAATATTTCTCTTTTAAGCTATATAGTTCTTTGTAATGCAACGAAATCTTGTGAAAGAATATATTTTTTATATTGAAAATAATTTCACAAAAGGTTTATAATAATGACAAAGATTTTTAAGAATAGTCAAATTGCTTGCTGACTATTCCTTGATAGGGGGCTTAAACCTGTCGAACATTCAATCATTGTGTAGAAAATATACAAATCTATCGGCAACGGATATTGACAAGTTAATAGAAATAGAGGCTACGCTAACGTATTATGCTGAGTTGACTGATTGTTACATGTTCATAGATTGCCTGTTGGAGAATTTACCGCATGCAATTGTTGTGGCAGAGGCATTCCCGAAGAAAGAGATTGGTTTATACGAAAAATCAGTTATCGGAAAATTCGTATTTGAAAGTTTTGAACCAGCCGTATTTGCTGCGTTTAAACATAAAGAAAAATCATCCATTTCCAGAGCAATTACGCAGGAAGGCATAACGGTGGAGCAAAATGTCATTCCCATTTTTAATGAGCAGCAGCAAGTAATTGCTGTGTTGATTCAGGAAAAAATGGTGAAGATGCAAACGACACCGAAGGATGATTTTCAAAATATGCCGTTTGCATTAATTGAGCATATTGTCGAACCTAATTCTCAACCAATTCCAGTTGTTTCTGATTTACTCGTAGAGTCGATTATTCTCACAAATCACGAAAATAAAGTGATTTATAGTAATCCAGCAGGCTATCATTTTATTTCGGAGCTATCTGGATTAGAAAATTTTGACAATATAGCGTTGGATAAAATCTTACCTTTTTTACAGGAGGTCTATGATAAAGGCGACGATGTCTTTTTCCTAGAAATTACGATTGATCGTAAGTCCTTTATTGTGAAGAAGATTCCTATTCGCAGTCAAAACGAGAAAGTCACGCTACTCATTATTCATGATCTAACAGAGCTTAAGCTGAAAGAAAATGAGCTAATGATGAAAACATTTGCGATACGAGAAATTCACCACCGCGTGAAAAACAATCTTCAGACAGTGACAAGTCTATTACGTTTACAAATGCGAAATGATCTGTCTGCTTCAAATGCAAGTGCGTTTCAAGAGGCATTAAATCGAATCTATAGTATTTCATCGGTGTATGAGCTGATTTTAGAAAATGAAGATAACGCTGAAGAAAGAGTAGACGTTATCGCATTAGCTAAAAAAATTGGTCATAAAATGATTGGTACGTCTAATACAGCAACTATTCAACTAGCCTTTCATCATGAAAATTTGCAGCTGTTCTGCCATTCAAAAAAGGCAGTCTCTTTAGCACTCATTATTTGTGAGCTACTGCAAAATGCATTAAAGTATGCGTTTATCGGACGTGATGAAGGAGTTATCGATATTCAATTCATTCAGGAAGATTCTACAATTTCGCTTCATATTTCTGACAACGGCGTTGGAATGCAAGAGGTGAAGGCATCTTTTGGTATGGAGATTATCACAAGGCTTGTAGAATATGATTTAGCTGGCTCATTTTCAATTATCCCTAGTAATGAAGGTACACATACTCAAATTCAGTTCCCTGTAAGTGAGGAGGTATTTATCGTAAATGACTAGGAAAGTTATGATTGTCGAAGATGAATCACTGATTGCGATTGATTTGAAGTTTATGTTAGAAGATAACGGCTACGAAGTTGTAGCTCAAGCGAACAATGGGGAAACAGCCATTGAATTAGCCTTTTTACACAAACCTCAGTTAATCTTAATGGACATTAAAATGCCTAAACTTGACGGTTTAAAGGCAAGTAAAATTATTGAACAACAGCTTGGTATACCCGTTCTTTTCATCTCGGCCTATAGTGAAAAAGAATTGTTGCTATACATGAAGCAGGATAATATATTAGGATATGTAATGAAACCGTTTTCTGAAAAAAATGTGTTGCCTGTGCTTGAGGTTGCTTTTCATCAAATTGATAAATTCAACCGTCTCAATGGGGAGATCTTACATAAGCAAACACAATTAGATAAGCGAAAAGTCATTGAACGAGCGAAGGGCTTGCTGATGCAGGCTGAAAATATAAGCGAGGACGAGGCTTACCGTAAGATTCGCAATGAAAGCATGCAAACACAACAGGAAATGGTGCATATTGCACAGCAAATTATTAACAACTTACAAGTCAATAGTTGAAGCAAAGGCGCTTTAAAGAGATTTCTTCTTTAAAGTGCCTTTTTTTATATAAATTTATAAATAAAAAAGGGGTGATGAGTAAGATGGCAATGATAGGAACGGTTATCGTTTATATTATTATGATTTGTGCTGTTTTAGGGGCAATCGGAGCTATCCGAGATGCTGAGTATGGAATTGGGAAAGAATTTATGAATGGGATCCATACGGTTGGTCATATTTTTGTCCCAGCAGCAGGGATCATGGCAGCTATACCTTACTTAACATGGTTTATTAGTCATTTTATTAGTCCGATTTTTGAATTAATTGGCGCAGATCCTGCGATTGCAGCGACGACGATTTTAGCCTCGGACATGGGTGGTTACCAATTAGCCAATGCATTAAAGGAGTCTTATGAGGGATGGGTAATGGCTCTTGTTGTTGGTTTTATGTCAGGTGCTACTATCGTATTCTCAATTCCAATGGGCCTTGCGATGTTGGATAAGCGTGATCATAAATACATGGCGCTAGGAATTATGGCTGGCGTTTTAACAATTCCGATTGGTGCATTTATTTCTTCGATCATGATTGTGCTATTCAACACAGAAGTACGTGAAGTCATTAGTACAACAGAGGCTCCTACATATGTATTTGCCATTTCTGTTTTACAAATATTAATTAACTTACTACCTTTATTCATTTTCGTTATCTTAATCGCACTAGGCTTAAAGCTTATTCCAAACGGCATGATTACTGGCTTCATGGTATTCGGTCGTGTAATGGATGCGGGAATTAAATTGGTGTTAGTGTTCTCTATTGTTGAGATTTTTACAGGTATTTTTACAAAGATTTTTGGCGCGTGGGGCTTCGATCCAATCATGGCTGATGAAATCGATCAGTTCCGAGCATTAGAAACAGCCGGTTATATCGGGATTATGCTAGCGGGTGCCTTCCCAATGGTGTATCTAATTCGAAAGTATGCTTCCAAGCCACTTGAAGCAGCTGGTAAAAAATTAGGCTTATCCTCTGTAGGAAGTGCTGGGATTTTAGCAACGATTGCGAATATTTTAGCGATGTTTACACTAATTCGCCATATGCCACCAAAAGACAAAGTAATTAACATTGCATTTGGTGTATGTTCCGCCTTTTTATTAGGTGATCACTTATCATTCACGGCGAACTTCCAGCCAACCATTATTTTACCTGTTATTGCAGGGAAGTTTTTAGCGGGTGTTATTGCGATTATTTTAGCCTATAAGCTTTCAGTACCAACTGCATTAAGGTTGGAAATTGAAGATCGTAAGGCTGGCATTATCAAAGAAGGCGAGTATTTAACAGATCAACAATCTTAATTGATTAAAAAGTGAGGTGATGACGTGTGAGTGAAGAGAAAAAACGATTTATTCAGGAGTTTGTGCCGGGTAAACAGCTAACATTGAGTCACCTTATTGCCAATCCTGATCCAGAAATGTTTCAAAAGCTAGGTATCCAAGAAGCAGGTGCCCTTGGCATTATGACTTGTACGCCAAGTGAAACGGTAATTATTGCAGGAGACTTAGCAACAAAGGCTGCCAATGTCAAACTAGGATTTTTAGATCGTTTTACAGGTAGTCTCGTTATTGTTGGTAGTGTGTCAGAGGTAGAAATGGCGATGTTAGAAATCAATCGTTTTTTATCCGAGGTATTAGGTTATACACCATCAAAAATAACAAAATCATAGGATGTGTCATATGAAAAATCGAGTAATGATAATAGGCGGTGTGCAAGCAGGAAAGTCAACATTGATGAATACATTGTTGGGCAAAGAAAGCAGTGCCAACAAAACACAAGCACTCGTTTATGATGACTGGATTGTTGATACACCAGGTGAATATGTTGAAAATCCAATGTATTACAGGAATATTATGGCAACATCTTTGGAAGTAACCCATGTGATTTACTTGCAGGATGCCACATCAGCAAGGAGTGTATTCCCTCCGCAATTCAGCTTAGGGATTCCCAAAATACAAATAGGGGTTATTACCAAGATTGATGCCCCTGATGCAGATGTAGAAAGGGCTACCGCCTTATTAAAAAATGTTATGACGCAGGGCCCTATCGTGAAAACCTCTTCATGGCAAAAGCTTGGCATTGAATTGATTGAACCATTGATTCAACTCAAGACAAATGAAGAAATTCGACAATTTGTTAAGGAAAGCGATAGTCCGTATCTCATGTATTGCTCACAGTAGCGAGAGGGAGGTGTAGGGTGAAAACTGAAAAAATATTTAGTGCAGGCATTGATATTGGGACAAGTACCACAAAAATGGTTGTCAGTAGTTTTCTGTTAAAGAATGTGGCTGGCGTAACACATGTGCCAAGGATTGAAATTATTGAGAAAACGGTGTTGCATCAAAGTCCAATTATTAGAACCCCTTTTATCAATAAAGACATCATTGATATGAAAAAGATAGAGGAATTTATTTCTCAACAGTATCAATTGGCACAAATTGCTCCATCTGATATTGCAACTGGGGCCATCATCATTACTGGTGAATCAGCCACGAAGGAAAATGCAAGTGAGGTTGTCCATACCATTGCAGATGGCGCAGGTCATTTTTTAGTTGCTACCGCAGGTCCTGATTTAGAGGGCATCATTGCTGCCAAAGGGGCAGGTACTTTACAGCAATCAAAGAATTCATCCAAAGTCATCGCCAATATCGATATTGGTGGAGGGACAGCGAATATTGCTGTTATGCAATTTGGAGAGGTCATTGGTACATGTACCTTACATGTTGGTGGTAGATTGATTGAGTTTAAGGATGGCAAGATTCAATCAATTTCTCCGCCACTCATGCGATTGATGGAACGATGGACTAATCCGTTAGCGGTCGGTGATGCGGCCGAAGATATTCGAGTGACACATTGTATTGAAGAAATGGTGCAAACACTTGCCATGATTCTTCATGGACAATGCAGAGATGAAAAGCATCCATTATTACTAGGGCATTTACCAAACTGGCATAAACCTGTGGATGCCATCGTTTTTACGG
Organism: Lysinibacillus sp. A4; assembly: GCF_024919535.1. Classification (NCBI taxonomy): domain Bacteria; kingdom Bacillati; phylum Bacillota; class Bacilli; order Caryophanales; family Bacillaceae; genus Lysinibacillus; species Lysinibacillus sp. A4. Next base: position 594,549 of record NZ_JANWTB010000001.1, on the reverse strand, counting down.
GTGGTGTGGCCTCTTGTATTTATGAAAATGAATGTACCCAGCGTCAATATGATGATATTGGTGAAAAATTAGCGAAAATGCTACTTCAGCATGAACAGCTACAATCATTTTTATGGTTACGACCAGAGGAAACAGCACGTGCAACAGTGACTGGTGCTGGTACACAAACCACTGAAATCAGTGGGGCAACCATTCAGGTGGATGCCCAAGTATTACCACTAAAAAATGTACCTGTCTTCAATTGTCATATAGATTCTTCAACAGATTTTAACTCGACGGTAAAGACAGCAGTAGAGAGAGCAAATGATTTATTTTCTATACAGGACAATCGTTCGCCATTTGCCCTCTATTTTAGTGAATTGCCATATTTAAGCTTTCAGGATGTACATGCATTGTGTCAGGCCATTTTGTTACATTTGGCGACAAGATGCTCTAAGGACATACCAATTATCATAGTCATTCAATCAGATTATGCAAAGATTATTGGACAGACCATACAAGCCATAAATGCGACAGTACCAATTATTTGCATCGATCAAATTAAAGTGGAAACGGGCGATTACATCGACATTGGAGAGGTTCTGCCATCTGGCGTCGTTCCTGTTGTGGTGAAGACCCTTGCCTTCCATTCAAAGTAAGGAGGATGAATGTGAACTTATCGGTGATATTTGGTGGAGAAAAATATAATTTTAAATCATTAAAAGATGTTATGGCTAAGGCCAATGAAGAAAAATCAGGCGATCAGCTAGCAGGTATTGCCGCTGAGACGGTTCAACAACGGATCGCAGCAAAGGCAGTATTAAGTGAGCTTTTAGTTAAAGATATCCGCGAAAACCCATTAGTGCCACAAGAAAATGATGAGGTTTCACGCATTATTGAGGGCGATATTAATGAGCAAATATATGGAGAAATCAAAAACTGGAGCATCGAGCAGCTGCGTGAATACATTTTATCAAATGACACGGGTGATCGTGAATTAAAGCGTTTAAGTAAAGGGATGAATTCCGAGATTATTGCCGCTGTTACAAAACTAATGTCCAATTTAGATCTTGTACATGCAGCCAATAAAGTTGAAATACTTTCAACGTGTAATATTACGATTGGTCAAAAAGGGACGCTGTCATCTCGTCTACAGCCAAATCATCCGACAGATAATATTGATGGCATCATCGCCTCTCTAAAAGAAGGACTGTCCTATGGTATTGGGGATGCTGTTATCGGCATTAATCCTGTAGATGATTCAGTTGAAAGTGTCAAAAAAGTGCTTACGGCTACAAAGGAATTCATCAATGATTGGTCCATTCCTACGCAAAACTGTGTATTAGCTCATATTACAACACAGATGAAGGCAATTAAACAAGGCGCCCCAGCAGATATGATTTTCCAAAGTATCGCAGGCACAGAAATTGCTAACCGTTCGTTCGGTATTTCTGCTGATTTAATAAGAGAAGCAGAGGAGCTCATTAAAAAACAAGGAACAGGTACTGGTCCAAATTTATTCTACTTTGAAACAGGTCAAGGCTCAGAGCTATCGGCAGAGGCACATATGGGCATTGACCAAGTAACACTGGAATCGCGCAATTATGGATTTGCTAGACATTTTAATCCTTATATTGTGAACACTGTAGTTGGCTTTATTGGCCCAGAGTATTTATACAACAATAAACAAGTAATTCGAGCAGGTCTCGAAGATCATTTCATGGGCAAAATGCATGGTATTCCTATGGGGGTAGATATTTGCTATACCAACCATATTAAGGCAGACCAAAATGATGTGGAAGATTTAAGTGTATTGCTGACAGCTGCTGGTGTTAACTTTATTATTGCTGCGCCAATGGGCGATGACGTGATGCTCAACTATCAATCGATGAGCTTCCATGATGTGGCTACATTACTCCAAACATTTGGTAAAAAACCAGCACCAGAGTATTTAGCATGGTTAGAGAAAATGGGCATTTATGAAAATGGTCGACTGTCAGCAAGAGCTGGCGATTTATCCATTTTTGAAAGGTAGGTGAGTCAAGTGAATGATCAATTAGTTTCTATGATTACACAGCTTGTCATGGAGAAGATGGAGAAAAGTACAGGTAGCCAAACACCTGAAATAGCAGCTACTCCAACAGAACAACCACTTATTAAATTTTATGATACAGTAGAAAATCGTTCTTCAGGAACAACAGAAACTATCGCAACATCACAGGAACCATTAATTCAGCTGTATCAGCATGGAGCTCCACAGCAAGTAACGACGGTTACTTCTGCTACTTTCGAACAACCAGTAAATGATGCTGTGCCAATCAAGCCCTTTCAGTTTGAGGCGGGCTCGTTAAGTGAAAGTGTGCAGGCTGCTAAGAAACATACACCTGCTCGTATTGGTGTAGGAAGAGCGGGGACAAGACCGAAAACGAAAACCTGGTTAAAATTCCGACTTGATCATGCTGCTGCGGTAGATGCTGTATATGGCGAAGTGACAGAAGATCTTTTACAAAAGCTTGATGTCTTTCAGGTCACAACGAAAGTCACAGATAAAGAGGAATACATTACAAGACCTGACTTAGGGCGTCGTTTATCAGAAGAATCAAAGGCATTGATTCAGCAAAAATGTAAACCACAGCCAAAGGTACAGATTATTATCTCGAATGGCTTGAGTGCAAGTGCGATTGAGGAGAATGTTCAAGATGTTTACTTAGCCCTTCAGCAAAGTCTTAGCAATTTAAATATTGACATTGGTACTACGTTCTATATCGATAAAGGGCGTGTTGCTTTAATGGATGAGATTGGTGAGCTGCTACAGGCAGAGGTTATTGTTTATCTAATTGGTGAGCGTCCAGGGCTCGTATCGGCAGAATCGATGAGTGCATATTTATGCTACAAGCCAAGAATTGGGACAGTGGAAGCGGAACGTATGGTAATTTCAAATATCCATAAGGGTGGTATCCCACCATTAGAAGCGGGAGCTTATCTTGGCACAGTCGTAGAAAAAATCCTGCGTTATCAGGCAAGTGGCGTAGAGCTTGTCGCAAAAGAAGGTTAGGAGGCTGAAATATGTATCCTCAAAAAATTATGGCGCAAATCTTGGCGATGCAAACCATTCCAAGAGTCAACAGTGAACTAGCAGAGCAGTTAGATTTAAAGCCACATCATCATAGCATTGGGCTTGTCACACTGACAATCGACGATGTTGGCTATGTTGCCTTAGATGAGGCGACGAAAAAGGCAGATGTCGATGTTGTTTATGCAAAAAGCTTTTATGCTGGAGCGGCACATGCGTCTGGTCCATTGTCAGGTGAAGTGATTGGTATTATTGCTGGAAGCTCACCTGATGAAATTCGTAGTGGTCTTGATGCCATTCAACAAAAAATTGAATTTGATACGTATTTTGAAGCCATTAATAATAATGACAATCATGCCTTGTTTGCCCATACCGTGGCAAGCTGTGGGACGTATCTTGCTGAGCTTGCAGATGTAAAGGTTGGCACCCCACTTGCTTATTTAATTGCTCCGCCGCTTGAAGCGGTTGTTGGATTAGATGCAGCATTAAAGGCTGCAGATGTTGAGCTAAAGGTTTTCTTTGGTCCACCATCTGAAACCAATTTTGGGGGCGGCTTATTAACTGGCAGTCAATCTTCATGCGAGGCTGCGGCACATGCATTCAGAGAAGCTATTGAAAATATAGCTAGAAACCCAGTGATTTAGAAGGGAGGCGGCTTTATGGCCACATTAGACAAAGACTTATTAGCGATTCAGGAAATGAGAGATGCCGTTAAACATGCTAATACAGCACAGGCTGCCTATATGCAATTTTCTCAGCAACAAGTAGACAACATTGTAAAGGCTGTCGCGGATGCTGCCTTTAAGGAAGCAGAGCGTTTAGCAAAAATGGCTGTGCAAGAAACAGGAATGGGTATTCCTAACCATAAAAAGATGAAAAATGAAGTAGCTTCACGAGATGTCTATGAAGATATTAAAGAATTAAAAACAGTTGGTATTGTGGGCTATGATCGGATGAAAAAAGTAGCCGAAATTGCAAGTCCTTTTGGTGTCATTGCTGGTATCGTACCAACAACAAATCCAACCTCTACAGCGATCTTTAAGACACTTATTTCTTTAAAAACGAGAAATGGTTTAGTGCTTAGTCCACACCCATATGCAGTGAAATGTACAAAAGAGGCTTTAGATATTTGTCGAGTAGCTGCTGAGAAAGCAGGCGCGCCAGAAGGATTACTACAATGTTTAACAATGTCCTCCATGGAAGCAACACAGCAGCTAATGAAGCATCCAAACATCCATTTAATTTTAGCTACGGGTGGTGGTGCATTGGTCAAGGCAGCCTATAGCTCTGGCAAACCTGCCTATGGGGTTGGACCAGGAAATGTACCAGCTTACATTGAAAAATCGGCTAATATTCAAAAATCTGTACGCCAATTGGTGCAAAGTAAATCGTTCGATAATGGCACAATCTGTGCAACAGAGCAAGCTATTATTGTGGATAAGGTGATTGCCGAGCAAGTGCAAACAGAATTAAAGAAAAATGGTGCCTATCTATTAAATGCCGAAGAAAAAGCTAAAATGGAAAAATTGATCTCGCCAGTTCCTGGGAAAGTAAATCCTCAGATTGTCGGTAAATCAGCTACTTGCCTAGCTGATTCTGTTGGTATCACGGTACCAGACGATACAAAAGTTCTTGTGGGCTTCGAAACAATGATTGGTAAAAATATTCCGTTTTCTCTTGAAAAACTATCACCAATCTTTGCGCTTTATGTTGTTGAAAACAGTACAGAAGCCAAGCAGGTGATGATTGACCTGCTAAATATTGGAGGACGCGGACATACATGCTCAATTCACACTGAAAATGCAGCATTAGCAGAGCAATTTTCTGTCGAATTACCAGTATCACGAATTGTGGTTAATACATTATCCTCAATTGGTGCAGTAGGTGGCACAACGGGCTTAGCACCATCCTTTACATTAGGCTGTGGGACATTTGGCGGCAATATTACGTCAGACAACATTACAGCAAGACATTTATTAAATATCAAACGTATGGCGTATGGCATTAAAGATGTCGAAGTGCCAAAACCAGAATTCGAAGTACAGTCCGTTGTTGAATCGGTAGTTTCACAAGAACCTACTCTTGATACAACGATGGTTCAACAAATTGTCGATCAAGTATTAAAACAAATCACATTACAAAATAAATAAATTATTTGGAGGAATGACAAATGAGTACAGCATTAGGAATGGTAGAAACAAAAGGTTTAGTAGGAGCAATTGAAGCAGCAGACGCAATGGTAAAGGCAGCAAGCGTTAATTTAGTAGGCAAAGTACATGTAGGTGGCGGGATCGTAACAGTTCTTGTACGTGGTGATGTAGGTGCAGTAAAAGCAGCAACAGATGCAGGGGCAGCAGCAGCACAACGTGTAGGAGAGCTATTATCTGTCCATGTAATTCCACGTCCACACCACGAATTAGAAATGATTTTACCAAAAGCAGAAGCATAATTTCATGTTCTTTCAAACGCTATAGATGGAAAAATAACTACCATATATAGAAGAGAGCTGGATCTAACTTTAGAACAGCTCTCACCTTGTCCTGATAAAATAATCAACAAAATAAAGAGGTGGCTAACATGACAACAGCAACAAAAACTTTTCCAGTGGCCATTTCGGCTCGTCATATCCATCTAAGTGAAGCGGATTTACAAGCACTTTTTGGTCCAAATGCAACCCTAACGAAAGATTTCGACTTATCACAGCCAGGGCAATTTGCTGCAAAAGAGCGCGTCTCTATTGAGGGACCTAAAGGCGTTATTCATAATGTCCGTGTCCTTGGACCTGTAAGACCAGCAACCCAAGTAGAGGTAAGCCGCACTGATGCCATGAAGCTAGGAGTGACACCACCTTTACGTCAATCAGGTGATATTGACAATTCTGCGGGTATTAAAATACTTTCTCAAGACAAAGAAATAGAGATCCAGCAGGGAGTCATCATTGCGCAAGCGCATATTCATATGACTGAGGAAGATGCCAAAGCATTGGAAGTACGCAATAATGAATTAGTTTCAGTAGAAGTTGTAAGTGATCGACCTGTCACTTTCCGAGGTGTCGTTGTACGTGTTTCCAATGATTTTAGTCTGGAAATGCACATTGATACGGATGAAGCAAATGCTGGTTTTATCGAACAGCAGGCACAGGGTAAATTAATAAAAGTATCATCGTAAGGAGGAGGCAAGATGCAAGAAAATTTAGTGCAAAAAATTGTGGAAGAAGTTCTGCAACAAGTCTTAAAAAATCAATCTTCCCCTCCACATGACGGTAAAATTCCGATTGGTGTATCTGCCCGCCATGTCCATCTTGCACAAGCAGAAGTTGAACAGCTCTTTGGTGAAAATTATCAGCTCACACCGAAATTTGAGCTTTCACAGCCAGGGCAATTTGCTGCGGAGGAAACTGTAGTAATTGCAGGTCCAAAAGGGTCAATTGAGCGCGTGCGTATTCTTGGTCCCGCTCGTTCCTTATCGCAAGTGGAAGTAAGCTGGACAGATGCTATGAAATTAGGTCTGAAGCCACCATTAAGAATTTCTGGTGATATTCAAGGTTCCAGTCCTGTTACATTAATTGGTCCAAAGGGAAGTGTTGTGTTAAATGAAGGCCTCATTATTGCACAGGCACATATTCATATGTCCCCAGCGGATAGTGCGAGATTCCAAGTCGTAGATGGGCAATCTGTCCAAATTAAGGTAGAAGGTATTCGCCCAATTATTTTATCGAATGTGGGTATCCGTGTTTCAGAGCGCTATCGCTTAGAAATGCATATTGATACAGATGAAGCAAATGCAGGGTTAATTCAGCAAGGAACGCTTGCAGAAATCGTGCATCATCAAGTAAGTGAACCGATGATCACTGTGAAAGAGCAGTCGCCAGTCGTACAGAAAGTAGAGCAACCGTCCGTCTATCATTATGACAAAAAGCTACTTTCGCAAATAGAAGTGCTCGATATCGATGCACAAGAAATTGTCGTTCCAAAGAAAACCATTGTGACAGCATTGGCTTATGATAAGCTGCGAGAGTTAAATAAAACATTAACGATTCGTTCAGACTAGTAAGACAATCTGTGTCGCATAAAGAGGGTGAAGTTCATGCAAATGGGAAGAGTGATAGGCAGTGTATGGGCAACACGCAAGGAGGAGGGGCTGAATGGTTTAAAGTTACTAATCATTCAACCTATTGATTCCAATCAACAGCCGATTCGCACAGAAATGGTTGCAGCTGATCGTATAGGAGCGGGTATTGGTGATGATGTCCTGATTACAAGTGGTGGGTCATCTCGCTATATTATGAAAGATAATCCGTTACCGATTGATGCAGTTGTCATTGGTATTATTGATTCTACAGAAGTAATGAGAGGTGAGGACAATGAGTAGCGCAATTGGAATGATCGAAACAAAAGGATTAGTTGGTTCTTATGAAGCCGCTGATGCGATGATTAAAGCGTCAGATGTCACAATCGTCAAACAAGAATTTGTGGATGGTGGCATCGTGACGATTGTCGTGAAGGGTGACGTAGGTTCTGTACAAGCTGCAGTAGAGGCTGGAAAAGCAGCAGCTATGCGTGTTGGTGAATTATTAGGCGCTCACGTCATTCCGAGACCTGATGAAGATGTCTTTAAAATGATTAAAGGACCAGAGGCACCAAAGAAAAAGGCTGTCTCTGCACCAGCAGCAACCCGTGCTAAAAAAACAACAGAAACAACATCGGCGACAGATAATCGAGGTGAGGCATAATGGCATTTCGTAAAAATAAAATCGCTGTTATTGGAGCAGGCCACACTGGTTCCACACTGAGTTTATTTTTAGCACAGAAAGAATTAGGCGATGTAGTGCTTGTTGATATTCCAGAAGCCGAGAACCCGACAAAAGGGAAAGCTTTGGATTTGCTACAAACAGGCCCCATCGAAAAATTTAATGTGTCCATTAAAGGCACGAGTCAATATGAAGATATCGCTGGCGCGGATATTGTTGTTATTACAGCAGGTATTCCACGTAAACCAGGAATGAGTCGGGATGACTTAGTCACAACAAATGCTAAAATTATTCAACAGGTTTCAAGACAAATTAAACACTATGCTCCAAATAGTATTGTTGTTGTGTTGAGTAATCCTGTTGATGCTATGACGTATGTGTGTTATAAGGAAACAGGCTTTACCAAAAATCGTATCATCGGTCAATCTGGTGTGTTAGATACAGCTCGCTTCAACACGTTTGTGGCGCAGGAGCTTCACATTGCACCAGAGGATGTATCAGGCTTCGTCCTAGGAGGACACGGCGATGAAATGGTACCACTAATCCGTTATTCCTATGCAGGCGGCATTCCATTAGAGAAACTAATTCCTCAGGAACGACTACAGCAAATCGTGGAGCGTACGCGTAAAGGCGGCGGTGAAATTGTTGGCTTACTAGGTAATGGTAGTGCCTACTATGCTCCAGCCGCAGCGTGTGCCCAAATGGTTGAAATTATTATCAAAGATCAACGAAAAATTATCCCTTCTATTGCCCTATTAGAAGGAGAATATGGGTACCACGATCTCTTTTTAGGGGTACCAACTATTTTAGGTGGCAATGGCATCGAATCTGTCATCGAATTGCACCTAACAAATGAAGAACAAACAGCCCTTCAGCACTCTGCAGAAGCTGTGAAACAGGTAATTGCTATTTGCCAAAACATTGAATAGAGTAAACAGACTCTATTTTTAAATGGATCGAAAGGATCCCCAACTTTCTTTCCAATAAAACTTCATGATAGCTCAAAAAATGTTTGATTGGAAACCGAACATGACTTGAAGGCTAGTATAAATCCCCAATTATATAGAAAGCTCTCCTCTAGTTATGGGAGCAGAAACTGTAGCAGACTCTGTAAAGTTTGCTGCAGTTTTTTTATTCACAACTTATATCATAAAAAAAATTATCGCCTCTACTATAATGAAATTAGGAGGGATGTGGATGAACAACATTGTACAGAAGATGATTGATTGGATTGAGCTTCATCTATTAGAAGGATTTTCATTAGAGCAATTAGGAAAGGATATGGGTTATTCTCCTTATTACTGTTCTTTTAAATTCCATCAGACGACAGGGATGACGATTAAAAAATATAGATCACTACGTAAAATTTATCTTTCTACTATTGCATTAAAAGATCCCCAATAGAAAATAATCGACATCGCCTTTCACTACGGCTTTTCATCGCAGGAATCCTTTTCTAGAGCTTTTAAAAGGTATTTTGGTATAAGTCCGAATGATTACAGAAAGTCTCCTCAACCTTTACAAACCTTTGTAAAGTTGAGATTACAGGATGATGGAGGATAGTTGACGATGGATATTTCTCAGAAATTAAAAATTGAAGCATTACAAGAGAAGATGAATGTGCAATACGATCAAGAGCTATTGAATGTATTAAATGGTCAAATGATGTATGAGGAGTTCGCAAAACAACAATTAATGGGCAACAGTGATTACGTTCCTTTCAATGAAGCGATGTGTACGAATCCAACGATTAGTCCGATTTTCAGTGAAGAATTTAATAAACTGCGTGCTATAGGGCATGAGGTGTCTTTACAGCAATATGAGCAGGTGACATTGAAGCCGTTGAAGCCATTGTTAACAAATGACTATAAATGTATTGTTTTATGGTTTGGAGATGATATGTTTTGTCAGATGAATTTATTGACCGTCCTTGCTTTCCTAGAGCAACAAAGGTATCAAGGCAAAGTCTATTATTATATGGTCAAGGAAATGACCTATGATGTGGAAGAAACAGAGATAGAACTTGGACCGTATGGGGGGGTCTATCAAGAGGTCTTAATGCACCATCGTCTACCCAAGACAACGCTTATACCTGTCATGTATCAGGGCATTCAATTATTTTTCAGCTATTTAATTGAAGAGAATGAGATCACTACGTATATAAAAAAACACCTCAATCTATCTCAAAATGACCTGTTAAAGCAATTGTTTTCCCTATTTCCACACTATGGATTCGGGGATAGACAATACATCAAAATAATAGAGAAGATAAAAAAGGAATATTCTGAATAATTATCCTAGAAAGTCCGCAATATACAAAATTTTCGAAAATATGATAAACTTATAACGTGAAAAGGAGGATGAATGCATGACTGTTCAACAATTTACAGACTATGTGAAGAAAATGCAGCATTATGAGGAAGCGCTCAATGTGATTTATTGGGATATGCGGACGGGTGCACCGAAAAAGGGGTTTGCACAACGTTCTGAGGTAATTGGTACATTATCAGCCTCCTTATTTGATATGCAGACGAGTGAAGAACTAGGAGAGCTTCTAGCAGCATTAGAGGCACAAAAAGCTGATCTTGACTATGTAACACTACGTTTAGTAGAAGAAGTAAGAAAGAATTACGATCAAAATAAAAAAATCCCTGCGAATGAATATAAAGAATTCGTCATTCTTCAATCGAAGGCAGAAACGGCTTGGGAAGAAGCGAAGGCGACGAATAATTTTGCTCTATTCCTACCATACCTAGAAGAAATCATACAATGGCAGAAAAAATTCATTCAATATTGGGGCATTAAAAATGGATCTCCATACAACACATTACTAGATTTATACGAGCCAGATATGACAACAGATGTCGTAGATCAAGTATTTGGTGAATTACGAGAGTCTATTGTGACGCTTGTTCAAAAAATTGCTCATTCATCGAATAAACCCGATACTACCATGTTATTTAAGCATTTCCCGCGTGAGGCACAGCGTGAATTATCGTTAGAATTGCTTGCTCAGCTCGGCTATGACTTCGATGCTGGTCGCTTGGATGAAAGTGTCCATCCATTCATGATTGGCTTAAACTATGGTGATGCGCGTATTACGACGAAATATGATGAAAATGATTTCCGTTCAGCTATTTTTGGCACAATTCATGAGTGCGGTCATGCGATGTATGAGCAAAATATTGATGAGAAGCTTGCAGGACTGCCATTAGCGACTGGTACATCGATGGGGATTCATGAATCACAATCATTATTTTATGAAAACTTTGTCGGCAGAAATGAAAAGTTCTGGGAGCATAACTACGGACGTCTTCAGCATTTTTCACCTGCACAGTTTGGAGATGTGGCATTAGCTGATTTCTTACGTGCTATTAATATGGTTGAACCATCTTTCATTCGTATTGAAGCGGACGAACTAACATATCCACTACATATCATGATTCGCTATGAAATTGAACGTGACTTATTCAATGGGGATTTACAAGCGAAAGATCTGCCGCAAGTATGGAATGATAAATATGAGGAGTATTTAGGCATTCGCCCTGAGACTGATGCACAAGGTGTTCTACAAGATATGCATTGGTCAGGTGGTATGTTTGGCTATTTCCCATCCTATGCATTGGGGATGATTTATGCAGCACAGTGGAAGCATGCGATGGACAAGGATATTCCAAACTTTGATGAGCTACTAGAAAAGGGAGAGCTACTGCCAATTCGAGAGTGGCTAACTGATAAAGTTCATCAGTATGGAGCATTGAAAAAGCCATTTGAATTGCTGAAAGAAGCGACAGGGGAAGGCTTAAATGCTAAGTATTTAGCAGACTATTTACAAGAAAAATATACAAAACTATATCAGCTATAGAAAAACAAGCGATTTCTCTAACATGAGAAATCGCTTGTTGCTTTGAAAATATTCTTACCAAAGCTTAAAGCCTTTGAGCCCCCTGGTGAATTTGAAATAATTTCGAAGATTGGAATGGTGTAAGCGAATATAATAAGGCTACTAAAATTACAAGTCAAGATTTAAAGTAAGCTACATTTCATGTTACATCAATATTTTTTATATAATGTGCAACATTATAAAGCGTCATTTTTAAAGTGAACTATGGTGTTAAACAATCTGGCCAGATTGTTGAGTAAATATTTACTTGTGTAGCTTATGTATGATGAACCGTATATAGTTTTTACTTTTTTGACCAATCAAAAATTTAGGGGTGATTATGATGACACTTAAATGGTTGTGGATATTGGTTATTGCATTTTGCGTACTAGAATGGATTTCAATTCCATTCATAAGTGCATTTACAGGAAAATTATATCAAGTGGTTGATGGTGTATTAATAATTACATTTATTATTTATCCATTATTTTTCTTGACTACTATTTTATTATTACAAAAGGGGAATAGAAAAATTGGTGCAGTCATTTTGCTTATTCCACTAATTGTGTATGCCCCCGTGTTAATAAGTCTTCAAACGTTGGTTAAATAATGTATTACTAATTGAGTTAACGAGGTGCTTTGTAAAACAAGAGTTTCAAAAATTATCGAACTTTAGAAATTTAATCGATGCCATTCAATAAGAACAAGCTTTGATTATAAAGTGAAAAAAGCGATTTCTCGTTACAGAGAAATCGCTTTTTTATAGGAAGATGCGTTTGGATGCTTACCACAATTGATAGCCTTTAGAGCCGGCTGGTGAGTTTGAAATAATATCGATAATTGGTACTGTGTAAGCGAATAAAATTAAGGCTACTAAAATAACAAGCCAGATTTTAAAGTTTTCTAAAATAGCTGGTGTTGGACCGCTAAGCTCATGTACATCACCTACAGGGAATTCTTCGTCACCTTTAGGTGCGAACCAAGCTAATTTCACGACGATATAAATGATCACTAGGATGGCGATAAAGAGGATTGTTCCCCCCACAGCTTGCGCGATTTGATAAGGAATCCAATCATAAGCCTGCTGAGCGCCACCATATTCGGAGTAATCTGAACGACGAGGTGCGCCGAACAGACCAGCAATATGCATTGCAGAAGACATAATCGTCATACCAGTAGCCCATAAGATACCAGCGAAATTACTAAGATTATTTAAAGACTTCGAAAGTGTACGACCTGTTAAATGTGGAATTAACCAGAACGCCGCACCGAAGTAAGTTAACACAACAGCTGTTGCAATCGTTAAATGGAAATGCCCTGTAACCCAAATGGTATTATGAATTAATTGGTTCATTTGATAAGAGGCATTGACAATACCGCCAGCACCACCTGGAATAAATGACACCATACCGATAAATGGTACGAAGAAACGAGCATCCTTCCAAGGTAATTTTTTAAACCAACCAAATAGTCCTTTGCCACCTAATTCACGTCCACGTAACTCGAACATTGCAAACATCGAGAAGGCTGTCATGAGAGAAGGCACGATTACAGCAAATGTTAAAACAACTTGAATGAACTTCCATGTACCATCAATACCAGGCTCTGTTAACTGATGGTGAATCCCAACAGGAATAGAGAAGAGTAAGAACAGCATAAACGAAAGTCTTGCTAAAGAATCGGAGAAAATTTTTCCGCCAATTACTTTTGGAATAATCACGTACCAAACCATATAGGCAGGTAATAACCAGAAGTATACAAGTGCATGACCAAAATACCAGAAAAGGGTACGTGATAATGCCACATCGACACGTTCAATTAAACCTAAGGACCATGGTAACAATTGAATTAAAACTGAAGCTGCAACACCAAGCGTTGCCACGAACCACATTAAATTATTAACAACTACCATAAATGATAGTAACGGGCTGCGTTGTCCACTCGCTTTATTTTCTTTGCGCCATTGGACATAGCGTAAAATTTGACCTGCTCCACCAACCCAAGAACCAACTACGACTAATGTAAGACCTAAATAGAAAATCCAATGTGCCTTTAATGGTGCATAGAATGTATAAAGAACAGTTGCTTTATTCAATAACACCATCGTTGCGGCAGCAGCTGTACCGATCGTCATTAACCAGAAACCAATCCAGCCAAGTCTTCTCTGAGTATCAGTGAATGTACCAGAAGTTCGACTTACACTTGCAATTTGGAAGCCGTAAATAAAGAATGTAGTTAATATAAGACCGAGTAATACACCATGAACTGTTAATACTTGATAATAACCAATGCCTGCTGGTAAAGTAAATTGACCAGAACGTACAAAAACCTGTAATAAACCTGCAAGACCACCTAATAACAATGCGATAAATGCCACGTAAATGTGTGCCATTGCTAGCTTTGCATCTCGACGATCCACTTTTGTCATTGAATTAGTGTGACTCATTTGAATCCACCACCTTTAGCATAGAGTGCATCATCGTATGTCCTGTACCACAATACTCATTACATACGATTAAAAACTCGCCGACCTTATTGACTTCTGTTACATATTCCGAAATATAGCCAGGCTCAAGCATCATATTGATATTCGTACCTGCAACCTCAAAACCATGCATAACATCCTCGCTTGTCGCGATAAATTTCACTTTCGCACCAAGTGGAACCTCAATTTGTGGAGGATTATAATTGAATGCAGAAGCAACTACTACCACTTCGTAATCCCAATCTTTACCTTCAACCTTATGGACACCTGGATTATCAAAAGGCGCTGTCTCTTTCACTTTCTCGTAATCTAGTGTTTTTTTACCATTGTTTGGATGGGAGCCTTGATGAAATGCTCCGATACCGAGAATGATCAGGAATGCCACTAAAGTGGTAACTCCAAACACAAGCCAGTATTTCTCATACTTATGTATGTGCATATATTTCTGTCCCTTCTTCGTAGATTAAAACCGTCCAATGAACAAATCGAAGCAGTACACCCAAAGTAAAATGATGATAATACCTACTCCAAAAACTGCATAGAGTGAACCTTTTAAATTTTCATCTGACTTCTTTTTATTTGCCATTTTTGCTCCTCCTACGCTTTTTATTGTTGTGTTTCTTACTGTCATCATATAAAAATCCCCTACATTTTGATGTGAAAAAAATCACACTTCTAAGGGAATTATGTGAAAAAAGTGTGAAGAATTTAAGAGAGAAAAAAAACAAGCCATCTCAAAAGTCATTGAGATGGCTTGTTTAATGATTATAATAAACTTTTTTTAATAAAAATAGTAGATTTTAAGGAAGGAGAACAGTCCTTCTTATTCCTTTTGAGCGAACGGCAAATCTTACAAATAAATGCTGAATGTCTTGCATATAATGTCTTATTTGTAACAGACTAAAACCTACTAAGCGCTATTCCGCTTCTTCTTCAATTGTTAATAGAACTGTTAGGGCACCGACGCTTGGGACCGAAACTGGGAGTGCAAATGCCTTTTCAAAGCCATATAATTTTGTATTGCCCACCATCACCGTTGGCGGAGTGATATCAATTTCTAAGCTTTCTTGCCCAACAGCTGTACATAAATTTCCTGCAATCATGTTACCAAATTCCCCTGTAAAAGATTCTAGCATTTCTCCTTCAAGCGGCATACCAAACATGGTACTACCGATCCCACTGAACACTTCGGGAGAGGAGTCAATGATGACGCGTCCCTTTAAATCTCCGATTAAGCCAATTAATACGCCCATTTGTTGCTGTTGAAAGGGTTCAGAAATAATACTAGGCGACTTTACTTCTATATCCATAGGAAGAATGGTTTTTAAAGCGTGAATTGTCCCGTTTAAAATAGTTTGAAAGTACTTCGAATTACTCATCATTACCGCATCCTTTTTCCGACTTTTCTACATCTTACCATGTAAAAAGGGTAAGATGAAAGTATGTCTTGACGAATTCACATGAAATTTATAATATATTAATGAGAATGATTTTCAAATTCAATGTAAACGTCTGAAAACTTAACGAAAAATAACTAAGAAGGAGCGGTTCGCAATGACTTTCGTATTAATTGGAGCAGCTGTAGTGATCTATATTGGAGTTGGAAAATACGTCATGAACCAGGCAACTGCACATTTGAAATAAGAGCTAATACTTGATAAACATGTTTAGGCATGGTCCGAATATTCGGACCATGTTTTTTTGTATTTCTAGGAATGCAGCGCTAGATTAAATATTTTTTCAGAATAATTTAATTAAGAGGAATTTTTATTTTTTTCTGAAAACTATTGAAATAACTAAGTTTTTTCTGTTAAGATTTTAAAAAATGGAATCGCGTTTCATATTTTGGAACGGAGGGGGAAATGAGTTTGAATATTTTAGAAGTAAGCGATTTGAAAATAGGTATTCAACAAAATAAAAAAGATATTGCCATTGTGAATGGAGTATCATTTCAACTTGAAAAAGGAAAAACTTTGGGGATTGTAGGGGAATCAGGGTGTGGAAAAAGCATGACATCACTTTCACTTATGGGATTGTTACCTGCTGGGGTTAACTGGCAAGGTGGAGAAGTTTACATAGATCAAAAACAAATTAATAAAAAATCGAATAAGGAATGGCGAAAGATTCGTGGGAAAAAAATTTCTATGATTTTTCAAGAACCAATGAGTTCGCTCAATCCAGTATATAAGGTTGGTTCACAAATTATGGAAATGATTCATAGTCATGAAAAAATTTCAAGGAAAGAAGCTCATGAACGTGCCGTTGATATGCTTCGTCTCGTAGGTATTCCTCGACCAGATAAAGTAGTAAATGAATATCCTCATCAATTATCAGGAGGAATGCGACAAAGGGTTATGATCGCCATGGCATTGGCTTGTGGACCAGAAATATTAATTGCAGATGAGCCTACTACAGCATTAGATGTGACAATCCAGGCTCAGATTTTAGATTTAATGAGAGACATACAAGAAAAATTAGATATGTCCATCATTTTAATTACCCATGATCTTGGTGTAGTAGCAGAAATATGTGAGAAAGTAATTGTGATGTATGCTGGTGAAATTGTTGAAGAGGCAACAGTGCTAGATTTGTTTAATTATCCGCTTCATCCATATACAAAGGGGTTATTAAATTCATTGCCTGACATTGAATCAGAACAAGAGTACCTTCCATCAATTGAAGGGGTGGTGCCATCACCATCCGATATGCCTTCAGGTTGTAGATTTTTCGATCGCTGCGAATTTGCAACAGATCAATGTAAAAAGAAGCCTGATCTATATACAACCTCTATGGGTACCAAAGTTAGATGTTGGCTGTACGAAGAGAACGAAGTAGGAGGGGGAATTGTCAATGGGCAGTCCATTGTTAGAAGTTAAACATTTAAAGAAATATTTTTCAGTTAAAGGATCACGTTCAGGTCATTTAAAAGCAGTAGATGATGTTTCATTTTTTGTAAATGAGGGTGAGGTTTTAGGAATTGTCGGAGAGTCTGGGTGCGGAAAGTCCACTATGGGTAAAACATTAATTCAACTTCTAACACCTACTGAGGGTGAAATTTTACTGAATGGAGAAAATATTGCCACTCTTAGCCCAAAAGAGGTACGTCAAAAGCGCCGTGATATGCAAATCATCTTTCAAGATCCTTTTTCTTCCCTTAATCCTCGTATGAAGGTGTTTAAAATAATCGAAGAACCTTTGGTGAATTTTGGAATAGGTACAAAGGAAGAGAGAAAACAACGCGTTTATGAAGTAGCCAAACAGGTTGGACTTACACAAAAGCAGTTAGAACGTTTTCCACATGAATTTTCGGGTGGTCAAAGACAACGAATTGGAATTGCTAGAGCATTAGTGTCCAATCCAAAATTGATTGTTGCAGATGAACCAGTATCTGCTCTGGATGTTTCCATTCAATCTCAAGTATTAAATATTATGAAAGATTTAAAAAAGGAAATGAACCTTACCTACATTTTCATATCACATGATTTAAGTGTAGTGCATCATTTTTGTGACCGCATAGGGGTAATGTACTTAGGTAAGTTAGTGGAAATGGCAGATAAACACGAATTATTTAATAATCCTAAACATCCATACACAAAAGCTTTACTATCGGCATTACCAAAATCTCATCCTTCAAAAATAAAGGAGCGAATTGTGCTAAGTGGAGATGTTCCCAATCCTGCTAATCCACCATCGGGCTGTACATTCCATACACGATGCCCAAACTGCATGGAAATATGTAAAGTGACACCTCCAAAATTAAAAAAAATTGGCGATAAGCATGAAGTTTCCTGTTTACTTTATGAAGAGCAAATGGAGCGATTAACATGAGCAAAACATTGGAAAAAGGTATTAATATTTTAACGTTATTTACTGAAGAAAAACCTTCTTGGCGGTTAGACGAGCTAGCGATCGAAACAGATATTCCTAAACCGACTTTACATAGGTTTTTAAAAACATTTACAGATTTAGGCGTATTAAAACGTCCTTACGTTCAAAGCGGTGGACAGTTAGTATTGAGTGATCATTATCTACTTGGGAATAAACTCATTGAATTAGGTGCAATTGCTGCAAATTCAATTGAAATTCGTTCTTTGGCTATACCATATATGAAGATGTTGCAACAGAAGTTTGACTTGGCTGTTCAACTAAGCATACTGGATGAAACAGATGGTCTTTATATCGAAAAAATCGAAAGTTTAAAACCAGTTTTATTATATACACGGGTGGGGAGAAGAGCACCTCTTTATGCAGGCGCTTGTTCACGAATACTTTTATCCTTTCAATCAGAAGAAAAAATTAGTGAGGTACTTCAAAAAACTCGTAAAAAATATGCTAGTGGAACACCTGTTACTGATGAAGAGATATTCGAACTAATTGAATTTGGAAAAAAAAATGGCTATGCCTACAGCGTGTCAGAATTGGAAGAAGGTACTGTATCAATAGCCGTACCGATTTTCAATAGCGAACGCAAAGTAGAATACTCGATTAGTATAGCGGGCATAGAGACACTAATACCAAAAGAAAAAATAAATGCATTTTTAGAAGGTCTGTGGGAAACGGCAGCTTCAATATCTGCTGAACTAGGTTATTCGATGCCATATCCTTATGGCGTATAGATAGCACAAATACAAAAGGGGATGAACAATGTATGAAGAAACAAAAATGGATTGCGCTATTACTTGTTTGTATGATGGTTGTTTTAACAGCATGTAGTGGCGGTACATCATCAAAAGACGAAAGTAAAAATAGTAGCAAATCATCTGGTGATAATCCAGCAGCAACACGTGGAAATGAATTAGTTATTCGTGTGGCAGGAGACCCACAAAACTGGGACCCAATTGATACATTTTTACTTGCTTGGAGTACAGTAGCAACATCGATATTTGAAGGATTAGTAAGTCGTTCTTTAGATTTAGAGATTCAACCAGGGTTAGCGGAATCATGGGAATATATAGATGATAAAACGATTGTGTTTAAATTACGACAAGGTGTTACCTTCCATAATGGCGAACCGTTTAATGCGGAAGCAGTTAAATTTACATTTGATCGTCTACTAGGAGAAGAAGGTCAACAAGGACCGCAATATTCAAACTATACGTCGATTGACAATGTTGAAGTGACAGGTGACTATGAAGTCACTATGCACCTAAATGCCATTGACCCAGTATTATTGACTAAACTTTCAGGATATGGTGCTGTCATCGTACCACCTAAATATATCCAAGAACAGGGTGCAGAGAATTTTGACATGAAGCCGGTTGGTACGGGTCCATTTAAAATGACTGATTATCAACGTGATAAACAAGTAGTTATTGAGCGATATGAAGATTATTGGAATAAAGATGCTATTAAACTAGATAAAGTAACATTTAAAGTGATTCCAGAAACAGCGACGGCACTGGCAGAATTACAAACAGGAAATATTGATATTATGACACGTTTAGAGGTTTCGCAAGCAGCAACAGCAGAAGGAACTGATTTCATTGAATTAAAGGATGTGTCCACTCCTACAGCGTATTCAATTCGTTTTGATACAGCACAAAAGCCTGTAGATGATGTACGTGTTCGTCAAGCGATTAACTATGCCATTGATAAGGAAACAATAGTGAAAGAAATTTTAGGTGGCTATGGCAACCTCATTAGTTCGTTCCAAAGTAATCTATCTTTTGGCTATAACAAAGATTTAGAGCCATATCCATATGATCCAGAAAAAGCAAAAAAATTACTTGCCGAAGCTAAGGTTCCTGAAGGTACTACTCTTGAATTCTTTATTCCAGGTACGGATGGAACTTTTAAAGAAATAGCCCAAGCAGTAGCATTTTATTTACAAGAAGTGGGATTAAAAGTTTCTATTAATAGTGTGGAAAATACTACATTCCAATCAGAGTTAATACCACAAGGGAAAGCTGGTCAAATGTATAAAAATGGCTGGGGTGGTTGGACTTTAGATTTTGATAATACAGCTTATTTAATGTATCACGAAGGGGAATTCTGGAATCCATCCTATAAAAATGAAAAAGTTGAACAATTATTAACGGCAGAGCGAGCAACGATTAATAATGAGGAGCGTCAAAAAATCTTTAAAGAGCTGACAGAAGTGTTATATGAAGATGCTACAGAAGTTAATTTATATTCTGAGGTTGAAATATACGCAGTGAATAAACGAATAAAAGATTTCCAACCACCTCATGATGGCCGCTTTAGATTTGAAGGTGTCACTGTCGAGTAAGTAAAAAATTATGAGATAGTATGCTTGTCATACTATCTCTTTCATTTCAAATTAGGAGGATGGAATTATGCTTTCCTATATACTACGACGTATATCGCATACAGTGTTGGTGATAATAGCTGTCTCATTAATTATATTTTTCGCCATTCGTTTAACGGGGGATCCCGTAAGCATCATGTTCGGTGCTGGGGAACCTTCACAACAAGCAGTAGAGGAACTGACAGCAAAGTTGGGTTTAGATAAACCTATTTGGGAGCAATATATCATATTCATGAAAGATTTAGTAACGCTTGATTTTGGTACATCGTATCGTTCGAATAGTCCTGTTTTGGAAATGTTGTTAGAACGAGCATGGCCAACACTAGCACTTGCTTTAGGGGGGATGACTGTAGCATTGTTAATCGCTATTCCTATCGGTATCCTATCTGCAGTTTATAAAGGCAAGTCCATTGATATTTTTGGTCGTATTTTTTCTTTATTAGGTATCTCTTTCCCTAATTTTTGGTTAGCGTTTATGCTAATCTTGATCTTTGCTGTTCAGTTAAAATGGTTACCTGTATCGGGCTTTGATGGGTTTAGCTCATTGATCCTTCCATCCATTGCATTGGGTCTGATTTTATCTGGTATTTTAGTTCGATTAATTCGTACCTCTATGCTTGAAGTGCTTAAAATGCAATATGTGACAACTGCTCGAGCAAAAGGAATTAGAGAATGGCTTGTCATTATTCGACATGCCTTTCGCAATGCCTTATTGCCAACTGTGACGTTTGTTGGGTTACAGTTCGGTGGACTCTTAGGGGGGGCTGTTATTGTAGAGCAAGTATTTTCTTGGCCAGGAATCGGAAGATTAATTGTTGATTCTATTAATCAACGAGATTATCCAGTCGTACAGGGTGGGGTAATTCTCCTAGCTCTTATCATGATTGCTGTCAATCTAATTGTTGATTTATGTTATTCATTAATTAACCCAAAAATACGCACTGGAAGAGGTGACAATTAATGACACAGATAATGGAAGCAGAAACAGTCGAAATAAAAAAGGTTAGTAGAATAATAAGTATTTTAAAGTTTATTAAAAATAATCCAACTGGGATAATCGGTCTATTATTAGTTGTCACGACTATTCTATGTGCGATATTTGCCCCTTATATTGCTCCACATGATCCAGGAGCAGCTAGCTTAGGACATCGTCTAGATTTGCCTAAATGGTTAGATGATACTGGTAAATCCCAATATTTACTGGGGGGAGACCAAGTTGGACGGGATTTGCTAAGTAGGATTATATATGGTGCTCGTATTTCCCTTTTGGTAGGGATTTGTGGTGTGCTCATTTCGTTAGTCCTTGGAACATTTCTTGGAATTGTGTCAGGGTATTTTGGGAAATGGATGGACGATTTAATCATGAGGTTGGCTGAAGTTCAATTAGGTCTGCCATTTATTTTACTAGCAATTGTCATTATGAGTGTATTTGGAACAGGGATTGAAAAAATCATTATTATTCTTGGACTTACATATTGGGTTAGTTTTGCTAGGCTAATTCGAGGGGAGATTTTAGCTCTAAAGGAACAAGAATATATACAGGCTGCAAAGGCAATCGGAGGCACACATTTTAAAATTATCCTTAAGCACATCTTACCAAATGTTGCTTCTTCGATTTTAGTGTTAGCAACGATGTGTATCGCAGAGTTTATCTTATTAGAGGCTTCACTAACATTTTTAGGGTTAGGTGTTGAACCGACAGTACCTTCGTGGGGCGGAATGTTAGCAGACAGTCGGAATTATATGACGTCAGCTTGGTGGATTTCTGTATTTCCAGGTATTGCAATTATGTTAACTGTACTAGGCTTTAATTTACTAGGAGATTGGCTACGAGATCGCTTAGATCCAAATATGAAAGTTTAGGTGATATTGTGAACTCTAAAATATTTTCAATTTTATTTAATAAGAATGAAACCATAAAAAAGCCTTCTTTATTTATAAACTTACCTAAAAATCTTGTTCCAATCGGATTGATTAATTTTTGTGCGAGGTTAGGCTTAGAGTCAAATGAAATAGATTTTGATTTATTTCAAGCGTCTAATCAGCAGTACTCAATGGAATTTTTACAACATAGTAGTACATTTATTTCACAGAATGGGTCTATCTTTACACTCTATTATGAGACTGAGTCTTCGCTGTCAACGTTGTTAAGTACGATAGCAAGTGAAGGAGTGGCCGAAACCCATACGGATATTCCATCCTCTTATTATGAAAGTTTAAGTCATCTGTGGTCAGCCTATGGAACTGGTGAGAAGGACGAGGCACATCCACAACAGCATTTAAGTGTGAAAATTAATTTACAACAAGAAATAATGTCAAACGCCATTATAAAAGAAGTTTGCTATCTTGCATTACGTTTAGGACTGTATGCTACCTCTGTTTCTTTACCAGTTGTTACAGAAGAACATCGACATTTCACGATTGATATCAAGCAAGGAACTGCAAATTTAATGGAGTTAAGTACTAGAAACGTTATTCAAATTTGTGGTACAAAAGATTGCTTACCGACTGTCCTACATTCCATAGCAAAAGAAAAGCATGTGTCTGAAGGTGGCTTATTTGGTGTTTGGGAGCTAAACGAAAAACAAGTGAATATAGCAGATTTATTGTATGAAACAACATGGGAAGATGAATCGGAAGCATCGTATATTTTAAATGCTTTGCAAGATGAACCAAATAAAATGCTTGATGCTGAAATCTATCTTACAGCTTCTAAAAAAAATCGAGATGAATATAGTGTAGATTTGTATAAGAAATTTTCAAATTTAAAAACAATTACAGTTCGCTCTGCATTTAAAACAGGGTTATACTGGATATTAGAGGAAGTACTTCCATCTATTTCGGGTCATTTTGAACAAGTAAAAATAATATGTAAAGATGGGGTTAATAAAAATGGGTTAGAACAACATAATCGCTGGATTATGGAACTTTACCCTGTGGATGAATTGATTGAAATGCAATATGGTATACCGAAAGAACATGTACAATTTGAGCTTTCAAGCACACAGCAGCACATCTATAGTGTCTATGTTGATGATCTATTAATTGCTGAATTAAATCCGCTGATTAGTGAATTGGATTATGTTGATGGTCAGAGAAAAGTCTATCCAACTACAGCTGGATATAGGTTATTTGAAGATGGAAAACTGGTTCAAGAAAATGCAATATTGTCAGATCGCGAGCGTTTCTATAAAACGTATATCAATGAGTTACTTCCTCAGATAGTAGGAAAATTAAATATTGATGTAACAAATCGTGATCAAGGACAATTGTTCCCTTTATTTGATCGCATCGAAATTGACTTTACTTCATCTGGAATTGAAGAAGAACTAAACGTGAAGCAAGAAGCAAACTCGTCCTTTGAAGCGTTATACGAAGACCTTTATTTTAACACGCTTGATTATTTTAATGAGCTCGGTCGCCGATTAGTTAATCAACCTTATCAAGCTCCTGGTGGTATTATTCCCTTTATTCATATAGAGGAAAATATTTATAAGCCTATTAAAAGTGTAATACGCGCATACAAATGGCATGAAAAAACCAATTTAGTTCCAGTTACAAAAAGAATTTTATTTAACCAAGAGGGGCAATTTGAAACAGTAGAAATGTATTTAGGTAATTATCTGAAAGTAATGGAAATGAATGATAATTTAAAATACAATATTAAAAATGTTTATCAACTATCCACTCGGTATCAAAATTATTCTGAGGTCAAACTAAATTATGGGGATATATCTTACAAAGGGAATGTCATTCCATTTTTTGAAGTAACTGAGCCTATTACTAGTGACTTTTATTCAGGACTTAAAAAATCGGATGAAAAGCATACGATTGTCTTTGAAGCTGGCCATCATCCAAACGAAGTATCTAGTACACCTGCAATATTAGAGCTTATGGAAGATATTATTTGTCACCATCCTGAAATCTTAAAAAAGATTAATATAATCATTATTCCGCTATCAAATCCAGATGGTTATGAAATAATGGAGAGCTTGACAAAAGAACATCCAAAATGGAAACATCATGCTGCAAGATTTAATGCGGTAGGTTTAGAGTTTGCCTATGTCAAATTCCAAGAAAGTGTATTTGGTGAAGCAAATGTTTTACCACTCATCTTAAAAAAATGGGCACCTGATATAGTGATTGATGATCATGGTATCCCTGCTCGTGAATGGGTTCAACCATTCGCAGGATATGCATGTCCACCTATTTTCCCTGTTTCTTACACGCTTCCAAGTGCCAAGATCTACGGAATTGGTCGTTATGCGGATTATGATACGAGGGAAGTCCAGGCTACAAATCTAGAACAAGTAGCTGAAAAAGTGAATATGATTTTTGAGGGTACAATATTTGCCCAAGAAAATACTTATTGGCGTGAACGCTACTATAAATATGGCACAAAGTGGGATCCGCAAAAGTACCCCATTGAAGAAATGGGAAATATAAATTTTTATCGAAGTATGGAAGTTACGCCAACATACGCATCTGTAAGTATATTACGCTACCCGCAGTGGGTGGCTTTAGATATCATTTCTGAAGTGTCTGATGAAATTGTTTACGATGAAGAATTAACTTCTTGTATTGAAGCACATAAATTATTTAATCAAGCTATTATTGAAGCAGCACTTTCTACTAAAGTAACTAAAATTAAACAATTTGGACGCTACTTTAAAAAACGTCCGATAGAAATCAGGTGACAAATATGACAAAAATATTAGTAACAGGGTTTGAGCCATTTCTTGATTATAAAATAAATCCAACAATGCAAATTGTGGAAGCATTAAATGGAAAGAAGATAGATCGCTATGATATCGTCGGACGAATTCTATCTGTAGATTTTCAGCAATCAGCGGAGCAATTAAAACAACATATAGAAGAAGTGAAACCACAAATCATCATTTCATTAGGGTTAGCAGGAGGTCGTTTTAAAGTAACACCAGAGCGCATTGCCATTAATGTGAAAGACGGAGAGCCTGATAATAATGGCTATACACCAGTTGATGAGCATATCTATGAGGAGGGGGCAGATGCTTATCTAACAAACTTACCGATTCGCAGTATGGTAAATCGTTTGCAGGCTGAAGGATATCCAGCGGAAATCTCCAATACAGCGGGTACATACTTGTGTAATAACATTATGTATGAGGGGCTTGCTTATGCACAGCAACATAAAGGGGTTCGTGCTGGCTTTATTCATATTCCAGCATCATTTGAGCTGGCCATCCAACATGGCAAAATTCCCGGCTGGCATATCGGAGATTTGATAGCTGCAGTACAGCTTTGTATTGAGGAGACGGCACGTGCAAGCAATCATTGATTTTCCTCATTCGATGTGGATTAGTCAACATACTATTCGATTTGCATTCAAGGAGGAAATCTCCCACTCAAACTTTCGTGCGGTCCAAACGTTTAATCGTTTTCTGAAACTGCAGCTACGACATAACCTAGTTGAAAGTGTTGCAAGCTACCATACAGTAACAGCTTATATTAAACAAAAAATAGATGTTGAACATTTAGAAATGCAGTGGCTTGAGATGCAAGCCTCCACAACAATTGATAAAGGAACGAATCGATTTTTAAAAATACCCGTCTGCTATGATGAGGAATTTGCCTTAGATTCAAAGCGCGTCATGAAATTCACAGGTTTACCTTTTGAGGACATTAAAACATTGCATATGTCCAAAAGCTATTATGTGTATTTAATCGGCTTTTTACCTGGCTTTCCTTACTTAGGCGAGCTTGATTCTAAATTATTTGTGCCACGCTTACAGAAACCAAGGGCATCTGTATCGGCAAGCTCTGTTGGGGTTGGGGGTGGACAAACAGGAATCTATCCTGTCGATTCACCTGGTGGCTGGAATATTATAGGGAAAACACCTTTGGATTTATTTGATGTTCATGGCAAAGAGCCATTTTTATTTGAACTTGGTGATGAAGTTCAGTTTTATGAAATAACCAAACAGCAATTTTGGGAAATGAAAAGCAAAGGAGTGTAGCGTTTGAAGCCACTTCTGCTCGTAACAAAACAAGGGGTTTATGGTAGCTTACAAGACAAAGGAAGGTACGGCTATCGGGCATTTGGTATTCCGTTATCTGGTCCAATGGATCATCGATCGTTTAATGCAGCTCAAAGAATCTTACATCATCACCATGATCAAACGTCTTTTGAAATGTTTGTTGGTGGTTTTGAATTTGAGGCGCTTGCTGATGGTGTCTATGTATTAACAGGGGGGCATAGTACATGCTTGGTTAATCATGTACCAATCGAAATGTGGAAAACATTCCATTTAACGAGGGGAGATAGATTATCTATCAAGGGTGTCCATCAAGGCTCTATTGTTTACTTAACTCCATTAGGAGGTTTTCATACAACCGATGAGCTTGGTAGCCAATCTTGCCTCCCCCTTGGCAATTTGGGAACACGGATTACAAAAGGAAGTATTTTGTATGGGCAGGTATCATCGTCTTTAAAATATAATAGAGGGCTATATCCATCCTATCGTCCACATTTTGACAGTTCTATTACGGTTCGATTGTTTAAAGGACCACACTTTCATTTATTTACAAAAAAGAGTCAGCAACAATTTTTACAAAATCCTTTTCAATTTATCGGCGGCAATCGTATGGGCTACTACATAAAAGGACCTGCCTTACAACTTCAGGAAATGAAGGATATTCTGTCAGAAGCTACACAGTTCGGAACAATCCAAGTGCCGCAAAGTGGTGATCCCATTATCCTAATGGCTGATGCTCAAACAGTAGGAGGCTATCCTATTATTGCAACAGTTCATGAAGAAGATTTACATAAAGTAGCGCAAATGCGTATGTTTAACACAATTCACTTTGTACTGGAGGAAACATGATGTCAATTGATATCAATTGTGATCTAGGTGAAAGCTTAGATGCTTTTATCACGGGTAAGGATGAAGAATTATTAGACTATGTAACTTCCATCAACATTGCATGCGGCTATCATGCGGGTCATCATTCAATTATGCATCAAATTGTACGCAGCGCCATTCGTAAAAACGTTCACATTGGTGCGCATCCAGGCTATCCAGATCGAGAGGGGTTTGGTCGCCGTAACATGGAATGTAGCCCAGGTGAAATTTACGATATGATGGTTTATCAAATTGGTGCCTTACAAGCATTTGTGCAGATTGAAAATGGTACGCTTCATCATGTTAAACCACATGGCGCACTTTATAATCAATGCGCGAACGACCGTGAAAAAGCGTTGGCTGTAGTCCATGCAGTGTATGATTTTAATCCACACCTTATTTTATATGCCTTATCTGGTAGCCTCATCGTAGAGATTGCTAGAGACATAGGGCTTCAAGTATATGAGGAGGTTTTTTCGGATCGACGCTATAACGATAATGGCACATTAGTGAACAGACAGGAACCAAATGCCTTAATACAATCGGAAGAAGAAATGCTAGTGCATGTAAAAGGTATTTTGACTGCTAATGAAGTGTTGTCGGTCGAGTCCCAAAAAATTAAAGTTGCGGTGCAAACCTTATGTATTCACGGAGATGGCCCACGTGCGATAGATTACGCCAAAAAAATTGCAGGTCTCAGAAAGCAATTACAATAAAATGGATGCCCTAAACAAGGCATCCATTTTATTTAGATTGTTGTCACTAGCTCCACAGCTTCGAGCACAATTGGCGTACCAGCAGAAAGTGTACCTGTGACAGTATTAAACGTTATTTCAGTTGTAGAAACTGTATAGGCACCACCCTCCTGAAGAACACCATTGATATATAAGTTATAGTAACCATTTGCGACTTCTGGGAATGCTGTTGCGGCTGTACCGCTATCATTTAAAAACGTTGTTGCAGCGACTGTTGTGCCATCTGCAATGACAAGGGGTGCAGCTAAGACGTTAAAAAACCTTGTAGAACTACCTGTTACATTGACGTGAATATTAATAATGGAAAGTGCCACCCAATTCACCTCCTTTCATTTCCTTTATTTCGTTGTAAAGCCTAGCGATTCAATAATAATGGGTGTTCCTCTATACAATGTCGCATTATAAGGTACGATTGTCAGGGAGGCTGGCGTTACCGAATAAATACCGCCTTCCTGCATTACTGCATTAATATAAAGGTTAACGTAACCATTAGGTGAAAAAATTGTAAACTCAGTAACAGAATTTGCTTCATCATTCCAAAAGAGATTGGCTGGAAGAGTTGCCCCATTCGATAGATCAAGATCAGCTGTAACGATATAAAAATATCGCTGGATCGTTGGTATAATCATACCTTCAGGGACTACTTCAGGAGGAACCATGGGTATTCCGTTTGTTGCTTTTATACGGGGCCAGATAAATCGATCCTCACAGTTACATGAACAATATTTTTCAATGATTTGATGAGACTTAGGATTTATCATATGGCATCACACTCCCTTCATAAAAAATATAACTTTGCCCCGAATATGCTTACTATAAAATATGAAGTAAATATAAAAAGAACTAGTTGACCATCTATCATTTGGCATAGATTTTTTGTATAAACATGTTTTTGTAAGGATGGAAACGTTGGCATATATGCTTTAAATTAGTGTTATACTTTGCTAGTTGAATAAGGTAGAATACTAATTATGAATAATTAATGAAAAAGGGGTTACTGGTTTCATGAAAGATTTTGAACAACAATTGGAGGGGCTATTAAAGCAAGCCTCTTTGCAATACATAATTTATCAGCATAATGGTGATACAGAGCGCATGGATAAAACATCACTTTTTGCTCGAAAAATTCAGCAAAAAGAGTATGTGATTGGTTTTGCAGGCCATTTCTCTGCAGGGAAGTCCAGTATGATTAATGCGCTGTCTGGTGAAAATCTACTGGCATCTAGTCCAATTCCAACAAGTGCGAACATCGTCAAAGTTCATAAATCAGAGGAAGACTATGCAATTGTTTATATGCACAATGAAAAGCCCGTAAAATTTGAGGCTGGCTATGATTTTAAAACAGTAAAAGAGCTAAGTAAAAATGGGGATTTAGTGTCACAGATTGAGATTGGACACAGTGCCTCTACATTACCACTAGGTGTTACTGTAATGGATACGCCAGGGGTAGACTCCACAGATGATGCACACCGCATGTCAACGGAATCAGCATTACATATTGCCGATATCGTATTTTATACAATGGACTACAACCATGTGCAGTCGGAATTAAATTTCCAATTCACAAAGCAATTAATGAAATATAATCCAAATGTTTATTTAATTGTCAATATGATTGATAAGCATAAGGATAATGAATTGAGCTTCGAAGAATTTAAAGCAACTGTTCATCAGTCCTTTGCAGCATGGGGTGTTGTACCGAAGGGTGTTTTCTTTACATCATTAAGAGAGCCAGAGCATCCACATAATGATTTTGAGGCAGTAAAGAAAATCGTGATGGACAGTATGAATGACTGGCAGGAGCAGCTTGTCCAAACAGCTACGAATACATTGCGTTTATTGCAAAGCGAGCATGACAATTATTTAATGGAAGAAAGACAGGATCGTTTAGCCATTGATGAAGAAATTTTAAGTGCGGATGACTGGGCACACCATCAAGATATATTAGAGCAATACAATAAATTAAATCGTCAGGTTGAATTATTTTCAGTAGAAGCTTGGAACGAAACGTTTGAGGAGCAACGTAAGGAGTTGCTCGCGAATGCTGCAATTATGCCAGCTGATTTACGCGATCACTTACGCCTTTATTTAGAAAGCATGCAGGAAGGCTTTAAAGTTGGAGGGCTCTTTACTGCAAAGAAAAAAACAGAGGAAGAGCGAAACAGACGTAAAGAAAATGCGTATAGTGCCTATCAAAATGTGGTCCATGCACAAATCACGGGGCATTTAAAAGGTCTTATGAAAAAGGTATTGAAGGACGTTGGTGCATTAAATGAGGAACGTGCCGCTGCTATTGATGCCTATGAATTTGACTTACCTTTTTCATTGATTGAGCAGCAAGTTCAAACAGGCGCTATTTTAACAGGTGATGCTGTGTTAAACTTCGCTAACCGTATCGCAGAAGCAACAAAGCGCTACTTTATTCAGGAGACAGATAGTTGGAAAAATGCGCAAGCGACAACTCTTGAAGCTGTAGCAACAGAAACTGCCGCACCATCAAAATTAAAAATGGCGGGTATGCAGGACAAAGTAGATGCCATTAATGCGGTCCTTGAAATTGAAGGCTATCAGCAATATAGTGCAAGCACTATGCATCAAGCGAGCAATGAAATTCGTAAAGTTGCCAATCAACAGCTTACAAATTGGGAACAATCATTTAAGCAAGATTTAGCAGAAATTCGTCTATTTGACGAGTCCATGCTGCAGCCAAAAGAGCAAATCATCCAACAAGAGGAAGCTCAGCAAGCTACTACTGCAACGATTCTACCAATCGATGGTGTGATTAACCGTGCACTTCATACTGCTAATGCAGTCAAAGAGGTGCAAGGCTTTGCCGAAGTAGCCCAATACCTTGAAAATAAAGTAGAACGACTACAGAAAAAAGATTTTACCATTGCATTGTTTGGCGCATTTAGTGCTGGTAAATCTTCCTTTTCAAACGCTTTAATGGGAGCCAAGGTGTTACCTGTTTCACCAAATCCAACAACTGCGGCCATCAATAAAATTCGTCCAGTTACACCTGAGCACCCACATGAAACAGCTGATGTACAGCTTAAAACTGCGGAACAAATGCTAGAGGATATTCAAGGCTCCTATGCGGCGATTGGTTTGTCTGTATCGACATTGGAGGAAGCCTATAATCGTGCTGATGAAGGGCTTGGAGTTCAGTTAACGGACGAACGCTTAAATGTTCATAAATCATTTATTCGTGCCTATAAAGAAGGCTACCCAACCTTTAAGTCTGAATTTGGTTCTATCCTCCGCGTAGACCGTGAGGAGTTTGAAAAATTTGTAGCACAAGAAAATAAATCTTGCTTTGTTGACAATATCGACTTCTATTATGATAGTCCATTAACACGTATGGGCGTGACACTTGTTGACACGCCAGGAGCGGACTCTATTAATGCCCGCCATACAGGTGTAGCATTTGAATATATTCGTAATGCTGATGCCATCCTATTTATTACGTACTATAACCATGCCTTTGCCAAAGCTGACCGCGAGTTTTTAATTCAGCTTGGTCGTGTGAAGGATGCATTTGAGCTTGATAAAATGTTCTTTATTGTCAATGCAATTGATTTGGCAACAACGGATGAAGAACAGGAAGATGTAAAAGGCTATGTACGCTCAGAGTTACAACGCTTTGGCATTCGCTTCCCAAGACTATATGGGGTATCTAGTCTTTTAGCGTTGAAGGAAAAGGTAGAAGGTGCGGATTTAACATCAGGGATGCCACCGTTTGAAAGCGACTTCCATACATTCTTAAATGATGAATTGAGTGCATTAGCCGTTCAAGCTCTTGCAGAGGAAGTTGATAAAACAGAGCAACGTTTGGCGGATTTAATTGCCCAAACAGAGGAAAACTTAAAACGTAAAGATGAGCGACTAGAGGAATTAACAACACTTGAACAACATATTCAATCGAAGTACAGTGTACTGAATACGAGCATGTTAGAGAGTGAAACAAAGCAGGAGCTTGATGAGCTACTCTATTATGTTCTTCAGCGAGTTTATTATCGTTACCCTGAGTTCTTTAAGGAAGGCTACAATCCTTCTACCTTTGCTGCAATGCCCGCACAGCAAGCGTTGGAGCATGCATTAAAAGAAGTGATGCAAAGCTTGCGTTTTGATTTTACTCAAGAAATGCGTGTAACAAACTTCCGTTTATCGCAATTCATTAGCAAAAAGATGCAACAACGTTTTAAAGATGAAGTACGCGAATTGAAAGAGTTAAATCGAAGCTTCTCATTCCTAGCCTTTGAATCTTCTGAGCCAAATTTATTGGATTTTGAAGGACCGTTTGCGGATATTTCCAAATATGCTAGCGTAAAATCTCATTTCCGCAATCAAAAAGCTTTCTTTGAAAAGAATGAAAAAGTGAAGCTGAGTGAGGCACTAGAAGCTATCACAAAACCAGATGCACAAGATTATTTAGATGCACAGAAAGTTTCCCTCATGACATGGGCGATTACGTTTATAGCAGAGGAAGCCGAAAAATTACGTTACTATATTTATCATCAAGCGCTTGAACAAATTGACACAGAAAGATTAGCCTTACAAGAAGAGAGCCGTTTAGCTTCTTGGAAAGCGATTTACGCACAATTACAATACGCATGAGGTGATTCTAATGGGAAAAGTATTCAAATCAGTGGATGAAATTCAGTTTGATGGCGTCCGTTTTATCGATGCTCGTTTCGATCTTCAGGACAAAGAGGCTGGCAAAAAAGCATTCGAGGAAGGTCATGCTACTGGTGCTATCTATATTGATTTAGAACAGCAGTTATCGGATATGGACAGCAAAGAAGGTCGTCATCCAATGCCAAGCAAAGAAAAATTGGCATCCGTTTTTCAAGAACTAGGATTACGGTATGAAGATCAGATTGTAGTTTATGACCAAGGAGCAGCTCCATTTGCCCCACGCGCCTGGTGGATGCTAACATATGCTGGTTTCCCAAATGTAGTGATTGTCAATGGAGGTGCCCCTGCGCTAGAGGCAAAAATTCCTTTTACCAAGGATATTATTAAATATCCTCCAACTATCATTGAGTTTGATTGGAAAGATGAGCTTTATGCACCACGCCAAGCCGTAAAAGCCATTGTAGATGGAGAGGTAAAAGCTACTTTACTCGATGCGCGCGCTGCTGAAAGGTATCGAGGAGAAGTAGAGCCTTTGGATAAAGTAGCAGGTCATATCCCAACTGCGAAAAACTTTGACTGGGAGCAATTGAAGTCAAATGGTCAACTAAAGGCAAACGATGCATTACGTCAAAAAGTTGCAGCTGATGAACCGGTTGTGGTTTACTGTGGCAGCGGCGTAACCGCCTCTCCACTTTATGCTGTGTTAGCAGATGAAGGCTATGACAACATCCAATTATATGTAGGTAGCTTCAGTGATTGGATTACAGAATATGACGTGGAAAAAGGCACAAACGAATAAAAAGAAACGCTCACTTCGGTGGGCGTTTTTTTATAGTGCGGTGGATAGAGCGTAAAGTAGAGGTTAGAATTTAATGTAGCGGATAACCTCTTCAGATTGGCGGATACGGAAGAAAAAGTGGAGGATAGAACGTTCAAAGTGACGGATAAAATTTAATGTAGCGGATAACCTCTTCAGATTGGCGGATAAGGAAGAAAAAGTGGAGGATAGAACGTTCAAAGTGACGGATAGAATTTAATGTAGCGGATAACCTGTTCAGATTGGCGGATACGGAAGAAAAAGTGGAGGATAGAACGTTCAAAGTGACGGATAAAATTTAATGTAGCGGATAACCTCTTCAAAGTGACGGATAAAAATGAAAAAGTGAAGGATAGCCCTTTTAAAGTAGGGGATAGAATTTTATACTTGATCAAAAAATCCATCAAAGTGGAGAGAGCATAGCATGCTCAGGTAGTAATACATAAAATGAGGAAATTTCTGTTTTGCAAAGCTAAATTGCATAGTTTAAAAGTCTAATAGATAAAGGGGGGGAGCGGGTGGTGGCTCAGGTATTGCAGCTTAAATTAGGGACGACGAAAATCATGTTGTATCGTGCATTAAAAAAATTAAAGCAGGCACTGAAACAGGAGGGGCAAGGGTGAACGATCTAAAAAAGCAGATGGATCAAATAGACATTCCAGAATCGTTACATCAGCGTAGTCTACAAGGTATTGAACAAGCAACAAAAGAGCAGCATAAGCCTTTGCACGGGGTACCTAAAGTCTTGACTGTTGCTGTAACACTTGCAACGGGTGGATTTGTGGCATTCATGGTAGGGAAGCAACACTTTGATAATGATCGGGCTAGTGCGTTAATGTCACAATTAGATCATTTATCTTCGCCAATGTACTGGATTTTGGCTATTTTGTGCGTATGCATCATACTATACATCTCTAGGAAAAAGCTTAAAGTTGGCGTTGACCAGAAAAAGACGATTGGTGTTGCCGTAGTTTTAATTTTACTGATCGGTAACAGTACGATTTTTTTACAACATCAATTCATAAAACCGATAGTGGTTCCTACTGTAATTGAAGTTACAGATAGCTTACAGAATGCTTTAGAGATACGCTATATTACAAACAAAGATGACCATCGATATGTGAAATATTTGCAGGCAGAAGATGTGCAATTACCAATAGTATATGATCAAACAGAGCAAGCAAATCTAGTCAATGGCTTTTATTACCCATTGGGTACTTCTCAAGATTTACGCTATCAAAATATTCGTTTAGCTTTTTTTCAGCTTGATTTAAACACGATGAAAAAAGTGATGGCAAGTAAAACTATTTATCTTGTATTAAATGACGGGGTGAAATTACCTGCCCCAATTCATTTTACGAGGGAAACCTTCATTGATGAAAATCAGATCATGAATAATAGCTATAGTCAGTCACAAAATGATTCGGAACAAATCATATCATTTACCCTTCAGCAGGATGCAGTTTTTGATGCATTTTATGTTCCAGCTACATTAGAGGATAAAATACTGTTGAAAGAATGGCGATTAAACGATCAGCGCTACACAGCAAGTGATTTTCCTTTTTCAGTGACGAAAGGTCAACGCTTGGAGCTGACTATTCAATTGAAAGAAGCCCCCTTAGATATCAATACGTCCATAGGCTTTAGTGGCCCCGATGGTTATTTAACTAAAAGAGTATATTCGCAAGCGTATTTTACGTCGAATTTGGTGAAAAAGGTGCGTGAAAACAATGAGTGAATCTAAACAACAGGTAAAACTTTTACAATGGTTTGCAGTGGCGCTCTTCTTTCAATTTATCTATTTAAATGTTTTTAAATACGCTAATCTTCTACAAGATATCCTTGTTTATGGGGCCTATTTAAAAAGTCTTT
This sequence comes from Lysinibacillus sp. A4, assembly GCF_024919535.1. NCBI lineage: Bacteria > Bacillati > Bacillota > Bacilli > Caryophanales > Bacillaceae > Lysinibacillus > Lysinibacillus sp. A4. The sequence goes on along the minus strand of NZ_JANWTB010000001.1, from coordinate 559,148 downwards.
CATTCTATAAAGAAAAAACCCCTATCAGCAAATATATGGCTTGCGCTATGATTCTTACCTTGATGAGTACTTTCTTTTCTTCACATCTTCTCTTCTATTGGAGTACGGTTTTAATTCAAGGAATTAAATTGCTGATCATAATGGAATTTGGAAAAATTTTATTAAGCATTGAACAAAAACACGATATACAGGGTTCCACTACAAGAGTGATGAAAAAATATATAGCGATTGCCTTTGCTGTCATTATAAGTTGGACGCTGTTAATGAATGTTACAAGTGATTGGCAGATGGGATTATTGTTTCTAGGCGCATTGCTTTTATTGGCTGTAAATATACGGTTATTTGTTCATGTGTTAGCACTTCGAAAACATGTAAAAAATAAATCCTTTGTTGTTACCTACTTACAAAAATGACTCACCATTCATTTTATGCTACACTTTTTGTACAAGGGGCAAAGGGGGAGCAGGATGTTTAAACGGGAGAAAAGTATCGAGATTCAGCAGCATCGCGGTGTACAATGTGCGCATGGGAAAGTTGCGGTGCAGGGGATTGGTATGAGTGTGTACAGCTTTTTTGTGGATGGGTTACTGATTGATACGGGTTCCTACTCACTGTCGCAGGAATTTCAATCCTTTTTTAAGGATATACCGATAGAGCAATTGGCATTAACACATTCACATGAGGATCATGCAGGAAATGCAGCGTGGATTCAACACCATAAGAATGTACCTATTTATATTCATCGTGATTCAGTCGATCTTTGTGCTGAGGATGGAGACTATCCATTCTATCGTCAGGCATTGTGGGGGGAACGACCAGCATTTGTTGCCCAACCATTAGGTCAAACATTACAAACGAATGCAGCAACGTGGGATGTTATTGAAACACCTGGGCATACTACAGATCATCTCTCTTTTTACAATCGGGAAACAGGCGCTATGTTTACAGGTGATTTGTTTATCCAACCCAAGACAAAGGTTGTGCTTGATGAAGAAAATATTGTCCATACCTTGGCGTCTTTGAGGAAAATAGTAAACTATGATTTCGATGTCGTCTATTGCTGTCATGCAGGCTTTATAGAGGATGGGCGAACGAAAATACAAGAAAAAATTGCTTATTTGGAAAACATGCAAGGAAAAGTGAAACAATTATTTATGCAAGGTTATTCTGTTGAAGAAATCACCAAAACAATTTTTCCTCGTGACTATCCGATTACAAAAGTTTCGGGAGAGCAATGGTCTTCCAAGCATATCATCACGGCCTTTATGAATCATTTTACCGAAGAGTCCTTTATATAGGGCTCTTTTTTTGCTTGTTAAGATTTTCACAAATACTTTGATCTATATAATAAAAAACTTTGTGAAAAAATGTGAATAAATTGTGACGAAGTCAATGAAGACAATGGATACGCTTACAAAAGTTTGTGAAAAAATTCTCATTTACATAAGAAAAATACTATGTGAAAAGTTGAACAGGCTAAATGGCTCTATGTGTACACTTTTTAATGTGTCAACAATCACATTAATTATCTTAAAAAAATTGTTTGTGAAATGTTTAATTTGACAGAAAAATGTAATGAAAGTCATTAAACCTTGAATTTTTGAAGTTTAAAATAAATTGACAGAAAATTCGTTGACTATATTTTCACAAAGTATTATGATTCTGAAATATAATAAAAAACCAAAGGGAAAAGGATGGGATGGAATGGACGTAATGAAAAAGGCATTAGAAATGCATGCACACTATAGTGGGAAATTAGAGGTGAGCTCAAAGGTACCTGTACAAGATTCCTATGATCTTAGCTTGGCTTATTCACCGGGGGTAGCAGCGCCATGTGTGGAGATTGAAAAAAATCCTTCGCTTGTGTACGACTATACAATGAAGGGTAATATGGTAGCAGTTGTGTCGGATGGGACAGCAGTTTTAGGATTAGGAGATATTGGTCCGAAAGCGGCATTACCTGTAATGGAAGGGAAGGCGATTTTACTAAAGCGTTTTGCCAATGTTGATGCTTTTCCAATATGCTTAGATACAAAAAATACGGATGAAATCGTCAGCATTGTGAAGGCGCTTGCCCCGACATTTGGTGCGGTAAACTTAGAGGATATTTCAGCACCAAGATGCTTTGAAATTGAAGATCGCCTACGTCAAGAATGTGATATTCCAGTTTTTCATGATGATCAACATGGAACAGCGATTGTTGTAGGAGCAGCAATGATTAATGCCAATCGTATTGTGAAAAAGGATGTTGCAACGATGAAAGTTGTGATTAACGGTGCTGGTGCTGCAGGCATTGCGATCTTGCGTATACTTGTACAAATGGGCTATAAGAATATTTATATGTGCGATACAAAAGGTATTATTTATGAGGGTCGTACAGAGGGGATGAACCCGATTAAAGAAGCGGTTGCTCATTTGACGAATCCAGAGAAGCAACATGGTACACTAGAGGATGCACTAACAGGTGCAGATGTCTTTATTGGCGTTTCTGTAGCTAATCTATTGACAGAGGCACATATTGCGTCCATGAATGAAAATCCAGTTGTCTTTGCCTTAGCCAATCCAAATCCAGAGATCACGTATGAAAATGCCAAAGCATGGGGTGTACGTGTTATGGGAACGGGCCGTTCAGATTATCCAAATCAAATTAATAATGTTCTCGCATTCCCTGGTATTTTCCGGGGAGCTTTAGATGTGCGTGCTACGGATATTAATGAGTCGATGAAGCTAGCTGCTGTAGAAGCCATTGCCTCCCTTGTAAGTGATAAGGAACTAAAGGAAGAATATATTGTTCCTAAGTCGTTAGACGAACGCGTAGTGGCCATCGTCTCACGCGCAGTAAGTGGGGCAGCTGTAGAATCTGGCGTATCTGAGCTATTCCAGCAAAGTACCGCACTATCTGTCTAATAAAATAAAACAAGCAGATAGAAAAAAGTTACAGGCTTTTTCTCTATCTGCTTTTTTAGCTGTGTCGAGTTAACAAAGGCTTTATCTCAAGTTTTTAGACCATGCCAACACCAATAATTCCAATGAGTATGACAAAGAAAAGAACAAATAATACGATGAAGATAATAATGGCTGGAATAAAGATGGTGAAGAAAGCCATCCAGTTCGAAATTTGGTGTGCTTCAGCGACTACACCTACAGAAATAACAAATGACCAAATCGTCACAATGATGCTTACTAAAATAGTTGGCCAAAAAATCCACGGTAATGAACCCATAAAATTAGGATCCAATAATGAATCGGGTGAAGTCATTAACCAAATAATATAAAGTGGAACCAGCACAATATATGGGATTGCTGTTAAGCTTAACCCCTTAAATAAGTCCGAGTAAGTCCCAGTACCTTTAAATAATTTCCCGAATAGCCATGAGATGAGTGCAGAAATAGCTGTGCCGATCACACCTGCGATCGGAGCAAAAATGACACATAATAGGACTAAAAGCCATGGAGAAAAATCAGGAAGAAATTCTGAATCAATTAATCCAGACATAAGGGAGCCAATATAACCAATAGACAAAACCAAAATTGCAAAGCCGATAGATTTTTCATTAATCATATAACGAGTTGTTTGCTTTGGATGCATCCAAACCGATAAAAATGGATTTAGTTTTGACCTTTCTTCTTTCGATGTCTCATTCAAATTTTCCATCAAACTACCTCCAAAATAATAGAATAATTGCTTGTTACATATAGTTAATATACGAGTGAAGTAAAGAAAAGTTTCATGGAAAATAAAAATAAGCCCACACATAAAAAAAGAGTCGTAAATGCCGACTCTTTTAAGGTTGTTTCTATTATTCAGCTAACATAATTTTCTCAAGTTCTAATGGTTCAATATATTGCTCACCTTTGTAAGCACGCATATTACCGCCTGAAATTTCATCGATTAATAAAATTTCATTCGTTTTCGCATCGCGGCCGAATTCTAATTTAATGTCATAAAGCGTTAAGCCTTTTTTAGCAAGCTCTCCCGCTACAAATTTGGAGATTTCAATTGTACGTTGTTTCAAAATGGCGTATTCTTCATGAGTTAACAGGTTTAACATCGCTAAAGCATCTTCGGAAATCGGAGGATCTAAACGATCATCATCTTTGATTGTCACTTCTACAAAAGAGTCTAAATCTTGTCCTTCTTTTACATAGGCACCATAGCGGCGCAGGAATGAACCAACGGCCTTAAAGCGGCAAATCACTTCTAAGCCATTACCGAAAACAGTTGCTGGTTTTACTGTCATTGTTGCATCTTCGAAGTTAGCATCAACGAAATGAGTAGGAACTCCTTGTTCGTTTAATTTTGAATAAAAATAAGAAGTTAAACGTAAACCAGCCAAGCCAGCCCCATCAATTGTTAAACCAACAGTATTTGCACCTGGATCAAACACGCCGTTTTCTCCTGTAACATCGTCTTTAAATTTTAATAAATAATGACCATCTTCTAATTTGAACACATTTTTTGTTTTACCTGTATACAATAATTCCACAAAAAACCCTCCAATATTTTTCATAGTACTCTAAAATTATAACACGAATGTTTTAAATATTTAACGCTAAAAATGTTCGTTTAAAACGTTTATTTTTATGTTTTATAACGGGATTGTAAATAAAAAATAAGGTGATAACGAATGTTCGTTACCACCTTGGTTGAGATTAAGAATATTCCGAAATCAAATCCTAGGAAACATTGAAAATAGAATGTTATTAATAAACGCCTTCAGTAAGCATTCCATCTGCTACTTTGATAAAGCCAGCAATGTTTGCACCAACTACTAGGTTACCTGGGAAGCCATATTTTTCTGCTGCTGCTTTGCTGTCTGTATAAATATTTTTCATAATTTGATGAAGTTTCGCATCTACTTCTTCAAATGACCAAAATACGCGGCTAGAGTCTTGTGCCATTTCAAGAGCAGATACCGCAACTCCACCAGCATTCGCTGCTTTTGCAGGACCAAATAATACGCCTGCCTCTAGGAATTCATTGATTGCTTCAAGATCTGATGGCATATTAGCACCTTCACCGATGGCTTTCACACCATTCGAAATTAATGTACGAGCTGACTCACCGTTAATTTCATTTTGCGTAGCACATGGTAGAGCAATATCACAAGGAATCGTCCAAATTCCTGTACAACCTTCTGTAAAAGTAGCATTTGGTCGATAATTAACGTAAGTTGAGATACGGTCACCTTTTACTTCTTTAATTTCTTTAATGGCATCTAAATCTAAGCCCTCTGGGTCGTAGATATAGCCTGAAGAGTCTGAGCAAGCAACCACTTTAGCCCCATACTGTTGCGCTTTTTCAATCGCATACGTAGATACATTACCAGATCCAGAAACAACGACTGTTTTTCCTTCGAATGAGTCATTTGCATCCTTCAGCATTTCGTTCACAAAGTAAACAGTACCGTAACCAGTTGCTTCTTTACGTGCTAAAGAGCCACCATAGCCTGGAGTCTTACCAGTTAATACACCTGATTCATTTGCTTTTGTTAAACGCTTATATTGGCCCCATAAATAACCTACTTCACGAGCACCTACGCCAATATCACCAGCAGGAACATCGACATCTGGACCAATATGACGGTATAATTCAGTCATGAATGCTTGGCAGAAACGCATAATTTCTGAATCTGATTTACCTTTTGGATCGAAGTTTGAACCACCTTTACCACCACCGATAGGTTGCCCTGTTAAAGCGTTTTTAAAGATTTGCTCAAAGCCTAGGAACTTAATGATGGATTCGTTTACAGAAGGGTGGAAGCGAAGACCGCCTTTATATGGGCCCATGACATTGCTATATTGTACACGATAGCCACGATTCACTTGGACTTGATTGTTATCATCTTGCCATGCTACACGGAAAGAAATAATACGATCTGGCTCCACAATACGGGATAAAATATTGGCCTTAATATATTCAGGATGTTGTGCGAATACAGGTACTAATGAGATGAAAATTTCTTCAGCAGCTTGTAAAAATTCCGCTTGATGACTATTCTGTTGTTTAAGTTGCTCAAATACGCCATCTACGTATTCTTTTGCTAATTGTTCATTGCTAACAGTTGTAATTGTCATAAATAAAACCCCCATTTAGTTGATAGGTGTATCGTATATCTATTTTTCAAACTATTCAATAAAATACTTTTAAAGTTTGTGAAAAATTGAGCAAGAGAGGTTGTTTAAAAATTATATTGAAATAATTTAGTTCTAAGTGATTCATCTAATTACGAGAAAGGAATGATGCTTTATTGTGAAGGTTCTTATAGACGCTGATGCCTGTCCAGTAGTGGATTTAGCGCTATCTATATCATCTGAGTTTGAGATAGAAACTATCTTGTTTTGCGATACATCGCATCGTGTTGAACGTGATAATGTAATAACAATTATTGTACCTAAAGGTCCAGATTCGGTTGATTTTACGCTAGTGAACGCGCTTTCAAAACACGATATTGTTATTACACAGGATTATGGATTAGCAGCCATGGTTTTAGCGCGAGGGGGGTATCCGATTGATCAAAATGGACGAGAAATGTCTAATGAAAACATCGAACGTTTGCTCGATATGCGGCATGTTGGTCAAAAAATTAGAAGGGCAGGTGGGCGAACAAAGGGACCTAAAAAAAGAACACAAGAAAACAATATTTCGTTTGAAATGAAATTTCGACAAATTTGTGAACGAGCGATTTTAGCCCATAAACTGGAGGAATCTACAGGTGAAAAATGAACATAAACACGAACTATTCGAACAATATCCGCAGTTGAACGAACTAGCAAAAAAGGTTACTGTATTGTGGGAAAATACAAATTGGATGAAAAATCCTGAAACAACGCTCTTTACTATGGCTGAAGTGGATGATGCAGAAGCAACATTACAACGTTTCTCTTCTTATTTAAAAGTAGCATTTCCAGAGCTTCTAGAAAGTGATGGTTTAATTGAATCAACGATCAAGGAAATTCCTGCAATGAAAAGTGCTATTGAACAAGCATATGGTGTGGCGATTCCTGGCCAATTGCTTTTAAAATGTGATCATGCATTACCGATCTCTGGCTCGATCAAAGCACGTGGAGGAATTTATGAGGTATTAAAACATGCAGAAAGACTAGCTTTGGCAAGTGGAAGACTTAAAGAAGTGGATGATTATGCAATTTTAGCAACAGAGGAATTTCAGTCGTTCTTCCAACAATATACGATTGCAGTAGGCTCTACGGGGAATTTAGGATTAAGTATCGGCATTATGGGCAAGAAGCTCGGCTTTAATGTCGTTGTACATATGTCGAGTGATGCAAAGGAGTGGAAAAAAGCCTTACTGCGTGAAAAGGGTGCGACAGTGATTGAATATGAGGCTGATTACAGTGTAGCTGTTGAGCAGGGGAGACAGGAAGCTGAGCAAGATCCAAAATGTCATTTTATTGATGATGAAAATTCAAAGGATTTATTTGCTGGCTATGCCGTAGCTGCCAAGCGTTTGAAGGAACAGCTAGAAAGGACGAATATTTTAGTGGATGAAGCACATCCATTGTTCGTCTATTTACCATGTGGCGTAGGTGGAGGACCCGGTGGTGTTGCCTATGGATTAAAAGAAATTTACGGTGAGCATGTGCATATTTTCTTTGCAGAACCTGTCGCTTCTCCTTGTATGACGATCGGGCTGATGACAGGCTTACATGACGCAATTAGTGTAGAAGATATTGGTCTTGACAATCGAACAGAAGCGGATGGGTTAGCCGTTGGTCGTCCCTCCAAATTTGTAGGAAAAGTGATGGAGACGTATATAAGTGGTTGCTATACTGTATCAGATGAAGAGCTGTTTACATCTCTAGGATTAGCGATGGAAAGTGAAGGTTTATTTTTAGAGCCATCTGCACACGCAGGAATGTATGGAGCCATTCGTTTATTACAACAAGGTCAATCCTATCTAGAAAAGAACGCATTAGTAAACCATCTACCACAAGCCACACATCTTGTATGGGCAACTGGCGGTAGTATGGTCCCACCTACAATGCGAGCTGCTTATTTAGCAAAGGTCAAGGAATTTAATTAAAGATAATGTGAGCTATGTTTGGATGGAAGCTTGACCTCTATTAGTTATTTCCCGTTCAAGCATGGGGGAAGGCATTCGAATAGTGAGATGCCCCGCTCCAATAGGAGTCCAAAGCGCTCGTAAAATGTGTGGACCCGCTCAACCAGGAGTTCAAAGCGCTAACAAAGTGAAGAAACCCGCACAGATTGCGTCCACAAACGATCAAACGCAACTTCAAGTTTAGTAGAACAAATTAAAAAACAGGTGGAGTCATTTTTCTCCACCTGTTTTTGCTGTTTAACGTTGTAGTGCTTTACGTTGTGCGGCTAAGTATACTTCTTGTGCGGCAAGGATGCCTGCTCCTGGTTCGAAATCATAGGAGAAGTCTTGTAGGGCAGCCTCAAGTAGGGAAACGGCTTGTAAAATGTCACTTGGGAAACAATAGCCCATATGGCCGAATCTAAAAATTTTACCCTGTAGATGACCTAGACCGCCTGCGAAATCTAAATGATAGTGTTGCTTAAGGTGCGTCAAAAATTCACCAAGATCAATTCCTTGAGGTGTTTTAATTGCTGTAATAGTTGGAGAAGCGTATTGATCTTCAGTTAATAGCTCCATGTGTAATGCTTTCATTGCATTTCGCACCATGTTTTTCATGAGGTCATGGCGGGCAACTGTTTGCGTAAAGCCACCTTCCTGTTCGATTAACTTACACACCTCATGCAGTCCATAAATCAGTGTAATAGCAGGTGTATTAGGAGTCATGCCCTTTTCCGCCCAGCTACGATAGCTTTGAAGATTTAAGTAATAAGCAGGTGTTTGATTTTCTTCAATGACTTCCCAAGCTCTTTCGCTTACGCTGATAAGAGAGAGTCCAGGTGGGAGCATCATGGCTTTTTGAGAGCCTGTCACCAGAATATCAATGCCCCAAGCATCCATTTCAGCAGGAGCGCCACCAATACAGCTTACACCATCAACAATAACGAGGGCATCTGTTTCTTCACGGATTACCTGGGCTAGTTCAGCAACAGGGTTTAAAATACCTGTGGATGTTTCATTGTACGTCACAAAAACGGCTTTAATAGTTTGTAATGGCTGTAAAAATGCTCGAAGCTCTTCGGCTGTACAAGCCTGTCCCCATTCTTTTTCGAGCTTATGTACATGGAAGCCATATTGCTCACAGATTGAAACGAAATAGTCGCCAAAAGCTCCAACTGTGATGACGACAACCTCTTCACCAGCAGATACAGTATTAACAGCTGCAGCCTCAAGCGCGGCTGTCCCACCCGAAGGTAAAAGTAAGATGTCCTGTGTCGTACCGAAAACAGGCTTTACTAATTCAATTGTTTCTCGGTATAATTCTACAAATTCCTGACTACGATGACTAAAAATATCCTGATTCATCGCAAGCTGTACCTTTTTTGGAATCGGTGTTGGCCCTGGATGTCTTAAAATATTTTCATACATATTCATTTATCCCCTTTGCTAGAAATTCAAAATTTTCTAACTATAATAATAGCATATTTATGGTGCTAGCTAACTACTTTTTTGAAAAATGATGGAAGAGATTGTCATTGTGGTACAATTTTTAAAAAGGAGGCAGTGCGAATGGAAACATCCATGCATTATCCATTTATCTATTTCTTCTACGACACAAACCAGGTGCTAGTATATAGAATTCAAGCGTTAGAGTATATCACAATAGAAGAGGTGATGAGGGAGGGGGAATGGCAGGGGTATGAGCTTGAGCCATCTGAATCTTTTACAGCATTTCATCATGAACAAAGCACACCTCAGCAGGGATGGTCTTTCTTTATGGGGCAGGAAGAGCTCTATCAGTTGGTAGAAATTATTAATGATTATATTCAACAGGTCATAACCACTACTTCAGCAAAAATAGTACATATTGTTTGCTCGGAATCTGCAGCAGGCTCCTTACGAGCGACACTTGCTCCACCGAAATATGTGATCGGGTTTCCAGAGGATTTGTCGATTGGACCATTGTGGAAACTCGATGAAAAAAGAGGACAGGCATTCCGTGATGAGTGGCTAAGAGAAAATATTAATGATGGAATGGATGATTTTATAAATCGAAATAAATTAATGAACACAATCAGAGAGATACAGGATATTCCAAGCAACCTGCTGATTTACATTTGGTGTGGGTACAATGCAGAAGAACAGTGTGGTCTTAGATTCCTACTCTATTTATTACGTAATAAAACCAATGAAGTTGTTCTTATCAACACAGGTGAACAGCGGGCTATCAACCATCAATGGAACATGGAAATGTATGATATAAAGCGAATGTCCGCAAAGGAGCGTCTAATTTTTCAGCAACAGTGGGAAAGTTTAGCACAGACAAAGGATGTTTGTCGACTATGGCTACATCGACAAATTCAAGCAGTCCAAGAGAATTATTATGATAATTTGATTATGTCAACGATTGAACAACTTCATAAGGAGCAAGGGGGTACTGATTTTATACAAACAGGTGAATTCATCTCAGAGCTATTAACAAGAATGGATGCCCCCCCAAATATCTTCTTTTTAGAATATAGAATTCGCTATTTAATATATAGCGGGGTTTTTGAATTAAAGGGAATTCCTAAATCCATGCACCATTACTCTGTGAAATTACGTAAAAAACCTCTTTAGCCTAAGGGCATAAAGAGGTTTTAAACAATTAAGCAACGAAAGGTCTGTTCATACGCATTAAGCCGTAGATGGCAAAGAACAATCCACCTGTTATTACCATTAAGATTGTGTATAATACTGCCTTACCTGTTTCGCCACACCAGCGGTAGAATAGGCGATACGTGAAATACAGTGTAAAGCCTGCCGCTCCTAAAGAAGCCAGAATACCGATAAATGGAATAAACGAAACAATGATCAAGCCTGCATAAATAAGGGTATTTTTTAAAGCTGTTGCACGTATTGTTTCTCGAGTATCCCCACCAGCTGTCAGCAGGAAGAGACTATATACATTAATAATGGGAATCCAAGCAATATAGGCTACATCTCCAAAACCATTTGTTTTAGATGTCATAAAATAAATAAGTGCACTAATAATGTAGGCAATTAAACCAATAGCAAGAGCGGCTAGTATAAAGATAAAAAATAAACCACCCATGGCTGCATCTAAATCTGAGTAATAATAAGAATCATTATAGTCATAATTCATCAGAAAAACCTCCCTTCATATGAAAATACCTCCTAATCATAACAATCCTCAAATGTTAAAGCTACAACAATTTAGATGTAATATTTAGTAGAAATCGCACAAATGTACTAGAATGAAGTGGATTATTTAAGGCTTTAATGATGATTTTTTGAGTGCCTTATGATAAAAATGCAAAAAATATCCTTGGAAACATTATTATGCTAGTTTTTGAGAATCATTTTCCGTTTTATTAATTTCAAAAATTACGTACAAAAACATTACTATCCTATGATGGTAGATGCACAAGAAATGCCACAAAAAATAAAAATAGCCATCTTAACTACATTGTAAGATGACTATTTTCACGTGTATTAAATGAATTTGGCGATGTGCTCAAGTTCAATGCGGGAAGAATTGTAAGCAGGTGCGGCTGCCTTACCAATGGCAATTAAAATAACTGGGACGATATGGTCAGCTAATTCAAAGCGTTGAGCAAAGGCTTCTTTATTAAATCCACCCATTGGCACTGTATCATAGCCCATGTCTTTAGCTAGTAGCATGATTTGCATGGAAATTAGACCAGCATCAAATGTAACGATATTTTTTAACACTTCTTGGGGAAGTTGAGAATATAGATTGATTGAGTTGTTAATCATTAAATCTTTTGTTGCCTCATTGATATAGCCAAGATCGAAGTTCTTTGTATAGATAGCCTCGGCATTTTCGTACATCTTTGTATCACCTAAAACGGCAATAATTGCTGAGGAAGTTTCTACTTGTTCTTGGTTATTGGCAATAGCACGTAGCTCTTTTTTGACCGCTTCATCCTGAATTACTAAAAAGCGCCAAGGCTGTAGGTTACTAGACGATGGAGCAGACGTCGCTTCTACAAGTAATTCTTCTAATTGTTGCTGCGGGATTTTAAAGTTTTCATCGTATTTACGAACGGATTTACGCTCGTGCATAACTTTAGTTAAAGAACTTTTTGTCACTGTCATTATTTTGTCTCCTTCTTGGTATGATGCGTTTTTTACTATACGATAAATGAATTCATTTTCCAAGTAAATTGCTCGAATTAAAGAGTCTCGAATATAGGATTTAAAAGTTACAAAAAAAACATATTTTTGTAGGTATAATCCATTTATACTAGAGATGGAATAGAGCAATAATAATAGATATGGAGTGAAGGTGAATGAAAAAGCTATTAGGAAATTTAAATATTATGGCAAAAATCGCAATGCTTATTCCTGTCATCACTGTTTTTTTAGGTGGTATGACCTTCCTTAACTATTTGAACGTATCCAATGAACTTGAAAGCTCTATTGAAAATGAAATGTCTATACTCGCGGATGATGTTGCAGGTTCCGTTGAGGGCAAATTGCATGCACACATTCAGCTCATAAATAGTGCAAAGACAACAATAGAATCGGCTGACAGTATGATGACCAGAGAGCAATTTATTCGCTACGTACAGCAGCTATTGCCTTTCAATAAGGAAACGTATGGTATGGGATTATGGCTAGAGGAGGGTGTGGCAAAGGGAGAAATTTTCGGGCCTTATGCCTATAAGGAAGAAGAAAAAATTGTCTCTACGGATGCTTATGAAGATCCTGCCTATCATTTTCACGAGCAAGAATGGTATCGCAATAGTATCCAATCTAATAAGGTAGTTCATACTGCACCTTATTTTGATGAAGCTCTGGGGGAAATGTTTATCTCATTTGGTACACAAATTGTCAAAGATTCTAAGCCCATTGGCGTTATTACAGGGGATTATGTATTAGATTCAATTCAATCCATTGTTTCTGACGTGAAAATTCGAGAGAGTGGTTATGCATTTATAATTGATGATAGTGGCAAAATTTTAACGCACCCTGATGTAAATAAAGTGAATAAAGAAACGATCCAGCAGTTGTTGAACATGCCTGTGGAGCAGATTTCTGATCAAAAAAAGTTAATACATACAAGCAGTCAGGGTAGTGATTTTACCTTACAATTTATGCAAATACAAGATATGCCATGGAAGTTAGTGTTACTGGTTCCGACAACGGAGCTTTATGGCGAAATACAGGCCATGCTTCAACAGCAAATCGTGATGAGTGTCGTTCTAATTTTACTTATCGCAATTAGTATTTATTTCCTTGCTCGTTATATCCGTGGGGAAGTGAAAACGATGAATACTCATTTAGGCTATCTTGCTACGGGTGATTTAACGCAACAAATGGCCATTCATACAAAGGATGAATTTGGTGAAATGGCGCAATATTATAATGACTCTGTGGAAGCATTAGGTTCGATGATGCACCGCATTGTAGCTGAAACTGACACAGTTGCTTCTACTGCAGAGGAATTAACGGCAAGTGTGCAAGAGGTCAATAAAACTGTCACAGAAGTTGCGATTTCTATGCAAGAGGTGGCAGAAAATACGAGTTCACAACAACAGGTGAGTGGGGCGTTAGAGGGTGTAACAACACAACTAGGTGGGAATATGAAGACCGCCATGGACGATTTACATGAAGCAGTCCAACAATCACAAAAAACCTCTGAACTCGCTACTGGCGGATCACAAAAAATACATGGTTTCGTAAATGATATTGTCCACCTACATGCACAGGTTGACAGTAGTGCCAATCTGGTGAATGGCTTGAAGGAGCATTCGATTCAAATCGAGCAGATGAGTCAGCTCATTTCGGCTATTACCGACCAAACTAATTTACTATCTCTTAATGCTGCCATTGAGGCAGCACGAGCAGGGGAAGCAGGGAAAGGCTTTGCCGTTGTTGCAGGAGAGGTGAAAGCACTAGCTGAACAAACTAGCCGTGCTTCGTTAGATATTGCAAAGGTTGTGCAGACGATTCAGGAACAAATGAATGACGCAGTAGAGATGATGGAGCAAAGTCGAAAAATAGCTCATCAAGGCATTGGCTCTGTTCAACAAGCAGGCATGACCTTCGATACAATTGCCAGTGCAACTGAAGGTCTCCAAAACACCATGCAAAAGACAAGCAAAACGACATCTGATGCTTTTGAAAAGTTGCAGGCAGTAACCGAAAAAGTACAGGCAATTAGCAAACAGGCACTTGCAACAAATGATCATACATTAAATGTATCGGCCATCACGGAGGAGCAGGCATCGACAATGAATGAGATGTCTGTAGCCTCAGAGCAATTAGCGCAACTTGCTCAAAATCTGCAAGAAGAAGCAACTAAATTCACGATTTAGTGCTAAGGTGTACATCTAGATTTAGGTGTACACCTTTTTAAGATCTAAATGAAAAAGCTTCCCATTTTACATTTTTCTTAGGTGCAGCCGATTTGAAATGCTTGATCATTTTTTCTGGTCCACATATATAAATACTAGTTTGTGGAGAAACGGATAACTCATCAACAGAGAGTCTATTGCGCTGTGTTGTATCAATAAATGTGACAGTAAAATGGTCATTTGCTTGTGCATAATCCTCTAAAAAATCTTTGTAGATGACATTGTCTTGCCCGTGAAAAGAATAATATAAGTCAATTTTCTTATCAGGCTGCGTGTGTAAATAGGCAAGAAATGGGGTGATGCCCATACCACCTGCAATCCATAGCTGCTGTGCATTCCCGTTGCCGAAGTCAAAATGACCATAGGGGCCATCTACAGCAACCTCTGTATGAACCTGAATAAGGTTGTAGACCTGTTTGGTATGATCTCCAATAGCTTTCATTGTAAGATTGATTTGTTGTCCACACCCTCCAGAAATAGAGAAGGGATGCGGTGCTTTTTCGATACCCTCTTGAAAGACTTTCAGAAAGAGAAATTGTCCTGGTCGATAATCCAGCTGTTTTGTAAGCTTCAACTTAATTTCCAATATCTCAGGAGTCAGCCTTTGAATGGATGAAATCTGACCTTTATAGGGAAAGAACATATCCTGATACATTGTCAGCATATAAAGGGCTGACATAAATCCAATCGTAGTTGTTAATGCTGTAAAAATCCCTAAAGCTGAGGGTTGTAATAAATCATAGTGGCTAGAAAAATAAGCATGATAAATACCCAGTGTATAGGGCACAAGTAATAATCGATGAAGCCAGCGCCAATGCTCGTACTTCAGGAATTTTGCAATAAAGGCAAGAATGATTAGGAAGATAAAGCCGTATTGAGCAAGCTCGCCAAGATCTTTTGCGAATTCGTTGAGTGGTGTTTGTTGTGTTAGCTCTTCATCAGGAATCATTTTTTGTAATTGCCCGTGAATAAGAATCAATACAAGTGAAAGGATTGCTAGTAATTTATGATAAAAATAGACATGCGCTAGACCACTAAACCAACGCTCCAACTTTTTTATTCTTGTAGCTAATAAGAATACAAGAAATAAACAAGTTATGGCTAAGCCTCCAATGACATGACTTAGTGTGTTTAACGGATGGATCGGTGCCATGGGTTTGCTAAAATACCAAAGCAAAGCACTACCACACAAAATGATGAAAATAAAAAGTATTCCTTTATAGGCTCTCATATTTAACCTCCATCCCTATGTTTATCCATAATTTAACTAGCTATACAATCAGATAGGAAAAAAGTTTCGAGCGTACGTTCGGAATGTACGTTCCCTTTTGTGTCGAATTATGTTACATTAAGAAGGAAAAATAAGAGAAAAGGAGTGGAAGTAATTTATGCAAGGGAATACCCATATCGTAGGGGGCATTACAGCAAGTCTTGCCTTTGCACAGTTTTCAAATGATAACCCACTTGTCTTAGTTGGTGCAGGGGTTATTGGTGCGTTACTTCCAGATATTTGTCATAGAGGTAGTAAAATAGGTCGAACATTTCCCCTCATCGCGAAGCTAGTAAATACAGTATTTGGACATCGTTCCTTTACACATAGTTTGTTGTTTTTAATAAGCATGATGGTGTTATTACATATGTTGATTCCTTATCGAGCGATATCTATTGGAATAATTATCGGGATGGCTAGTCATATCATACTTGATATGTGTACAAAAAAAGGGGTTAAACTATTTTTCCCTGCGACTGTCTCCATTCGTTTTCCGCTGACAACGAAAACTGGTAGCAAGGTAGAAGGTGTCGTACTGATGTTGTTATCGATGCTATCCATCTATTTGAGCTATGAATTAATTGTAAGATTTATTGATGCGATATAAATAAGATAAGCCCCAGTAATCGTTTACTGGGGCTTTTGATGTTAGTCTGCCTGTACCTCTTCAACAGTTTGCTCTACCTCGGCACGAGTCATTTTTTCTCGCCCTTCTTGCATTGCCTTTAGTGTTTTGTGGGCTAAGGCAAGTGGTAGGCGACAGAACAGCAGAATAGTACGTTTGTTGATATCCTTCATATATAAATCTGCTTTGGCTAAATTTTCTTCTGCATACGCAAATAAATCCTCGCGTGTCCATCCCTCTGGTACGAAACTTACACCACGTTCATCTAAATCCTCATGCTGATTACGTAAAATGTTGACAGCCTGCAATCCACGGCCATAGCCTATTGCTAGCTCGCGATCCGTTTGAACGCCTGCACCCCATGCCCAAAGCTCAGACAGCATCGTCCCTACAAGCCCAGCCACGTAGTATGTATAATCGTCTAAATCCTCACGTGTGCGGACCTGCCAATTCGCCTTTGCCCATTTTGCCATCCCAAAAGCCATTTCACTTGTGGAAGCCTGTACAATTTTTCTGGATTCCTCAGGGCAAAATGTCAGCCAATCTGCTAAACGAAGGGATACTTCAGGTAATAGCTCTGCATAAGGTGCAAGTAATGACTGATAGGCTTCGTTATTGAAATTGTCCTTTAGTAATTCACTCGTAGCTGACAGTAAATCAAATTTTACATCATTAGAAAGTTCTTCATGGTCTTCAATTTCATCAATGGCACGCATTGCTAAATAGGCTGCAGCTACTGATATCTTTAAATCATTTTTTAAAAATGTAATAGGTATATAAAACGTGCGGCTTGTATCTTTCAAAACCTGCATCGCTTCTTTGTAAAGTCTTTTTTGCTCGTTCACTTGTATTCCTCCGTTCAAATGGTTCCACATCTATAGTATATCGTATCGTAAAAATAGGGAAAGATAAAACAGATTGTTCATATTTAGAGAGATATTCTTTGAAAACGTTTACTAAAAGTGATATAGTTTAATAGTAAACTATTTAAACCTATACTTTCATTGTGGACGAAAGTATAAGTTAAACCACATTTCAGAAGAGAGGAAGTTTAGAAAAATGGGACGTTTAGATAATAAAATTGCGATGATTACTGGTGGCGCATCTGGTATGGGTGCAGCAATGGCGAAATTGTTTGCACAAGAGGGTGCTACGGTAATTGCAGCTGATATTAATGAAGATAACCTAGCAAAAATTTCGGAGCTTGATCATGTAGAGGGGATGAAATTAGATGTTTCCTCTGACGAAAACTGGGCAGAAGTGACGAAAGCCATTGTGGAGAAATATGGTCGCATTGATATTTTAATTAACAATGCTGGTATATCATCCGAAAAAGGACCAGATCAAATTACACAAGCGGATTGGTCAATCATGCATAATATCAATGCTTTTGGACCTTTCTTGGGCATTAAACATGTCTCTAACTATATGAAAGAAGCTGGAAAAGGCTCTATCGTTAATACATCCTCTTACACAGCGATTATTGGTGCAGGCTTTAATGCCTATACAGCTTCTAAAGGCTCTTTACGTGCGATTGCTCGTGCAGCGGCATCTGAGCTTGGTGCTTTCAATGTTCGTGTTAATACAGTATTCCCTGGTGTCATTGAAACACCAATGACTGCTAAATTATCAGAAGCAAAAGAAGCAATGGATATGTTAGTAAGAACAACACCAATGGGCCGCCTTGGTCAACCAGAAGAAGTAGCGAATGCTATTTTATTTTTAGCATCTGATGAAGCTTCTTACATTACAGGTGCTGAGCTTGTCATTGATGGTGGCTATTCAGCACGCTAATTAATCGTTTTAGGAAAGTGAAAGTGCCTGCTCAAGCAGTGCATTTTCACTTTTTTTTTGCATTTTTTTAAGGTGAAATAGTGGAACGTCCAATTTGGACACTCCCATCATTATTTCACGAGCCATCCCAAACGCCTTGCATTTTATTTAGGAATACAATTTTCCCAATATGATAGGCATCGTGCATAGTTAAACTCCTCCTTTCATGCACTAGTAAGCGTTCTCCTGGAATCTGCCTATATAAATCTTCGTTAAATTTCAAAAACAGCATTATACTTTAACAAAGCTTTATTTTTTTAGTAGAATGATGATAAAGCTTTAGATATGCAATAGAACATTCAGCTACCCAATAGAAAAAATTTGATATTTTCCATGATTTTTTCATGAAAGTTTACGAAGTTATTGCACAATCATTTCAACAGCGTTAAAGTTTAGAAAGGGCGAAAATGTCATTATACAATTTGGGGGATTGTACGGAGCGTTTTGCTTTTGTACAAACAAATTAATTGGTCAGGATTTTGGCACACAAAACTCCTTGCAAAATCCTTCGTACCAAAGAGGGCATGTACTTTAAAAGTTGCCTTAATCATCGCGTAAACTGCAAATATGACAAAGTTGCGTAATAAAAACAAAGGAGAATTGTATGCCAAAGGCTATAGGTATTGATGCAGGCGGCACATTGACAAAGGTTGCATATTTAGATCAACACAATGAACTTGTTTTAACAACCTTTCCGTCTAATGATTTACAGTCTGTAAAAAAATGGATTATTGATCATCCAGATATTGAGGATATTGGTGTTACGGGGGGACGTACAGAGCAATTACTTGATGTCATTAAAACAATGAAATCGATTCATTATATAGTGGAATTTGAAGCAACATTAAAGGGTGTCCGATTTTTATTAAATAAAGAAGGCTACTTTTTTGAGCGTAGCATGATTACCAATATTGGGACAGGCACTTCCATTCATTACATGGAGGGCAATACCCATATTCGCGTTGGCGGGACAGGCGTTGGTGGAGGGACATTAATTGGATTGTCAGCGCTTACAACAGGGATTACAGATTACAATGAGATACGAGAAATGGCTGACAATGGTCATCGAGAGAGCATTGATTTATTAGTTAAGGACATTTATCAGGGAATGGATACACCTATTGATGGTCATTTAACTGCAAGTAATTTTGGGAAAGTGGGCATTACACGGTCCATGAAACATCCAGCAGAGGATATTATAGCGACGGTTCAGGGTCTAGTAGGCGAAGTAATTACAACACTTAGCATTCAATATGCGGAGGAAAAAAAGGCACAGCATATTGTTTATATTGGATCAACTCTTAGTAATAATGCTCATCTTGCCCGTGTGATTGCAAATTATACACGCACAAAGAAGCACACACCTGTTTTTATTAACGATCATGGTTTTTCAGGTGCTGTTGGAGCATTGCTGAACATTACAGAATATACAATTGTCTAAGGATAATGAACATGACTAATGCACATTAGTCATGTTCATTTTTTTACAATTTGCGAAGAAACTGATCTACATAGTAACGCCTCTATTTGAACAAATTATGTACAGGAGGTGATGTTACGTGGGGAAACGTAATAATCGAAATAACAGTAAAACCATGAATATGCGAACACATAATCCTTTTGGGACATACAAAAGCAAGGATCTTGATCGAAGTAATAGCAATAATAACAATCCGAATGACAACTTAAATGAAGAATTCGCAGCAGAATTTGATGCGAAAGCTAAAAATAAAAACAATAAAACGAATCATGATAAAAACCAGCAGTCCAATAAAACGAAATAGTGGAGGTACAAATCATGGCAAAAAAGAGAAAAACAAGCTTTAAAAAGAAAAAGAAGGAAGATACACATAAAAAGAATGATCGTGAGGAGTACTCAGCAGAGTTTAACCAAGTCATTCATAATAATCCTCAACAACCAAAGCAATAAAGACAAGCTGCTCCAAAGCTTTTTGGAGCGCTTATTTTTTTAAAGGAGTGATTCGAGTGAGGAAGTTGTATTTATTTGGGGTTGTGCTTGTTTGTCTTACTGTGTTCATACAAACAGCAATGGTCGCAAATGCACAACAAGAAACACCCGCCTATGCCAAATGGGGACAACTGGCCATCAAAGAGGTAAAGGCAAAATATCCTTCAGCCAAAATTATCGATTATTTGCATGAGGGTAAAGAAGTACATGGGGCGTCAACAATCGAAAAGTTTAAGCTTTGGCTCAAGCAACCCGATAAGGAATTTGGTGTCTATGTAAGAATTAGTTATCAAAGTGCCACACAAAAGGTAGAAAAAATTGAATTACAAGAAAGCACGTCATGAAAAAAAGGATGCCCAGAAAAGGCATCCTCATTCATTTAACCTTCAAGCTTTTGAATAAATGCACGCATCAAGCCTGGTAAATCAGGCCATGCATGTCCACTTACTAAATTGCCATCTGTATGAAGATTGGCATCAATATAAGTAGCGCCAGCCACTTGCACCTCTGGCTTGCAAGCAATATAGGCTGTCAGCTCACGTCCTTTTAGCACTTCAGGAATCGTTGCGAAAATTTGTGCTGCGTGGCAAACGGCTGCAATCGGTTTATTCGTTTCAAAAAAGTGAGATACGAGTGGTGGTACATGCTCATTTAAACGAATGTATTCTGGCGCACGACCACCAGGAATAATCAATCCATCAAAATGGGTTGGATCAACATCAGCAAAAGAAGCATGTGCCTCTAAACCATAGGCAGGTCGCTCGATGTATGTATCGACGCCATCTACAAAATCGTGTAGTACAGTTTGTAATTTCTTAGCTGACGGTGCTGCGATTGTGACATCATAGCCTGCCTCAAGACAACGATAATAAGGATAAAAAATCTCTAAAGCCTCTACTGCATCTCCTGCAAGTATTAAAACTTTTTTCCCCATGATTCCATCTCCTTTACATTGAAAGTTTATTAACTTTTATTCGACACATGCAAAAAATTTCCTGCTGCTGGTCAAGCCATCTTGCCAAATTACTTCCTTTACAAAGAAAAAAATGAAGCGTATAGTATTTATTTAGCTAGGTAAATAATTTTAGGAGGTAGATAGTGATGAATCCAATTTTCCATGCTTTATTCCAAAAAAATCGCTATTTAACTAATTGCTTAAATGAAGTGCTGAAGCAGCATCATTTATATAGTTCTCAGTGGACCATTTTATATTGCTTACATAAAAATGGACCGATGACATTGACGCAAATTTGGAAATATTTAAATGTGGAAGCGCCAAGTATCACCAGGGCGATTACAAGGCTTGAGGCATTGGGCTGGGTACAACGATTAGATGGTGAGGATAAACGAGAAAAGATAGTGACTTTATCCACACAAGCAGAGGAGCGCCTACCAGCCATTACAGCGACTATTCGAGCGTTTGAGGAGGAAATGGTAGGTTCTTTAACTGCTGAAGAACAAGAGCAATTTCTGAAGCTATTGGAAAAAATGAAAGGTTGATGGACATGCAGCAAGAAGAGAATACACAAATATGGACGAAGCGTTTCATTAGTCTATTTTTAACGAATATCTCAGTTTTTTTTGTATTTTATGGACTTGTAACGACTTTGCCGCTTTATGCAATAGGGGAGCTACATCAGACAGATAAAGAGGCAGGGCTTCTGTTGTCTGGCTTTTTATTGTCAGCTATCATTGTACGCCCGTTTTCAGGAAAACTGTTGGATGTATTCGGGAAGAAAAAACTGTTAGTCCTCTCAATCATGGGCTATTTTATATGTACCGTCTTATATTTATTTATTCATCCATTCGGACTTTTACTTGGTCTACGTTTTATACAAGGGATTTTCTTTAGTATTATTACAACAGCTGCAGGATCTTTAGCAGCTGATATCGTTCCAGCTAAACGAAAAGGAGCAGGCCTTGGCTATTTCACGATGTCTACAAATCTAGCTGTCGTTATTGGTCCATTTATCGGACTATTATTAATACAATATAGTACCTTTAACGTATTGTTCATCGTTATGAGTATCTGTATTCTAGCAGGAGGAATTCTAGCGTTAACGGTCAATACTGATGATTTACCGAAACCTGCACATGAAGGAAAACTAACCTTTAAATTTGATGATTTGTTTGAGCGAAAAGCGTTACCTGTTGCTGCGATTGCTAGTTTAGTAGCCTTTTCGTATGCCAGTGTTTTATCCTTTTTATCGGTCTATGCACAGCAAAAGGATTTAATGGCTGTGGCCAGTCTTTTTTATGCGGTGTTTGCTGCATCCATGCTAA
Organism: Lysinibacillus sp. A4; assembly: GCF_024919535.1. NCBI lineage: Bacteria > Bacillati > Bacillota > Bacilli > Caryophanales > Bacillaceae > Lysinibacillus > Lysinibacillus sp. A4. Next base: position 536,719 of record NZ_JANWTB010000001.1, on the reverse strand, counting down.
TTACGCGTCCGTACACAGGTAAACTTTATGATACGAAGGGACCTCAATTTGTTATTATTCCCGGCATTATCTCCTTCGCCATCGGGCTCGTTATGCTTGCTTTTGTAGAGGGGCCCGTATTATTTTTGAGTGCTGCTATTTTTGTAGGCTTCGGCTATGGTGCTGTGACGACAAGCTTGCAAGCATTAGCCGTTCAATCCACAGCCATCCAGCGAAGTGGCTATGCTACAGCAACCTATTTTACGATGTTTGACCTTGGAATCGCACTAGGTTCCTATATTTTAGGAATGGTAGCCGTGCAGGCAGGCTATGCTTCAGTCTACCTGTCAGGTGCAGGCTTACTAGGAGTTGTCTTTATTATTTATCTATTACGACTTGCAAAGATGAAACCGAAAAAAGTAGTGAATATATAGTAAAACAGTTGGGTCTGTCCCAACTGTTTTTATGATTATAGGCAATCAGGTAGCGTGGCTGTTTTAGACCAAAATATGGTATAATAAGAGAGTAACTAGATAGAGGTTTCATGGGCGGTTGGCACAATATTAACCTATCTCATTCAACTTATGGAAGAGAAAGGAGTTGATGCCTTTGACTATTTTTGAAGCAATAATGGTTGCGATAAGTCTTTCAACACTTATTGTTTCTGTCCTTGCATTGTCATTTACTTTTACACAAAAAAAGTAAACCGCCCCTGCCTCGCCAGCATGTGAGATGGTTTACTTTTATCACTTTGCAAATCGCCTTTGAAGCGATTCGTCTTGTTACTAGGACCATTGGTGTTCCAGCACCAATGGTCTTATTTACTTATATACATCTTCACTAATGATTATAACATGGATAAACAGTTTTTTTCAAATAATTTAAATTTAATTGTCATGTACTACAATGATTTTTAGGAAACAAAATATATGGAGCCTAAATGGCTTGAGTTGGTAAAACAACTACAATCAATTGCATAGGCAGGACTAACTTATTCGAAGGATATTTATGACTTGGAAAGGTTTGAATCATTAAGAGAAATAAGCGTTGCTATTATAGCACACCATACAGAGAGCGATAAGACAGTTATACGTGATTTATTTGCTCATGAGACGGGTTATGCACCCCAAAATAGATATTCGGTCGATGGTTTTTAGGGACAATAAAATAGGAATGGTTAAAGAAAAAATGGATGGTGATGGTCATTACCAGGTGGCTGGGGCGACATCGGCCTTACACCTAGTGAAGTAGCCATCAAAGAAGTGAAAGAAGAATCAGGATTTGATGTAAAAGCAATCAAACTCATAAGTGTATTAGATAAGAAGTGCCACCCTCATCCACCATCTCTCTACCATGTCTATAAAATGTTTATCCAATGTGAAATCATTGAAGGACGGGCAGAAGAAGGCATGGAAACTAACGCTGTTGCGTTCTTTGCTGAAAATGAACGCCCTCTCTATCAATGGCTAGAAATACCGAATCACAAGTAAAATTAGCTTTTTGTCATTTAAATAATCTACATTTACCTAACTATTTTGATGGACATCTCAAGCTGAATAATATGAATTGTCTATTTGACGATTAAAGGAGAGCCGCTCAAACCAGCTCTCCATTTTTTATTGTATTCGTCGATTTTTTCGAATTTGTATTTGACATAAAGTGTGCATAAAGGAAAACACTAAGAAAATCTTAAGAATTGATGTCTGAGTTTGTTAAGATTTAATTAGTATTATATCCTTATACGAATCCTATAGGGGTGATTGACATAAACCTAAAGCGGTGGAGGAGTGAATGTAGTTGAACATTTTGATTTGTGATGATGATAAAGAAATTGTTAGGGCGATTAGCATTTATTTAGAAAATGAGGGCTATCAAGTATTCAAAGCTTACAATGGGATAGAGGCAATCGATCTTATTCGAGATCACATTATTCATCTTATTATTATGGACATTATGATGCCCAAAATGGATGGGATTACGGCGACGATGAAGATTCGGCAAGATAATATGATTCCATTAATTATGCTTTCTGCTAAATCAGAGGATTATGATAAAATACTGGGATTAAATATCGGAGCGGATGATTATATGGCCAAGCCGTTTAACCCATTAGAACTTGTGGCTAGAGTGAAATCGCAGCTCAGAAGGTATACGACCTTTGGAAGTCTTGAGAGGAGTAGTGCTGTATTTCAAACGGGTGGTCTTGTGATTGATGATGAACAGAAAATCATTACTGTTGATAAACAAGAGGTTCATTTGACACCAGTGCAATATAAAATCTTAAAGCTTCTGACAGCCAATGCTGGAAGAGTATTCACGATTGAAGAAATTTATGAAAAGGTATGGAATGTCAGGGCTATTAATCCTGAAAATACGGTTTCGGTTCATATTCGAAAGATTCGAGAAAAAATTGAAATTAATCCAAAAGAGCCGAAGTATTTAAAAGTTGTATGGGGAGTTGGGTATAAGGTTGAGAAAGTTGAGAAGTATTAGTCATGCACTTATTACGAAAGTAGTTGTGTTTCTAATTGCTGTCGCTTGTTTAACTGGTATAGCGAGAGTAATGTTTAACATGGAATTTAATGAGATTCATCTTAGTAGTATAAATCAAGATAACTATTTTGAAAGCCGAGCATTCGCTGATGAAAGTTACAGCATTATTGCTCCTTTAGCGCAATTAATTGGAAAATACAAAAGTGAAGAATATATTTTAAGTGGTAAGACACTAACAGGGGAGGATAGTAGAAGAATCGAAGAGGAATTATATTATGATTTCCGCAATTCTTACAGATATAATCCTAATTTGAGTGAAGAGGAAAATAAGCACATCTATCAAGAAAAATATGCAAAAGACATTGCTAGAACAAAAGAAGAAAGTATGACAGAACAGGTAAGAAATTTTTATCAATTACGTAGTACGCTCGAAGCCTATGAAGGAATTGTTTTTTATGCGAGTGACGGTGAACATAAGTTCTCCAATAGTGATCTCACAAAGAAAGAGCAATTTGAATCCTTTGATGCCTATATGTTATTTGAAGATTATCAACAAAAGCTTTACCCAAATGAAGTGAAAGAAAGTCAATACTTGGATTACTTTACACACGAAGTTAACATGTTGAACCCACAAACAGATGTTATTTATGTGGCCTTTAAAGATTCTTACCTACAGCAAAAAATATCGGAATGGGAAAAAGATAAAGCGGCTGCCCAAGGTTTTCTGAATGAATGGATAGTATTTCTAGCAGGGTTTATTTTAAGTTTTGTGTATTTAATCATAGTTATTGGAAGAACGCCATTGGATAAAGAAGAAATTCATTTCCATGTCATAGATAAACTTTATAATGACCTTAATATTGTGCTTATCGGTTGCTTAACAGCGATGTGGATCGCCATGATTGTTGAAGTCTTCCGTGATATGTACATGTTCTTCACCGTGCCTATATTTATCATTGGCTTACTATTGATTTTATCACTCGTAAAGCATATTAAAAACAGAACGTTATTTCAGCATACACTCCTCTATCAACTTTTCAAAAAGCTATTTATTTTGCTGAAACATGTTTTTGACAGTGGCAGTACAGGCGTCAAAATTGTGCTGCTAATTATTGGCTATCCATTAGTAGTGGCGGCTACGTTTTTTATGTTTCCTATTACGATGGGGATTGCTGCCTGGTTGGCAATGAGAAAGGTGAAGTCGTTTAACCGCATTAAAGAGGGCGTAGAGCAAATTAAAAATGGAGATCTTCATCATCGAATTGAAGTTGACGGAAAAGGGGAGTTTAATCAACTTGCAGAAAATATTAACCGTATTACTGATGGGTTAAAAAAGGCAGTGGATAGTGAAATCAAGAGTGAGCGTTTAAAAACAGAACTTATTACGAATGTTTCGCATGATATTAGAACGCCTTTAACGTCAATTATTACGTATGTTGATTTATTGAAATTAGAAAACGATCCTAAAATGATTGAAGAATATGTAGATGTGTTAGATCAAAAATCGAAAAGACTCAAGCTTTTAACGGATGATTTATTTGAAGCGGCTAAAGCATCAAGTGGTAGTATACCTGTTCAGTTAGAACGGATTGATATCGTCTCATTACTAACGCAAGGAATTGGAGAAATGGATGAAAAAATTGAAGCCTCGTCATTAGATTTTAAGTTAGCCCATCCAACAGAAAAAGTGTATGTGAAGGCTGATGGTAAACTCCTATGGCGTTCCATCGAAAACTTATTCTCGAATATTTTTAAATACGCACTGCCTACATCAAGGGTATATATTGGTGTTGAAGATGTAGGGAATGAAATACTTGTGACATTTAAAAATATTTCAGCATATGAATTAAATATTTCAGTTGATGAGTTAATGGAACGCTTTAAACGAGGTGACGAATCAAGATCAAGTCAAGGTAGCGGATTAGGGTTGTCGATTGCTGAAAGCCTTATTCACATCCAGAATGGCAAATTCTTAGTTCAAGTAGATGGTGATTTATTTAAGGTCATGATTTATCTACCTAAATTTCCAAATGAATAATGTAATAAAGGAATAGGATACATGCGAGTCCTATTCCTTTTGTGTACGTAAAGAAGATAAAAAAAGAGAGCGGCATAAGCCAACTCTCCCTTAACTTAGTTAAAATTCTTTTGTAAAAATGCCTTTGTACGGTCGTTTTGAGGGTTTGTAAAGAAGTTGTCTGGATGATCGGATTCGATAATTTGACCACCATCCATAAAGACTACCTTATTTGCTACCTCTCGTGCAAAGCCCATTTCGTGTGTTACCACAATCATCGTCATCTGATCCTCTGCTAGGCTTTTCATAACCTTTAATACTTCGCCTGTCAGCTCAGGATCTAAGGCAGAGGTAGGCTCATCAAATAATAAAATTTGAGGATTCATCATAAGGGCACGTGCAATTGCTACCCGCTGTTTTTGACCACCAGAAAGATTGGCTGGATAAGCCTTGGCCTTGTCGGCAAGACCAATTTTTTGTAGTAAATCTTGACAGCGTTTTGTAATGGCTTCTGTCGATTCTGTTTTTAATAAGCTCGGTGCCATTTCAAGGTTTTGCTGAACGGTTAAATGGGGGAACAGGTTAAAGTGTTGAAAGACCATCCCCATTTTAGCTGTGATTGCTTTGATGTCTTGTGGCTTTGTATATCGACCATCTTGCACTAAATAATCGCCATCTACTACAATACTGCCACCATCGATTTCTTCTAAATGTATTAAGCTTCGAAGCATTGTACTTTTCCCAGATCCAGAGGGACCGATAACTGCAATGACATCATTCTTCTCTACTGAAAATGTAATTTGTTTCAGAACCTCCACCTGATCGAAAGATTTCTTCAAATTTGTTACTTCCATTAATGCCATATGTGTCACCTCTATTCGAATTTAAAGCGTTTTTCTAGCCATTTAAAGAACACCGTCAAGACAAGGGTCATGACTAAGTAAATTGCACCAGCAATAAAGAACGGTGTAATTGTGAAGTCCCGATTGACAGCCGTTTGCGCAAAATGTAGTAATTCGGGAACAGCAACTGCATAAAGTAGGGCTGTATCCTTAATTAGTGTAACGGATTCATTTGATAATGCGGGTAAGGCGACACGAAACATTTGTGGCAAAATAACACGTGTCGTCGTTTGCCATTTGGATAAGCCGAGTACCTGGGCTGCCTCATATTGTCCTTTATCGATGGCAAGAAGACCACCACGGAATATTTCTGCAAAGTAGGCAGCATAATTTAAAATAAAGCCAAGACAAGCGGCCACAAAACGATCCAATACTAAATATTCACCGATTACTGGCAGCATAGGTAAACCAAAGCAAATTAATAATAATTGTAGTAATAGTGGTGTACCACGCATGATATAAATATACGTATGTGCAAGCCAAGCGAGTGGTTTTATCCGACTTTTTACGGCGAGTGTTAGTAAAAAGCCAAATGGAATCGATACCAGAATGGCAATGAAGAACAGTAAAACTGTCATTTTTGCCCCTTCTAGCATCGGTAATATCATAGTTTGCCAGTAATCCGCCATAACGATGTCCCTCCAAAAAGAGTAAGAGTTCCGCTAAGGAAACTCTTACAGTTGATGTATCCTGTCATTATTTTAATACTTTATCTTCACCGAACCATTTTGTTGAAATGTCAGCCGCAGTACGGTCTTCATTCATTTTGTCTAATGCGGCTTGTAGTTTTTCTAATAAGGCTTCATTTCCTGGTTTCACACCAATACCGTATTGCTCAGGTGCGAGTGATTCCTCTAATAATTTGAATGTGTCAGGCTCTTGTGTCATGTAATATTCTGCAACTACAGCATCAATTACCACAGCATCAACACGGCCTGTTTTTAAGTCTGATAATGCTAAAACATTATCCGCAAATTCTGTAATTTTTTTCACTTCTTTGTGAATTGGGTTACCGTTTAATGCATCTGCTGCAGAAGAAAGGGATTGAATACCTACTTCTTGTCCAGCTAAATCACTTAGCTTCGTAATCTTTGAATCTGCCTTTGTTATCACAACTTGAGAGTTTTCGAGATAAGGCTTTGTAAATAAAACCTTTTCCTTACGTTCATCTGTAATGGTATAACCGTTCCATATTAAATCAATACGTCCACTTAATAATTCAGCCTCTTTTGTTTTCCAATCGATTGGCTGGAATTCTGCTTCAACGCCCATATGCTCTGCTGCAGCGCGAGCTAAATCAATATCGAATCCAACGATGTCGTTTTTATCATCGCGGAAGCCCATTGGTGCAAATTTATCGTCAATTCCGATAATAATTTTTTCTTGATCTGCTGCTGTTTCGTCTTTTTCTGCTGTCTTTTCTTTTGAAGTCCCGCATGCTGCTAAAACGATGACAGCTGTCAGCATCATAAATAAAGTCAATACACGTTTCATTTTAGTTTCCCCCTATAATCTAACGCTTTCGTTTGCTAAACTACTAATGTGTTAAAGGATAACATCGTACTCTAGCAATGTCAATATCGTTTTGGATTAATCAGAAAATGAGCGGCGTTTTCTAGCATTTTTTTGAATATCATAAAATTATGAAATTGGGGGATAGTAAGTAACTAAAGAATAGGGAAAAGAAAAAGGGACTGCTCCTATAGAACAGTCCTGTGAAATGAGGCTAACTATTTTTGCTTTGGATTGCTTTTCGTGCCAAGGCATCGGCCGCTTTGTTTTGTGAGTCGGGCACCCATTTGATAAAGAATAAATCAAAGCTAGTAGCAAGCGCTAAAGCTTTTTCTAAATAAGGTTTAAATTCCTCATTTTTCACATATTCTTTTTCCATAGAAGCAACAACGATTTTGGAATCTGAACGCACCGAGACAAGAGGGGAGCCTAGCTTTTGTGCTTCTTCAAGACCACGAACCAATGCCGAAAATTCAGCAATATGGTTGTTTGTTTCCCCAATATACTCGCTAATTTGGATCTGGTGACCTTCACCTTTAATAAATATTCCTATACCACTTGGCCCAGGATTTCCTGCACTGGCAGCATCTATATAAACCTCTAACATATCATCCCTACTTTGTGATTTGACTTCTCTATAATTGTACAACAAGGCTATGGGCAAAGCATCCTTGTGGGGCAAATCGTGTTTGAAAAAAATACGTAGGAAGTAAACAAAATAGTTGCTTGTTGAAATTGAACGCTTCATAATAGTAGGAAGTGAATTTTGGACGTGAAAGGAGCGAGAGTTCAACATGGATAAAGTGACGGTTATGAAGGATATTGATGAACTGCATGATACGTATTGTTCGGATTGCTTAGTGATTAAGCAATTACGTAAAGAACGTGGTAAACCAGGGGCTCATCGTTTCTGCATTGAAGCCTGTTCAGTTGGAGAAAAGCTACAGTTCCTAGGGGAAGAACTTTTAAAAGTTTATAGCAAATAAACACATGAGAAAAAGCTACATGTATTAGCAAAACGCTAGTACATGTAGCTTCTTTAATTGCCAAGATTATTTCGTTTCAGCATAGCTGCTTAGATCTTGATAATACTTTGTAAGAGAGGAAGCCGAAATATCAAATGTCGCAGCGATTTCTTTTACCGTCATAGAAAGGGACTCAAACAGCTCCTTTTCCTGACCGTAACGAATAGCACCAGCTGCAATGGCCGCTTCTTTACGCGCAGTCGGTTGACCTTCAATTAAATAGTCTTCTAAAAGCTCAAGCATCGGTGCTGTTTCACGCTCATTTTGCTCTAGGAAGTCTTTTACTTGTGTCAGGACATTGCTCTCAAAGTTTGAGAATTCCTCACCTTTATAGCCATTTGATACTAATAACTCCCAAAATGCTAGGTGCTCTTCTTTTAAGAAGGAGCCAACCTTCTTCTCTGAAGCCTCAAAGCGCTTCTTAAATTCTTCAAAGACCTTCGCATGATCCTCTGGGAAGAAAATCAGTGTAGACACAGCTAAATAATGAGCCGATTTCTTTGTGCCATCTGGTAAAATGAAGGCAAATACATGCATACCTTCAGGAATCGGTTTGTTATTTTCACGTCGAATATAAAGCTCATCATTTGTAAGTATATGATTAGCCTTGAAATATTTTTCCTCAACAACAGACACCGTACCAATAAATAAAGTAGGCTGAGACCAATCTTCAAGTACTTTGACTGTAGAAGGTCTTACCGCTTTTTTCTTCGTTTTCTTCAAATAATTTTTCCAAATAGATGGCTCTTGATGGAAGAAAAAGTCGTCTAAAGCGATGGCTTCAATAAGCTCTCGCTGTAAAACGCTCTCTAATTTAGGCTGCCATGTGCCCACATGCTCAATATAGGCACGAACATCTTTACGTTCTGGATATTCTAAGTAAAATGTTTGTAGCACACGCTCTAATTCTTCGATTTGTACTGCTTCCACTGTTACTTGTTGTTTGCCTTCACAACATTTTTTATATTTTTTGCCGCTACCGCATGGGCATGGATCATTACGTTTTACCATAATTAGAACACTTCCTTTAATCATTGTTAATCGTATATTGCTAAATAATTTGCGTACTCTTAATAATAACGGTACTTTTGTATGAAGAAAAATAATTGTCTATTTTGAAATATCTAAAAAATATAGAGGGACGCCCTGATTCTAGTATATGTACGTATTTTTCTACTTAGAACTAAAAAAAGAAAACGATCTATACCTTGAATAGGCAGGACCGTCTTCTAGTTAAATTATTGCTGAACCGCTTCGATTTCCACTGTTAGACGTTCAAGCTCATCAATTAAATGGCCAATGTAGGCAATTGTATCACGAAGTGGTTGGTCAGTCGTAATATCAACACCAGCCATTTGCGCTAACTCCACTGGTGATTTTGTACCGCCAGCCCGAAGAACTGCTAGCCAATCTTCAACAGCTGGAGCGCCCTCTTTTAAAATACGTTGAGACACTTGTGTGGAGATGGTTAACCCTGCACTATATGTGTATGGATAAAGGCCCATATAATAGTGCGGCTGGCGCATCCATGTGAGTTCAGCACCTTCAGAAATAGCGACTGTATCGCCCCAGAAATCTTCCAACACGGAACGTTTTAATTGATTGAGGATGGTTGCATTAACTGCTTCTCCAGCATCAATTAATTCATATACTTTGCGTTGATAGGCAGCTTCTAGTAAATGTGTAACAAAGTTATGATAATATGTTTTCGCTACAATATTGGAAATTACCCAACGTTTAAAGCGTAGATCTTCATTATGTGTTAGTAAATAATTTGCTAACAGCATTTCATTCATTGTCGATGGCGCTTCAATAAAGTATAGGGATGGACGACTATTAAGATACGATTGATGTTCATACGTATTTGCAAAATGCCCAGCATGACCAAGCTCATGAATAAGTGTAAAGACTTCATTCATTTGTTCATTCCAGGACATTAAAATATAAGGATGGCTACCATACGGGCTTGAACAAAATGCCCCTGTAGATTTTCCTTTGTTTGGCGCATAGTCTATCCAACGTTCATTAAAGGCTCTCTCCATTAATTGATTATAGTCATTCCCCATAACGGCTAAAGCCTTTTCAACATATTCTTTTGCCTCAGCCATCGATAATCTTGGATCATAATCAGGGTCAAGTGCAATTTTTAAATCTGCAAATGTCATTTGGTCGATTCCGTTGGCTTTTTGAATTAACGTTGCATAGCGACGCATATGTGGGGCAAGCTCTTTAGTGATTAAATCAATTTGACGATTATAGAGTGAACGATCGACATCCTGATCAAATAGTAAATAGTCAATGACAGAATGAAAGCCTCTTAGGTCAGCCATTGTTTTTTCTTGTTGAATATGTGTGTTATATACTTGTGCCGTTGTATGCTGGTAATCGCGTAGCTTGCTTGAAAAGGCTTGAAAGGCAGCACGGCGTACATCTGTATTTGCTTCAAACTCCCAGTCATTTTCGTACAGCACAAAGCTAAGAGGATGCTTTTCGCCATTGGCTTCAAATTCGCCAAAATCCATGTCCACTAATTTTGTCGTATTGTACGTTTTATATGGTGCATCAAATGTGGCACTGAAGGCTGCCAGCGCTTTTTCCACTTCATGATGGAGCTGGTGTGGTTTTCGTTTTAATAATTCCTCTAGATATCGTTTGTAAAGAGGGCTTAATGTCGCTGCTTCTTGTAAAACAGCTTCATCCAATGCCAGTAACTCGCTGCGCACGAAGGATAGTGCACTGCTGACTTTTCCGATAGCTGTACCAAACTTTGCCGCACGCATTTGTGCTACATCATTTGTGCGATCTGTCTCAAGATTTAAGCTTGCATATGTGCCAATCGGAACAAACTTTTTTTGTAGCTCTTCAAAGGCTGTTAACACGTCGATTACTTTTTGTGCATTTGTAATCGTACCTTTGTATTGTTGCTCGAAGCTAAGTGCATCTTCCACTAATTGTGCTAAGGTAGGTTCAAAATCAGCCTCATTGCTCAATAAATCTGTTAAATCCCAAGTTTCCTCTACTGCAACATCTTTTCGTAATGGTAAAACTTTCATTTATGGACACCCCTTTACATATAAGTGATTTCATTATAACGAAACTATTTCGGAAAGTGAAATAATTTCATAGAATAGTTGAAATATTCTTACTCTAAATCGTTTCTCATGAAGGATGTTTGAAATATTGTCGGTCGGGAACAATGAGTGTATAGCCAACATCTTTTATGACTCATACTAATGGCTAGAACAAGACATATTGGAGGAGAAATTGATTATGACACAAAACTTAAACAAACAATTAAATAAGCTAGTGGCGACGTGGTCTGTGCTTTATACAAAGCTACACAATTATCATTGGTATGTCACAGGTCCAGCCTTCTTTACACTGCATGCAAAATTTGAAGAGCTATATAATGAAACAACATTGAATTTAGATGAAATAGCAGAGCGTATTTTATCAAAGGATGGCAAGCCAGTGGCAACATTAAAAGAGCATCTAGAGCTATCCTATGTAGATGAAGCAACAGGTGAAGAAACGACAGAGGACATGGTTGCAACGACAATCTCAGATTTCCAAAAGTTGATGAAAGCTTTAAATTCTACAATGGAGCTAGCTGCAGAAGAAGGAGACGACCGTACAGAGGATTTACTCAATGCCATGTATCAGTCTCTTGAAAAGCATACATGGATGTTAAAGGCCTTTCTTGACAAGTAAAAATTGACAATTTGCATGCTGAAGAAGAAATTCTCTCCAGCATGCTTTTTTTCTGCCCTAAACTTATTATGTCAAATCAGCAACGTAGTTTAAGGCAATTTAACAATTATTACAGTTTAGTAAATTGGGTTTGTTTGTGTGTAGTGCGGGTAATTACCTAGTAAGCCATACAACATAGGAGGAATTGAACATGATGAATGAACAAAATCCAAAAATTGAGGTGGCCCATACAAGGGATGAAATGCTTCACATTTTAGAGAATATGCGAATGGAAGGTTATCACCAAGACGATATTCATATTATTGCGAGAGATCCCCAACAGTTTGAGGATGTAAAATGGGATGCCGATGTGCAAACGCATGAGGCTGGAAATTGGGTAGATCAATTTAAATCTTGGTTTACAGGCGACTCAGCCGTTACAGAGGGTTTAAAACGATTTAATCTGTCAGAGGGACAAATCGCTTACTATGCGCATCTTGTAGAACAAGGAAGTATTGTCTTATATGCAGAACATGAGGATGATGTTGATACACTCCAAACATATCCAGAGACAGCTGAAGAGCAAGAGGAGCGTTTAAGAAATCAACAGCGTATGGCAGAGGCAGAGCAATATAGAAGATTTTTATAATGAATCAAACTAACGAGATATGACTATTCCTCGCTAGTTTGAATATAGACAAAGTCGATTGTTTCGACTTTGTCTATTATTTTATCTAGCATTTCTTGAAAAGAAGGGCTATTTTTTAAATGCCATCTTTATATTTAGAAATGTTATTTTTCGCATTTAGTATTGAGAGAATAGGATCACTTGTTTTCTTTTTAAAAGGTTGCGAAAGCAGGTCTTGTAAATTAGTAGATTCTCTAATATCAAGGCTTTGTTTGGTTTCCATGAGGAGAACCCTTTGTCCTGTTGGTTTGACAAGGTATTGACGTACATAGCCATTTTCGTATCTGACCTCAGTTTTCGATTTGTTCTTTTTTTCGTCTTCCTCTTCACGGCCACCGACATGTCTCATTAAATCCAGTAGGTTTTGTGTTTGAATTGGTTGATTATCCTTGTTTGGTAAATAATATGACGTATGTAAGGTTTGAAATTGCATGTATGAATCTCCTTTATTTTCGTACCTGTAAAAATTAGTCTATTTTACATGCAATCGTGCTATAAAATCAATACATAGTAAAAGGAAGCTTGAGAAATAACGCTCAGCTTCCTTTTTTATTCATATGCACTATATTATTGTATGACTTTTTCCTGTGCATCCTTTTTCATAAAACGTAATACATGGAAATGCTCTAATTGTGCTACTAAATTCCCTATAAGAATGAAGCTGCCACCAATCATTAATTTCATTGTTATGCCTTCTCCGATAAACATCATGGCAAACATAGCGGCAAAAATTGGTTCTAAGGAGAATATAAGACCTGTATGTGTAGCAGAAGTATACTGTTGTGCAACAGTTTGACCCACAAAGCAAAACGCACTACAGATGATGCCAAGCCCTAAAATTGCAATCCAGGATATTGCTGAATTTGGCATTGTCGGTGTTTCGAATAGAAAGGTTAACACAAGTGCATAAATACCAGCAAAGCCAAGCTGATAAATTCCGTATGAAATGGACTCTACATTTCGTGTGAATGAGCTATTTAAAAGTAAATAAATTGAATAACATAACGCAGCAATTGCTACTAATAAATCACCTTTATGGAATGTGAATGAGCCGTGTGCTGTTAAAACGGTAATACCAATCATGGTACAAATGATCGCAAAGCTAACTGCTCGAGAAGGTAATTTTTTTTCAATAAAGCTGCTAAAAATCGGCACTAACACGACCGTTAGGCTCAAGATGAAGCCAGCATTTGAAACAGAAGTAGATTGTAAACCAAATAAACTTAACGCGAACACAATGAATAATAAAAATCCTTGAATAGCCGCATATTTTAATGTTTTACCATTTACTTTGATCATCCGTTTGTAAAAAATAAGTCCTGCTACGAAAAATGCGATGATACAACGTAATGCCACCACATTATAAACTGCCAACGTTTCTAGCCCCATGACCATAAAGGTATAAGAGAGCCCCCAAAACATTGTGACAATAACCATCAATACATTTGCTTTTCCTTGGATACTCATTATGTTCACCTACCATCTGTGTACTAAAACAGTTTTATACTAAAAATTACTATATATCTTGTGTTGTGATTAGTAAAACGAATGTTTATAATGAATAGGATTAAAAAAATTCATGTATATAGAGGGATTGCGGATGAGCTTAGTGAAATATGAGATTTTAACAAAGGTGGCAGAGGTGGCAAGCTTTACAAAAGCAGCTGATGCGCTAGGGTTAACACAATCTGCTGTGAGTCATGCCGTGTCGAGTTTAGAAAAAGAGTTTGGCTTTGCGCTCATTCATCGAAGTCGTGTGGGTGTGACATTAACGAGTGAGGGACAAACAATGCTAAGGGCAATGCGTCAGGTTTTGGATGCTCAAGAATTATTGCAACAGGAAGCAGCTCACATTCATGGCGTGACACGAGGTAAGGTTCGAATTGGTGTGATATCGAGTATTTCTTCCAATTGGATGCCAGAGATTGTTCGAATTATGGATAATCAATTTCCAGGGATACAGGTGGAGTTACGAGAGGGAGATTACTATGAAATTGAACAATGGCTTTTAAGTGGTGAAGTAGAAGCAGGATTTTTGAATGGTCAAAAGTCAGAGCAATATCAGTTCACTGAGCTCCAACAAGACCCATTATTATGTATTGTTTCGGATAAAAGTCCATTGTTTGATAAGACAGAAATTGATATCGTAGATTTAGAGGATATGCCATTTATTATGACTTCCTATAAAGGGACAAATGATGTCAAGGTGCTATTAGAGCAATATCATGTTAAGCCGAATATCCGCTTTGAGCTTTCCGAGGAGGTAGGGATTCTTTCCATGATTTCCCATCATTTAGGGATCAGTATTTTACCTCAGTTGGTTATTCAAAATTTACCGCCAACATTGAGAGCGATTCCATTAAAGCAAGGTGGCTACCGAACAATTGGTATTGCCATGAAACACCATGCTTCGCCCGTCACAAAGAAATTTGCAGAGATATTAAGTGCTTGGCTAAAAGAACAAAACAGCTCCCTAAAATAGTGGCTATTGAAGCCTATCCTTACATTACGTTAAAATAGTATTTGTATATATTTCAGAAAATAGGTGAGTGTATGGGGACATTACAGGGCAAAACCGTACTCATTACAAGTGGGGGAACACTTGAAAAATGGGATCGTGTACGAGGTCATACGAATTTATCAAAAGGCACAATGGGGTGTTATTTAGCAGAGGCGGCGCTGGCTGCTGGCGCTAACGTAGTATACATGCATGGTTACTTTGCACAGCTCCCAGAAAACCAAAATGATATGACATTGATTCAATTTGAAGGCATAGAGGATTTAGGACAAAAGGTGCGTCATGCAGTTCAACAACAACATGTCGATATCGTCATTATGGCGGCTGCGGGCTCTGATTGGGTCATTGACAAAGTATATGATCAATCAGGTAATTTAATGGAGGAAACGGGGAAAATGCCTTCTGACGAACCACCTATTATTCATTTTAAAAAAGCACCAAAAGTATTAGGTCAAATTAAGGGATGGCAACCGAATGTAACGTTAGTAGGCTTTAAGCTCGAAGCAACGAATGATGAGGAATTCTTGTTAGCTCGTGCCAGACTGCGTATGGAAACAGCCAATGCACAATTTATGGTAGCAAATAGCTCTCAGTCTTTATATGGGGGGGATGAACCTCATTGGATTGTACCTGCTGATGGACAGCCTCTTAAAGTAATGGGCAAGCAAAAAACAGCAGAAGCTTTAATGATGTATTTACAAAATCAATAAATATGAACTGTGTAGAGAAATATTTCTACGCAGTTTTTTCTTGTCTAAAAGGTTAGCATCCTATAATATTTACTTAACGGTCGGTAAAAAAAGGAGGGTAATAATGGGAAATAAAGAACAAACTTTTCAAAAGATTATAGAAATTGCTTATGGGATGTTTGCGGAAAATGGATTTGAAAAAACAAGCTTAGCAATGATTGCTACAGAGGTCGGTATTTCAAAACCAGCCATTTACTATTATTTTCAATCAAAAGATCAATTAATCGCTTTCATATTTGATGAATTGTATAAAGAAATTAAACATGATGTCGCTGTGGAGTATAAAGAGCTTTCTTCTGCTAATTTTAAGGAGGAATTACTTAAGCTAGGCTATAAATCTATTGAGGCACAGGACAAGGACCCTTATTTTAATAAAATATTTAATCAATATGTACTATTAGCGGCCCGCGATGAAAACTATAAAAGACAATTAGTAGAGCTAGAAACAAGCTTTTTAACGAGCTTTGTTGCTATCCTACGATATGGCGTACAGCTAGGCGTGCTAGAGGATACTCCCCATATAGAAGCGAAGGCACAGATGCTAGCCCTCGTCTATGATAATATCGGTAATTTCATGTTAACAGGCAACCAATTGAACTATAGGGCTATTTGGAAGGAGGCAGTGAATAGCGTTATCCAAGGGGGCAAAGATGACAAAAAGAAATGATGATCGGCGCATTGAAGGTCTTGATTTTGCAAGAGCTCTCGCCATGCTTGGCATGTTCATTGTCAATTTTGGCGTCATAACAGGTTCTACAACGAATGGTTCAACATGGTTAATGGCCTTCCAACATCTTTTCGAGGGACGTGCTTCGGCCGTATTTGTCATGCTAGCAGGAATAGGGACAGCCTTAATGACTCGTCAGGCTAGAGAGAGTAAGGACCCAATCCTTCTTCGTCAAAATCGACTTACTTTGTGGAAGAGGGCGCTTTTGTTATTTACGATAGGGATTATATTATATGCAATCGGCTGGACAGGAGATATCTTACATTATTATGGCGTGTATATGTTTGTTGCTGCTTGTTTGATTGCCCAATCCAAGAAAATGATGATCTTCATAATTGGTGCCATCCTTATCCTTTCACAATGGCTTCAAATTCAATTTAGTTACCTTGCTGGTTGGCATCCAACATATGTGCTACTAGAGTATCTTGATTTTTGGACACCAGCTGGATTTATAAGAAATTTGATGTTTAATGGCTATCATCCACTATTCCCCTGGATTTGCTTCTTTCTGATAGGGATGGTAATGGGCACATTAGATTTAACAAATCATACATTAAGAAAAAACTTACTGGTGATAGGCTTATTGCTAGTCATCGTGACTGAGACTTGTTCAACGTTATTCATTAAGATGACAACCATTCATTTATTAGATGTAGAGAGTGCATTGTATTTATTTGATACAGGACCGATTCCACCGAATATGATGTATGTCCTCTCTAATTCGGCTTCGGCTATTGTTATCATTGTTGGCTCCATCTATCTTGTAGAGACATGTAAAAATAAAGTTATTCAATCTTTCATATTAACTGGACAAATGTCTTTAACGCATTATGTTGGCCATGTTGTTATAGGCATTGGAATACTAATTATTTGCCAAAAGCTGGAGAACCAAACACTTGCTTTTTCCATGCTGTATGCCTGCTGTTATTTTTTAGGATGTGTCGTGGTTTCTGTATGGTGGAGGACTAAACATCATCGAGGCCCACTTGAATTCATGATGAGGAAATGGAGCTTGTAATAAATTAATGGATTGCCATCTATTTCTCACTGACTAGGCATAAAATACTTTAGGTATAGGGAGTCTTTTAATCTAAACGACATATTGCATAGTATTCAACTAGGTTTTCTAATATTTTGTATTGACATTCCTATAGCAGAATTATAGAATTATTTTCAAGAAACGCAGTACTCTTATCAAGAGAGGTGGAGGGACTTGGCCCAATGAAGCCTCGGCAACCGAACAACAGGTGCCAAATCCAACAGATGGTGTCTGAGAGATAGGAGGGGCTATCAATCAGTTTGATGCGTTGGCCTCTTTATGAACAATAAGGATAAAAAAGAAGGGGTGTATCGTATGGCTCAGTCAGTAAAAGTAGATGATAAGAAACTAGAGGCAATTGCGAAGGCGATTCAAAATCTTGAATTTGGTGAAGTGCATATTACGATTCAAGATGGTGTGATTGTGCAAATTAATAGGCTTGAAAAGCAGAGATTTCCGCAGAAAAAATAACAATGATTTCAGTAGAACTTATGTCAAACGGCCACCTATAAGCATGAAGGATTTCCTGTGCTTACAAATGGCCCTTTTTTTGTGTAAAGGCTAGCTATAAAAGCTTTTTGGTATGGGACCGATATGACGGCGATGATAAAGCAAAGGCTCTTTTTGAGCATTTGTAATGTCTACGACCTGCCCAATAAAAATGGTATGGTCGCCAGCATCGATTTGCTGAAATGTTTTACATTGTAAATTAGCTGCTGTATCATGTAAAATCGGTAGTCCTAAAGAGGAAGTTGACCATTTTGCTTGTGCAAAGCGATCAGGGATTTTACTGGCAAATAGTGTACATAAATGCTCTTGATCACTCGCTAAAATATTGACCGCAAAATTTGGCGAAGTCGTGAAATAAGGATGGAGCTGAGATTTTTTATCGAGTGACCACAAAATAAGGAGCGGGTCGATTGAAACAGATGCAAAGGAATTGACGGTTAAGCCAATCGGTTTTGTGTCATGACATGTCGTGACAACTGTTACGCCTGTAGGATAATTACCTAATGCCAATTTAAAAGCAGCTACTAAATCTGTCATTCAAATCACCTCTTTATGAAATTAGTGAACGGAGTTTGTAGGTAAACGAAACTTTTTTTCATATCCTACTAGTAACTCCTTTTCTTGAGTAAATTTTAAACTAATCAAACATACAGGTAAAGGTAATGGGGAAAGAAAGGGGAATGGCCATGACTTTATATTTTGATCATTTGGTTCATCAAGTGGAATCACCAGAAAATATAAAGGTTTTCTTCAATAAACGAAATGTCCATACAGTGAATGGTGGGCAGCACACGATGTGGGGGACTTATAATACGTTAAGCTACTTTGGCTTAAGCTATATTGAACAAATTGCTATCTATGATCGTGATTTATTTGAGCAAGCGGCACAATACCCATATTCCCTACATTATACGTTTAAACGTGATCAAGAGCGCCAGGGATTTTCTCGAATTGCTCTGCGCACAAAAAATATTGAGGAAGAGGGTCGACGCTTGCGAGCATTGGGCTATGAAGTATATGGACCAGATGCATGTAGCAGAACAAGACCAGATGGCACTGTGGTAGAATGGAAGCTATTGCATTTTGGTAAGCCAGATCTGCCAATTGATTTTCCATTTTTGATTGAATGGGCGGAGGCAGATGAAGAGCGTTTGGTTCAATTAAAGGCAAGTGGTGCCATTGATGTCAAACAGGCTATAACCATGGAATCCGTCCAATTCTACGTCAAGGACATGCAGGCAACAGTACAACTGTGGCAAGAGGTGTTACAGCTACCAGTGCCTACGCAATATGAGCAGTATATGTCACTACAGCTACCGAATATGCGTTTAGATTTCTATGAGGAAGAGAGCGCGATGACAATGACACTTGGTCATGTCAAAGAGGGACCATTTGGTGTGACATTAAAGGATTCTAAACGAACAAAGGAAACTTTAGTTTGCCCTGGTGCTTTTTATTGGATAAATCGATAAGGAGAAAAGGCTGGAACATCACTAACAGGGACCTTCATTAAGCCGAATAATCTTTACATTAACAAACATGATAACTAGAAAAACCGAACTATTCCGAAACACTTCGTAAGCGTTTTAGTGGATAGCTCGGTATTTTTATGGGCTGAAACACTTTTGCTCTCGCCTTTTTACATAAGTATTGAAAAACAAAACCATCAATAGAATTTATTATGCTGGCTACTTGCTTTCCTGTGGATTTAGCGTTATAGAGGAGACCCTGGAGCGAAATCACCCCCTCACCTTGCTAAAAAGTTTTAGCAGTGACATGATCTTTAATTCAACAATATGGAAAAATCCACTTCATCAGAGAAGTGGATTTTCGTTGCCAATTATTATTCAATTGTCATTTTTTTCGGTGTTTCTGTACCTGTATACCAATCAAATTCAATTTCAAATGAATGCTTGTCGCCCTTTTTTGTATAGGAGTATTCGATTTTGAGCTGTTCACTTGGGCTGACAACTGTTGGCTCTGTGTCTTGAACAAAAGTGAATTCACCATTTTCTTTAAGCTTTTTTGCAATCGTTTCCAGTGTTGCTGCAAATTCTGCTACACTTTGTCGTTCTTTATGCTTCAAAATAACTTCAGTCATGGGTTTATTTTGTTTTTGCATCGAGATCCCTCCTTACGTATTGTTACTTCTATTATAACATGGAGGGGGCATTCAGCTTATAAAACAATACAAAAAGCGGATGAAGGAAACGATGCATTTCCTAATCCGCTGCTAATCTGGAACTACATGGATAGCCCCATTATGCTTATAGTTTTACAACATTTGATGCTTGGGGTCCACGATTGCCTTCCACAACATCAAATGAAACCTTTTGACCTTCTTCAAGTGTACGGAAGCCTTCCTCCTGGATGCCCGTAAAATGAACAAATACATCTTCGCCATCATCACATTCAATAAAGCCATAACCTTTTTCATTATTGAACCACTTTACGATCCCCTGTTGCATAAGCATTCGCCTCCAATGCGCTTGAATGTAAAATAAAGTTAAATAAATGGTGCACTCATTGAGAAAATGTGAAAAAATTGCATTTTCTCTTAGAACATACAGGAATTGAACAAAGATGTCAATTGATTGACGAAATGCTTGCATATCTGGCTTTCTTTTTTTTCACAATTAAGACTATAATGGAAATGAACAACATAGAAAGTAGGATGCCAAATGACAACGAAAAATCAACCATTATCAGATTTAGAAATCGCTAGTCAAGCAGTGATCAAACCTATTACGGAAATTGCCAATGCTGCGGGTATTCCAGAGGATGCTCTTGAACAGTATGGCCGCTACAAAGCAAAGATCGACCCATTAAAAATTACTGCTCAGGGCGAGGATGCAAAGGTAGTATTAGTATCAGCTATTAGTCCAACCCCAGCTGGTGAAGGAAAGTCGACTGTGACTGTTGGACTAGCAGATGCCCTTCATCAATTAGATAAGAAGGTGATGGTCGCATTACGTGAACCATCATTAGGTCCAGTTATGGGCGTAAAAGGTGGCGCAACTGGCGGAGGTTACGCACAAGTTATACCAATGGAGGATATTAATTTACATTTTACTGGCGACCTTCATGCGATTACAACAGCTAACAATGCTTTATCCGCATTTATTGATAATCATATCCACCAAGGTAATACACTTAACATTGATCCACGACGCATTATTTGGAAGCGTGTCATGGACTTAAATGATCGTGCCCTTCGTAAGGTAGTGGTGGGATTAGGTGGTCCTGTTCAAGGCATGCCGCGTGAGGATGGCTTTGATATTACGGTTGCCTCTGAAATTATGGCAGTATTCTGTTTAGCAACAAGCATTGAGGATTTACGTGAGCGAATCGCTAGTATCGTGATTGGCTATACTTTCGAGCGTGAGCCTGTCTTTGTGCGTGATTTACAGGTAGAGGGTGCCTTAACACTATTATTAAAAGATGCCTTTAAGCCAAACCTAGTTCAAACATTAGAGGGAACACCTGCTATTATCCATGGTGGTCCATTTGCGAATATTGCTCACGGCTGTAATTCCATTATGGCGACACAAACCGCTCGTAAGCTAGCTGATATTGTGGTGACAGAAGCGGGCTTCGGCTCTGATTTAGGTGCTGAAAAATTCATGAACATTAAAGCTCGTAAGGGAGGCTTTAAACCAAGCGCAGTTGTCATTGTAGCGACAATTCGTGCCTTAAAAATGCATGGAGGTGTACCGAAAACAGCGCTTGTAGGCGAAAATGTGGAAGCACTTCTACAAGGGATTGAGAATTTAGCTAAACATGTAGATACAGTTCGTACATTTGGCGTTGAACCAATTATTGCGTTAAATCGTTTTATTACGGACACAGAGGCTGAGCTAGAAGCCGTTCTAAACTGGTGTCAAGAAAATCATGTTCGCATTGCCCGTACAAATGTCTGGGAAGAGGGCGGTAAAGGTGGTCTAGCCTTAGCTGAGCAAGTACTAGCTGTGCTAGAGGAAGAAAACAACTTCTCTCCTTTATATGATATAACGGAGTCGATTGAAGAAAAGGTACGTACGATTGTGCAAAAGGTATATGGCGGGAAAGATGTACAATTTACAGACCAAGCCAAAAAACAAATTGCCCAAATCGAAAAATTTGGTTGGGACTCCCTTCCAATTTGTATGGCGAAAACCCAGTATTCTTTATCAGACCAACCAAGTTTACTTGGTCGTCCAGAAGGCTTTACCATCACAATTCGTGAAGTTATTCCAAAGCTTGGTGCAGGCTTCTTAGTTTGTCTAACTGGCGATATTATGACAATGCCAGGACTTCCAAAAGCACCAGCTGCTCTACGCATGAATGTCGACAACGAAGGACATGCGGTAGGATTGTTCTAAATGATATTAAAAGCTGCCTACTTAAATCGGCAGCTTTTTTTTATTGATAATTTTGGTAAATTTGGTTCGTTGGAAGTGGCCTAACTCATCGACTATCTACAATGCAAACATGGTATAAAAGTGAAATTTCGGATGCTTCCTGCCTCTACCCCTTGAGTAAAAATTCGCAAAAATTAATTTTTTTAAGTGATTTTAAGATTCTAGTGAAAACTAGGATCTTTTTTATGTTGCACAAAAATCACGAGAACTTTCCTTATATAAATGTATTTGGTATTTTTTATAAATAGTTCTCTGATATTGGAAAGATAGAGCGGGTTTTTACAACGAAGGACAATTGTCAAATGAATTTTTATTTAAAAAATACATTGAATTTTCTTTTTCTTTTAAATATAATTTATTTAATTCTAATTCGGAACACTGTACCGATTATAGGAACACGGAGGGATGAAGTCTTGAAAATCGCAACAGATATTGGCGGTACTTTTACTGACCTAGTTTTCACAGATGAAAAAGGAAATCTTCATTTTGATAAGGGACATACGACACCTGGTCACTTTGAGGATGGCATATTAAATGTATTAGGACGACATGTAACGGAAGATTCTTTCATTGAATCATTTATTCATGGATCGACGGTTATCATCAATACATTAACGGAAAGAAAAGGGGGCGTAGTTGGGTTAATTACAACAAAGGGTTTCCGTGATGTTATAGAAATTGCTCGTGGAAATCGACCAGACTTATATAACTTTAAATATAAAAAGCCAGAACCATTTGTAGAGCGTTATTTACGTCAAGAAATTGATGAGCGAATTGATTTTAAAGGAAATATTATGAAAGCGCTTAATACCGAGGAAGTTGACGAGATCGTATATAAATTTAAGGAATTAGGTGTTGAGGCGATTGCCATTTCCTTGATACACGGCTATAAAAATCCAATTCATGAACAACAGTTAAAAGAAGCCATTTTAAAAATTTGGCCTGACGTATATATCACACTTTCAAGTGAAACGATTAAAGAATACCGTGAGTATGAAAGAACAAACACAACAGTCCTTAATTCTTATGTAAAGCCAATTGCACATGCCTACTTAAAAAGCCTAAAAGAGAAATTAAGCACAATTGGCATTACAGACCATTTAAAAATTATGCAATCGAATGGCGGGACTACAAGCTTTGATAAAGCAATGGAGCTACCAATCAACCTCGTTGAATCTGGACCTGTAGCAGGGATGTTTGGGGCAGCTAAATTAGGTCAACTTTTAAATGAATCGAATATCATAGCTTTTGATGTTGGTGGGACGACAGCAAAATGTTCGCTTATTACAGATGGCAAAGTCAATGTTACAACAGATTACTATATTGAAAGAAATGAAAAATTTGCGGGCTATCCAATTAAAACACCTGTAGTGGATATTGTGGAAATAGGAAATGGCGGTGGCTCTATCGCACGTGTAGATCAGTTTGGCTCATTAAAGGTTGGACCAGATTCTGCTGGGGCAAAGCCAGGGCCTGTAGCATACGGCTTAGGGAATACACAGCCAACAATTACAGATGCCAATGTTTATTTAGGAAGATTATCCTTAGCAAACTTTGATAACCCAGTATCCATTGACAAAGTGGAGGAGGCTCTTGTTGAAGCAATTGCGAAACCATTTAATGTGTCAGCAGAAGAAGCAGCACAAGGTATTTTAGATATTGCAAACTCCAATATGTTAAATGCACTGAAGCTGATCTCTATTCGTAAAGGCTACGATCCTGAAGACTTTACAATGGTGGCATTTGGTGGTGGTGGTCCACTACATGCGATTAATTTAGCAGAAGAGCTTGGTATGAAAAAAGTCATTATTCCTTATGGCTCGTCCGTCTTCTCAGCATTAGGAATGATGATGACCGAATATCGACAAGATTACATTCAAACAAGTTTAATGAACTTTGACAAAGTCCATCTTGCGGCTATTCAAGAAAATATTGATCAAGTCATTGCCAATGCCTATGCAGATGCACCATTATCAAAGGATCATTATTATTTTGAAATTAATTATGATTTACGCTACAAAGGTCAAGAGCATGCTGTTAAATTAAACGCATCAGCTATTACGCTTGATGAAGAGGGGCTACTTGCATTAGCTGAAGCCTTCCACATCAAACATAAACAAGAGTTTTCTTTTGAATTACCAGCCACACCAATTGAGTTAGTCAACTTACATCTTACAATCTACGGGAAAGATGAGGCGGTTCAATTTAAAGAGCTAGACTTCTCTCATATCGACAATTCTACATGTATCAAGGCACAACGCAATTTATATGTGAAGGGAACAGGTTGGATAGAGGTCAATGTCTATGACCAACAAAAATTAGTACCTGGCTATGTCATTACAGGACCTGCAATTGTAGAAAATCCAACATCTACGGTCGTAATCAATAATAATCAATCAATTGAAATTGATAAATACGGCAATTTGATAGTAGAGATGGAGGGGAAATAAAACATGAAAAAAGATGTTTTTGCAATAGAAATTATTCAAGATTCATTGCTAGCGATAGGCGATGAGATGTTTATAGCTCTAGCACGCTCTTCTATGAGTCCAGTTATCTATGAAGTATTAGACTATGCTTGTGGTTTAACAGATGCCAAGGGTAACTTAATTAGTCAAGGAAACGGTGTAACTAGCTTTATTGGGATGTTAAGTCCAATGGTACAGCGTGTAATTGAAAAGTTTGATAATGGGAAAAAACTACACGAAGGTGATGTCATTATTATCAATGACCCTTATGTTGGAGGTGGCTCGCATTTATCGGATGTGGGCTTAGTTCTCCCTATTTTCTACAACGGTGAAATTATTGCGTACTCTGCGAATAAAGCACACTGGACAGAGGTAGGTGGCATGGACCCTGGTTCGTTTACAAGTAATTCTAATGAAATCTATCAGGAAGGTTTACAGCTACCAGGTGTCAAACTTTATCATCAAGGTGAGTTGAACGATGCAGTCTATGAAATCATTTCTACGAATGTTCGTTTACCAGAGCTTTCAATCGGTGATATGTTTGCACAAGTAGCCGCCTTAAAAACAGGTGAAAAACGAATCGCAGAGCTTTGTCAGAAGTTTGGAGCGGAATCGGTGAAATTGTCCATTCAAAAATTATTGGACAAGGGTGAGAAAATAGTAGAGTATGAGCTTCAACACCTACCTAAAGGTGAATTTTATGCGGAGGACTATATTGAAGGGGACCCATTAAAGGGTGGACCTTATCCAATAAAAGTGAAAGTCACAATTAGTGATGAGGCGTTTATTTGTGACTTCAGAGGCTCACATCCTGCAGTCAATGTGCCAATGAACTGTTCTCAGTTTGGTTTAATGGCAAGTGTGCGCGTTATGTTCCTAGCATTACTTGGCGATATTGACGTAATTAACGAAGGTGTCTTTAAACGCTTAACGATTATCACAGATGATAATTCGATTGTTTCAGCTAAACGTCCACATCCTGTGTCGATGAATTTTGAGGCACGTATTGGGGCAGCTGATCTAATTTGGAAAGCTCTTGCGCCGCATTTACCAGAACGCTTATCTGCAGGGCATTTACAATCTGTTTGTACGTTTATTCTCACAGGAAAAAATCCTGAAAATGATGAGTCATTCCTAATTGTTGAGCCATCTGTTGGTGGCTGGGGAGCAGCGAATGACGAGGATGGGCAAAGCGGGCAATATTGTATGGGAGATGGTGAAACATATAATCTTCCAGTTGAAATTGCAGAAACAAAATACGGTATTCAAATTGATGAATATAGCTTAAATTGTGACGGTGCTGGTGCTGGTCAATTTAGAGGTGGCTTAGGTGTTCGCCGCGTTTATACAGTCAATCATGATGGTCAAAGGGTTTCTGTGAACTTAGGTAGACATCAATTCGCGCCATTCGGCTTAAATGGTGGTGGAGAAGGCTCTCACAACTATTTAATCATTCATAAAAAGGATGGAACAAAAATTGGACCAGTGGGCGTACTTGCCAATTATGAATTGCAAAAAGGCGATCGTATTGAGCTTGTGACAGCTACTGGTGGTGGTTATGGTCCTCCACATGAACGAAGCTCAGAGGCCATTGAACGTGATCTATTAAATGAATATATTTCTGTAGATGTAGCGAAAGAGCGATACGGTTATCAAAACGCTTAAAGGGAGAAATAGATGACTGTCAAGACATTAAAAAACTCATTGGATATACTAGAATGCTTTGCAACGACAGAAAATGCATTAGGTGTTCGTGAAATTTCACGCATGATGAAACTGCCGACAAGTGTCGTGCAAAGAACCATTAATACATTTACAGAAGCGGGTTATTTAATACAGGATGAACACACGAAAAAATATAAATTAGGTTATAAAATGTACCTTTTTTATGATGTGTTATCGAATTCAAAAGACCCTCACTCGACCATTTATGAATTGATGCAAAATCTTGCCAGTGAAATCAATGAATCAGTATTTCTTACTTATATGGACAATGAATACGGTGTCACAACGAAAATAGCCGAAAGCAATAAAAATGTAAAGTATGCGGTGTCTTTAGGAACAAAGACACCCCTTTACATCGGTGCTTCCTGTAAGGTCATGTTTGCTTATTTAGACGAGGACAGGCAACTGGAATTAATGGCCTTCTTTCATGAGGAACAATCGAAGGAAGAGCAGGTTTCTTTCCTAGCGTCATTAAAGGAAGAGCTGCAACAAATTCGCCAAAACAACTGGTGTGTTACCATCGGGGAGTATAATGAACATGCATTTGGCATTAGTGTACCGTTATTTAACTATAAAAAGGAAATCACTGCATCTCTTACAATTTCTGGGTTAGTATATGATTTAGATGATCAAAGGGAGAAAAATATGCTTGAACAGTTAGTGAAAGTAGCTCAGCAAATACAATCACACATTTCAAAATTATAACAACAATAGGGGAGCTGACACTATGAATAATAAAGTATTACATCCAAGGGCTTTAGAGCCTGTAACTCTACTAATGATCGTCTTAACATCTGTTGTGGGGGCAATTATTGGGATACAGCTGATTACGACTTTAGGGATTTCTGCCAATACATCAATCGTTGGGGCAATATTTGCGATGATTCTTGGAAGAATACCGATTGGCAAGCTAATTGCCTTTAAATCTGTACACAGACAAAATATTATTCAAACTGCCATTTCGGCAGCAACGTTCAGTGCAGCAAGTAGTTTAATGTTGCCAATTGGTATTCCATATGTATTAGGCTATGAAAATTTAGTATTACCATTGTTTATCGGTGTTATTTTAGCGATGTTTGTTGATGCTTTATTATTATATAAATTTTTCGATACAAAGATTTTCCCAGCAGCAGGTACTTGGCCACCAGGGATTGCAACAGCTGAAGCCATTAAGGCGGGCGATAAAGGCGGTAAGAATGCAAAGGTATTAATTGGTGGCGTGTTAATTGGTATCGTGGGATCTGTTTTGAAAATTCCAATGTCAGCTTTTGGGGTAGCGTTCATCGGTAATATTTGGGCACTGACGATGTTTGGGATTGGGCTTTTATTAAGAGGCTATTCTGTTCAATTATTTAATGTTGACTTAAATGCTTACTATATTCCACATGGCGTTATGATTGGTGCTGGGATTGTAGCACTTTTCCAAGTAGCTTTTGCTTTATTGAATAAAAAGTCGGCTAAAAAGTCAGAAGAGTTAAGCTATTCAAAAGATGCAAAAGAAATTCGACAAGCATTTGGTGTTGGGTTTATAGCATATTTAGCCATTGCTCTATTAATCGCTATTTTAGGCGGTATTATTTCACACATGTCTTTCGGTATGTTAATAGGATTCATCATCTTTGCAACGATTGCTGCATTTGTCCATGAGCTAATTGTAGGTATCGCAGCGATGCATGCGGGTTGGTTCCCTGCATTTGCAGTGGCATTTATTACACTGATTGTTGGTATTTTAATTGGTTTCCCCGCTCCAGCACTTGCATTACTAGCAGGGTATAGTGCTGCTACAGGGGTAGCATTTGCGGATATGGGCTATGACTTAAAAACAGGTTTCATTTTACGTGGTAATGGTAGTGATGTTGCATTAGAAAAAGAAGGTCGCAAGCAACAATTGATTGCTGGTATGCTAGCTTTTGCAATTTCCGCAGTTGTAGTATTGCTATCCTATAAATCTTATTTTGCACAGGATTTAGTAGCACCTGTTAACCATGTGTATGCAGCAACAATTCAATCAGGCGTTACAGGCGATGTAGCGAAACAATTAATGATTTGGGCGATTCCAGGTGCATTAATTCAGCTAATTGGTGGTTCAAAACGTCAAATGGGTATCTTATTTGCAACAGGTCTATTACTTGTCAATCCAATTGCTGGTTGGGCTGTCCTAGTGGGTATCTTACTACGTGTTATTTTCACATATGTGACGAAAGGTAAGAGAGAATCTGAAATGACAGTATTTGCAGCAGGTGTTATTGCTGGAGATGCTTTATATAGCTTCTTCACTTCTATTATCAAAATAGGGAAATAGAAAGGAGTCATGCTGAATGGCGAAAGGATTATCGTATGAGGATGGGATTGCGGCCGTTTATGGAGGAGCAATCCTTGGCGGAGGCGGCGGTGGTCTCCTAGAGGAAGGACTCAAGCTAGTGGAGGAAATCTTTGCAGCAGGCGAACCTCAAATCGTGGATATTACTGAATTAGACCAAGAAGATTTAGTTGCCTGTGTGGCAATGGTAGGTGCGCCATCAGCGGCCGATCAATATATTTCAAATGAACAGCTTTGTTGGAGCTATCGCAGTATGAACAACCATGTCAATCAACGTCTAAAGGGCATCATTACAAATGAAAATGGTGCCATCACGACGATCAATGGCTGGTTGCAGTCAGTCTTATTACAAGTACCTGTTGTGGATGCTCCCTGTAATGGACGAGCACATCCAACGGGCATCATGGGTTCTTTAAATCTCCATGAACAACAGGAATACCAATCTGTACAATTTTATGCAGGAGGAAAAGATGACTTCGCCGTCCAAGGCTTTGTGGAAGGGAATTTACACAGCACTGCAAAGACAGCACGCCAAGCTTCTATTTTAGCAGGCGGGCTAGTCGGGGTCACTCGAAATCCTGTAACGATTGACTATTTACAAAAACATGGCGCACCAAAAGCGATCACTATGGCCATAGAGCTTGGCTATCGCTTCTTAAATGGGCAAACCTTTGAAGAAAAGCTAGCCCAAGTGTTGCAGTATTTGAATGGCATGCACATCGTATCAGGCGCTGTCACAAATTATTCGTTAACAAAGGAAAATGGCTTCGATGTAGGGGAATTATCAGTGGGTGATTACCATCTGACGTTCTGGAATGAGTACATGACATTAGCGAAGGAAGGGCAGGTACAATCCAAATTCCCAGACCTCATCATGACGTTCGATATAGAAAAAATGATGCCAGTGCCAAGTGCAAGTATTAAAGAGGGGATGCATGTCGCAGTGATTCATGTAGACCAGTCTAACTTAAAATTAAGTACAACTATGCAAAACGAAGCACTATTGCGGGAAATTGATGAAGTGATCAAAGGCGTTCTATAAAGTAAGAAAATAAAACAGTAAAAGCTGCCATCATCTACTTGAATGTAAGATGGGCAGCTTTTATTTGTCCTTCAGCGGGATGGTAATACATTTTATCACAATCGTTCCTACTTCCTTTTTCACTTCATACATTGATGGCTTAAATGAATTTCTTACTGATTTGCACAACTCATCGAACGTGGTATTCACAAGCTGTAAGCAATTATCGTGTACGATTTTCATTAAAGGGAGGAGCTACGTTCATACATAATCAAGGTATTGACTAGAAGAAGGTAACAACCAGTAATGAAAAAACAATGCACTTCTGCTACAACTGGCGAAATCCTTTTGGTCATGCAACAAACTAACTTGTTGTTCACATTTTCGGCATGTACAGTTGGCTATGCGGGTTAAACAAAGAATTTCTAAGGGAAAGTGTTCACTTTTATTTGTTTAGATGATAGGTTTTCAATACGCACGTCATCTTTTAAACAGGTTATTCAATTGTAAGCCCGCTGAAGTTAATGTTAAATCTGTTAAACACACAGCTGTTGTACATTGCTGAAAAATATGAGGTACAGAACAAATAGCTGTTCTGTACGTTTATCATACAATATTCTGAAAAATTAGTCAATTGAAATGGGTTTGATTTTTAATTTTTCTAGATTACCTCTTATGTAATAAAATACAGTATAATTTTGTAGGAAAGGAATGAGTAGACTATGAATCATTTAATGAATAAAGTACGTGAAATATATGAGCAATTTGATGCTAGTCATGATTTTCAACATATTGAACGTGTCTATCAAAATGCATTAGCTATCCTACATAGCGAGCCAACAGCAGATGAAGAAGTTGTGAAAATAGCGGTACTTTTACATGATGTCAGTGACAAAAAGTATACCGATAGCAAGGAAAAGGAAGAACAGCTTATTGCGGAATTACCTGTTAGTGAGGGTAAAAAGCAGCATATTCGAGATTGCATTGCTCAGGTGTCATTTAATGGTGGGAATGAGCTAGAAGCAACATCATTGGAAGCAAAAATCGTCCGAGATGCAGATCGTTTAGATGCGATTGGTGCTATTGGCATTGCCAGAACATTTGCTTATGGTGGCGCAAAAGGTCGCAAGCTTTATGATAAGGAAGAAGAAGCACGCACAAATATGTCAGAGTCAGAATATCGTCAAAACAATACCGCGTCTGTTACTCATTTTTATGAGAAATTATTACTGTTAAAAGATTTAATGGTGACGGAAAAGGGCAAGCAAATGGCACTTGAACGTCATCAATTTATGGAAAGTTTTTTAAAGCAACTCCAGCACGAAATCGGTCAATAGCACATAGCACAAAAACCGCCTTTTCAATTTGAAGGGCGGTTTTTGTGCTTCATTCGGCTATGGTCTTCGTAGTACAAAAATAATGAAGCGTGCATTTCCTATGGCAAGTAGCATTTTAGTTTTGTAGTGAATTATTGGAGGCGCAACAAATGAGGAATCCTTCATCATGCTACTCCATTACCATTTAATAGCTTAGATGGATTCATTAAAATAGGAGGATATCGCTGTTGTTAATGCTTCCCAAATGATTGTCAGGTCTGCTTGGGAAGTACGCCAATTACTGAAAGCCGCACGAATAGCTGGCATACCTTTGTAGACAGTTGGCGTCATGTATACTTTGCCTTGTTGATTTAAAGTTGTTAAAAATTGTTGGTTCATTTCAGCTGTCAGTGCCTCATGATTGACGGCGAAGCACACGATATTCAGTCGAACAGGTGCTAGCAATGTAAAGTAGGGACTGTCATCTATTTTTTGACCAAGCTGTTGTGCGAGTAATATATTTTCTTCTATTAATTGTTGGTAGCCCAATTTACCATAGGCCTGTAAAGAAAACCAAGCAGGTAGCGCACGAAAACGACGTGAATTTTCAGGTGTAAGATCACAGAAATCTGGATTTTCAAGGGAACTACCAAGATAGGCAGCATTATTTTGAAAAACGGTTGCTTGCAACGATTGATGACGGGTAAATTGCATAGCGGCATCATAAGGGACGTTCAGCCATTTATGTGCGTCAATTGTAATAGAATCTGCATAATTCATGCCCTCGACAAAGTGACGATACTTTGGTGAACAGGCTGCAAAGCCACCAAAAGCCGCATCGATATGAAGCCAGAAAGGGTACCGCCTTTTTAGCTCGCCAATTGCTTGTAAATCATCAAAGTCAACCGTATTGACGGTTCCAGCATTTGCTACAACAATACAAGGTTCATGTGGATTTGCTTCAAGAAACTGCTGTAATTTTGTGATGTCAATGGCTTCTCGCTGTTCTAGGCATAGGATAGTATGAATGGAATTTCTCCCCATGCCAAGCATAGAAGTTGCTTTGACAATACTTGAGTGGGGCGTTCCGCTCACAATCTTTATTGGAGGGATACCATAAAGACCATCCAGCGCAGTGTTTTTTCCATAGTGTTGTGCAATCCATTCCCTTGCTTGAGCAAGTCCTACAAAATTAGCCATCGTAGCTCCACTGACAAATGTTCCTCGATAATCATCGCTTAATAGCAATAACTCCTTAAGCATGTCAATTGTTGCAAGCTCCATTGAACCTGCAATAGAGCCCTTAGAATGGGATAAATTTTGATCGTAAACACTTACTAACCAATCTCCGACAATCGAAGCAGGGGTAGATCCACCTGTGACAAAACCTAAGTACCTTGAGCCTACACTACTATTTAAGCCTTCAGCAAATTGCTTTGTAAAATATTGAAGTGTTGCCTGAGCACCCTCACCCACTTCTGGAAGTGTCGGAGTAGGAAGGCTAGAGGAATGGTTCGTTACAGCTCTATGCTCCAGATTAGTAAAAAAATTGGCTGCATGGTCAACTACCTCCATTAAAAGCGTTTTTATTTTTTCCTGATCTTGCTTCATGTTCATCATGTATCATCATTTCCCTTCTTTTTAACTTAGCTATTTCTGCCTCTACACTATATAGTGATATATATAACAGTCAAATGAAGACTATAACAGTTGGAGGTCCAATGGAAATAAAGCTGAATCGTCAGTCCGATCAATCTTTAATTGATCAAATTTCAACTATCCTTGCAGAAAAAATAAGATCAGAATTTTTACAGGAAGGGAGTCAATTACCTTCTATTCGGAGCTTTTCAAAAGAAAATCAAGTGAGCCCTGTCACGGTCAGTAAGGCATATGCCTTATTAGAAAGAAATGGTTATATTGAAGTGATACATGGCAAGGGGGCGTTTGTTCGAAACAAAGAACAAAGAAGCACAAATGAGAGCCGTAGTGATTATAATTGGCAACTAACCATTCCTGATTACATTCAACGTTCACAATCTATGTTAAATAAAAGAATGGAGTATGCGATCAAATTCTCAAGTGCTACCATCCACCCTGGGTTATTACCCTCTGTTTATTTGGTAAATGAAATTGTAGAAATATTACAGACAGATCCTCAGATTGTCGCTCGTTATGGAACGGTACAGGGGGATGAAGATGCACGAAAGGCAATTCGAGACTATGTACAAGCATATAGTAATATTGCCACAACACCAGAGGAAATTATTGTGACAAACGGTGTGCAACAAGGTATAGATATAGTGGCTAAAACATTTATTGGACCTGGAGATATTGTCATTACCGAAGCCCCTACATATACAGCAGCAATCGATGTCTTTAGAAATCGGGGGGCCCACATTATTCCCATACCAGTAGACGAGGAAGGAATGCAGACAGCTCTTCTAGCGACACTCTGCCTAAGCAAACAGCCAAAGCTTATCTATACAAATCCAACCTTTCACAATCCGACAGGCACAGTTTTAAGTGAAGTGAGAAGGAGCGAGTTACTGGATCTTGCCCAACAATATGGCTTTCTTATCGTAGAGGACGATTCATGGAATGAAATCTATTTTGACGATAACCCACCACCACCACCTCTGAAAGCTTTAGATACAAGGGGTCATGTTATTTATTTAAAAGGCTTTAGTAAGACGTTGGCCCCGAGCTGTAGAATCGGCGCTATCCTTTCAAAAGGTACCGTTCATCAACGACTTTTATCTGCCAAATCCAGTGCCGATTCGGGTAACCCCTTATTAACACAAAAGGCACTGATTCCATTTTTACGTTCAGACCGAATGCATGCCCATTTAGAAAAACTGCGCATTGCACTAGAGATAAGAAGGGATCAGACCATTGCATTGTTGAATAAGCATGCACCAAAGGGCGTTACGTGGATCGAGCCAAAAGGTGGACTTAATATTTGGGTGTCTTTACCTAGTAATGGCAATACGGATGAGCTGTTATGGAAGGCTCAACAAGCCCAAATTACCTTTTTACCAAGCTCAGCTTGTTATCCAGGAGAGCCACAATATCACCATCTAAGAATTAGTTACTCTTATCCTGAACCCCACGACTTAACACAAGGAATCATCAAGCTTTGTCAGCTTATGGAATCCTATTTACAGGACATGCCACCAGTTCGTTGATAGTTTGTTGTTCTTTGTTTACCTGCGGTTTGGTGTTATGATGAATAGTGGATATCAATAATCGTCTACATAAAAATCGTGTGGGCATGAACAATACCTAACATGAAAGAGATGGAATAGTGGAATGAGTCATTTAATTGTACAAAATTTAACCAAAACAGTGGGCGATAAAACGCTTTTTCAAAATATTGAATTTACCATTTATGAGGGAGAGCGGGCAGGCTTAATCGGTATAAATGGAACGGGAAAATCAACCCTGTTATCCATTTTAGCTGGGGACATGGAAGCGGATTCGATGATAGTAGATCGTCCGAATAAATACCGTGTCGCTTATTTACCACAGGAGCCTACATTTCAGGCAGGTGAAACAGTTTTACAAGCTGTCTTTTCAGGCGATTCGCCCATTTTACAGCTGAATCGTCAATATGAGGAAACGGTTGCTGCTCTAGCAAGTAACCCAACATCCGAAAGTTTACAAAAGACGTTATTTAGTCTGCAACAGCGCATGGATGAAGAGCAGGCATGGGATGTCAATGCCCTTGCAAAGACGGCCTTAACAAAGCTTGGGATTGAAACTTTTGAAAAAGAGGTACTAACGCTATCAGGCGGTCAGCAAAAACGTGTTGCATTAGCGAAGGTGTTAATTGAACCAGCGGATCTTTACTTATTAGATGAGCCCACCAACCATTTAGATGTACAGTCTACAGAATGGCTTCAAGAGATGGTCTTACGATTAAAGGGTGCAGTGATTTTCATCACCCACGATCGTTATTTCTTAGATGAATTATCAACACATATTTACGAGTTAGCAAATCAAACCTTGTATCGTCATACAGGGAATTACGGTGATTATTTAGAGGCTAGAGCTATTCGTGAGGAGATGCAAGCTGCTTCTGCACAGAAGGATCGCAATCGTTATCGTTCAGAATTAAAATGGATACGTCGTGGTGCGAAGGCGCGTTCAACTAAGCAAAAGGCTCGTATTCAACGCTTTGAAAAGCTAGAAGAAAACCTAGAACGCAAAACAGAAGATGTTTCCTTGGATATGGGACTTGCGACAACACGTCTTGGACGTAAAGTGCTGGAGGCTGAGAAAATTTCGAAAGCCTTTGGCCAGCAAAAAATCCTTGAAAACTTCTCATTTCTACTACAGCAAGGTGATCGAATTGGCATTATCGGCGCGAACGGTGTAGGAAAATCAACTTTGTTGAACATGCTAGCAGGAGAGCTGACACCCGATCAAGGTGAAATTCTTGTTGGGTCAACGGTCAAGCTGGCACATTTCAAGCAAACATTGCCGAAAATGAATGAAAATGAGCGCATGATTGAATATATACGTGAGGCTTCAAATGATATTACCGATGCAGAGGGTGTCCGTTACTCAGCTGCTCAAATGCTGGAGCGCTTTTTATTCCCGTTGCATGCTCATGGTACTCCAATTGGAAAATTATCGGGCGGTGAGCGCAAGCGTCTTCATTTATTACGTTTATTGATGGAGCAACCAAACGTCTTATTATTGGACGAGCCAACGAATGATTTAGATATTGAAACATTAGGTGTGCTAGAGGATTTCATCGAGCATTTCCCAGGCGTGGTTATCACGATTTCCCATGATCGTTTCTTCCTCGACCGTATTGCGAAAAAGCTATGGATACTAGATGGTCAGGGACAAGTAGAGGAAACACTGGATTTATACAGTGAGTATCTGGAGAAACGTGAGCAGACAGCTGCTGTCAAAGTAGAAACGCCAAAAGTAGAAAAGCCAAAAACAGAAAAGCCAAAATCAGACAAAAAAAAGCTATCGTTTAAAGAGCAAAAAGAATGGGAAACGATTGCAGACGAGATAGAGAAAACAGAAACTGCTATTATGGAGACCGAAGAAGGAATCGCCAATGCAGGCTCAGATTTTACCAAGCTACAGGAATTAACAGCTAAGTTGGATGAGCTAAATGCACAGTATGAGCATCTAATTGAAAGATGGTCGTATTTAGATGAAATAGTTAACGGATAAGGAGCGATAGACATGAAGATTATTACCATTGAACCGACGCCAAGTCCCAATTCTATGAAGATTGTTGTTGATACAGAGCTACCATTCGGGAAGAGCTATAATTTTACAAAGGATAATAAAGACGAAGCAACAGGTGAGGCAGCTGCTATTTTAGCGATTGAAGGAGTAAAGGGCGTTTACCATGTAGCCGATTTCTTTGCTGTTGAGCGCAATGCCAAATATGCATGGGAAGGCATTCTAGCAAGTATTCGTCAAGTGTTAGGGGAAGATGTCCAAACACAAGAAGAAACGGTTATGGCCAATGAATTTTATGGAGAGGTTTATGTCCATGTACAGTTTTACAAGCAGGTACCTTTACAAGTAAAAGTTTTTGATAACCAACGCGAATATCGTATGAGCTGTGGAGACCGTTTTGTGGATGCTTTTAATCAAATTATTGAGTCAGCAGTAGATGAAAACTATATTTTCCAACGTAAGTGGATTGATTATGGGGTTCGCTACGGTGAGCTGGAGGAAATTGCTGAAACAGTCAAACAGGAGATTGATGTTACTTATTCTGCAGACCGTTTAGCGGAAATTGTTACAGCGATCAATAATGATGGTGAAAAAGCCGCTGTGAAAACGGACAAACTCAAAGTGACAGTAGAGCAATTCAAGCAACCTGAATGGGAGAAACGCTTCCAATTGCTCGATCAAATGGCTGATCCTGAGCTAGACGATCTACCGCTATTAGATTTAGCCTTACAGGATGAACAAATGTCTATCCGTCGACTAGCGACGGTGTACTTAGGCATGATTGAGGATGTGGCAGTTGTCCCTTATTTAGAAAAAGCCCTA
This sequence comes from Lysinibacillus sp. A4, assembly GCF_024919535.1. Classification (NCBI taxonomy): domain Bacteria; kingdom Bacillati; phylum Bacillota; class Bacilli; order Caryophanales; family Bacillaceae; genus Lysinibacillus; species Lysinibacillus sp. A4. Next base: position 499,587 of record NZ_JANWTB010000001.1, on the reverse strand, counting down.
CAAGATAAAAGTGCAGCAGTACGCCGAACAGCAGGTGACTGCATGAGTGACCTTGGCTTTGTAGAATTTGAAGAAGCCATGCTGCAAGCCTTACAGGACAAAAACAAATTGGTTCGCTGGCGTGCAGCCATGTATTTATATGAGGTCGGCACAGAACAGTCCTTACCAGCATTAAAGGCTGCCGAGGATGACAAAGAATTCGAAGTGAAGCTACAAGTGAAAATGGCCATTGCCCGTATCGAACAAGGCGAAGAAGCAAAAGGCTCGGTTTGGAAGCAAATGACCGAATCCCGTCAACAATAATCAGGAAAAACCAGCAAATGCTGGTTTTTTCTATTTTGTAATGGTTGGCGTTTGCTCTAATAAGTGAATGAGGTTGCTCCTGAATAGTGATAGGTCCTCTCCAAGAAGTGAGCGAACCACTCCAAAGAAGTGGGAACCCGCTCCAAATAAAAGTAATTCCGCTCAAAAAAAGAATTGCCCTCTTCCAAACTAAAAATCTCTAACTACCTCAAAATTCAAAAATAATACTCTCATTCATTCGATAGATTGATCGAAAAACCGTGTAAAACAGAAAAAAATGTATTTTTCTAGTGATTTATTGCTAAACAAAAAGTTAAAGGCGTTCTTTGAATCATTAACATATTGTCTAGTTTCATAGAGAAAGGACAATGTTAAAATAACATAAATTCAGAATATTCTTTAAAAATAGGAGGGTCCTTTGCATGACAGTAACTAGTTTAAAGACAACAAAATCGTATGTGCGAGATCGTGAGACGGTCATCGCCTTAACACAGAAGCTCGTGCGCATTGAAAGCGTTTACCGTGAGAACGATCCGAAGGGCAATGAGCAAGAGGTGGCAACTTTTGTAGCGGCGTATTTACGAGATATTGGCATCGAGACGCATATCGAGGAGGTTGTGCCAGGGCGACCAAATGTCATTGGTATTATTGATTCGGGCAAGCCTGGGAAAACATTACTTTTCGAAGGACATACGGATGTGGTGACAGAGGGCAATCGAGAGGCTTGGGCCTATGATCCATTTGGAGCAGAAATTGTAGATGGGCGTATGTATGGCAGGGGAACGAATGATACAAAAGGGAATCTTGCTTGTATGATTACAGCTTGTCAGTCATTGCTACTAGATCAAGAGGCGTTTACGGGCAAAATTATTTTATGTATTCCATGTGATGAAGAAGGGCTTATGCTAGGCATTAAGCATTTTATTAAAAATGGCTGGGCCGATGGTGTGGATGGTGCGATTATTTGTGAGCCACAGGAAAATAATGTGTGTATTGCACAACGCGGGGCTATTCGTTTACAGGTAGATATTTTCGGTAAAATGGCGCATGGTGCGATTTCGTGGAGTGGCATCAATCCTAACTGGCGTATGGCACGTTTCATCGTAGAGCTTGAAAAGCTGGAAAAAGAGGAGCAAGCACGATTAGGGCGTGATCCAATGCTGAATTGGCCATCTATTACACCAACCATTTTACGAGCGCCTGTGAAGGGAGATGCGCAAATCAATGTCATTCCTGATCACTGTATGACAACACTCGATATTCGTACGGTGCCTGCGCAGGACCATGATGAACTGCTGGGTAAGATTGAAGCGATTATTAAACGATTACAAGCGGATGATCCTGATTTCAAAGTAGAACTGACGGTTCTTGATAACCGACCTGCAACAGCAACAGCAAAGGAAGACCCTGTTGTACAGGCTATTTATGAAGCTGTGGGAGAGGTAACAGAAAAGGAACCAAAATATAACGGTGTTCCAGGCGCGACAGATGGTACGTTTCTTCATGTGCATGGAATTCCGATTGTAACGGTTGGTGCAGGAGATCGAGAAATCCCTCATCAAATCAATGAGTATGTGGATATTGAAGAATTGGCAGAAACAACGGCCATTTACCGTTTAGCAGCATTAAAATTTTTGGCGGGTGATGCACAATGACGGCTATTAAAATAGCAGTAATACCAGGAGATGGCATAGGAAAAGAGGTTATGCAGGAAGCGTTAAAAGTTTTAAATTGTTTGCAAGAACAACATAGCTCCTTACAAATTGAAACAACCATCTTTCCTTGGAGCTCCGATTACTACGTGCAGCATGGCTGTATGATGCCTAATGATGCACTAGCAACACTTCAAACATATGATGCGATTTTATTTGGGGCTATTGGCGATGCTCGTGTGCCCGATGATGTTACTGTTTGGGAATTAATTATGCCCATTCGAAAGCATTTTCAGCAATATGTGAATTTCCGTCCTATTAAATCGCTGCCTGGAATAGCGTCGCCCTTAGCTAACGGCAAAGAAATTGACTTTGTGATCTTCCGTGAAAATGCAGAGGGTGAATATTCGGACAGTGGTGGTCGACTGTACCAACAGCAGCCGCAGGAAATGACGATTCAAAATACAATCATGACGCGAATTGGGATTGAAAAAATTGTCCATGCTGCCTGTGATTATGCGAAGCAACATGGTAAAACCAAAATAACAAGTGCGACAAAATCGAATGCCATTATTCATTCGATGAAATTCTGGGACGAGCATACAGGCAAAACGGTGAAGCAAAGTTCACCAGCACTACAGCTCGAATCCATTTATATCGATGCACTCGTCGCCTATTTCGTAGAACGACCACAGAATTTTGAAGTGGTGGTAGCGTCGAATTTGTTTGGCGATATTTTATCCGATTTAGGCTCTGCTATTGTTGGAGGACTTGGTCTATCTCCATCAGCCAACCTGAACCCCGAAAAGGATTTTCCATCGATGTTTGAGCCTGTTCATGGCTCAGCACCAGATATTGCAGGCAAGGGCATTGCCAATCCAATCGCTCAAATTTGGTCGCTTGCCTTACTGCTTGGCCATCAAGGCAGACCAGATTTAGAACAGCTCATTGTTAAAGCCATTACAGCTGTGCTGCAAGAAGGCGTTGTGAAAACAGCAGATATTGGTGGACAAGCGACAACAGCACAAATGGGCGATGCGATTTGTCAGGAAATTATTAATAGAACTTTAACAGCAGGAGGTGTTTAGCATGGCAGTTGAGCAAAAGGTGGTTGTGGTTACTGGTGCAGGAGGCGGTATGGGAAAGGCCATTATTCACGAGCAATTAAAGCTGGGCAATCGAGTTATTGGACTTGATCTATCCATAGATGCCTTATCAGATATTACACAGGATGCCCTTCAATGCTTTGAAGTCAATGTGTTACAGGAGGAACGTGTACAAGACATCTGCCAGCAGGTTTTTGATAAGTATGGCAGAATAGATGGCCTTGTTAATGCACTGGGAATTGCCCAGTCAGCTACACCGATTGAAGAGGTCACTATGGATGAATGGAATCGTTTAATGGATGTTAATGTGAAAAGTTTATTTATCACAACAAAGGCCGTTGTCCCTTTTATGAAAAAACAGCAAAGGGGTTCTATTATTACAATTGCCTCAATTTCAGCAGTGCGACCAAGACCAGGCTTACAGGCTTATATTGCCTCAAAGGGTGCAGCAGAGAGCTTTACGAGAGGATTGGCAATTGAATTAGCATCTAGTCAAATTCGGGTTAATACGATTCATCCAGGACCAGCCGACACACAAATGCTTGGTCAATTTGCCGCACAGGGTGCTGATGTAGAGCAGACGAAGCAGAGTGTCTTTGTGCAATCTGTGCCATTAGGGCGATTGGTGAAGCCAGCAGATATTGCAGGAGCTGTTAGTTATTTACTCTCAGATGCAGCAAGCATGGTCACAGGGACGACATTACATGTAGATGGTGGCCGTGGATTATAGGAGGGGTACAATGAAAAAAATTCCTATGTTGATAGATGGTGAGTGGGTTCACGGTGATGCACAGACATACCTCGATGTTAAGAATCCCTCAACAGGTGAAGTGATTGCACAAATTAGCAACGCGAGTAAAGAACATGTAGAAGAGGCAGTACGTGCAGCCCGTGTAGCCTTTGAACGAGAGGACTGGCGTCAATGGAAAGCCTATGAACGTGGGCAGTTATTGATCGAATTTGCTCATTATATTCGTAAGCATGCAGAGGAATGGAGTTTACTAGAATGTCGGGATGTAGGAAAGCCCTTATCACAGGCAAGAGCAGATATTGAAGCAGCGGCTCGCTATTTTGAATTTTATGGCGGTGCAGCGGATAAGGTAATGGGAGATACAATTCCGATTGAAGATGGACTATTAAATGCAGTAGTGCTAGAGCCAGTGGGCATTACGGTACATATTGTGCCATGGAATTATCCGATTCAAATTACGGCAAGAAGTGTAGCAGCCGCTATAGCAACTGGTAATGCAGTCATTGTGAAAAGTGCGGAGGATACACCGCTAACAACACATGCCATTGCAGAATGGTTCGCCGATAAGTTGCCGAAAGGGATTTTCCAGCATATTACGGGCTTGGGACGAGAAGTTGGTCCTTATTTAACTTCACATCCCGATATTAATCATATTACGTTTACAGGTTCTGTTCCCACAGGAATTGCGGTGATGAAGGCGGCTGCTGAAAATGTTGTGCCTGTGACATTAGAGCTTGGTGGTAAATCTCCTAATATTGTTTTTGCGGATGCTAATATGGAGCAGGCATTAGAGGGAGTCGTACGTGCAATTATTCAAAATGCTGGTCAAACTTGTTCAGCAGGGGCACGTTTACTCATTGAGGAACGTATAAAAGAGTCCTTCATTTCCCGATTAGCCCAAAGGTTCCAAGTGATCCAAGTAGGACCAGGTGAAGCAGATATGGAGATGGGACCGTTACTGAATGAACAACAATATACAAAAATCACTGCATTATTACAGCAAGCAAAGGTAGATGGCTATGTTGTGACGGGTGGGGAACCATTGACATTGGCAGGCTATGAGAACGGCTTTTATGTTCAGCCAACTATACTTGATGGTGTTGATCCAAATGATCCATTAGCTCAGGAGGAAATTTTCGGTCCAGTGTTAACCGTCTTGACATTTTCCACTGTAGAGGAGGCCATCGCATTAGCCAATAGTACGGACTATGGTCTAGTGGCGGGCATTTGGTCACAAAATATCGATACGGCTCACTATGTGGCAAGTCGTGTGCAGGCGGGACAAGTATTTGTCAATAATTATGGGGCTGCTGGAGGCATTCAAATGCCATTTGGAGGCTATAAAAAAAGCGGAATTGGTCGAGAGAAGGGCTTTGTTGCACTGCGAAACTATACGCAAATGAAAAATATCGCTATACGCTATGCACCACCTAATCAACACTGAGATGGAGGGACGCATATGGAACAGCCAAAAGAAAAAGATGTGCTTTTAGAGGTCAATCACTTATCAATTAAATTCCATTTAAAAAATGGCAAAGAGGCAAAAGTTGTGGAAGATGTGAATTTTACGATTCATAAAGGAGAAACCGTTGCACTGGTTGGTGAATCGGGAAGTGGCAAAAGTATTACATCCTTAGCCATTATGCGGCTGCTGCCTATACCTCCAGGAGAAATTACGTCAGGTTCTATCACTTTAAACGGTAAAAATCTACTTACCTATAAAAATAAAGAAATGAGCCGTATACGAGGCAATGAAATTAGTATGATTTTTCAAGAGCCCATGACCTCTTTAGATCCCGTTTTTACGATTGGCAATCAAATGATTGAAGGCATACGAAGACACCAAAAGGTATCGAAAAAAGAGGCATGGAATAAAGCGCTACAGCTTTTAAAAGAAGTCGGGATTGCGAATGCAGAAAAGGTCATCGCTGAATATCCTCACCAACTTTCAGGCGGGATGCGACAACGCGTTATGATTGCCATCGCAATGTCAAATAATCCGCAGCTATTGATTGCGGATGAGCCAACAACTGCACTTGATGTCACGGTTCAGGCACAGATTTTAAAGCTGATGCTAAAAATGAAGGAAGAGCATCGATCAGCCATTTTATTCATTACCCATGATATGAGCGTTGTTGCAGAGACAGCTGACCGCGTTATGGTGATGTATGCGGGACAGATTGTCGAGGAGGCCCCAGTAAGAGAGCTCTTTTTAAATCCACAGCATCCTTATACAACAGCGCTTTTAAAGACGATGCCAAGCCTTGAAACAGATGTCAAAAGGCTACCATCGATTCCTGGTACTGTGCCACCTGCGTATGCATTACCTGACGGCTGTCGCTTTGCGCCACGCTGTCCCCATGCGCTGGCACATTGTCATCAGGAGCAACCTGCTGTTCATCACATTCAGGAGGCACATAAGGTACGCTGTCATTTATTCACGGAGAAAGGAGAGCTGGCTCATGACAGAGAAAGAAGTTTTGCTGGAAATTAATCATTTAAAAGCCTACTTTCCTGTGAAGCGTAAATCGATGAAGGAAGAGAAAAAGGTCATAAAAGCGGTTGATGATATTTCGATTGAGATTTATAGAGGGGAAACACTTGGAATTGTTGGTGAATCAGGCTCAGGAAAATCCACCTTTGGGCGAACAATTTTAAAGCTCGTTGAACCAACAGCAGGAGAAGTGCTATATAAAGGACAACCCATCCAGCATTTAAAGGGGAATAAGCTACAAAGTTACCGTAATCAAATGCAAATGATTTTTCAAGATCCCTTTGCCTCTCTCAATCCTCGAATGCGAATCGGTTCTATAATCGAAGAGCCGATGAAGCTACAATTAACCTTGACGAAGGAGCAACGCAAAGAGCGTGTGAAGGAGCTATTACAAAAGGTAGGGCTACCTGAGGATGCCATGCATAAATTTCCACATGAATTTTCTGGTGGGCAGCGGCAGCGTATTGGAATTGCACGGGCATTAGCGATTCATCCAGAATTCATTATAGCCGATGAGCCCGTTTCAGCATTGGATGTGTCGGTGCAATCACAAGTGCTCAATCTCATGATGGATTTACAGGATGAATTTCAATTAACCTATTTATTTATCTCACATGATTTAAGCGTTGTGAAGCATATTAGTGACCGTGTGGCAGTGCTGTATTTAGGTAGAGTAGTGGAGATTGGGACAAAGAAGGAGCTATATGCCAATCCGTTGCATCCCTATACACAAGCATTACTATCTGCAATACCAGTTGTTAATTTTGATGAGCCTAAGCAAGAAATACTTTTACAGGGCGAGTTACCAAGTCCGATGAATCCACCTGTTGGCTGTGTCTTTCATACACGTTGCCCGCATGTGATGGAAAGATGCCATCAGGAGAGACCGAAGCTTCACAATGAAAATGATCATCAACGAGTAGCCTGTTTTTTATATGATAAAAAATCAGAAAATTATAATTATTTAAAAAGTGAGGTGTGAAGAATGTTTGGCAATATAACGGATGTGCCAGGTGTTAAGGTAGGACATCGCGAGAACAAGGAGGGCATCACAGGCTGTACGGTGCTAGTAGTGGAAAACGGAGCAGTTTGTGGAGTGGATGTTCGAGGCTCTGCACCAGGTACTCGTGAAACAGATGCGTTAGATCCCATCAATGAAATTGACCGAGTTCATGCTATTTGTTTAGCTGGGGGTAGTGCGTTTGGGTTAGATGCTGCTACAGGCGTCATGCAATTTTTAGAGGAGCAAGGGATTGGGGTAGATGCAGGAGTAGCAAAAATACCGATTGTACCAAGTGCTGTACTCTTTGACTTGTTTATCGGTGATCCACATGCACGACCTACAGCACTAATGGGCTATGAAGCGGCACAAGCGGCACAAGTTGGCTCATTTCCAAATGGCAATGTAGGCGCAGGCTACGGAGCAACTGTAGGCAAATTAGCTGGTCCAGAATTTGCTATGAAGGGTGGACTTGGTAGTGCTTCCTATGCGGGAAAAGATGGTCTTGTAGCAGGTGCTATCGTGGCTGTCAATGCAGTTGGAGATGTCAAGGACCCGACAACGAGGAAAATTTTAGCTGGAGCAAGAGATACGCATTCTGGTCAATGGGTGGATTGCTGTGCCTATTTAGAGCAACATGCACAATCAGAGGCTTTAGCGGGTACAAATACAACCATTGGTGTTGTGGCAATGAATGCCAAGCTAACGAAGGCTGAGGCTAAAAAGATTGCGCAGCTTACGCAAAATGCCTTAGCACGCACGATTTATCCTGTTCATACGATGCTGGATGGCGATACGATTTTTGTGCTTGGTACAGGGGATCAATCCTATGCACTTGATTATTTAGGCCAACTAGCGACAAAGGTGATGGAGGAAGCAATTCTGGCTGGCATTAAAGCCGCTGAACGATTGGCGGATGTTGAGAGTTATACAAGCATTCAAAAGACAAGCACTTAGAAAAAGGGGGAACAGCCATGCAATGGAAAAAAAGCGGATTAATACTACTAACAGTGTTAATGGCAATCGTTATGGCAGCGTGTTCAAGTGATGGAGAGAAAACGACGACTACTTCAGGTACTACAGATGGTCAAGCGGCAACAGATGCTCCACAGGAAATTGTTGTACGTGTGAATGATGATCCAGATTTTTTAGATCCACATAAAGCGACAGCGTCCATTTCTTATCAAATGATTCTAAATATCTTTGAGGGGCTAATGGCTCCTGAAACGGATGGCTCCTTAAAGGAGGGACTTGCTGAAAGCTATGAAATTTCTGAGGACGGCTTAACCTATACGTTTAAAATTCGCCAAGGTGTGAAGTTTCATAATGGTGATGATTTAACGATGGAGGATATTCAATATTCCTTTGACCGTTTAATGGGGAAAAATGGTGGGGAAAAAATGTCCAATAGCTTTGATAATGTAGCATCTACAGAGGCGCCTGATGCAAGTACATTTGTGATTAAGCTAAAAGAGCCAAATTCAAATTTCTTGTATTCATTAACAGGCAGACAATCAGCTATTATTCCAAAGAGCAATGATGGAAAGCATAATGAAAATCCAATTGGTACAGGTCCATTTGCCTTTGTGAAATATGCACCAGGTACAAATTTAGAGCTTAAGAAAAATGAACAGTATTGGCAAGAAGGATTACCTTATTTGAATAAAGTAACCTTTGCCTTCCAATCAGATGATCAGGCAGCCATTATGAGCTTAATGGCAAACGAAGTTGATTTAACGAGTGTTCCTTGGCACCGTGTGAGCGAGGTAGAGGGAAGCTATAATTTATCACACCAAAATAATAACTCTTCTCTTATTGTTACATTTAACGAAACAAAGGCACCATTTGACAATGTGAAGGTTCGTCAAGCAATCAATTACGCCATTAGTAAAGCCGATATTATTGACTCTGTGTTTGCAGGCTATGCTGTGCCACTTGGCTCTAATATGAGTCCAGCGATGGGCGATTTCCAAAAGAAGGGCTTAGAAAGCATGTATGAGCGAGATGTGGAAAAAGCGAAGGCGTTATTAGCAGAAGCAGGATATCCAGATGGCTTTAAAACAAAAATTACAGTGTCTTCACACAATGATATTTACTCAAATATTGCCCAAATTGTCGTAGCTAATCTACAAGAGATCGGAATTGATGTAGAAATTGAAGTAGTGGAATGGGGAATTTGGCTAGATCGCGTTTACTTTGGTCGTGACTATGCAATGACAACGATTGACTTAACAGGTCGTGCATCTGCTTTTGAAGTGTTGAATGATTACATTTCTACAAACGATAGTGAAAACTTCTTCTTATTTAAAAATGAAGAATACGACAAAATTATGGCTGATGTTTTAAAGGAAACCGACCAAGCCAAGCAAATAGAGTACTATCATCGTGCACAGGAAATATTAGCTGAGCAGGCAACAGCAGTGTATATTGCGGATTATCAAATCGTTTGGGGATCTGACAAACAGGTGACGGGGCTCAAGAGCTATCCATTCTGGTTCCACGATATGTCAGAGGTCAAGTTTTCAAACTAGAAAGGGATGAGTGCTTATGATGTATATCCTACGTCGAATCATCCTGTTAATAACAACCATCCTTCTAGTATCCATTATTACATTTGGTGTTTTTCAAATTTTACCTGGTGATCCAGTTCGCACAATGCTAGGAACAGAGGCGGATCCCACTCAAATTGAAAATTTACGATCTGAGCTTGGCTTGGATCGTCCTCTTTATGAACAATATATGGATTGGATGAAGGGCTTATTGACAGGGCAATTAGGGAATTCCATTCGATTTTCCATGCCAGTAAAAGAATTACTATTTGATCGACTTCCTGTCACCATGTCATTAGCAGGACTCACCCTTATCATTGTCTTAATCATCTCATTACCTTTAGGGATGTTTGCAGCAAGAAGACAAAATAAATTAAGTGATGTGTCATTATCGACTGTAACCCAGATCGGTATGGCAGTGCCTTCCTTTTGGTTAGGGATGATGCTTATTCTTTACATTGGCCTACAGTTCAGCTTCTTTAAAATAAGTGGCTATATACCTTGGACACAAAGTGTAGCAGGGGCGCTCAGTACCCTAATACTTCCTGCCTTAACGATTGCGATTCCCCAAATTGCGGTGAATTTTCGTTATGTTCGTACAGCCATTTTGGAGCAGGTCCAGCTCGATTATGTCCGTACGATACGCAGTAAAGGGATGTCTGAACAAAATGTAATGTATAAGCATGTTTTGAAAAATTCCATGATTCCGATATTGACGGTTTTTGGGTTGATTATGGCGGAGGTTGTGGCAGGAACGATTATTGTGGAGCAGGTGTTTTCATTGCCAGGGATTGGTCAGTTATTGATTACGGCTATCAGTAATCGTGATTTTCCACTCGTACAAGGGATCGTTATGTATATTACAGTAGCTGTCGTCATGATTAATTTTATCGTGGATGTTTTATATTCTGTGTTGGACCCTAGAATTCGATTACGTTAAGAGGTGACTACCATGAAACAATTACAGCGCTATACTAAAAAAATCAATTTAGTCATTGGTCTCCTCGTCATTGTTGGCTTTCTGCTCGTCATGATTGTTAGCTTTTTTTATACACCCCATGATGTCAACGCGATGAATATACCTGAAAAATTGCGTGGTCCAGGTGGTGCCTATATGTTTGGAACAGATGAATTTGGGCGAGATATTTTTAGTCGCATTATGAAGGGGACACAAACAGCCTTTGCCGTGGGTCTATTAACGGTTGCGATTGGAACGATATTTGGTATTCTCATAGGCGGAATTGCAGGCTATGTTGGTGGCTGGGTCGATGAAATATTTATGCGTACGATGGACGCTTTAATGGCCTTTCCAGGAATCATCTTAGCATTAATGCTTGTAGCAGTATTCGGCCCAGGAATAACGAATACAGCGATAGCGCTGGGGATTATCGCGATACCTGCTATTGCGAGGATTGCCCGCAGTGGCTTTGTGCAACAACGTGACTCGGAATATGTGCTGGCAGCGAAATTAATTGGTGTTAAGCCTTATAGCATCATGTTTCGTCATATTTTGCCAAACATTTCGTCGCAAATTATTGTGGCAGCAACTGTGACTTTTGCGACAGCCATGTTAGCCGAGGCAGCACTGAGCTATTTAGGGCTTGGGGTACAGCCACCAAACCCTAGCTGGGGTAGAATGTTAAAAGATTCACAAGCCTATTTAATCGGTGCCCCTTGGTATACGTATGCCCCTGGAGGAGCCATTACCATTCTTGTTTTAGGCTTATATATGCTCAGTAATGCTTTACGAGATTTTATGGACCCGCGTTCAAAATCGTAATAGATCAGGTGCTGTCTTTTGCAACAGTTCATATGCCTTAACTGCCATCTCAAGATTGAGGCGATGGGGAGCTTGTAAAAAATCAGCACCTAGTATACTTTCTAAGCGTTCTATTCGTTTGTAAAGTGTTTGACGGACAATAAACAGCTGTTCTGCAGTATCATTTTTAGCTCCATTACAGGACAGATAAACAGCTAATGTTTGAAATAAATCATGGCTACTTTTTTGGTCTAATACTAAAATTTCCTGTAAATAATCTTTTACAAATTGTAAGAGAGCTGTTTGATCCTGCTGTAATAACAATCGATAAACACCTAAATCCTTATAATAGATGGAGCTCGTCAATTGATGATGCTGCATTTGGATGGCTGATTTGGCTTCCTTATAGCCCAGATGAACACTTTCGATCGTTTGATAGACATTGCTAATACCATAGCTAAGGGTAAGTTGCTCAAAAAATTGTGCTGCTTTTCTTGCAATGATTTGTGAAATGGCTTGATCAAAAGCGTCGCGATTGTCTTTCATATAATCTGCGGCAATGAAAAAGGCTAAAATAATTATCTCGTGCTGTCTTACTGAAACAGTAGGGAAAAAGCCAAGCTTTTTCAGAATCGAACGAACATACATGGCATTTTGTAGCTGGATTTCCTGCCATTCTTCTTCAGGCACAGTATTGGCTTCATCATGTAGATTGAACACGATGACTCGGTAAAATAAATTACGACTTTCGATTGGTAAATAGCTTTGGTAGTATTGAATATCTACTGGCTGACCTTGAATTAAGGCTAGTATGAATTCATCTTCCCGGCTTTGCTGTCGCTCCTGAAGCATGCGGTTACGCATTAAAATATGGGCAATCGACATAGTTGCTCGTTCAAGATTTAACAAGGTGTAATCACTCTGCTTTGGCAGTTCAGAATGCATACATAAATAGCCCCACACTTGTCCAAGTCCATTAACAGGAATAATGACAAAATGGTCTTTACCCAAGGATAGAAGGTACAAGGGCTCTTGTAGTTCTAACTGCTGACAATGCTCCTCCATGACACGTAAATATTTTTTAGCCTCCATAGGATAATAAAAGCTTTTTGTATCTTCTGAAACAAATAGAAAGGGAGCATTTGTATCTTGATGGAGCACTTGTAATATTTTTAAAATACCATTTGGCATTAATGATAATTCCATAAACGTTTTGGATAGTGTATCTAGCTGTGTAAGTGCCTGCTGGTGTTGATTAATTATGTACGTGTGCAAATCTTGCGTAATATCAATAAATCGTACAATTTCCTCAAAGATGATGATAGGGAAATGATGGGCATTTGCCATGGCAATCAATTCTACGGGAACATGGTCAAAATAGTCGCCAATTTCTATACAAAGACCAGCTGCCTCATTACGAATAAGGTTTTGTAAGTAGGCTATTTGTGTTTCTCGTTCTAGCTGTAAACCGACACCCGTCGTTAAAATTAATTCACCACCATTGATTAAGGTTTCAAAATCTTTAATTTCTAATATATGTGTCCACAATACTTGGCGATCTAGGCCGTGCTGCCCTGCAATAAGCTTCGCCGATTCAAAATGCTTGCGCTTGAGGACATCACGTACGAGTAGAGGATGTTTCGACATCAATTAGCACCTGCCCTTCGAATGTACAATGTCTATTTCATTATGTTAGAGAAATCAGAAAATTTCAATATTAACTAGCTTAATAGGGAAAATGGTGATAGACAAAAAGACACCGATGATACACGATTGGAGGTCATGATATGGAGCGAAACGATCAGTTTACACATACTTTACAGCAAAAAGATCATGAAAACATTTGGCATCACATGTCTATCTATAACGACAAAGCACCTCCCATTATTGAGCAGGGAGAAGGGGCATGGATTACAGATAGTTTAGGCAATCGCTTTTTAGATGGCATGTCAGGCTTATGGGCAGTGAATGTAGGGTATGGGCGTGAGCGTCTTGCTAGGGTTGCGTATGAGCAGCTAAAAAAGCTTTGCTATGCTCCTTTAACACAAAGCCATGAACCTGCCATCAGGCTCGCTGAAAAAATAAACAGCTTACTTGATGATGACTATATGATGTTTTATTCCACTAGTGGCTCAGATGCGAATGAAGTAGCGTTTAAGTTAATACGTCAATACCATCAACAAAATGGGGAAGGGAACCGCTACAAAATCATTGCTCGTTATCGGGGCTATCATGGCAGTTCACTTGGGGCATTAGCAGCTACAGGTCAGGCATTACGGAAATTTAAGTACGAGCCGCTGACACCAGGCTTCTTACATGTTGCTCCACCTGATCACTATCGTCGTCCAAAAGGGCAGTCAATTGAGGCATACAGCCTAGCACTTGCCCGAGAATTGGAAGAAAAAATTATTTGGGAGCAAAAAGAAACCATTGCGGCTGTCATTATGGAGCCACTCATCACAGGTGGTGGAGTGCTTATTCCACATCCAACTTATGTCAAAGAAGTCGAGCGCATTTGTAGAAAGCATGGAGTATTACTCATCATGGATGAAGTCATTTGTGGCTTCGGACGGACAGGTAAGCTATTTGGCCATCAGCATTTTGATATTCGACCAGATGTCATTACCATGGCGAAAGGATTAACGAGTGCCTACCTACCACTATCCATTACAGCTATACGGAAAGACATTTATGAAAAATTTAAAGAGACGGACGGCTATAGTCATTTTCGCCATATCAATACGTTTGGGGGCAATCCAGCAGCTTGTGCAGTGGCCTTAGAAAATATAAAAATCATGGAGGAGGAAGGACTTGTGCAGCGAGCAAGAGATTTGGGTATTCAATTCCTACATGATTTGCAAGACCTATTAGAGCTGCCTTTCGTTGGCGATATTCGTGGGCTTGGGTTACTCATTGGCATCGAGCTGGTTGAAGATAAACAATCTCAAACACCTGCTAAGCCTGAGCTAATCGCGAAAATCATGGCTGATTGTCAAGCAAATGGCTTAATTATTGGAAGAAATGGTGATACAGTTGAAGGCTTCAATAATATCATTACGTTAAGTCCACCGCTGTGCTGTACAGACGAGGACTTTGATTTTATGGTTGCTGTATTAAAACGAGTATTTGCAGCCAATGTCTAGCCTAAGGCGATTCCAAATGTGCGAAAAACACGAGGAATCGCCTTTAATACTGTCGTTTATGCCCTTTCTTCACCTCTTCCCAGTCAATTTCGATGTTATGCAACACACGTGTTAGTAGACTGTGAATGCTGTTAATCTCCTCATTGGAAAACCCCTCAAGCGCACGGGCATTGGAATATTCGCCCTCCCGTTTTAAAAAAGGATAGATGTCCATGCTTTTAGCTGTAGGAAAAAGTAATTTATTTTTCTTATTACCTTGTTCAATTCGTTTTTCAATAAAGCCTTTGGTCTCCAATTTTTGAATAGCTCGTGAAGCCGTTGTACGGTCTACCTTTAATAGCTCTGCGACTTTCTCTTGAATAATACCTGGATGTTCACAAATACGGATGACATATAAATATTGCCCCTTTGTCAAATCCAATTCCTTGAATTCAATATTGCTTATCGAGTCTAATGCCCGTGCTATGGCACCTATTTCACGTAAGATTTCTTTCATGTTCGATCCTCCTGAGATTTTTGTTGTAATTGCAATAAAAATCATTCTATACTAATACTATCATCTTCAAAGTGAAATTGCACCTAGAGAAGATGATAAGGCAGGAGAAACTAGGAGGAATAGTAATGACTATAAAAAAAGTGACAACTGAAGCAGAATTACAAACAGCGTTTGATTTTAGACGAAGCGTTTTTATTGAAGAGCAGCAAGTCCCTGAGGAAGAAGAATATGATGAATTTGATGCACTGGATGCTCCATGCGATCATATTTTGGTGTATTACAATGAGCAACCTGTTGGAACAGGGAGACTTCGAGTTGTAGAGGACTATGGCAAATTGGAGCGTATTTGTATATTAGAAGAATACCGCAAATATGGCCTTGGTAAGGAAGTTATTGTGGGCCTAGAGCAAATTGCTCGAGATAAAGGGCTAACAAAAGCAAAATTAAATGCTCAGTCCTATGCAGAAGGCTTTTATGAAAAATTAGGCTATCAGCGTGAAGGTGAAGAATTTATGGATTGTGGCATACCCCATATTTTAATGAAGAAATACTGGTAGCAGACGAAATTCACACGATTATAGAACATGCCAGACTTAGCGTCATACTTTGTAACTTTTTAATCGTTGCTTGGGTCTACTGCTGAAAGGGGGGATGTTGTTGAAGAAATGGATATGTCTTTGTATCATGTGTTTGTTGTTACTGACTGCTTGCGGTAGTCAAGTCATCATCGAATGGGTTGATTTAATCAAATGGGATGGTAAGCAATATGAAGCTGTATATGAAGTAGCGTTAGCCGATCGTTCATTCATTGATAAGGAAATAGGGGAAGTTGATTTTAAAGTGGCAGATCATATCAAAAGAACTTCCTATCGCTTTAAGGATGGCGATGCAGCCTTCCATGAGAAGGGAACAAAGCTTTATGCGATAAAGGGTCTGGACGATGCCATTGCGGTAGAGGATCAGTCGGTTATTAATGGCTATCGAATTTATATGATAAGAGCTGAAGCTCCGCCGCGACGGAATTTTGATCAGGTTCCATTAGAAGAAGTGAAGAAAATAGAATTTTACTCATCTACGGAAGAAGGCAATCGGAAAACGGCTAGCTATACAAACCAGTCTGACATGGCAGATATAAAGGCAATTTTAGTCAATAGTAAACCAGCCCCATCCTTTGAGCCAAACGGGGATACGAACCGTTATGATGTACTCCTT
Source organism: Lysinibacillus sp. A4 (assembly GCF_024919535.1). Taxonomy (NCBI): domain Bacteria; kingdom Bacillati; phylum Bacillota; class Bacilli; order Caryophanales; family Bacillaceae; genus Lysinibacillus; species Lysinibacillus sp. A4. Next base: position 483,122 of record NZ_JANWTB010000001.1, on the reverse strand, counting down.
TATACAGACGATGCCATTGCTTTTCAATATGGCATACAATTTGATGGTACTACTTATTTTTGGTTTCCGTCAGAAAACGCGATTTTATCGAATGATATACAGCAGTTTATTTCCAAAGATTAGCATACTTCTCTAAAGAGAATTCCATACTACTTTCTGTAATGGTTAGGCGATCAGGAAGATTAACACTTTAGCAAAATGCGCCAATTAAAGAAAGCTGCCCAAACGATAAGGCAGCTTTCCTTTATTTTTTCTTTACAACCGTACCTGCAAAGCTATCATGAGGAAGACGTTGACCATGCTGCTGCTCAAAGGCTTGGCGATCTTTAAGATAATCGAACGTACTGATAGTGTCTCGATAAGCCATGCGTTTAATAATTTGACATTCTGATAATGGACGACCATCTTCATTTTCGAGTGTCAATCCCATTGCTTTGTAGCCAATCGTTTGTCCGTTTTTACGGAGTTGTGCATATTCTAGCGCCCACAATACCACGGTTGGCGTAACGAGTGCATGAACAGCCTCATTTTTTACTTTTTTTCGTAGGAAGTATTCAACCCCAAACGTGACAGCTGTTGAAACAGCTGTATCGATTAAAAATGCAGCTGTGCGTTTTTTTGTCATCGATTCCATATAAGCCCTCCTTTAATGACCTGTCACTAGTACATACGAACAATAAGAACAAAAAGTTTCGATTTATCCTAGTTTCATATCTAATGAAAGTACAGGATAGGATGGAATCGCCCCATGCTTTGTTGTTGAAATGCCCGCATATCCGTTTGCAAAAGATAGCAGAGACATTGCATACTGTTCACAATGAGCTGCCACTTGATCTACTGTTAGTTGATGATGAAGAAATTGACTTAAAATCGCGCCAATAAAAGCATCACCAGCACCAGTTGTATCAACGGTTTGTACCTTGTTAGCAGGAGCCTTCACATGATGTTTTTTCGTATATAAGGTAGCCCCAGCAGCACCATGTGTAATGATAATAACTTCTACATATCCCTTGAATAACGTTTGAACAGCTTCCTGTTCATCTTCTAGAGTTGTTAAAAACAACAGTTCTTCCTCTGAAAGCTTGACAATATGGGCTTTTGGTAAAAAGGCTAGAATGGTTTCACAACACGCCGTCTTATCCTGCCATAAAGGAAGGCGCACATTCGGATCGAAGGATATAAGGCTTCCTGCTTGATGTGCCTGTTCAATAAGGGCAAGATGTGCTTGTTTCATAGGACTCTCTACAAGATTAACAGAGCAAAAGTGAACGATATCGTGCGCTGTTAATAGCTGCGAGGGGAGGTATTCCTGTTTGTATAAGAGATCTGCAGCATGTCGGCGATAAAATTGAAAATCTCGTTCGCCATGTTCATTTAATGAAACAAAGGCAAGACTTGTTTCACCATCCGTTGATTGACGAATAAACTGTGTATCTACACCTGCTTGCTGCAACGTTTTGATTAGGAAGTCACCAAAGGCATCCTGACCGACTTGTGTGAGAAGGGCCGCCTGCTGTCCTAGCTTTGCACAGACAGCGGCTACATTGGCAGGTGCTCCTCCTGCATGTTTAGTAAAATGCTCAATGTTGGCTAGGGAGCCGTGCTGCTGTGTCGGTGTAAAGTCAACTAATAATTCTCCAATTGTGAAGAGCTTGCCCATTATGAGACCTCCTGTGGTAGTCGCTTTTTCTTAGGAACATAAATGGTATAAAAAATACCAGCGAAAATGAGAAGGATCCCCATCGTTTGCGTAAAGCTTGGCATAAAATCAAGCAATAGCATATCCAGTAAAATGGCGACAACAGGGTCGACAAAAACCAATACAGAGACAAGAATCGTAGACAGGCTACGAATACTATCAAAAAATAAATAGTAAACAAATCCTGTATGAATAAAGCCTGTGCCGAGTATATAAAACCAATTGGTTGACGTTAATCCATCAAACAGTGAGAAGTCGATAAAAGGCAGTAGTATCACGATTCCAACTGTTGTTTGAATATAGGTTAACGCATACGAGCTAAGCTTCGTGATGGTTTTGCTTGTTAGCATTGTAAGGGCATAAAATACCGCTGACAGTAAGGCCCAGATAAAGCCAGAATGCATAAATTCTGAGAACGACACAAAATTATTGAGACCGATGATAAAAATACTACCGATAAAGCAAGTGATTGTTGCAACAAGTGCCTGAATGGTCATTTTTTCCTTCAAAAAGATAGCGCCTAAAATTAACACAAATATGGGGGCTAAATTATAGATGGAAATGGCAATTGAAATGGACATTTCCTCAAAGGCTTTAAATAAAAATACCCAGTTTAACACAATAAAGACACCGCAAATAAGCGTTTGAAAAATTTCTTTCTTATCCCATACCTCTGTTTTATGTCCACCAGTGATGAGCCACATACCACCTAGAAAGAGGGTTGCGCAAATGCATCTAACAAAGACAAGCTCTGTAGCGGGAACACCAGTGTGAACGGTAAAAAAGCCGATGGAACCAAACAGTGCCATGGAGACGGTTAGTTTAATGATTGCTGAGATGTTCATCCGAAACCTTCCTTCTATTATTTTAGTAAACTATAAGTAGTAAATACAGCTATTCACGAATTTGGCCGTTGCCATGAATAACATATTTTGTTGATGTTAATGCAGGCAAGCCCATTGGTCCACGGGCATGTAGCTTTTGTGTACTAATACCGATTTCTGCACCATAGCCAAATTCAAAGCCGTCTGTGAAGCGGGTTGAGGCATTATGATACACTGCTGCTGCATCAACATTGTTTAAGAACGTCTCGGCGGTTAATTGATCTTCTGTAATGATGGCCTCAGAATGATTTGTGCCAAAGTATTGAATATGCTCAATCGCTTCATAGACATTTTCCACCAATTTAACGCTTATTTTTAAATCAAGGAACTCTGTCGCATAATCTTCCGCCGTAGCTGGAAGAGCAGCTGCAAATTGCTGACATATTTGCTCATCACCGATGATGGCTACACCTGCATGATGAAGGGACGTTAAAAGCTGGACGCCATGTTCTTGAAACCAAGTAGGATGAATGAGTAAGCTTTCTGCTGCATTACAAACAGAAGGACGCTGTGTTTTAGCATTTAGACAGATTTTCTCTGCTTTTATGTAATCCGCCATTTCATCCACGTAAATGTGGCAGTTGCCTGCACCTGTTTCCAGTACAGGAACAGTCGCTTCATTGACAACTAAATCGATCAGCGCTTTGCCACCACGAGGAATGAGCACATCCAAGTACTCTTTTAAATGGAAGAGTTCTTTGGCTGTTTCGCGGCTTGTATCCTCAATTAATTGAACAGCATCGGTAGGGATGGATGTTTTAGCAAGCGCGCGATGAATACTTGCAACAAGAGCCATATTAGAAAACTTAGCAGAGGAGCTTCCGCGCAAAATAACTGCATTACCTGTTTTTAGAGAGAGTGTTGCTGCATCGATCGTGACATTTGGTCGAGCTTCATAGATCATACCAATAACACCAAGTGGCACAATTCGTTTTTCAATGCGGAGCCCATTGTCTTTTTCAATACGTTCAACAATTGTACCTACTGGATCGTTTAAGGAGACGAGTAAATGAATGGCATCGGCCATTGCTGCAATCCGTTCTTCATTGAGCATGATGCGATCCAATGTAGACGCAGGGATACCTTGCTGCTCCCCTTGTGCCAAATCCTTTGCATTTTCAGCCATAATGTCAGATTGATCGATTAATAGCTGTTCTGCAATTTTTTTCAGTGCCTCATTTTTCTCGCAGGTTGTTTTAATATTTAACATGTAGCTTGCGGCTTTTGCGCGTTGTCCTTTTTCTTGAATTTCACTTGTCATTTGTCATTCCTCCTTAATTCGTTTGAATTTTCAGCCATTTGTCTCGATGAATTACCTCAATAGGGCTTTTCAGCAATGTATCAGTCCGTTTTCCCATGGCAGAGAGAAGCTCTTGGGAAGAGTACAGTACTTCGCCACGTCCTAGTAAGTCCTTCTCACTATAGACTTCTACAACATCACCATTGACAAACTCACCTTCTACACGATAGACGCCAGCAGGCAATAGACTCTTACCATTATTCATTAAGGCCTGTTCTGCACCACTGTCTATAAAAATTTTACCAGAAATTTCCGTGAGTGCAATCCACTGTTTATGATTTGTTAACACTGCGAGCTCATCATGCTCCACATAAGTGCCATCACCATGTCCTGCTAAAATATCGACGAGCTTCTGTGCACCATGACCTGTACCGATAAATACCTTCACACCTGCACGTAGCGCTGTTCGTGCTGCCAGCAGCTTAGAGGTCATGCCACCTGTGCCAACCTTTGATCCTGTTCCATCCGCAAAGCGTAGCAAATCGTCTGTAATAGCAGCTAGTCGATCAATGCGCTCTGCCTGAGGGTTTTTATTGGGATTGGCATTATAAAGGCCATTGATATCTGTTAAAATGATGAGCTGATCTGCATGGACAAGTCCACTGACGAGTGCTGAAAGCATGTCGTTATCTCCAAAGGTTAATTCACTAATTGACACTGTATCGTTTTCATTAATAATCGGTAGCATGGATCGCTCTAACAATTCCTCGAAAGTCGCATAGGCATTTTTATAGCATTCTTTTTTAGAAAAATCTGTTCGTGTCAATAATATCTGTGCAGGCATGATATCGTAAATACTAAATAAGGCACTGTACGTTTGAATAAGTAGGCTCTGTCCTACAGCAGCAGCTGCCTGCTTTCCTTTCACTGTCACAGGGCGAGCAGGGTAGCCAAGTTGTTTAAAACCCGCCGCTACAGCACCTGAAGAGACAAGTAACACTTCATGTCCCAATTTCTTCAACTCGGCGATTGCCTGTACATGGTCCATTAAGCGAACTTTATCGATTTCACCCTTCGCATTCGTTAAAGAGCTACTACCAATCTTAACAACAATTCTTTTTCTCTCCATCTCACGACCTCCATCATTGCTGAATCAAGATAAAAAAAGCCTTTTCATCCTAAAAATTAGGACGAAAAGACTTGCCTTCCGTGGTACCACCTACATTGAATATCATGCGACATTCCACTTTTCTCATAACGCTCGAGACTGCGCCTAGTTTGGCTAGGACGTTTCACGAAGTAGGTTTCATTAGTCTTTCTTGTACAATGCCTTCCAGCCGATGGGCATCGCTCTCTTTTCAAGCAGTGGCTAACTACTGGTCTTCGTTCGTTTTCTCATCTATTGACTAAAGGATGCACTACTTCTATAAGTCTGTCAAGCTGAATGGATAAATTACTTGAAAGTTTTGATAAATTAAGAAAGGGATGCGCTAAAACGCTAAAGAGGTCGCTTATTCAATTATTTAAACCACCAAATCGCAATGAAAAGGGGAAGCATAGCCAGCACAATGACAAAGAAACTCCAAATGACTTGTTTCCCTGAAGACATATTTTTGGGTTTAATGCTCATTTGTTCATACAGCTGGTTAATGGCCCGTTGCTCTTTCGCATAAAGCATTGCTTGAAATTCTTCGTAATCTTGTATATAGCTAGATGGGGCACGTGGACTGAAGCGTAAATTTCGAATGGAATCTGTAATCTCTTTGTCAGCCATCCAATACGTGATGACAGGTGCTAAGCCTGCGTTTTGTGTGGCCTTTACCTCAATGTCATGGGATTTCATTTTATAGTAAACCTGTCCATGCTCATCCTCATATTGCGTGACAATATCACTTACTGCCATTATCAATCACCTCTTATGGAAGTTATCTGGTTTATCATGAGTTTCTACTATTATAATGGATTAGGGAAGAAAAGTATCGCTTGAGCGAGCATAAATTGTGAAACCGAAATTTGAAAAAAATTTTTGGATAAAGTCATAAACTTACATCTAGTGAGAACAACGTCATGTAGTATAATGTATATAGTTTTTTAAAAGAAGTTGAAGGAAGGGAAAGTTTTGGACATCTCAACGTTATTTGCGTTTTTAGGGGCTGCGATGATTTTAACCATTATGCCAGGGCCCGATAATTTATTTGTGCTTGCCCAAAGTATTACACAAGATAAAAAAGCGGGTATTGCCACATCTCTTGGATTGTGTACAGGGCTACTTGTTCATATTAGTGCAGCAGTACTTGGTATTTCTGCGATAATTTATCAATCGACCATTATTTTTACCATCGTCAAATTTGCAGGAGCAGCGTATTTATTATATCTAGCTTGGCAATCATTTCGTGCTAAAGGAGACCCTTTTACGTTGCAACAGCAAAATACGCAAGCCTATATTAAATTATATAAAAAAGGAATATTAATGAATATTTTAAATCCTAAAGTATCGTTATTTTTCCTAGCGCTGTTACCACAGTTTGTTAATCCATCGCAAGGACATGTGGCGTTTCAAATGCTTATTTTGGGTATTGTATTTTTAATACAAGCGCTTGTATTATTTTCATTGTTTAGTATATTTGCAGGGAAAGTTAGACAAGTCATTATTGGTAAACCTGCGATTGCTAAACGACTAAATACAGTTCAAGGTATTCTATTCACATTTATCGGGATACAGATTGCCATCAGCAAACAGTAGGGAGGAATGGACATGGCTATTTTACATATTACCTTTAGCTTAGCAACGCAGGGTTCTATGAAACTTGCAATTCGTCAACATCGTTTGCAGCGAAATGAATCAGTTCTAAGTGTCCATGATGATCTCTCGATTGGACCTCTTCAAAACTTTGAAGAACGTAAAACTTGGTTAGCCACGCATATTTTAGATGATGATGACCAGCAATTGTATGATGAGATGTATGAAAACTGGAGGAAAAAAATCGCTAATTTACCTTGTGATGTGGATGTGTGGATTTGGTATAGTCACAACACACATGAACAGATAGGACTGCGCTATGTGATGAGTGAGTTAATTCATAAATGCAGTATGGTGTATGGTATTGATGCAACGGAGAATCTGAAGAGTATTCACCCCAATTTAGACATTCGCCATACAGGCGAGCTTTCCTCGGAAATGCTAATGAAGCTTCGCCCTAGTGCAAAACGATTCTCTGTGCAAGAATGTCAGCAACTCGCTAAGGAATGGGAAAACATCAAAGAACAGCCAAGTACATTACGGTTATGGAAAAGTGAACTATTGCATGTAGAGGAAGATGCAATGGATGCATACATTATCGCCAGTGCAAAAAATTTGCATTTACAGCAAAATGAAGAGTGGCTAATGCCTACGCATATTTTGGCACAGACATTTGAAACATTTGTCCATTATGTAGGAAATGATTTTGTAGAGTATCGCTTACTGACGCTCGTCGAACAGGGAGTATTTGCAATGAAAGGCGATACAACGGATATTTTTTCCTATCAGGTTAAATTACTGTAGCATAAAAAAGATCAGGGCTGCCAAAGCCTTGATCTTTTTTATATTATTTATTGTCATAAAAATCAAAGACAAATTGTTTAAACTGACGTGCAGATGGCGGTAAATAACGATTTTCTATCCAAGCCATGCCGATAATTCGTTCACATACCATATCCTCAACATGGATTTTAACAATTTTTTTCGGGTTTAAATCCTCATCATCGGGTAGTAAGGAAACGCCAAGCCCCGCACCAACAAACCCAGCGATTGTCGATACTTCATCACCTTCATAAGAAATTTTAGGCTTAATGCCCGCAGCATTTAATAAGCGATCAGCTGAGCGGCGTAATGCATAGCCTTTTTTCATTAAGACAAAACTTTCATGCTCCAATTCTTTCATTTTGATGCTTTTACGATGGGCTAATGGATGGTCAATTGGGACCATTATAAAGAGCTCATCTCGCCATAACTCCTTCCAACAAACTGGTGGCTCTGTATCGATCGCAGCTAGTAGGCACAGGTCTAACTCACCTGCCAGTAATTGTTTTAACTGTGAATGGGAGTAGTTTTGTGTGAAATGAAAACGGATATGGGGATGTTTTTGACGGAAGGCACGAATCAAGTCGGGTACAATACTCGTTCCAAGTGTATGTAAAAAACCGAGTGATACATCTCCGAGTTCGGGATTATTAAGCTCCTGTAACTCTAAAACAGCCTTTTCATATTCTTTACGCATGCGCTGGACACGATATAAAAATAGCTCTCCATATCGGTTTAGCATAATCGAGCGCCCTTGTCTGTCGAAAAGCGGTACACCTAATTCTTCCTCCAGCTTTGAAATTGAACGACTAAGTGCTGGCTGTGAAATCGCTAATGCTTCGGCAGCCCGTGTCATATGCTCTAACTTTGCAACGGTTACAAAATATTCTAATTGTTGCCACTCCATTTTTTTCACCTCTTTTCTTGTGATTTTTAAGTTATCTGCATTATAACGGGAAACAGACGGGAAGTATAGGTAGCAAAAATTTTTTAAAAGGACGTTGCAATTATTTAGCAGAATGGAAAAGTTAAGTAGCAGAAAGTGTGATAGTACAGCCGTTAAGTTGACATCATTCATGCACAATACACATTGATTTGATAAAAACTATAAATTGTACATTATGAATAAAGGGTGTTAAGATAGACACATAAAATACACAATTATTAATTTCCGTGAAGGGGATATCATAAAATGAAGTTAACAAAGCCACAACCTCTAACAATCGAGGGAGGCAATAAAGCCGTACTATTACTGCATGGATTCACAGGTAGCACAAAAGATGTGAAAAAGCTAGGAGAATTTTTATCTCAACGAGGTTACACTGTGCATGCACCAATTTATAGTGGGCATGGCGTAGAACCAGAAGCATTATTAGAAACAAAACCAGAAGATTGGTGGAACGATGTAGTAGAAGGTTATAACTTCCTACAAAAGAAAGGCTATGAAGAAATCGCTGTTGTTGGGATTTCACTTGGAGGTGTCTTTTCATTAAAGGTAGCAGAGACATTCCCAGTGAAAGCATGTGTAGCGATGTGTGCACCGATTACACGTGATAATTCAAAAGGCTTATTTACACGTTTGTACCACTATGCTCGTTTATATAAACACTTTGAAAATAAATCAAAAGATCAAATTATTTCAGAATTACATGAATTACGTATTTCACCGAAGGATTCATTGGACGGCGTAACACGTTTAACAACAGAAACGCGTGAAGAATTATCAACGATCAAAGCACCAACTCTTGTGTTACAAGGCTCACTAGATGATGACCTCTATCAAGAAAGCGCACCTTTTATTTTAAATACTGTGGAAACAGACGACAAAGAAATCATTTGGTATGAAAACTCTGGCCACATTATTACATTGGATAAAGAACGCGATAAAGTGTATGAAGATGTTTATAAATTTTTAGATCATATTGAATGGTCAGTTGCAAACTAAGAAGGGGCTGTCAGTAGACAGCTCTTTTTTTGTTGAATCTCACTGGATAAACGAAAAAACTATTGTAATTATAATAAATGCTTGATAACATGATGAAATTGTAGTGAAAAATCATTCGATTAAAATAATTTGCTATAGTCTAAAACTTCTAAGGAGCACATCAATTATGCAACAAAAAATACCTTTTTCAACTTACGCAGTCATTGGTACCATGTTATTTGGACTGTATTTTGGAGCAGGGAACCTAATTTTTCCTATTCAAATGGGTCAATTTGCAGGGACTAATTTTTGGTTTGGATTAATCGGATTTTTAGTGACTGCTATCGGCTTACCATTCCTCGGAATTTTGGCAATTGGCTTATCAGGTAGTAATGGTTTACGTGATCTAGCCAATCGTGTTCATCCTATATTTGGTATTATTTTTTCATTGGCACTGTACTTAACAATCGGACCATTCTTTGCCATCCCACGTACAGCAACTGTACCATTTGTAGTAGGGTTTGAGCCATATATTCAAGCACAGCATGCAACACTGCTACTAGCTGTATTTAGCTTTATATTTTTTGCCATTGTCTACTATTTTTCTTTAAATCCAGCGAAAATAATGGATTATATCGGTAAATATTTAACGCCTGCATTTTTAGTTGTTTTATTTATTTTAATTATTACAAGCATTACGAAGCCAATGGGCCATTTCCAGCAGCCAATTGGTGCATATATGGATGCCGCCTTTATGACAGGCTTTAAAGAAGGCTATAATACGATGGACGCCCTTGCCTCACTAGCCTTCGGGATTGTTGTCATTAATGCAATTAAAAGTGCAGGGATTACAGATCGTAAGGAAATTGCCAAGGCTACATGGACATCAGGTATTTTTGCGATGGCTTTAATGACGCTGATTTATGGTCTCATAACATATATGGGCGCTTCCAGTATTAATGCTGTCGGGACTTTTGATAATGGTGGTTTAATCTTTGCGGCAGTGGCCGATCATTATTTCGGCTCATTTGGAGCTATTTTATTGGCGGTCATCATCGTGCTCGCTTGCTTAAAAACAAGTATCGGCTTAATTACATCTTGTAGTGAGTTTTTCCATGAGGTATTTCCAAAAATTAGTTACAAATGGTTTGTGTTTCTGTTGTGTGCTGTATCCTTTACGATTGCGAATTTTGGTTTAAACAATATTATCAAATATGCTATTCCAGTTTTAATGTTCTTATATCCATTAGCAATCGTCCTAATCTTGCTCGCTCTAAGCTCATCCTTCTTTAAGAATAAGCAAACAGTGTATGCCATAGCGATGATTTTTACATTTTTCATTAGCCTGATTGACGGCTATAAAGCGCTGGTAGAAAGTGTGCCAGATGCGAAGTTAGGTATATTGGATGCAGTAGAGAAATACTATTCTGCGATGCTACCTTTTTATGATATTGGCTTAGGATGGATACTGCCAGCGTTAATAGGGGCAGTAATTGGAAGCATGATTCCGTCTCGAAAAGTTATATAATGAAAGAAACACGCACAGAAAATGTCTCTGTGCGTGTTTCCTTATGGATTAGTAAGCTGTCCAGCCACCATCAACCGCAATAACTTGTCCATTCACAAAGCTAGCCTCATCTGAGCCTAGGAAGATCGCTAATTGAGCGATTTCTTCTGGCTGACCAGCCCGCGGATTGATGGATAGTCCTAGTGCTTGTCGTGTAGCACCCGTTTGGCTCATGTTTGTCATGGAAGAGGCGATATTGGTCATCACTGCTCCTGGCGCAATACCATTACAGCGAATATTTTTATCAGCATACATAAAGGCTGTATTTTTTGTTAAACCAACTACCGCATGTTTTGAAGCTGTATAAGCAGCCCCAGCCCGTGCCCCATATAAGCCACCAGCAGAAATATTATTGACAAAGACACCATGTCCTTGCGCAAGGAAAATTTCTGTAGCCATACGCATAGAGCGCATAACAGCTGTTGTGTTCACAGCAAATACTTTTTCCCATCGTTCATCAGAAATTTCTCCAACTGGCTCCATACCATCCATAATACCTGCATTGTTGACTAATATATCTAATTGACCATAGTTCGTTTTTGTTTCATCAAATAAACGTTGTAAGTCTTCTGTTGATGCGACATTGGTCTGAATGGCAAATGCTGTTCCTCCAGCCGCTTGAATACCTTCCACAACCGCTTGGGCACCCTCTAAATTTAAGTCTGAAACGGCAACCTTAGCGCCTTCTTTTGCATATCCTTCTGCAATGGCTTTCCCCATACCTGAAGCTGCACCTGTCACAATGGCTACTTTACCTTCTAATCTCATCTCAAAGACCTCCTCATCGTAATTTCTTTATTTATTGAACATCTGTTCATTAAAATCATATAATAAAGATGAAAGCGATTTCAATATGCAAAAAAACGGGATGTGTTGAGTAATCAACACATTTGGACAATCTGTTTATTAAGGAGCTGAAAAAATTGCGTACTACGGATTTACGGATTATTAAAACGAAGCAAGCTCTCCACGATGCTTTATTGACCTTGCTTAGCCAAAAACCATTGGAGCAAATCTCCATTGCTGAAATTTGTAGAGAAGCAAAGGTCAATAGAGGAACCTTCTATTTACACTACGAGCAAAAAGAGGGGCTCTTTGAAGAATACTTTCAGGAGATAATGGAGGATTTATATCAATCCTATGAAGAACCCTATCGTGCCGTCACGACATTGGACACAAATCAATTAGATCCCAATACCATCCGTATTTTTCATCATATTGAACGCTTTAAAATGTTTTACCGTATCGTCTTTTCTAAAAATGTCCCGCTGACCTACTATTACATGCTTTTTGATGGCATTTATTCCCTACTAAAACGTGATATTACCACACAGCACATACATCAAATGGGGGATCATATCTCGATCGACTATTATAGTGCCTATCAAGCAAACGCCATCATCGGGCTCATCATCCAATGGTATCGTGGCGATTTCAGCGATAGCGTGACCATGTTAAATCAACAGCTAGCAGCTATTTTAAAGAATGTGAGGAGTGGGGGATAGAACGCTTGAATTGAAGGATAGAAGAGAAAAAGTGGCGGATAGAACGCTCAATTTGAAGGAGAGAGTAAGAAGCAATGGATAGGACGCCAAAATTGAAGGATAGAAGAGGAAAAGTAGCGGATAGAACGCTCAATTTGAAGGATAGAGTAAGAAGCAGTGGATAGGACGCCAGAATTGAAGGATAGAAGAGAAAAAGTAGCGGATAGAACGCTCAATTTGAAGGATAGAGAGAGAAGTGACGGATAGGACGCCAGAATTGAAGGATAGAAGAGAAAAAGTAGCGGATAGAACGCTCAATTTGAAGGATAGAAGAGAAAAAGTAGCGGATAACCAAAGAGAAGGTCTACATCAACTTGTAGACCTTCTCTTTTCTATTAAATCATCGGACTGGAGCTGGCTTAAATGTGACGATCAACGTAGCGATGGCTAGTGTCACAAAGATGATGATGGCCAATGAGCTACTGTTTTGCAGGAGATTATCAGAACTACCACCAAAGATGATTGTGTAGTAGCCATCTGCTCCATACGAGGCAGGTAGCATGGCAGCGACCTGTTTGTATCCTTCAGATAGCATGGTTTTTGGAACAAGTACACCTGATGTTACTAATTGGAGTGAGAGAGCACAAATATTAAATATCATCCCCATATTTCCAAAGGCAATCACAAATACTTGGGCCAAGCTGAGGAAAGCAAGATACATTACAGATTGGAAGAGATAAATCGACAGCAGGCTTTCTTGACTATCGATATTAAAAAGGTGCATCAAGCCAATTGTTATGAATGGCAATGTAAAGGCTACGCCCACATTGAGTAGCTGTCTTGCGAGAAACAATTGCCATTTTGATAGGCTGTCTTGAACGAGCTGTGCTGCTTGTTGGTGTTGCATAATCATAACCATCGCTCCCACAAAGGAGGAGATGATGACCATAAGTGGGACAAAGTTTGCAGCAAATCCCTTTACATCATTGGTTTTTACAATCGTACCATCGACGGGATGGTCTTTGACATTCATTACTGTCGTTTTGACAGAAGTGGTAATTTGTTGGGCAGTGTGTTGCTCGAAGGGAAGCTGAGCAAATTGTTGAGCAAAGACTGCAACCGCTTGATTTTGTTGCATTGGATACAGGGCTTGATTGATTTCTTCTGTTAATTGCTTTGCTACACCCTCCATCATATTTTTCGCTACACTTGCATTGGCTTGATTAATCGCATAAATAATTTCAGCCTCTTTCCCTGCCTGAATTTGATTGGTAAAATCGGATGGAATTTGCATAATCATATTAATTTGTCGTTCGTTTAATGCGCGCTCAGCTTCCTTCATCGAAGAATAGTCCTCCATTCCAAAGGGGATGGAGCCTTTGATGTTCTGTGCTACCTGTTGACCCATTACAGAATCTTCTACAACAATACCAATGCTTAACTGTTCTGCTCTTTCATTGACACCATCATAGGCAGTCATCCAAATTGTAAAGAAGATTAATTGGAAGGCAATGGTTGCAACAATGCCGATATAGGTTTCACGAACTCGCAATAGTGCTTGTAAACCTGTCATTTTTTATTCCTCCTATAATTAAGTAAGTACTTACTTGCATTGATTAGAAAAATTTTTTCTAGGAAACGAGTCCCCTAGAAAAAATAGCAACACTAGTTTGTAAAAGTTCTTCCGTTGGTAAGTCAGATACGATAGTTCCAAGTCGAGCACGTGACATAAAATGACCAAAATTCAAAGCGATAAGCGATAGCGCTGCTGCTTCAAAATCAACTTCCCTTATTTTCCCCTGTTGATGCATCTCTTGAAAATAGTGAATGAGCTCCTTTTTGATGAGGAGAGGGATATTGGCGATTTCCTCACTAATTTCAGGAAATTGAATGGATTCCTTAAAGCCGATCATGACAAAATCTTTAATCGACATTAAAAAATGAAAATGCTTCAGTGAGAAATTTAACAAATCCTTTTCTAATTCCCACGTTACATTTTGATTGATCTCCTGCTGTAGAAGCGGATAATAAGAAAATTGCTCAATAATGGCCTTTAATAAACCATGTTTGTTACCAAAGTGACGGAAAAGAGTGACCTCATTGACACCTGCTAATTCTGCAATGGTTTTGGTCGTTGCAGCTGTATAGCCTTTTTCACTAATCAATTGTAGAGCAGCTTCGATAATTCGTTGCGCAGTTCCTTTCGTTGTCAAGAACATACTTCCTTCCATGCAAGTAATTACTTACATCCTAGCATAGTGTACGAGGATCTGCAACACTCTGAATGAGCGTTGACAATTATATCGACTGCTGATATATTTTAAATGTATCGACTGACGATATATTGATGGACGATATAAAGGAGGATTTGTATGACACAGGAGCATCCGCCATTAACAGAGGGCGTTTATTATATTTTATTAGCTTTATTTGAGGCGAGGCATGGCTATGGCATTATGCAATTGGTGGAAGAAATGAGCAATGGAAGAGTGCGCTTAGGGGCAGGAACCATATATGGTGCGATTAAAACGTTGTTGGAACGAGGATGGATAGAGGCACTTGATGGAGATGGCAGAAAGAAAGAATATATGATTACCGAAACTGGAAAAACAGTGGTGGAATATGAAATTTTAAGATTAAGGGAACTTTTTGACAATGGTATCCGTATAACGAGAGGAGTTGAATAATATGCATAAATATCGATTGATGATTAATCCCTATGCAATAGAGAAGTGGGTCAATGACATGGCTAGTCAGGGCTGGCACTTAAAAAAATTTACATGGATTCGTTTTACGTTTGAGCGTGGAGAACCAAATAGCTATATTTATCGCCATGATGAATTAGAGCGATTCGGTACGCACTATGAAGAGGAATTTCTCGAATTTCTCAAATCCTCTGACATTGAACAAGTAGACCGCTCTGGAAATTTTGTATTTTTTAGAAAAGCAGCACAGGAAGGTCCATTTGAGCTGTATACAGATAAAAAAACGAAAATTGGTAACCTGTCAAAAAAGATGATGCTCTTACTTTCTCTTATTCTACTTAATTTGTTCATTGGACTGATCGGTTTAATTGGCGATTTTTCGGAGCAAACAACAGACTGGGTTGGTTTCGCGTTAAATACGCTGAATCTTGTGGTTGTTGTATTATTTGCCCTCCCATTTTATAAGCTTATGCGTATACGTAATCGATTAAAGAGAGAATTAAATGTATTTTCGGATTAACGAAGCGTCTATTATTTTCCGGGAAATCAGAAAATAATGAAAAAGGAAGCATGATTTTATAGTAGGGGTGATGCAAAATGAAAAAAAGAGTGTATCGTTTTTTTACTGATTATGAAAAGGAAGAACGATGGGTCAATGACATGGCAGATCGGGGGTGGAATCTTAAAAAGACAGTGGTAGGCTACTTTGTTTTTGAAAAAGGGATACTTGGTCAATATATTTATCGAAATGAATTTGTCAATAGAAAGTCAAAGGATTATTTTGAGTTTCTAGACGAAATGAATATCGAGAGTGTGTCTAAGTTTGGTGGGTGGGCCTATTATCGAAAACCAAAATCGGAGGGCCCTTTTGAGATATTTTCAGATGCTTCCTCGAAAATAAACTATATTAAATCCATGAATCACATTTTTATATTCGTGCTACTGTTAAATTTAATCATTGGTATTTATAATCTATCCCTTGGTTTACGGGAATTCGTTGTAGGATCTATGAATACAAGTGTGGGGTGCATGAATTTGCTTGTCGCCTTACTGTTATTCATTCCTATAGTAAAAAATGAAAATCGTAAAAAGGGCTTGAAACAAGACTTACATATATTTGAAGGATAAGGAGGAAGACAACATGACGTTACAGTTACAGCATGTCACAAAGAAGTACAAGGATTTTACAGCTGTAGATGATTTAAATTTTACCATTGAAAAAGGGGAAATTTTCGGTCTAATTGGTCAAAATGGTGCAGGAAAAACAACGACATTCCGAATGATTTTAGATTTACAGGAGACGACAGCGGGGACGATTACTTGGGATGGGCAGCCAGTTAATGCCATTAACCGAGATGTCCTTGGTTATTTACCAGAGGAGCGTGGTATTTTCCCAACAATGAAGGTAGAGGAGCAGCTTTACTTTTTTGGTGAGCTACGTGGCATGAAACGAGCAGAGCTGAAAAAGGAAATAGATTTTTGGATTCAACGTTTTGAACTGGAGGAAAAACGCAAGGATAAGGCAGAAACACTGTCAAAGGGAAATCAGCAAAAGGTACAGCTCATTGCAAGCTTTATCCATAAACCTGCGTTTTTAATTTTAGATGAGCCGTTCAGTGGGCTAGATCCCGTCAATAAAGATTTACTAAAGGATGCTATTTTACTATTGAAAGAGCAAGGCACGACGATTTTGTTCTCCAGTCACCAAATGGACAATGTCGAGGAGCTTTGTGATCATTTGTGTTTATTAAAACGAGGTGTTTCTTTATTTTCTGGAAGCTTACTAGATTTAAAGAAACAATATGGTAAAACAAAGCTTGCTGTCCGTACGGATTGGTCAACAACACAATTATTGGCACTTGAGGGTGTCAAGGATGTGCGTATAGAGAAGGAGCAAACCGTGCTTACATTAGTGGACGAAAGCTTTGCTCAAGGTATCTTTGAGCAGCTATCCAATGGGAAGTATATTGAAAAATTCAGCTTAGATTATTTATCGTTAGATGAAATCTTTAAAGATAAGGTAGGTGGCCATGTTGTCGAAGTTTAGTTTATTAATGAAGCAATTATATAAAGCTAAAATTAAATCAAAATCCTTTATCTTAATGACTTGTTTATATGTAATTGTCATGTCAGTGGCTGTCTTCTGGTCAGAAATTAAGGAATTATTCACAGGTGATGATGAAGCACAGCAAATCGCGATTATTAATAAAACCTCTGCTGATCTAAGTGGTATTTTTGTCTCGAATGGAGATATGAATTTTATTCAGGATGAGCAAGATGTATCGACCCTTGAAAAAAGAGTAAAGGACGGCAAGCTGGATGCGATTGTGACGATTAACGATCAAAATGGTCAATTACATGCGGAAATTGCTACGTTCACACCACTGAAATTAAACGATCAATCTACATTATCATCCTTATTACAATATGCAGGACAACACTATGCCGTACAACAATTATCGCTTTCACCTGAGCAAGCAGCACAAATTATGGCAGCTCAAACAACAATTTCAACGAAAAACTTAAATGAGGCATCAACAGGTGGGAAAAGTGAAGAAGAAAAGCAATCAGGGCTAGTAGTTTCCTATGCGGTTGGAATTTTAATCTATTTCTTCATTTCTACATTCCTCTCGATGATTACGACTGAAATAGCCTCTGAAAAAGGCTCACGCGCAATGGAAATGCTTTTAGTTAGTGTCAAACCAGCGACACATTTTAAAGCAAAAATCGCTGGCGTTTTATTGCTCGCTTTAACACAGATGGGCATTATTGCGATCGTGTTCCTTATCTATGCGAAGTTTATCAAAGGTGGGATGGTTTGGGATGCAGCTGCTAGTATTGTCAAGGAATTGTCCGTTGGCTATGTCATCTATGCGATCGTATTCCTACTGTTAACAGTTATCCTTTATCTTATTATCGGTGCATTATTTGGCTCTTTAGTATCGAAAGTAGAAGAGGCGGGTCAAGTATTAATGCCTGCGATGATTATTACGATTATTGGCTTTTATGTTATGCTGACAGGCATGGGGAATCCAGATACAATTATCATTAAAATATTCTCTTATATCCCACTAACTTCTGGCATGATCATGCCAATGCGTATTGGCGCTACAGATATCGGTGGCATTGTACCATTACTTTCTTTAGGAATTTTAGTCGTAACGATTGTTGTCGTATACCTATTCAGTTTATCGTTCTATAAACGTAGTGTATTGACATATAGCTCTGGCGGCGTCATTCAAAAAATTAAAACGGTATTAAAGGTAACAACATAACATAATGGCAGCTACATGGATAATGTAGCTGCTTTTTTGGTGTCATGGTGCCATTGTTAGCAAACAATGTAAAGGAATTTACGGAATCAGTCGAATTTTGGCTAGAAAGAAGCTATAATTTATAAAAGGGGATGGGATGATGTTAGCTAAATCAGAGGTGGAGGCAATTCTTGACCGATCATCAAATCAGCGTTTAGCAACAATCGAAGAAAAAGCGCAGCTCTTTCAAAAGCTTCAACAGCTGTGTCCTACTAGTAAAGAAATAGCAGAAATTCTTCACTATTGCACTGAAGTGGAAATTTTTGTTAATAATGCTCACCCTAATCAATATAGTTTGCAATATAAGGTACATCAGAATGGCTATTGTATAGCAGATTCGTATTTTTTCATCCTATAGAAAATGAAACTTTTTTACATGGTAATCGTAAGTAATTAGTAGAGATAAATTGCAGGGGGTAAAACATATGTCTGAATTCAACAATGATCTTTTAAAATCCAAGGACCCATTCGCTTCAGAAAATCCTTTATTACAGCCAAATCCACTTTTACAGCAAACGGCTGAGCAAAAGCCAGTACTTGTATCTGAGCAGGAACTATCACAAATCGCTCAAAACCAGCTAATGTTAAAGCAGGATCCAGAGGTTCATACACTTGCACAAAAAATTGATGTCAAAGATCAAATTGCCATGCTAGAGCTCGGTAAAGAAACGGCAAGTGGCATTTCAACCTTTTCTGATAAAATGCTCGCAACGATGAAAGCTAGTAAGCTGGAAGAATCGAGTGTGCTTTTAAATAACCTGAATAAAATTATGGATAAATTTGATCCACAGGATTTTGCGGAAGAGAAAAAGGGCGGTTTCATCTCCAAGCTCTTTAACAAAGGAAAAGAGCAATTGGAAAGGTTCTTATCTAAGTATGACAGCATGAATAAAGAAGTGGATGTCATTTACCGTGAAATCCAAAAATATGAAGGGGAAATGAAGCGTAATACCATTGACCTTGAAAATTTGTATGATCAAAACTTAAACTACTTCCAATCATTAAGTAAATTTGTTGCAGCTATTGAAGTGAAAACAGAAGAGGTTCGTGCGTCTTTACCAGCACTTGAACAAAAGGCTCAAAGTGGTGATCAATTGGCAGCTATGGAATATGAAACAATGCTTCGTGCTGTGGAATTATTAGAGCAACGTCGTTATGATTTAGAAATGGCACAACAAGTATCATTCCAATCAGCACCACAAATTCGCTTAATGCAGCAAGGGAACAATCATCTAATTGCCAAGATTAATTCTGCCTTTGTCACAACGATTCCGATCTTTAAGCAGGGGCTTATTCACGCAGTGACATTGAAGCGTCAAAAGTTAATTTCTGATTCTATGGTGGAACTAGATCGCCGTACGAATGAAATGCTTGTGCGTAATGCAGAAAATATTAGTAAGAACAGTGTGAATATCGCTCGTCAAGCTGGTAGCCCAAGCATTAAAATCGAAACCATTGAAACAACATGGCAAACAATTATGGCTGGTATTCAAGAAACAAAGCAAATTCAAGCAGAAACAGCAAGAAACCGTGAAGAAGGTCGTAAACGTATTGAGCGTTTGCAATTGGAGTATGAGAAACTGAAAAAAATGTAAGGCTAAAGCTTCTTGCAGCTATTGTTGCAAGAGGCTTTTTTTATGGAAAGGGTAGGCAGATAGAGGCTCCTTCCACACAATGGAAATGATCTTTGACAAAAAGCAAAAAAGTGATTATGATAATGTTAAATGAGAATGGTTATCAAATAGAAAAGGAAGCGGAAAGATGCTACACAAAGGTATTCGATTACATGTAATTATTCGTGGAGGAGTGAAAAAATAAATGGCAAATAAAATCAATCCCTCTACATTGTCGTATGAGCCTTTTAAAGATGGAACACTTGCTCTATACACGACAGATAGCTTAATGATTGTACCGCAAAGTCGCTATCTAGAGCTTTTGCATATGGAGGAGTTATATAATGCGATGTATAAAGATTTTGATAACAAGCAAAATGGTTTAGAACGGGAACGAAAAATGCTAAAAAAACAAAATGCACAGCTAACAGAAGATTTACAAAAATTAAAGCAGCAAAACACCGTCTTGCAGAAAAAGGTAACTGAATACAATTGCGTGGTGGAGGAGATGAAGGTGCTCCGTCAACAAAATACAGATCTTCTCATTGAACTAAGTAAATATACAGCGATGTCACGAGAGTCATTGACGGGGCCCTTGAAGTCGATGATTCGAGATATGCGTGAGCAAGGGGTTGGAATTAAAGAAATCCATATTCGCATCAAGCGCCAAATCAATCCAGAGATTAGCTATAGTACTGTACGCAAGTATATTTCTGAGCTAGAGTCGGAACAAAAAGGTTAACAGCTTTTAAAAGGAACTAGAAATTTGGCATTTACAACAGCTACTCAAAGTCCTATAATGAGTCTATTCTTTAACTAGTTTAAGATTATAGGAAATCGTTAACCGATTTCAGTAAGAGTAGGAGCGTTAATAGCATGTCAAATGAGAAAAAAGGAGTTTTGGCAGCCTTTTTTGCCTATGCCTTTTGGGGAGCATTCCCTCTATATTGGAAATTACTTGAGCATGTACCAAGTATGGAGATTTTATTATCCCGTGTCATTTGGTCCTTTGTCTTTACGGTGCTGGCAGTGCTCGTATTTCGAATGCGTCAGGATCTCGTAGCAGATTTAAAATATTTATGGTCACATCAAAAGCATTTCTGGCAGCTTGCGGGTGCATCCTTTGTCATTTCAATGAACTGGTATTTATATATTTGGGCAGTGACGCATAATCATCTCATTGAAACGAGCTTAGGTTATTATATTAATCCGCTATTGTCTGTAATTTTCGGGGTGATTTTCTTTAAAGAATCGCTGAGTCGTGCACAATGGGTAGCAACAGGAATTGCTTTTATTGCGGTGATTATTTTAACGATCAATTACGGCTCAGTACCTTGGGTAGCTTTATTGATTGCGCTATCTTTCGCTATTTATGGTGTGCTGAAAAAGAAAATTACACTGGATGCTACAAGAGGCCTAGCCATTGAAACGTTATTGATTTTACCCTTTGCATTAGGCTATTATGTCTATCTTTTTACTACACATCAAGCCTCGTTTTTACATGTTGATGTTAAAACAGATATTTTGATGATCTTTAGTGGTTTAGTAACAGCCGTCCCGCTTATTTTATTTGCGAAGGGGGCACAAAATATTCCTTTATATTTACTAGGATTTATCCAATACGTATCGCCAACGATTGTCTTAATTTTAGGCATCGTGCTATACAAAGAGCCATTTAGTCAGGTTGAGCTCCTTGCATTCAGCATTATTTGGGCAGCTTTACTTTTATTTTCGGGTTCGAAAATTATAGAAACAAGAAAAGCCCATCATAAATCAGTTTCGTAAAAGACTTGTAGATGTTTCTACAGGTCTTTTTTATGTAACTTTAATCACTTCGCTTTGTAATGGACAAAACTTTTTTATTTCCTTATCGGATTGAGCTACTAGATTTTCTGCTATTTGTTTAATCGTATCTTAAAGAATAGTAGACTGAGTAGGGTGAGGCTAACAATAGAGTCTTTTTGATAGATTCGACAAGGTAGGTACCTTTACTTTCCTGTTAGCATATAGTAAAATGACAATAATTAGATAACAATGATCAATTAATGAGAGGTGCTTTTTGTGAGTGCGGTAGGTTCTAACTAGGTAAAAATTGAATGAAATAGTGGCGATGACGACAGCAGGGGATACATGTTATAAACACCCCTTATTTTGTCATGGATCTATTTCAACAACCTATGTAGATACCTACAATACTTTATTAAGCGTGGCAGATAGGATAGAAACTTCAATTAGCTGAAGTTTTATTTGTGATGCCAGGAAAACGCGCCTTTTAAAGATAGAGCTGTGGGGATTCCTCACAGCTTTTTTATTTTGTTTAAACCATCATTGCTATCTATTATTGGGTAGGTATCTTCATGTATGATAAAACATTACAATGAGGAGCAAAAAGAAATGAATAATACTACACTTGAAAAATTACAATATCATGAATTAAAGGACATCGTTAAATCCTATTGTGTCAGCGGGTTAGGAAAACAGCTTTTAGATAAATTAATGCCAAGCTCAAACTTAACAGTGGTAAAAAATCGGTTGAATGAAACAACAGAAGCTCGTGCAATATTGGATGCAGAGGGGCATGTTCCGTTTTTAGGGGTATCGAATATTGAGCATATTATGACAAAGCTTGAAAAGGGAATGCTTCTAGATCCCAGTGAGCTAGTGAGTATCTCTGATTTTTTACGAGGCTGCCGCAACATCAAAAAATTTATGTTAGATAAGGCATTTTTTGCGTCTGTTCTTTCCTCTTACGCTCATTCTATGGCTGAATTTAAAAGCGTGGAGGAGGAAATTAATTTTGCGATCAAAGCCAATCGTGTAGATTCGGCCGCTAGTCGTGAATTAAAACGCATCCGACATCATATGGAAACGACAGAGGAAAAAATTAAAGAACGTTTAACGAAATTTTTAAATAACAGTGCCAATAAACCGTATATTCAGGAATTTTTTATTAGTCAAAAGGATGATCGCTATACGATTCCAATTAAGGCGACCTATAAAAATCATGTACAGGGTACGGTCGTTGAAATTTCCTCAAAAGGGGCAACCGTTTTTATGGAGCCAAGTGTTGTCGCTAAATTAAATGTAGAATTAGCTACCTTAAAGGCTGAGGAAGCCGTGGAGGAATACCAGATTTTAGCGTCTTTATCAGGGCTATTGATGGAACATCTTCATGCCATCACCATTAACATGGAGTTGATTAGTCAATACGATATGGTTTTTGCCAAAGCGAAGTTCAGTAGACAAATTGGTGGTAGGGAGCCACGTATAAATGATTACGGTTATATTCAACTAATCAATGGTAAGCATCCATTACTACCAGGAAATGCGGTACCCCTTCAATTTTCCATCGCGAAAGACTACCGTAGCTTAATGATTACAGGTCCAAACGCTGGTGGGAAAACAGTTGTGTTGAAAACCATTGGCCTTTTAACATTAGCTACGATGTCGGGCTTCCATATTGTAGCGGACGAAGGAACGGAAATGGCTGTATTTGATCATATCTTTGTTGATATTGGCGATAATCAAAGTATAGAGAATGCACTCAGTACGTTTTCTTCTCATATGAAAAATCTTTCCGATATTATGAGAGCTGCTAATAATCATACACTCTTACTGTTTGATGAAATTGGCAGTGGAACAGAGCCAAATGAAGGAGCTGCACTAGCCATTGCGCTATTAGAAGAATTTTATCAAATGGGCTGTATAACTGTGGCAACTACACATTATGGTGAAATTAAACGATTTTCTGACATGCATCCTGATTTTATGAATGCGGCAATGCGCTTCCATGTTGAAACATTAGAGCCTTTGTACCAATTACTCATCGGCACCTCTGGAGAAAGCAATGCCTTATGGATTTCTAAAAAAATGAATGTCCGCGAAGCGGTTTTACAAAGAGCAAAGGATTATATCAATAATAAAGAATATCAGCTGACGCTCGTTCAGGATAGTAAAATTCGAAAGCCTAAAGAAGAGAAAAAAAGCTTGGCAGCAGCTTATACATTTGCCAAAGGGGATCGTGTGAAATTATTGGACTATGATGATGTGGGATTGGTATATGAAGAAATGAATCCGTACAATAATGTCAGCGTATTCTATCAGGGGCAAATACTAGAGGTGAATGTTAAGCGGCTTGCCCTTGAATTACCTGCAACAGAGTTATACCCTGAAGGATATGATTTAGAAACATTATTTGTAGACTATCAGGATCGGAAGCTTCAGCACGATATCGAACGTGGGTCGAAAAAAGCGTTACGCAAGATCCATAAACAAATAAAGAGTGATCGTCAGCAATAAAAACAAGGGATTGCACAGCCTTGTGCAATCCCTTTACTAATTAAGTTATGGAATCAATCTGTGCCTTAATCGTTCGATAGACTTCCTCAATTTTTCGTTTATAGGGCAAATCCACTAAATCCAGTGAATCTGTATAGGCCATTTTTGCAATTTCATAGGCTGTTGTTAGCTCACCAAAATGTGCAAAGCAAAGGGCTTTATAGGAAAAGCATTCATTTAAGCTTAAAATATCATATGGATGATTAATATAGATCGGTCTGTGTTTATACTGTTCGAATGCAGCCTTCGCCTCCTCATATTGTCCAAGTAAATATAAGGATTTTCCTTTTTCAGCATAGTAAAAGTTTGGATCTAGCTTGTCTAAATAATCATCGTGTCTAAGCTGATAAAAACGTTCTATTTCGATCAGAGCCTGGTCATAATTATTGCTGTAATTATTATAATAATGTGCCTTCAATACAAAAATAAAAGCATCAACCTCAACACGTTCAGCAAATGCCTGATATTGCTCCAGTTTCATAAACATATGATTGGTTTGTTCAAAATCACGATCAATCATGGCACAATAGGCACCAATTCTGTACATATTATCAATCTGATAGAACAGTTGGTTTTTATGAGCATTGGCAATCGTCTCTTGAATTAATTTTTTCCCTTCCTCATGCTCACCAATTGCAAGTTGGAAAATACTTGTATAATAAGTCATTAATAAGGCATCACGAGAATCGAGCTGATAGTCTTCTTGTTCGATAATTTCCTTTGCCTGTAAGATACAATCGTACGCCACTGTATATTGACGTTTTGCTGCTAAAATAGCCATCTCTAGGATAAAGGTTTTGAACCAATGGCTAAGTAAATTAATTTCCTTAAAAATAGTGCGGGCTTGCTGAAGCGGGACTTCCCATGTTGTTAATCCAGCTTCATACTGGGCATCTGCGTAAATATACAATAAACGGCCAGCTTCATAACTTTGAGGCAAGCCCTCCACAGACGGCTTAATTAAATCGACAATTTCTTGATGATGATGAGCATCACCACGTTTTACTTCTGCAAATAAACTTTCCACCTGCTCCAATAACTGGCGTATGGAGGATGGGGTTACTTCTTCCAGTAATGCACTAGCTTTTACACCTAAACGTTCAGCAATATAGTCAAGGCTTTCCATAGAAGGTTTAGCCTTATCATTTTCTATTTGGCTTAACATTCCTTTAGTTAGACGATCACCGGCAAGTGCCTCTAATGTTAATTTTTGTTCTTTCCTTAATTTGCGAATTCGTGTGCCTAAAGAGTCCACTGCCTCGCCTCCTTTTGTTTAATTATATTAAACTTTTGCTTGCGTGAAAAGAGGGAGCTATGGTATATTTTGTTTAACCTAATTAAACTTTTTAATTTAGTTAAATAATGGAGGGGTATAGATGAAAGAAGCGGAAAAATTAAAAAAGGCGACCTATCACTTATGGACGTTCACGGCGAGTAAAATGATTGCCATGTTGGGTGCAAACGTCATGGCATTCGGTATTAGCTTGTATATTTTATCGATGACTGGGTCGGCAATGAGCTTCGCTACCAATATGATTTGTTCAGTATTACCACGCGCACTTGTAGCACCCTTAGCAGGCTATGTCGCAGATAATTTTTCAAAAAAACGCACAATATTAATAGCACAGGCAGGAACCATTTTGACAGTAGGGGGATTACTGCTTTATACAGAAACAGTAGGAATGTCTGTTTATGCTATATACATAGCTACTGTTTTTAATACTATTTGCTCAGCCTTTTCTGGTGTAACGTTTTCATCTGCTATTGCCACACTTGTCAATCCAGAGCGATTACAACGTGCGATGTCATTTAACCAAATGTCAATGTCCGTAGCTGCAATTGGAGGACCAGTCATTGGTGGTATGATGTATGGATTTTTTAATATGGATGTATTTTTAATGGTGAATATGGTGGCCTATGCGATTGCCTTTTGTTTAGAGGCAACAATGGATTTTAACCTTTATAGTACAAGAGGGGAAGATACGAAAAAAGAAAAGATGTGGGAAGGGCTGAAAAGTGGTTTTCATTATATCAAGCAACGTAACGTCATTAAGACCATTATGTGGGTAGCATTGTGGATCAACCTATTCTTTTCTGCCATCGCTGTTGGAGGAACGTACATCATTATTGAATTGCTAAAAGTAGAATCCACACACTTTGGCTTTATTGAAGCATCTGGTGCATTAGGCATGCTCTTAGCATCCCTTTATTTCGCAACAAGATCTGAAGTAAAGGTCCCTTTACGCTTTTCGAAAATCAGCTTATTACTATTGGCGGGAAGTGTTGGCTTAGCAGTCATCCCTTTAGTTACTGATTTTTCCTATATAGCTATTGTGATCTTCTATCTCATCATTTACTTTATTTTCGCAATTTTCGAAATGGGGATTAATATGCCCATCGGGGTGTATATGCAAAAAAATATTGCAGAAGAGTACCGTGGGCGAGTTTTTGGGCTAATGGAGACAATGGCGATGTCCATGATGCCGATTGGTATGGTAGTCTATGGCATGTTATATGATTCATTACCAGCAATTATTATTTTACCAGTAACGAGTGTCATTATTATTATCATTTCACTTGTGATGCTGCGCTCATCTATTTTAAAAGAGGCACATCCAGAGTATTACGAAAAAGCAGCTCTACCAGAAGGGGTCGCGAACACAATAACTTAAAATAACGAGGCTGGGACAGAACTCGATTATATTGAAAAACAATAAAAATGGATATTAGCTTTTTCACTTTAAGAAGTTAAATATGCCTTCCTAAATCAAAAAAATGTTAGACTAATTATATCTTGGTCTAACATTTTTTCTTTTTGTCCCAGCCTCGTTCTTAGTGTTGAAAAACAAAACAGTCAATTGAAAGGTAGAAATGGATTTCCGTTGCAGGCTACTTGCTTTCCTGTGGGCGAGCGCCGAATTGCTTCCTCCGCTACCGCTCCGTTTAGAGTTTCGCCTGTCTCGCTATCCCACGGGAGTCAAGTAGCCTTCCACTTCAACCCACTAACTTTTTAGCAAAGGTTTTCAAATAAAGTGAAGGTCTTCACTACCCATTATGGAGGGCTTTTGACACTCATTACTTCTTCGCAATGAAATTAAGAGTCTATCCTTTCTCTAATCATACAAATAATAGGCTAATTTGATTACTACGGCTAGCTAGTATGAAAGATAAGGAAAAGCCCCTTTTGCAGAATGGTTGATTGGAGTGGAGCCAGCGTCACTCCTAGGGGATTGAGCGTCACAGAGGAGACCCTGGAGCGAACGGAAGTGAGTGAAGCGGCTCATCGGACGCCCCCTGGAAAGGACGCTGGCGGAACGGAAATCAACCCCTCACCTTGCAAAGTTGCTTTTTCTGCTGTTGACATCATCCTTTTCAACAACATGAACAGGCATGCAGTGAAATGCATGCCTGTTCTTTTACTGATCCTCAATGACAATATAGGTTGCTTGAATAGGGCCATGGACACCAACGATAAGAATCATTTCGATATCGGCTGAGTTACTTGGTCCCGTAACAAAGTTGATACAGGAAGCAATTTTTTCACCCTGACGGATTTTTTCACTAATCCAACGAGCTGCCTGTGTCATACGAGGCACAATTGTACTTTTAGGAATGATAATGATTGATTTTTCGGGTAAAAAGCTAATGCTCCTCCCTCTATCTTTGCTACTAAAAAGCACGGCAGTTCCCGATTCTGCTAACGTCATTTCACTAATTGTCACACCGATATTTGCTTTTTCAGCTTGACGGATATTTTCCTCAGGTTGCTGTGAATCCCATTCATAAAGCTGAATATTGGCTCGTGGCCATTGTTCGTTCATAAGTGCGGATAATCCGTAGTCCTGGAACCGTTTATCCTTCCATGTAATAACAGACTGACCTCCATACTTGTCAACAACGTCCTGTAAATCCTCTGGAAGTGTGGCAGTATTAGAAATGACAATATTGGTATGGATGTTGGCACACTGCTTGATTAATATTTCCACCAATTCATCCTTTGTCGCATCTTTGAGCACACGATCTTGTGGCTGATACTGCCAAGTTGGTCGTGGTAGTTCTGTCTTAGGCGAACGTCCGAGCTGCTTCGCAATATTTGCTAAAAAGGTTTCTCGACGCTGAATCATACCAGTCATTATTGCCCGCCTCCTTTTGTACGATGTCTCATCCAGTCTCTAAAGCTGTCTTTACTTGGTGCAGGGAAATCCCTTGCCTCAGTCCATGCTTTTAATGGGCCTGGCCCTTTAGAAATAGTCTTGTTTTTAGTAAATGGAGACATGGCAGGTGCAGCCATTTTTGTCGCCATTTTATATAGGGTAGGGGAGGAAGCCCCTAGACCAAATGCCTTCATTAAAAGCTTTTCAGAGATAGGTGCCTTGCCCTCATTTTCAACAATGACCTGACGATGGCGATGAATGAGCTGATGTAATGGAATTTTAACAGGGCATGCATCTGTACAAGCACCGCACAATGTAGAAGCGTAGGGCAGTTCTTTAAAATCATCGTATCCTCCTAAAAGTGGAGAAAGCACAACACCTACAGGTCCAGAGTAGATAGAGCCATACGTATGCCCACCAACATGACGATAGACAGGGCAAGCATTGACACAGGCAGCACAGCGAATGCATTGTAAAATAGGCTGGAATTCACTACCTAAAATAGCCGAGCGTCCATTATCAACAATAACTAAATGAAATTCCTCTGGTCCATCCGTATCCTCTTCGTCCTTTACGCCTGTTAACGTTGTAATATAGCTCGTTAGCTTTTGACCGACAGCACTTCTTGTTAATAAACTAACAAGGACCTCCATTTCTTCAAATGTAGGAACTATTCTTTCCATTCCCATAACTGTGATTTGTGTTTTTGGTAGCGCTGTTACTAAATCAGCATTGCCCTCATTTGTAACGAGTGTAATCGATCCACTTTCAGCAATAGCAAAATTACAGCCTGTAATACCAATATCGGCTGTTAAATATTCCTGTCTTAATTTTTCACGTACATAAAGGGCAAGTTCCTCTGGTTTTTCTGTTTGACTGTAGCCTTGTTTTTCCTTAAAAACATCTCGAATTTGCTCCTTATTTTTATGCAAGGCTGGCGCAACAATATGCGAAGGGGGCTCGTGATCTGCCACCTGCAAAATATATTCACCTAGGTCTGTCTCAATCACTTCACAACCAAGCGCTTCTAAAGCTGTATTTAAGTTAATTTCTTCTGTTACCATTGATTTGGATTTCACAATTTTTGCCGCATTTTTCTTTTTAGCAATGCTTTGAATATAGTCGGTTGCTTCCTGTGAAGTTTGCGCAAAGAACACATGCCCACCTCGTTTGGCAACATTTTCACTTAATTGATAAAGGTAATAATCAAGATTTGCTAAAACATGCTTACGAATTTCCTCTCCATGAGAACGCCATTCTTCCCAATGTCCTAATTCTTCTGCTTGTTGAAGGCGACGTGTTTGAAAACGTTCTTGGGCACTCGAAACCGCACGACGCATAAACTGATTATCTAGCTCTTTCGTGACACGTTGTTGAAACCGATCATCACTTGTTTTCATGGCCATGTTTATTTCCCCCTTTTATCGGCAATTTAACACTTCTGCAATATGCATCACTTTAATTGGCTTACCCTGACGTTGAATGCGGCCACCGATATTCAATAAGCAGCCTGCGTCAGCTCCTATCAAAATGTCAGCGCCTGTTTCTTCCACATTCAGTACTTTTTCATGGACCATTTCTCCAGAAATATTGCCCATTTTAACAGAAAATGTACCACCAAATCCGCAGCATCGATCCTTACCAGGGAGATCCACATAATGCAAGCCCTTGACGTTCTTTAATAATTGGAAGGGTGCCTCTGTTACACCAAGTAATCTTGTCATATGGCATGACGTATGATAAGTAGCTTTACCTTTTAGATACGCTCCAACATCTTCTATCTTTAATACGTTGACAATAAATTCTGTGAATTCATAGGTTTTAGCTGCTAATGCTTGCGCTTTTGGCTCCCATATGGGGTCTCCTTTAAAAACTTCTGGATATTCCTTCAACATATAAGCGCAGGAACCAGAGGGAGAGACTACATATTCAGCTTGCTCAAAGGCTGTGATCATTTTTTTCATCGCATTTTTCGATTCTTCGACATAGCCGCTATTGTAAGCAGGCTGTCCACAGCAAATTTGATCCTCTGGAAAGTCGATGTCACAGCCAAGTCTTTCTAATACTTCAACAACTGCTTTTCCCACATCCCCTTGAAACATATCCACTAAGCAAGTGGCGAATAGTGTGACTTTCATATTTCATCGCTCCTTTTGTAAACAACTGGTCATCAGATGACTTGTCAATAATTTAATCTTACAACAAATTTGAAAAAGTGAAAACGTTTTTTAATGAATTTTCAGAAAAGAAAAACTACCTAGCTTGTACTAGGTAGTTTTTAGTGTGAATTGGATTCTGTTGTTTCGAAATATTGTAATAGCACTTTTTCAACGTTGCTTAAATGAGATGCCATTGCATGTTTGGCTAGCTCTTCGTTTTGCTGTTTAATCGCGAGGAAAATCTGCATATGTTCATCATATAATTGTTCGCTCGTTGTTTTTTGTGAATACAACCAAATTCGCCGTGTCTCTTTCATCGTTTCGATCATTAAACCAGAAATTTGATCTAAAATTATAGTGAGTAGGGGGTTTTGAGAGGCATTGGCAATAGCTGCATGAAATTGATAATCTGCTTTTTCACCAAGCTCGCCATCACCATGTGCCTGCTTCATATCCTCTAAAATTTGTACCATTGCCTGAATATCCTGATCTGTACGTTGGAGGGCTGCACGTCCTGCTGCTCCCACTTCAATAATTTTGCGCACTTCTAGTAAATGAGCAATATCCTGTCTATTCGTTAACATAGCGGTGGATAAAGGAAAGTCAAGCTGATGGGCTGGCACACTTTTGACAAACGTTCCAGAGCCTTGTTTGATTTCAATCAATCCCATTGCTTTTAATGCAGATAATGCCTCCCGTACAGCGGAACGACTCACTTGTAATTGCTCGGCAAGCTGCTCAACTGAGTCAAGCCGATCACCTGGCTTTAGGACACCAGCTCGAATTTTTTCATGCAAGATTTCGGATACTTCTTCATAGATCTTTTTTGGTCTAATCTTTCTTAATTCCAAGGGCTACACCTCTTTTTTTCGCTCATTTGCTATCATCATTATACATGAAAATAAGTCATTTACTCATGGTTTACCATGAACACTTTGTGTAGAGTAGGGTACTGTCGAAATTTGAGGAAATAATACTGAATCATATAAACCTATAATAAGGTCATCTGATGACTTTATATCCAGATGATTTAAACAATGAGTATAAAATAAATAGTTTCTTACGATAACATGAGCGTGATAGTGTCTATGAAAAACAGAAGCTTCTTTCAACATTAATGACAAGTAATCGACACTGTCAAGAAAAAGGTAGAAAAATTAGCTATACTCTTTTTGAAAAAGGGGGAAGATTGGCGGATTTTGTTGACAGAAAATCAACAGGAGCGCATAATGCAGAAGTAGCTTGGTGGGACTTCTCAAAAATCTCATCATTTTGCCATGAAACGTTCACAAACTAGAAGGGCGCTTTTTATTTTGTTTTTTGGTACGATGGATGCAGTAACTGTAAGGAGCGAATAAAAAATATGGGATCTGATATTAACGTATTTTTAGCTTTTGGTGCAGGGTTCTTAAGTTTTATTTCACCATGTACTCTTCCATTATATCCAGCATTTTTATCGTACATAACGGGTATGACATTAGATGAGCTAAAATCAGAAAAAGGTATGCTACAAAAACGTGCCATTTTCCACACACTATTCTTTTTACTAGGCTTTTCCATTATCTTTATCATTATTGGACTAAGTGCTTCATATGCAG
Source organism: Lysinibacillus sp. A4 (assembly GCF_024919535.1). Classification (NCBI taxonomy): domain Bacteria; kingdom Bacillati; phylum Bacillota; class Bacilli; order Caryophanales; family Bacillaceae; genus Lysinibacillus; species Lysinibacillus sp. A4. Next base: position 450,881 of record NZ_JANWTB010000001.1, on the reverse strand, counting down.
CAGAATTCTTCCTGAATTATCAAACATTATTACGACAGGTTGGGGCTATTTTAATCGTCGTATTCGGTCTAATGATTGTCGGATTATTGCAGATAGACTTCTTAATGAAGGATCGAAAGTTCCAATTTAAAAATAGACCATCTGGCTATTTTGGGTCTGTCTTAATTGGTATTGCCTTTGCGGCAGGCTGGACACCATGTACAGGACCAATCCTTGCATCGATTATCATGTTAGCAAGTACAAACCCAGGTGCGGGCTTTAGCTATATGTTTGCGTATTATTTAGGATTCGCCATTCCATTCTTCGTGCTATCTTTCTTCATTTCACGAATGACTTGGATTCGTACACACAGCCAGAAAATTGTAAAAATCGGCGGTTACATCATGATTGCCGTTGGGATTTTATTATTCTTTGATGGCTTAACGTATATTACACGCGTTTTACAGCCTATTTTCGGTGGATTTACAGGGTTTTAATTTGTTAAACTAAAGAGGCATACCGAACTTTAACGTGGAGGGAGATGAACATGTGCCTACAGTTTTAGTAGTAGATGATACGCTATTTATGCGTGTTGCAATCAGTAATATGTTTACAGAATGGGGCTATGAGGTAGTCGGTAAGGCAGTAAATGGTAAGGAAGCTGTGGCGATGTATCGTGAGTTACAACCAGATTTAGTCACAATGGATGTAACGATGCCCGTTATGACAGGTATTGCAGCCGTAAAAAAAATCATCCCAGAATTTCCAGATGCAAAGATCATTATGGTAACAGCATTAGGGCAGCAAAAATTAATCGTAGAAGCGATTGAGAGTGGGGCAAAGGATTTTATTACAAAGCCTTTCGAGCCAGAACGATTAAAGGCTGTTGCTGATCAATTACTTGGACAAAATTGTTAATTAGACATTAGAGGAGGATTTTTTTATGTTAAGCAGCATCCCTTCTCACTATTATGTTATAGGGTCGACCATTATGGCCATTCTTATGGGGAGCTTTGTGATGGTCATACGAATGAGAGCTTCCAAAATGCCGACAAATGAGAAGAAAATTATTATTCCACCAATAGCGATGTCCTCTGGTGCACTGATGTTTTTATTCGAGCAATTCCGTGTACCACCAATGCAAATCTTAGAGGCGGCAGCTGTAGGAATGGTATTCTCGACAATATTAATTGCTACTTCTAAATTTGAAGTAAAGGGTCGAGATATTTATTTAAAACGTTCAAAAGCATTCGCTTTTATATTAATCGGATTGTTAATCTTCCGAGTAGTGGCGAAAATGATTTTAAGTAGCTCCATCGATGTCGGTGAATTAGCAGGTATGTTCTGGATATTAGCCTTTGCCATGTTAGTACCTTGGCGTATCGCAATGCTAATCCAGTTTAAACGCGTCAAAAAAACAATTCCAAAACTACACTAGTGCTGAAGCTAGTGTAGTTTTTTTATGCATGTAAGCGCTAGAGGAACTGGATAGCCTCATAAAAGTAGCGGATAGAGCAGCAAAGCGCGGATGGGAGTCCAAAAAAAGAGGATAAAGCTAGCAAAGTGCAGGATAGCTTCATAAAAGTGACGGATAGAACCTCAAAAGTAGAGGATAGAGTTGCAAAGCGCGGTTAGAGGTCTAAATAAAAAGGAAAAAACTGGAAAAGATCAGGATAGCCTCATAAAAGTAGCGGATAAAATCTCAAAAGTAGCGGATAGAGTTGCAAAGCGCGGATAGGAGTCTAAATAAAGAGATAAAGCTAGCAAAGTGGAGGATAGCTTCTTAAAAACACAGGTTAGGACAATAATCCCATAGCTAAGTAAAAACGCTGCACAAAGATTTGTGCAGCGTTTACTCATTCGAATAGATGTTCATAGGGGGAGATGTCAATTTGCATTTGCTCTAATTTTTTGCGTAAAAATTTGTGATCGCGTTTTGGTGTTGCTTGGATATAGCCGCGAATAATGAGGTCATTGTTAATGGCAGCTGCTTTTTCTTCTAATGCGAGCTCGCCAATTTTTCCTGCAATTTTTTCCTTCGCCACTTGTCTAAAAAGCTCAGGGACGGGGCTTACGAGTTCATAGAGTAATTCTTTTTCAGCTTGTCCCCACAAGTGAACGGTTTTATCTAAATAATATTCTTGCCAATCTAAATCTGATTTTCCATCCTGCTTTGGGAGTGCCTTTAAAAATTTGCGGAACATGAAGAATCCGCCAATAGCCATCAATGAAATGAGGACGACAACCCAAAATAAAATAAACCATAAAAACCAACCTTGTAACAAATCGTTCACCTCTTTGCCTTCTCTCACTCTATTATAAAAGCTTCCGAAAAAAAATTCATCCTTAATGTCCCTTTTTTAGCAATTCGCCTTTATATAGTGTGCAGAAGGGAGGTGATGCTACATGGCTAATGTTAACTTTGTAAATGCTACACTGCGTCTCAAGTATGTGGATGGCTATGATGAGAACAATGAGCCTACGTTCACCACGAAATCGTATCGAAATATTAACAACACACATAGCGCGGACGATTTGTTAGCTGTTGCTTATGCTATTGCTAGTCTTTCATCACTGTCACTGGCTGGCATTGCGAAACAGGAAACACACGATTTATCTTAAGGAGGGATCACAGAATGACACAAGTTCTAGAATTGCAATTTGCCACAACTGATGGGAAAACGACAACCCTTTCGATTGATGCACCGAAGCCGGATATCACGGTGACTGACATTCAGCAGGCAATGACAACGATTATGGCTAAAAATGTTTTTACTGGGCAAAGTGGTGCACTGTCAGCCATCAAGGGAGCTCGTATTGTAGATCGTCAAGTCACAGAATTTGAAGTAGTAACAGAATAATTCAACAATGGTCTTTGCTACGAGAAGTGCAAAGACCATTTTTAACATGAGAGAGGAGGAGAAGGATGGAACAGTGGTTAAACATGATATCCGATATCGGTTTCCCGATTTTAGTGTCATTTTATTTATTACACCGCGTCGAAGTAAAGCTTGATGCGATTCATGCTGCACTCGTTTCATTAAAATGAAATGGATTTCACAAAGATGTACGAAAGCTGTCACTTAGAAGTTCTTGTCAACGCTTACAACCTACGTTAGGATGGGGATAGTGTAGGTTAGGGAGAGTGTTGACATGAAACGTAAATTAATAGGGCTAGTGCTGCTGTTAGCCTGTGCATCTGTGCTAGGCGCATGTGGAAACTCAAAATTTAAAGCAGATTATAGTCTAGAAATACCCAATTTTGAACATGTTAATCAACGTGGTGAAACGGTTTCGCTTGAAAGCTTAAAAGGTAAGCCTTGGATTGGTATGTATATTTTCACAAACTGTGTGTCCATCTGCCCGCCCATGTCATTAAACATGGCACAAGTCCAAGAAAAGCTTCAGAAAAAAGGAGTAGAGGACTATAACATCGTTGCCTTTTCAGTAGATCCAGATGTTGATCAACCAGATGTGTTAGCGGATTATCTTAGTAAATACAATGTTCCAGATGAATCTAAATGGAACCTTCTTACAGGGTATTCACAGAAATATATCGAACAATTTGCGGTGAAAAATACAAAGATTTTAGTGAAAAACGACCCTAACAGTGACCAAGTCATTCATGGCAATCAATTTTTCTTAGTCGATAAAGATGGTGTCCTCGTCAAAATGTATAATGGTTATGCTGAAAACATTGAAGATGTACCGATTGATACGATAGCTTCTGATATCGAAACATATATTGATGAAAATTTATAAAGTAACAGTAAACCGTCTCAAATGGTTGAGGCGGTTTTTTATGTATTTTTCTATCTGGAAAAATAATCTTTTTCTGGTTGTGAGTCGTTTATAGTGTAGAAGGAGGATGATGGCGTGTCAGATCATGAAAATTTCGAGCAGTTAATGGCTATACATACGGAGCAATTGTTTCGAATTGCTTATTACTATACAAAGGATTTACAAATAGCCGAGGATATTGTACAGGATGTGTTTATTAAGTTCTATCATCAAAAACAATATGAGGAACGAGGAGAGATGAAGGCATACTTAGCCCGCATGACAATCAATAAATGCAAAGATTATTTAAAAAGCTGGGCATACAGAAAAATAACATTTCAGCATAAATTTTTTACCAAACAAAAATCAACATTGCCGGACACTCTGATTCGTCAAGATGAACAAGCGCTGTTAGATGATGCCATTTTAAGCTTACCTCTCAAACCACGAGAAGCAATTGTCTATTTTTACTTGGAGGAGATGACGATTAAAGAGATTGCGGAGCTACTTGCGATTCCTGAAGGTACTGTGAAATCACGTTTAAAGAAAGGAAAGGAGCTATTAAAAATAGAGTTACAACATATTGAATGGGAGGTGCTTTTCCATGGATAAGCATACAATGCAGGTACTACAAGATGTTTCAGCATATAAGGAAGCCATTATTCATAAGGTTCGACAACAGATTCAGCAAGAGCCTGTTATGCCCAAGCCAAGATGGACATATCGTGCCGTTACGATAATGATTACCTGCTCTATTTTATTATTCATTGCATGGCAAGCAGCAAAACCGATGGGCGAGTTAGCTACACAGGATGAAGGAGAAACACCTACATTCACGGATTTATTTCAAACAGAAGTGGAGGGAAAAGGTACAGCATACAGTAATTTTCTTCCACTTGCTAATTATTTAAGTCAGGCAAAACATATCCAATATTATGCACCACTTCAAGGTTTAGAGGCGATGCAATCAGTAGCAACATCACTGGAGGATGTCGTTCATCTCACTGATCCTGAAAATTTACCATTTCAACCAAATATACATGAGGTCTATGCGGTATCAGCAAAAATGGAGGATGGTAGTAAACAAAAGCAATTTCAATTTAGCTATAAAGAAAAATCCTCCACTGGGGTGGATTTACAATTTATTAATTTTACCGTGACAAATGTAAAGTATAATCCCTTAGCGAGCTATGTGAAGTCTAAAAATATGGAAGAAACTTTAGGGATGAAAGTTTCGAATATAGGCTTAAATTTTATGAATCCCCTGTTTTATCGGGAGATGTCACCAGAACGAGGGTATGTATATACTTATTACAATTACGATGAGACGGATAAGCGAATCTTTCAAATGACAACTAGAGCCAATGAGTTTTATTCTTACTATAACGGCTATGTCTATCATATCGGGTATCAACTCGATGGAAACCCACAGGAGGTTCAAGAAAAAATGGCGATCCTTGCAAGAGAATTTATTCTTGGTGAATAAGTCATGAGACATTTCAATTGAGCTATAATAGAATGATAGAAAAGAGGGGATGGAGGTTCGACTATGACAATTGCACAAACCTATTTACAAGTTGTCCAGAAAAGATTTCAAAGTGTGAAAGAGCTAGGGGATAAAACGCTTGCCCAAATGGAAGAGGCACAATTGCACTGGGCATACAATGAAGAATCCAATAGTATTGCAGTGATTGTAAAGCATGTAAGTGGTAATATGATTTCCCGCTGGACAGATTTTTTATCGACAGATGGAGAAAAGCCAACGAGAAATCGGGATGATGAGTTTGAGGATAGTCTTCACACCAAAGAGGCAATCATCTCCGCTTGGGACAAGGGGTGGCAAGTGTTTTTAGAGGCCTTGGCAAATTTAACAGAATCCGATTTACAGGGGCATGTCACGATTAGAGGGGAGCGGCTAGCGGTCATTGATGCCATTGAAAGACAAATGGCACACTATGCACAGCACGTCGGTCAAATCATTTATATCGCCAAACAGGTAAAAGGCTCTGATTGGCAAACACTCAGTATTCCTAAAGGACAGTCACAAGCTTTTACTGAAGCCATGCTAGACAAACATCAACGCTAAAGAAGAAAGATCGTAGCCAAGTAGTAGGTGCTACGATTTTTTTTCCGCTAAATAGAGCTTGTATAAGGCTGTTTCTAGGTCGGTTGCTTGAGCGAGTTCAAATGCCTCCTGCTGACTTCTATGATTTGTGATTATCTCATAGAAAAAGTGAATTAGAAACATGAGATTAGCATTACCCTCAATATAATCATCAGGTGCTAGGTAGGAATGACAGCCACTCTCTAAAAAGGCTGTCGCTAGCTGCTGCCAGCCTAATGTACAGCCTGCCGCAATGACCTTGACACCCTGTAGCTGACAATAGGTTAAGACATCTTGAGGTTCAAAATAGATACTCCTTGGTTCATTTTCTTCATATACCTCTTCTCCTAGCTCAGGCAGACAAAATCGCCCCTCATCGCCGTGAAAGTTTAATAGCAAATAATCCATTTTGTGAGGAAGATCATTTCCAGATAAAATATCAATGAAATCATTTGGTCTGCCAATTAAATCGAGTGTAACGCCTGCACCAAAGGATTCCAGTGCCGCTCGAATGGCCATGGATTCAAAATCACAATCAGGACCGACTACTAAATGTACGTATAATTCTGGTCTACTCATACATCATCACCTCTATTTAAGTATAGCTGAAACTTATTAGAGTAGTAAATCGTATATGACAATAATTACTATAAATGTAAAGTGGTAAAGGAGGTGATAAAGTGCACAAGGGTGGTTATAGTTATACACTTATTCTAGGCATTGTTTTGAGTTTAAGCACACTACTACTCTTCGTTTACAATGAAAGGCAGCGTGAGGAGCTAGTGTCGCTGCATACCCCTATTCAATCGATTAAAGAGGCATGGTATTTGTCTGGAAGTAATGGCAAAGAGCAATATTTATATCCATTAAAGCAAGTATTCTACGTCGACCGCTATGAGGTGAAAGATACAGATCGCCTTCAGCAAGTTTTACAAACTAAAAAGGACCTTAGCAGTCGACCAGCCAACCATGAAGCAGTAAGTGATTTATACATACGCTTCCATAACGGCAAGGACACGGCCATGAAAGTAATAGTCGAGGATGAACGATTCTTCCTAATGGATCAAAAAACAGGACAGTATTATGCACTGCAAGCACAAGAAGCTGAGGATTATTTTCATTTGTTAAATGAGGAAAGCAAAATGTCGTGGCTATTATTTATTGTTTATACCATTTTATTTTTTGGTCTTGTCTTTATGCTTGCAAAGAAATTAACAGCCACTAAATCTACAGAGAAAGAAAGCATGCCCTCCAATACGGAGGAAAAAAGATCACTAGCTGATTCTATTTATCCAGCCATCCTGCCCTTGGTCATTACATTCTCTTTGCAGATTTATGGGGCTCAACATAGCTTACTATTATTGAGTGCGATGATGCTGACATCAGGCATTCGAGAGTTTTTAGAAAAAAGAGGTCATTTTCTGAAAATGCTCCTGCTACTTCCGCTCTTTTGGTGTTATCTCTATGGTTTCCAAATGATTAATTCCTATTTCAACTAGTAAAATAGTGGATATTATTGTCAATAGATTAGATGCGAAATTCTCATTATTGTTAAATTTTAGCGATAGTTTAGGAGCAGAAGCATAGATTTTATAGGCTAATAGGTTTAGGTAGGCTATACTCAAGTGGATTATAGAAGAATAGAGGGAATCATATGAGACTAACTGTGGAACGGAAATTGCAATTTGCTTTTGGTATTGTCCTCATCTTTTTACTGCTTATTTCAGGAATTGCTATGTACTACCTGAATAATAATAATCACACATTAGCAGAAATCGAAGACAATACGGAATTAATCCATTTATATCAAGATATCTCGTTCCAAACCGTACGAGCGAATGCGGCTATTCGTGGGTATATGTTATATGGCAAGGAAGAAATGCTCAACAATCATCATGAAATCCGCAATACCTTACATACGTCGATTAATCGACTTCAGGAAATAGGCGATAGCAATGAGGATTTTGAAAAATTTCTATCCCAGCTTAATGACTGGGAGAAGGCTATAGATGGGCAGATTGTGCCACTTTATCAACGCGGGGATCATCAGCAAGCACAACAAATGGCTTTACCGATTTTAGGTGAGGGCTCTCAGAAATTAGTTGTTTTTGGAAAAACGATGGCAACAGCGCAGCAAGAAGATATGCTAGCACATATTGAGACGACAAAGCAAAAAGGAGAGAGAAGTGGCCTTGAAATTATGATTCTAGTGGCTATATCTCTACTTATAAGCATTATCATTGCGACACTATTCGGTAGACGGATCGCAAAAAATATTCAACAAACCGTGGTAGAAATGGATAAATTTTCGGAAGGGAATTTGCATACGCATTTACAATTTAAAACCAAGGATGAGTTTGCGCACTTAGCCGATTCCTTCAATAGTATGTCCGAAAAGCTTCGACTGATGATGAAACAGGTAGGAAACTCCTCTGAGCAAGTTGCCGCAACATCAGAACAGCTAACAGCAAGTAGCATGGAGGTTACACAGGCGACAGAGGTGGTAACAGAATCTATTCATGATATTGCACAAGGTATTGATCAGCAGGATACGTTAACAGGTGATGTGCGAAACTTATCTGCCCATATTTTGAAGAAAATGAATGATATTTCTACAAGCATACAAAGCGTGAATCAAGCAACAGTCAACACGAAAAATATGGCACAAACAGGTCGTTCTTCTGTACATGATGTAACAGTGCAAATGAATGAAATCTCTACTAACACAAGTGAGCTAAATACACGTGTGCAAGATTTAGATGACAATACAGCGGCGATTGTATCAGCAGTAAATGTCATTAAGAGTATAGCGACACAGACCAATTTACTAGCAATCAATGCCTCCATTGAAGCCGCAAGGAGCGGGGAGCATGGGAAAGGCTTTGCGGTAGTGGCAGAGGAAGTCCGCAAGCTAGCAGATGAGTCAAATCTTGCTGCAGTCGATATTGAAAAAGTAGTGGCACAAATTACAGATAGCACGAGGATTATCGAGGAAGATATGGTAAATAGTAATGATTCTGTCCATGTAGGTCGTGAAAAGGTTAATGTGGCAAGGGATAATTTTATACAAATTGATGATGCCATTAATGATGTACAAGCACAGACCGAGCTTGTTACGGCAGCCATTCAAACAATCCATCAAGATATTGAAAAGTTAGTGCAAGAAATCGACTATATTAGTGAAGTGTCGAGTAAATCAAGCCATCATGTGCAAAGTGTTGCAGCCTCTTCCGAGGAACAAAATGCAGCGATGGAGGAGGTAGCAGCAGCCTCAACCCATCTAGCAAAGATGGCTATAGACCTGCAAGAATCTATTCAGTCGTTTAAATACTAAATCCAACTTACCCCTGTCCAGGTACAGGGGTTTTTATTTGTCGGTAAAGCCTGAATAGTATGAAAATCGTAAAAATGTTAGAAATAGTTTTTTTCGTCCGATAAAAGCTTTGGGAGAAATGGTAAGGAGATAAAGAGAGGGAGAGGTTTTAAAAAAATCAAAAGGAGATTGATATATGAAGAAACTATTTAGCAGTTTTAAGGGCAAGCTTTATACGCTATTTGCGCTAGTATTACTTATCCCTGTCATATCTGTGGGGAGTTTGTCTTATTTATCTGCAAAAGACTCGATTGAAGAAGAAATTTTATTTAGTGCCAATGAAAGTGTAGGCATTTTAAATAAGCTCATTGACAAAACGATTAGTGAGAAAATGAGTGACATCAATGTATTTAGCAGTGAAATAGATGAGGGCCAATATGAAGAAGCACAAGCATCGATTGTGGCTAAATTTCAGCAATATACAAAGCTTAATGCAGATGTATTGAGTGTTTATATTGGCATGAATGACGGTCGATTTACACAGGAGCCAAAATTGAATGGTGCAGACTATAATCCATTAGATCGAGATTGGTATAAAGAGGCGACAGCTTTAAAAGGAGAAACCTTGATCACCAACCCTTACAAGGATGCGGGGACGGGTGATATGGTGGTAACAGTTGCTAAGCAGACGAAGGATCATGCTGGAGTTGTGGCAATTGATATAAAATTAACCGATCTTCAAAAAATTGCTGATTCAATTCGAATCGGAAAAAATGGGTATCCTTCTATTTTTGGAAAAGACAAGATGGTCATTTCACATCCTACACTTGAAGCAGGAGGGGAGCTGAAAGAAAGCTTCCTTGATAAAATGTACGAAAGTCCATCAGGTACGTATGAATATGTCTTTAATGGTGATGATCGTCTTTTATTCTATACGACAAATGAACTGACAAATTGGAAAATAACAGGAACGATTTTTGCTGAAGAAATTGATGAGTCTGCTTCCTCGATTTTATACCATACGATTCTAGTCCTCATAGCAGCAATTATCATCAGTTCTATCATTTTTTATTTTGTAATGAGGGCTGTCATTAAACCAATTAAAGCCTTAAAGGATAGTGCGGTTACGATCAGCAAAGGGGATCTCACGGAAATGGTAACCATTACGTCAAAAGATGAGATTGGCCAATTAGGACAAGCCTTTAATGATATGCAAGAAAGCTTACGGACACTAATTCAAAAAATTGAACAAAATGCAGAGGAGGTTGCTTCTTCAGCAGAAGAGCTAACTGCCAATGCCAATCAGACAAGCATTGCAACAGAAAAAGTGGCGATTTCCATTCAGGATGTTGCAACAAGTGCTGATTCTCAAACGATTAGTGCCAATAAAAATGCAGCTTCTTTACATGAGCTTTCTACTGCCATTCTGCATATTGCTGAAATCTCCTCCGCTGTGACGGACCTTTCACAGCATGCGACATTACAGGCGGATGAAGGCGGACAAGCTGTTCAAAATACAAAGAATCAAATGCAATCCATTCATTTATCCGTAGCAGACTCCAATGCGAAAATCCAGACATTGCATGAACGCTCTCAGCAAATTACATCCATTTTAGATGTGATTACAAGCATTGCAGATCAAACAAATTTACTAGCTTTAAATGCAGCTATCGAAGCAGCGAGAGCAGGAGAGCATGGGAAAGGCTTTGCAGTCGTGGCAGACGAAGTGCGTAAGCTTGCAGAGCAATCACAGGAATCAGCGAAACAAATATTTGAGCTTATCCGAGGGATTCAGCAAGAAACGGAGCAATCTGTCAGTATTATGGCGAAGGTTACAGAGGATGTGCAAAGTGGATTGCATATTTCCGATGAAGCCATTGCAAAATTCCAAGTCATTATGACAAGTATGAATGAAATTACCCCTAAAATGGAGGAGGTCTCTTCAGCCTCTGAACAGATGTCTGCAGGTGTTCAAGAGGTAGCAGCAGTAACCGAAGATTTGGCATTCTCTGCAAAAGGCAATGCAGCGGCGTCTGAGGATGTCGCAGCATCAACAGAGGAGCAATTAGCCTCAATGGAGGAAATCAATGCCTCTGCGCAAGCACTCGCACATATGGCGGATGAATTAAAGCTACTGATTAGTCAGTTTAAATATTAAAGCACAACGCCACTCCATAATTTGGGGTGGCGTTAAGTTTTGATAAATGCTGTACTAGTAGAGCAGAACAACCGTTTTTTTCAAAAAACGCCACTCCAATTTTAGAAGTGGCGTTCAGTATTTTATCGATCTTCTTCTTCCCAACAGTCTGTATTTTTTAAGGTTGGGATTGATTTTGCATAGAAGACAGGATTTTTTCCTGCTCTACGTTGCTCAGTAAAGTCGTCTAGCACGAGGAAGGCAATTTTACCGAGCATCATAATGATGGCGATATTGATAAGCGCCATCAGCCCCATAAAGAGGTCAGCGAGATTCCATACAAGCTGTACCTGTGCGATGGAGCCGAACATGACCATAACTAATACGAAAATTCGATAGCAAAACATCCAAGCTTTATGGGCATCCATAAATTCAATATTGGATTCACCATAATAATAATTACCAATAATCGAACTAAAAGCGAAGAAAATGATGGAGATGGCAATAAAATAAGGAGCCCAATCACCAACATGAACAGCTAAAGAATTTTGCGTCAAAATAATACCATCACTCTCACCTTTATCATATAAGCCCGCTAAAATAATGATAAAGGCAGTGGCTGTACAAATCATAATCGTATCAAAAAAGACACCTAAGCTTTGTACAAGTCCTTGCTTAGCAGGATGTGAAGTATTAGCAGTCGCAGCAGCATTCGGTACACTCCCCATCCCTGCTTCATTGGAAAATAAACCGCGACGTACGCCCTGCATGATTGCTGCCCCAATTGCGCCACCAGCAGCTTCCTGTAGGCCAAATGCATGAGTGAAAATTAATGAAAAAACATGTGGGATTTCCGCTAAATTGGTCACTACGACAAAAAGAGCTACAAGTAAATAGAAGATGGCCATAACGGGAACAAGAACTTGTGTCACCTTTACAATTCGATGGACACCACCAAAAATAATTAATCCAGTTAAAATGACAAGTATAGCTCCGATTATCTTTGGATTTACATCGAAGGCTTCGCCGACTGAAGTGGCAATTGTGTTGGATTGCACAGCATTAAAAATAAAGCCAAAGCTTAATGTTAATAGAATACTAAAAATAATGCCAAGCTTTCGTTGACCTAATGCTTTCTCCATATAGTAGGCGGGCCCACCACGGAATGTATCGCCATCCTTCACTTTATAGACCTGTGCTAAGGTACTTTCAATGAAGGCAGTGGCCATCCCTAAAATCGCGATTATCCACATCCAAAATACTGCACCAGGACCGCCTACACCAATGGCTAAGGCTACCCCTGTAATATTTCCTGTGCCGACACGTGAAGCAGCACTAATGGTAAAGGCTTGGAACGGAGAAACCCCCGAATCGCCCTCTCTTTTTTCTACAATTAAACGAAACATTTCAGGAAAAAGACGAATTTGTACAAACTTCGTACCGAATGAAAAATATAGTCCTGCTGCTAAAAGTAAGATAATGAGGATATATGTCCATAAAATATTATTTCCACTATCAACTATTGTTGAGATCCATTCCATAAGTTGTCCTCCTTTCACAATACGCTTTAGTCTACACTGTTTTTTTATATAAAATCAACTTTTTTTAATATAATGAAATATGATAAAATTTTGAGATTTTAATTTTATTAATGGGGGAAACTCTTTTTATGTATTATTTTCCAAACACCATCTATTGCTTTTGGAAAATTCTCTTATTTTTGTGTGAGGGAGGCGTATAATAATAGAAAAAGGAGTGATGTAGACATGAAAACAATCGGCTTAATCGGTGGGATGAGCTGGGAGTCATCTGCTGAATATTACAGACTTATCAATGAACAGGTTAAACATAGGCTAGGGGACCTACACTCTGCGAAATGTATTTTGTTTAGTGTAGATTTCCAGCAAATTGAGCATTTTCAAGCTAACGGGGAGTGGGACAAAGCAGGTGAGGTTCTAGCTCAAGCTGCACAAGCACTGGAGCGGGCAGGCGCAGACCTAGTCATCATTTGTACCAATACAATGCATAAGGTCATTGATGTTATCGAGCCTGCTATAACCATTCCTATTTTACATATTGCGGATGCCACAGCTAAGCAAATCAAAGAAGCGGGGCTACAGAAAATAGCGCTTCTTGGTACAAAGTACACAATGGAGCAAGCGTTTTATAAGGCAAGGGTAGAAAGCTTTGCCATAGAGGTGATCGTGCCTGACAGCAACGACCGAATGGAAGTCAACCGAATTATTTACAATGAATTGTGTCTTGGTACCATTGTACCAGCATCTAAAAGGTACTATAGCCAAGTGATAGAGGAGCTTGTACATGCGGGGGCACAAGGGGTAATTTTGGGCTGCACGGAAATCGGCTTACTGATTCAGCAGGAGGATGTTAGCATTCCAGTGTTTGATACAACTGCTATCCATGCACAGGCTGCTGTGTTAATGGCGATTGAGGAGGATGCATAATATGCAGGGAAAAGTAAGACAATTGGGCATTGAAATTGGTGTGTTACCAGTTGGTCAGAAAAACTGCATCACCGATGTAGAAGGAGTTCAAGTGGGGCATGTGACATTGGATGAGCCATTAGATCAGAATGGGGCCTATGCGTGTACAGGCGTTACAGCCATTTTACCGCATGGAGGCAATGTATTTCAGCAAAAGGTGACAGCGGCAAGCTATGTACTAAATGGCTTTGGAAAAACAACGGGACTTGTGCAAGTGAATGAACTAGGTGTACTGGAATCGCCCATTATGTTAACCAATACTTTTGGCGTACCAGCTGTGACACAAGGTACATTAAGCTATATGCTTGATAGGAATGAAGACATTGGACTGACAACAGGAACCATTAATCTCGTTGTGGGCGAGTGTAATGATAGTTATCTTAATTCGATTCGAGCTTGTCCAGTGACACCTGCGCATGCCATAGAAGCCATTCGTCAAGCCTCTACAAAGACGGCACAGGAAGGCGCTGTTGGTGCAGGAAAGGGGATGATGTGTTTCGGCTACAAAGGAGGAATTGGTTCTTCCTCTCGCATCGTCAAAGTAGAATCAAATGAAGTGAACTATACAGTAGGCTGCCTAGTTCTTAGTAACTTTGGACAAGACAGGGAGTTTTTAGCCGAGCATTACAAAGTCTCAACTATGCAAAACCAATCTACTCTATCACCAACAGATGGCTCCATTATCATTGTCCTTGCGACAGATGCCCCGCTAAGTAGTCGACAATTAACACGTGTCATTAAGCGCTGTGGTATTGGTTTAGGACGGACAGGCAGTCATTTTTCACATGGTAGTGGTGACATTGTGATTGGCTTCACGACGGCACATTGTATTCCTCATACCACTGATCAGCTTATTGAGACTAGAAGTCAGCTTCGTGAGGATCATCCCATCATGAATCAATTGTTTACAGCCGCAGCGGAAGCGACTGAGGAAGCGATACTAAATTCATTATCCCAAGCTAAGACAACAACTGGCCGCAATGGTCATACAGTGCAAGCTTATTCCTTTCAACAGGCATAAAAGAAAAGGCTATTGAAACAGCAATTGTGTTTCAATGGCTTTTTTTGAGCACCAAAACAGGTTTCGTTAATTTTTTAGCATGAGCGAGCTATAAGATGAATAAAATCCTTAATTAGAGGATATAAGTGGTTTTTCGATCCGTCAATTGCAGGAATATGTATCATTATAAGAGTTTATCCATTATTTTGTAATTATTCTTTTTTTATCTAGTCAATGATAGAGAGATGTGATAACATTCAACTTAAAAAACTGAATTATCTAACTATTTAAAGGGGGGTTCTGTTATTATGAACCTTTTTCAACCGATAGCACCCTCTCTAAATGGAAGCCCCTCGCCATCACCAGTTGTCTGTGAAAACAATGAGCCGCTTATCCAGCTTACAGGTGCTCATCCTAGGATATTTATGGAGCCCATCTACTATCAGCAACAGATTTCTAATAGTTTACGAGTTATTTATGTAAGAGAAGGTGTCTATGAGCGTTTGCAACAGGCGTTAACATTATTACCTCAAGAGTATTGCTTATTACTTTATGATGGCTATCGCCCATTTCAAGTACAGCAGCATTTGTTTAGCCATTTTTCTCAGCAATTAGCAAAAAGGATGCCGCAGCTAACATCACAAGAGATTGTGCAGGCGACCAAAAAATATGTAGCATTTCCAAGTAAAGATGTAGCCCATTTAGCCCCCCATTTAACAGGGGGTGCCATCGATGTAACACTTGCAGATGTTCATGGTAAAGCCCTCGATCTTGGGACTGCATTTGATGAAATGAATGAAAAATCGGCGACCCGTTATTTTGAACAGCAAACGCATGAAAATCCACTTGCCTGTCAGCACCGACGTTTGCTGTATAACTGTATGACACTTGCTGGATTTACGAACTATGAGGAGGAATGGTGGCATTACGATTATGGCAATGTGGCATGGGCTAGACGTGTTCAAGCACAGGTAGCTCATTACGGAGCAGTACACGCAACAATTCAAAATCATAATGTAGAGGAGTTTCGATTTCTATGAAAATTTATATTAGTGCAGATATTGAAGGAATTACAGGTACAACTTCGTGGAGTGAAACCGAGTTAAATGCACCTGACTATCAGTTTTTCCAAAGACAAATGACACGAGAAGTAGAAGCTGCCATTGAAGGAGCGATAGCGGGGGGCGCAACCGAAATTTTAGTAAAGGACGCACATGATTCAGCCCGCAATCTAGACATTTCCAATTTACCAATCAACTGTAAAGTTATCCGTGGCTGGACATACGACCCTATGTGTATGGTAGCGGGTCTCGATAAAAGCTTCGATCGTGCTATTTTTATCGGCTATCACAGCAAGGGTGGCAGTGAACGTAACCCACTAGCCCACACATTTTGCACATACGCAGATGTCAAAATCAATGGCGAATATGCGAGCGAATTTCTCATCAACACGTATGCAGCAGCCTTACACGATGTGCCCGTTTCCTTTGTAAGTGGGGATGTGGGGTTGACAGAAGAGATTCAGGCCGTAAATGAACACATTGTCACGTTTGCTACAAAGGAAGGCATTGGCAATGCGACGATTAGTGTCAGTCCACAACTAACTATCATGGAAACTAAGCGACTGGTGGAGTCTTCTATGAAGGTTCCACGTGCCGCATTACAGGTAACGTTGCCAGAACACTTTAGGGTAGAAATTATTTATCGTGACCATACACGAGCCTATCGTAATTCATTTTATCCAAATGCCAAATTCAAACCGCATAATACCGTGGAGTTCATGACCCATGATTTTTATGAGGTGCTGCGTGTCCTGCAATTTTTAACATGATGGTAAGGTTTAGTGGGAGCTTTTATATCAAGTGAGGATTCTAATTCATGAAAGGTGAGAAGTCATCAAAAAGTGGTGGACCCGCTCAAAAGTTTGCTAGACCTGCTCAAAATGCAGTGGGACACGCTGTCTGAGTGGTTTGGTAGAACTGACAATTTAATCTCATAACCGTGACAACGAGTATGTACCGTTGTTCATTTCATCGATAGATGGTCGATTTAGACAGACCTAGCTTATGTTTGAATGATCCTATTGAAGATGCAATCCTACCAATAGGATTTTCATTATAAAAAGATGACTAGGGGGATGCTTGTGAGAAAATATTGGTTGCTGTTCGTATGTCTGATCGTATTATTTTGTGTAGCCTGTAATGACAAGTCAGCGAGTGAAAAAGCATCGGAATATCGAGTGGTGTATTCAGGGGAAATTAAAACGTTAAATTATTTAAAGACGTCAGAAACAAATGAATTTGCGGTAGCTGCGAATATGGTGGATGGGCTCATTGAATATGACAACTATGGGGTGGTCCAGCCAGGATTAGCGAAAGAGTGGTCTGCGAATGAGGATGCTACAGTGTGGACATTCAAATTGCGTGATGATGCAAAATGGGTGACACATGAGGGCAAGGAATATGCAGATGTTGTGGCACAAGACTTTGTGGATGGCTTACACTATGTGCTTGATGCTAAAAATGAATCGTCGACAGCTTGGATTGCGACGGTGGTGAAAAATGGGGAAGCCTTCTATAATGGCGAGATGAACGATTTCAAGGAGGTAGGCATAAAGGCGCTAGATGAACATACAGTAGAATATACTTTAGAGGCGCCGACACCCTATTTTCTTTCTATGTTGAATTATGTTTGTTTCTTCCCTGTGAATGGCAAGTTCATTGCGGAAAAGGGAGAGGATTTTGGCACAACACGTGAAAACTTCCTCTATAACGGTGCCTATATTTTAGATAAATTTGAGCCACAAAATGAACGCGTTCTTGTGAAAAATGAAACGTACTGGGATAAAGACAAGGTGCTGATTGACCGTATTCGCTATAAATACAATAAAGAAGCGGCAACTGTGGCGCCTGAGCTCTTTTTACGTGGCGAAATCGATTCGGCTAGTATCCCGACCTCCATCATTGATGAATGGTTTAAAGATGAAAAGAAAAAATCTCAGGTTCGTCAAACACAAAATAACTTCTATACCTACTTTTATGCACTCAACTTCAACCCACAATTTGACGCACAATACGAACCTGATAACTGGAAAATCGCCGTCAATAATAAAGATTTCCGCAAATCCTTATTCCATGCGCTTGACCGTGTCTCCGCGATGCTAACGGTTGAGCCATATAATCCAGCAGATTTGCTGAGCAATACCATTACACCGAAAAACTTTGTTGATGTGGAAGGAGTGGATTATACACAACTAGCACCCCTTACATCCATTTCCAATGAGGATTCCTTCAATAAAGAGCTGGCCCTAGAGTATAAAGAAAAGGCAAAAACAGCGTTAGCAGGTAAGGCCACATTCCCTGTAAAGGTTTTAATGCCTTATAACGCTGGTATGCCAGATTGGGCTAATCGCTCTCAAGTAGTCGAGCAGCAAATGGAAAAACTACTAGGGACAGATTATGTCGACATTATTGTAGAGGCTGGTCCATCGACAGGCTTTTTATCAGAGGTACGTCGTCCAGGTAAATTTGCGCTCTTAGAGGCGAACTGGGGTCCTGATTTTGCAGATCCATCTACGTATACAGATCCTTTCACAGTCGATGGTACTTACAATAAACCAGAATTAGCAGAGGGCTATAAAGAGGCGAATGGTAAAACAACTTATCAAAATCTTGTGGATCAAGCGAAAGAAACAATTGACACAGCTAAACGCTATGAGCTATTTGCGAAGGCAGAAGCGTTTTTAATTGAGGAAGCCTTTGTTATTCCATATTCAGTTGGTGGTAGTGGCTATATGGCATCTAAATTAAATCCATTCGAGGCGCAATATTCGCCATTTGGTGTAACGGCAGAGAAATTTAAAGGCCAGCAAGTGCTAGAAAAGCCAATGAGTAATGAAGAATTTAAAAAAGCGCTTGCTGAGTGGGAGCAAGAACGTGCGGAAGCACTAGCCAATGCTGAAAAGTAGTAGAATTTCGTAGATGAAAAGGAGATACCGAAAAGAATAGTCGGCATCTCCTTTCGTCTTTTTGACAAAGGAGGATGGCGCGATGTTGCAGTATATAGGAAAACGACTCTTACAATCCGTTTTAACCCTTTTTATTATCATCACCATTGTCTTTTCATTATTACGGCTAATGCCAGAGGAAGGCTATTTAGGAGCGGCAGCTGATAAAATGTCACCTGCTCAGCAGGAAATTTACTTAACAAGTCTAGGCTTGCGGGACCCAATCCTTGTCCAACTAGGGAATTTTTACAAGAATTTACTGCAGGGGGATTTGGGTAAATCAGTGACTTATCGTACCGATGTCCCAGTAGTGACGATTATTGCAGATAAAATCACGTATTCTCTGCTCTTTGGTTTAGGAGCAGTCGCTATATCACTCCTGATTGGTGTGCCGCTAGGAATAATGATGGCCTATCGTAAGGGACGTTGGTTGGATCGACTTGGGACAGGCTATATCGTATTTGTTGTTGCAGTCCCTGCGGCTGTTTATTACTTAGTTATTCAAATGTATATTACAGAACTCTTTCACTTACCGATGCTGTTTGATGAATACAGACCGATTACTTGGATTCTTCCACTTACGTCAATGGCATTGGCTCCAACTGCCTCCTACGCGATGTGGATGCGACGCTATATGGTCGATGAACTGAACAAGGACTATATTAAGCTGGCTAGGGCAAAGGGCGTAAAGGAGCGGACACTGATGTTCAAACATGTATTACGTAATGCCTTTATTCCCATGGCACAATATTTACCTGCAACGATTCTGTTTACGATTACAGGCTCGATTTATATAGAGTCGTTGTATTCCATTCCAGGGATGGGGGGCTTACTTGTGGATGCTATTCAGCGACAGGATAATACGATTGTGCAAGGCCTAGTGTTAGTGTTCTCTTCCCTTGGTATCATTGGCCTTATTTTAGGGGATATTGCTATGGCACTTGTCGACCCTCGTATTAAATTAGGCAAGGGAGGGGGTGTGCGTTAATGGGGATGTATACAGATGAAATCAATAATATTTCAAATAAATCACGTGAAACCCTATTTGAATTTGCCGAAGTGGACGCAAAACAGGCGGAGGAAACGGGCTATTCAAATTATTCTTATTGGCGGTCTACATGGCAATCCTTTTTGAAAAATCGACTGGCCGTTTTTTTATTAGTTGGGGTGATCATCATTGTTGGCTTTACGATTCTACAGCCCTATTTACCTGCGCAAAAATCACCAACTGAAATTTACTTGGATGAACAAACAGGGATGCAGGCACGTAATATTGCACCTAGTGCAGAATTTTGGTTTGGCACGAATTCAATCGGTCAGGATTTATGGTCTCGTATTTGGGCGGGGACGAGAACCTCACTCTTTATTGGCTGTGTTGTCGCCTTAGTGGAGGCAGTGGTGGGCATTACAATTGGCACGCTATGGGGCTTTTCACGGAAATTAGAAGCGCCTATAACACAGCTTTATAATGTTGTCGATAATATCCCCACAACCATTGTGCTCATTTTAATGTCCTATATCTTACGGCCAAGTATTTCAACAATTATTATTGCCATGTGTATTACGGGATGGGTGGAAATGGCGAGGTTTATCCGCAATCAAATTGTTATTTTGCGTGACCGCGAATACAATCTAGCCTCAAAGTGCTTAGGCACACCTGATTATCGTATTATCCTAAAAAATCTATTACCTTATTTAATTTCTGTCATTATGCTCCGCATGAGCTTAGCGATACCCTTTGCAATTGGGGCCGAAGTCTTTTTGACGTATATTGGTTTAGGGCTTCCGATCAGTGAGCCATCCTTAGGAAATTTAATTAATGAAGGACGTGTCCTTATGATGTCACCAGATCTAAGGTATCAGCTTATTTTCCCAAGTATTGTGCTAAGCGTTATTACGATCGCATTTTATATTATTGGTAATTCCTTTGCAGATGCAGCAGATCCGAAAAACCATGTATAAGGAGAGGAAGCGAGTGACAGTGAAAAAATCAAGCATATTAGGCATCCAAAATTTAGTGATTCAGTTTACGCTACGTGGTCGAATTTTAACAGCGATTCGCGGTATTTCACTCGACCTTTACAAGGGAGAGAGCTTAGCCATTGTGGGTGAATCAGGTTCGGGTAAATCCGTGCTGATGAAATCCATTATGGGCTTGCTCGATAAAAATGGTCGTATTAAGCAGGGGCAAATTATTTACAATGCACAGGATTTAGGCAAATTCACAACAGAGCAAGAATGGCTAGGGATTCGTGGTAAGGAAATAGCGATGGTGACACAGGATCCGATGACATCGTTAAACCCGCTCAAAACCATTGGAAAGCAAATTGAAGAATGTGTGGTTATGCATCAAGGCTTAAGAGGTAAGGAAGCCTATGCAGAAACACTAAAACTGTTAACGGATGTCGGCATTACTGATGTGCAAAAGCGCTATAAGCAATACCCGCATGAATTTTCAGGAGGGATGCGCCAACGCATCGTTATTGCGATTGCCATTGCGTGTAAGCCGAATATTTTAATATGTGATGAGCCCACAACAGCTTTGGATGTAACCATTCAGGCACAAATTTTACAGCTCTTAAAAAGTCTTCAGCAAAAATACGGCTTAACAATCGTCTATATTACGCACGATTTAGGCGTAGTCGCAAAAGTGGCTGACCGTATTGCCGTGATGTACGCGGGCGATGTCATCGAGGTTGGGGAAACACATGAAATTTTCTTTCATAGTAAGCATCCTTATACGTGGGCGCTTATTTCCTCTTTACCACAGCTTGGCTCAAAAGGGGAACAATTGTATTCCATCAAGGGCACACCTCCGAATCTTTTTCAGGAAATAAAGGGAGATGCCTTTGCCCCACGCAATCCATATGCATTGAAAATTGACTTTATCGAGCGGCCACCTTTTTTTCAGGTCAGTGATACCCACTATGCTCGTACATGGTTATTAGACCCACTTGCACCAAAGGTAGAGCCTCCAGCAGCCTTACAAGCATTTTTTGCAGAGGGGAGGCAGTATGCGAATGACTGATAAAGAGGTGCTTGTAGAAGTAAAAAATTTATCTGTTGTTTTTGGCAAAGGAAAAAATAAGTTTACAGCCATTGATGATGTCAGCTTTCAAATTTTTAAAGGCGAAACATTTGGCATTGTAGGTGAGTCAGGCTCAGGGAAGACAACGATTGGTCGAGCGATTATGCGCATCAATGAGGTCACAGAGGGACAAATTTTGTACCATGGCAAAAGTATCCAGGGGAAAATCCCGAAAGATTGGGATAGAGAAATTACGCAAAAAATCCAAATGATATTCCAGGACCCTATGGCATCTCTGAATGAACGAGCAAAAGTAGATTATATTGTCTCAGAGGGCTTATACCCTTCGAAAAAATATAAAGATGAGGCAGATCGGCAACAAAAGGTGCGCGATGCGTTATTGGACGTTGGGCTACTTCCAGAGTTCTCAAGCCGCTTTCCGCATGAGTTTTCAGGAGGTCAACGACAACGTATTGGCATTGCTCGTGCGTTAGTGATGGAGCCAGAGTTTATCATTGCAGATGAGCCAATATCCGCCTTAGACGTATCCATTCGAGCGCAAGTATTAAATTTATTAGCAAGCCTTCAACAGCGAAATCATTTAACGTATTTATTTATTGCCCATGATTTATCGATTGTCCGCTTTATTACGGATCGTACGGCAGTCATTTATAAGGGGAAGATTGTGGAGCTAGCGGAAACAGAAAAGCTTTTCGCTCATCCGCTGCATCCATATACAAGGGCTTTGTTATCAGCAGTACCAGAGCCGAATCCCTATAAAGAGCGGGAGAAAGTTGTAGAAGTGTATGATCCGTCACAGCATCGCTATGAGGAAAATCCCCCCTCATTTGTTGAAATAGAGGAAGGTCATTTTATTTTAGCCAATGAAGAGGAACTGGCCCATTATCGTACTTCACTGAAAAGGGAGGAAAAGATATGATTTGTCCAAAGGCATTGAAAAAGGGTGACACAATTGGTCTTATTAGTGCTTCTGGAGCAACGTCACCCGAAAAGCTGAAACCTGCTATTGCTAGTATCGAAAAGCTAGGGCTCAATGTGGTCGTTGGGGAGACCTGTCACGCAAGACATGGCTATTTAGCAGGCACAGATGATTTACGGGTAGCAGATGTTCATCGTATGTTTGGTGATCCGATGATTGATGGTATTTTTTGTATACGTGGGGGCTATGGTGCGACGAAAATTTTAGCCCAATTAGACTTTGACTTGATAAGTGCCAATCCCAAAGTATTTGCTGGCTATAGTGATGTGACCGCTCTACATATAGCTTTTAATCAGCTATGTGGCTTTGTAACCTATCATACGCCGATGCCATCCACAGAATTTATTAGACAGGAGATGGATGACTATACTTGGCAGTCGTTCATTCAGCTGATTATGGAGAATGAAAGAAAGGCGTATTACTTAAAAAATCCCTCTCACCAGCCCATGTCTACACTGGTTCCTGGGAGCGCTTCAGGTCAACTCATCGGTGGCAATTTAACATTAGTGACAGCTTCACTTGGCACACCCTATGAAATTGATACACGAGGTAAAATTCTGTTTTTAGAAGATATCGATGAAACGGAGCAACGGGTGGATCGTATGCTGACACAATTAAAACTGGCAGGAAAGCTAGATGACGTGGCAGGCATTTTATTGGGCGCTTGGACAAATTGCGAACCTGAAAATCCCGAAAAGCCAGCACACAGCTTATCATTACAAACTATTTTTCAAGAAATTCTAGTGCCTTTAGGGAAGCCTATAATTGCAGATTTGGCATGTGGTCATTGTTTACCAACAATGTCGCTTCCTTTAGGAAGAAGCGTCAAGGTGGATGCGGACAATCAGCGTATCCATGTAGTTGGATAGGTGGCCTATGGAGCAGAGAATTACTACACTTATTCAAGAATCGCCCTACAACGTACATTTGTTTATAAAAAATCTAACAACGAATCAGTTGCTCATCAGTCATCAGCTAGAGACTTCATTTTCAAGTGCAAGTTTAATCAAAGTGCCGATTCTGTTAGCCTTGCTCTCATATATAGAGAAAAACAAATTATCACTTAATTCTACGCTTACGATTTCACCAACTGATTGGGTGGATTTTAGTGTGATTAGTGAACAAAGACTTACACAAAGCACTTTCTATGATCTGCTATTGTGGATGATTATTACTAGCGATAATACAGCTACGAACGTCTTAATCGAAGTAGTTGGCATGGAATATTTGAATGACTATTTTCAGCATATCGGATTACAGGACACACTACTACAACGAAAAATGATGGATGTGGAGCGGCTAGCAAAGGGCATAGATAATCGCACATCAGCAAGGGATATGGCGCATCTTTATACGCGTATCTATCAGCAAGAGCTTTTAACGCCTACCTACAATAAACTAGTCATTAATATTTTAAGCCGTCAGCGTATACATGACTCCCTAAAGCGCTATCTAGTAGAGGATGTGAGGCTGGCACATAAAACAGGCGGACTGGATACAGTCGATCATGATGTGGGGATATTTTATACGAATGCAGTCGATTATAGTATGGGTGTTTTTATAACAAATGTAACGGACAATGATCAGGCGCGCCAACTCATTGGTCGTCTATCAAAAGTTGTCTATGACCAGCTGGTGAAGCGGAAGGGGGAGAAGGATGAAGGCTATCGTTACAGCCATGATTGCTAGCTTGCATGCCATGCCAGATAAAGCTTCTGAACTAGTCGATGAAGTGCTTTATGGGATGACCGTAGAGATCATCAGGGATGTCAATGAAGATTGGGTTTCTATTCAAACGGCCTATCGTTACGAGGGTTATTGTCAGAAGGCAGACTTACTGCAAGAGGAAGCACTTGCATCTACATGGCAACAAGATGCACAGTATGTAGTTTGTCAAAGCTTTGCAGATGTTTTGCAGCAGCCACGTATTCAAACTACAAAGCTGCTAACGCTTGTAAGAGGCTCTTCCATTCGTGTTATGTCAGACGAAGCAGTACCTGAAGAATGGTCAGCTGTACAGCTAGTGTCAGGACAAATAGGGTATGTTCGAACAAAATGGCTACAACCAAAAATAACAGCACATTCATTATCGGAGCAGCAGTTCCGAGAAAATGTGGTGGACACAGCGCTCGGCTATTTAACGGCCCCTTATCGCTGGGGTGGCAAATCGCCACTAGGTATTGATTGCTCTGGTTTATGTTCAATGGCTTATATGTTAAACGGTGTCTATATTTATCGTGATGCCCGAATAGTAGAGGGCTTCCCTATCGTTAACATAGAGCAAGCCCGAATGCAGAAGGGTGATTTAATCTATTTTCCAGGTCATATTGCTCTATACATGGGTGATGATTTGTATGTCCATTCATCGTTAGGTGGTAATGAAGTAACGATTAATAGTCTAGATGCCAAACATCCCCTCTATCGACAGGATTTAGCCACGACCATACTAGCAGTAGGTACTTTATATAACTCACAGAAGACTAGTTAAGCTTTTTTAAAGGTCAGTCCCATCTTGAGGATGATAAACGTACTGAGATGGATCAGTGCTAACATGATAAACTGCCAGAGCCCAATTAAAAATGTACTCATGCATAAATCAAACACTGCTTCACCTGGGGGCATATCTGGATAGGGCTCTAGTTGCCCATAATGCCACACAAAATAACAGGCGATAGAGGTGCCTTGTCCCACATAGACAAAGGTCCAATGGATAGAGGCTGCTACTCTTTGCCGACTACAACATAGTAAAAGGTTCGATAAAATAATAAGAGCGGGGAAAATAATAAGATAAAAGGAACCCTCAGCTATTTTTGTTGTGAAATATAGGTTGTAGCTAAGCTGAATCAATGGCAATAGCATAAGGTTAACGGCGAGAAGACTGAGCAATTGTGTATGCTTCACTGTGTTCCTATCCTTTCCGCATTTTTACACTAAGACGTTTAGACAAACGAATAAGTTTCATGAGAAAAAACGTCCATACTCCTTGATGAGTCATGGACGTTTTATGTTAATAATGATAAATATTAAGTTGCTGGCCTGCTTCAAGACGTTCTGTTCGAAGCTGATTCCACTGCTTAAGTGATGTCACCTTCACATTATAGGCTTCGGCAATCTTCATAAGTGAATCTCCATCAGCCACCGTGATGGTTTTCTTATCTTTTACAGGGCTATCATATTGCTGAAGGTCATATTTTGCGATCAATGTATTTAATTTTTCATTGTAAGCCGAATCAGTTGCATAGGAGCCTGTTAAAAACTTGGTCGCATCTGTATAGGTAGTTGTGTTGCTTTTGAAAACGCCTGCGTAAAAATCTTTATTCCATGACACGCCATTACGCATTAATTTTACATAATCCTGCATGGATGCTTCATAGGAAGGGTATTTGCGGAAGTCAGCCATGATGGTAGAAAGGTTGCCTGCCCCATCATCCTCTGTGGTTTCGAGTGTGACGGAATTATTTTGGTAGCTGCCTTTCATTCCAAAAAGATTATAATTAGGGGCAGAGCCAAGTCCACTTTGCCCATGCTCACTTTCTAGAATCGCCTGAGCAATCATCACGGATGCATATAAGTCATTGTCAGCACCAAGATCTCGTGCGGTCTCTGCAATCTCACCGATAAACTCTTCCACACTTGGACGATCATCAATAACCACAGACTCTTCTCTTTCAGTCGTATTAAATAACTGTGTCACCATATAAAACGAAATACAAATAACAACAACGGCAATCATAAGTCCTTTAAAAAAGTTTAGCACGTATTTCATTGTAGCTGGATGTTGGTCGTGACCACATCTCCCTCCCTTCTATTAAAAGTTTAGCTATCTCTCATTATTACAGAGAGTGAAAGAGATGTATAGTTGAATAGACTTCATCATTCATAGAACGTTTCTTGCCTTAATTAGTTCCTAAATCTATCTTAAAATTCTGAGACATAAATTGTTTGAATCTCTCAAAATATCGCTCGGACGCTTCCCATTGAATCGTGTTTAAATAAGATAGCTCTTGTCGACCAAAAACGTTAGGAGGCTGATAGTGGCGAGCAACATAGGATTGATTTTCGAGCGTATAAAAATAATACGCTTCATCAGGCGTCATAATTTCAATGCGAGCATGTATCCTATCGCCTTCATCATCCAAATAGGTTTGACGGAAGCTATAGCATTTGGAACCATCCCACAATCCATCATGTTCATCGTCTAAATCCAGAATCGTAGGATGCTGGAGAATTTGTTGTACATCTCGCACCTCGATACTATGCAAGTAAAGTTCTGCTACATTGATGCAGGTTAACAACATCAGCCAGTGCTGTTGTAAATCCACTAAATCCTCCTGGGGGGATGCTGTAATATCCCACCATTCAGCTTCTTCATCTAGTGTTTTTGTCAAGAGAGAGACGGATTGATCCTCATTAAGCCAAATAAAATAATGACACTGCGAGGTCAATATATAAATACTATCATTGCGTACATCTCCATCAGCATTGGTATGTGCGCGTTGGATCATAAAATAAACATCCTGTTCCGTCAAATCGAAAGAAGGTTTGTCAGGTGTCATCAGAATACATGAAGTCAGTTTCAGTATGTTTTCCGCATTGATCGAATGGTGCGTGAAATAAATAGGAGTTGCTATTGTCCTTTGAGGAACGCTTGTAAATTGAGTGAGTGCAGAACGCCCTTGTTTTAGAATTTCCACGAGTGAAGTGAAGGAAAAGCCGATGTCATCCTCATCCTCAGGTAAAAATATCTCGTCTACTAATACATCTTCAATACGGATAGGGAGTTCCTGAAAAACGCCATCTCCGTGCCATATATTTACGATACAAGGAATCGACTTCTGACCCTTTACGTTGATGCGATACTCATCATCTTGAACCAAAATTGCTGCCTGAAGATTGCCATTAACGATCGTTTCGCCATGATTGTAGGAGCCACATAATATATTCTCGACTGTCAGATGCCCGTGCACATAGATTTCCTGACCACCTACAGCTATATTTTTAGAAAGTACATTGCCCATCACTATCAGCCCAATTGCCCCATCTGTCTCTAAATTATAGAGGGTGTCTACGGTTAGATGACCATTGATGAAAATGAGAATGGTCTTGTCCTGTTGTGGGAATGGCATATCCCAGTCCAAATCAAGAGAGGGAAGTGTTAAATCCCCCTCATAGTACGCTACTAGATCATCCTCACTAAAATCCTTGTAAAACTTTGCCCACCAAGAGTCTGCTGGAAACCTTTTTGCTAGTTGTGAAATCGCCAAAAACTGAAAGCCATTATGCATAGGTCACGACCTCTCTACTACAATTTTTATTATTTTCTCACAGCTAGTAATTGGCAGTCAATTTCATAGAATGGTAGAGACAAGAATAATTTCATAGAAAATGGTATTATTAACCTTTAAAACAATTAGTTGAAAGGGCGTTTTGATTGAATACAATTTTTAATGTGACACAAAAACAGCTATATGATTTTCTACTGAATGTAGCGACAATAAGACCAGTCTTTATATGGGGAGCACCTGGCATTGGGAAATCAGCGATTGTTGAAAATTTTGCTAGTGAATTAGGGCTACATTGTGTATCGTTATTGGGCAGTCAGCTAGCACCTGAGGATATTATTGGTGTTCCGCAGATTAAGGATGGCTACAGTGTTTTTTGTCCACCTAAAATGATTGCACGCGATGAACCATATTGCCTTTTTTTAGATGAATTAAATGCTTGCTCACAAGAAGTACAAAAAGCGTTTTATAGTCTTATTCATGAACGCAGAATTGGAGAGTTTACATTGCCAGAGGGTACGATTGTTATTGGTGCAGGCAATCGGGCTCAGGATAACGCGATTGTTAAGCCGATGTCCTCCGCATTAATCAATCGGATGGTTCATGTTCAGCTGAGGGCATCGCATAAAGATTGGCTTGAATGGGCCTATGCACATGAAATACATCCATATGTGATTGAGTATATTCAAATGCGTCCCGATCATTTATGGAACGAACCACCGAAAACAGAAGAACCCTTCTCCACGCCTCGTTCATGGCATATGTTAAGTGATTGTTTGTATGCATATGGCAATAGCTTACAAGAACAAACAATTGATCTATTAGCAAGTAGCTGCCTATCCGCGCATACTGCCAGTCAATTTAAAGCCTTTATCAAGCAAGTGCAAAGTAAATATGATCTCGCTAAAATTATTCAAGGAGAATTACGTTGGCCCGATCAACCTGATGAAAGAGATTTGCTTTATTTCATGGCACAATCCTTCCGGGCTCAGTTACTGAAGGAGCTTCCGAACGAGCATACGACATTGAAGGGCAATCAACGGCAATTAGCCTTTCGTGCCAAAGACTTGATCAAGGACCTATCATCCATCAGCTTAGAAATTGCACAGATGGTTGTGTCAGAGCAAAAGGGTGAAGCATTACCTGCCTGGTTTATGCTGGAGGTTATCCGAGATTTACCGCGTTTAGTAGCCAAAAAGGAAGGGTAGCGTATGGCCAAAAAGAAGAAAGCATCACAGCAGGAGCATAAAAATGAGAAAGCCATTGCACGTGGGCATGACATTGTCTGTACACATCCCCTGTTCGAGGCGTTGTGTCATGCTGTTTACATGCAATACGAAAGTATGCCCCAAAAGGATTGGGCTTACATTACAAGCGCAGGTGTTATTTATGTGAATCAGGATAAAAAAGGTCAGCCAAATGAATGGGCTTATGTGATAGCGCATTGCTTGCTACACCTAGGCTTACATCATCATCAACCAAAAGAGCAGCAGGAGCTGTGGAATATTGCCTGTGACTGCTATATAACAAAATTTTTAGCAGAGCTAAAATTTGGTCAAGCACCAAAGGAAATGAGTAATCCTCTTTTTGAGGCCATTAGCTCTGAGGAAAAATTATATGAAAGATTTTTACGCGAAGGTGTGCCAGATGATTTGAAAGGCTATAGTACAATGCCAGGTCAAGGGGACTTTGTTATATCACAAAATCAAACAGGCTATTTTTATCGAGGGAATAGTAATTTCGCTGCATTATTTGCACAAGGTTTATCGAAAGCCGTGCAAAGTGCCATACGAGTAGCGGGAGGGGTAGAAAATACATTGGGAGGCACAACGAGGGTAACACAAGCACAGCGCGCAAAGGCTTGGTTTATGAGCTCCTATCCCTTATTTGGTGCTTTGGCAGCAGATTTTGCGATCATTGAAGACCCACTTATTTGCACAAGAATGGATATTTCGGTCGCAGCCATTGCAGTCGAAACAAAGGAAATTTATTTGAATACGGCGGTGGGAATGACCGATGAGGAAATGCGGTTTCTCATGGCACACGAATTGCTGCATGCAGGTTTAAGCCATGCGACCCGCAGACAAGGACGTGATCCTTACTTATGGAATGTTGCTTGTGATTATGTTATCAATGGCTGGCTCATCGATATGCAAATCGGCGAGATGCCAGCATTTGGCGGGCTATATGATCCAGAATTAAAGGGACTTTCAGCCGAATCTATTTATGATCGTATAGTTACAGAGATTAGGATGTATCGCAAATTAAGAACCTTTCGAGGGCAGGGCATAGGAGATATGATCGAAACGAATCCACCAGATTTTTGGGAAGGCAAGGTTGGGGTGGATTTAGATGCTTTTTATAGAAGGGCATTGAGTCAAGGGTTAAGCTATCATATGACCCAAGAGAGAGGATATTTGCCACAAGGGCTCATTGAGGAAATTCGTAGCCTAGCACAGCCTCCTATTGCCTGGGATGTGGCATTAGCCAAATGGTTTGATCGGATGTTTCAACCGATAGAGAAAGTTAGAACGTATACCCGCCCCAGTAGAAGGCAAGCATCGACACCTGATATAGCTAGACCAAGATGGATTCATCAAAGCGGTGAGGAAGATGGACGTACTTTCGCAGTCCTTATTGATACATCAGGCTCCATGGACCGTCTCTTACTAGGAAAAGCACTCGGCACAATAGCGAGCTATAGCATCGCTAGAGATGTCCCCTTTGTTCGGGTTATATTTTGTGATGCTGTTGCCTATGACGCGGGCTATCTAGCCCCTGAAGAACTATTAACGAAAGTGAAGGTAAGAGGTAGAGGAGGCACAGTGTTACAGCCTGGTATACAGCTACTTGAAGCAGCACAGGATTTTCCAAAGGATGGTCCTATTCTGATTATTACAGATGGACAATGTGATCGTTTAGCCATTAAAAGACAGCATGCCTTCGTACTACCACAGGGGGCCAAGCTACCGTTTGTACCCAAAGGCGAGGTATTTAGAATGAAATAGTTGCAGCTATCTACAAATGTTTGAAATGATTTTTGTTGGTGAAATATAAAAAGTGAACGCATTTCATGAGCACATTTTAAAGGAGATGACAGATGATTACATTTGACAATGTCTCAAAACAATATGATAACAACCAAATAGCTGTCAAAGCGCTAAATGTAGAAATTAAAAAGGGTGAATTCTTTGTTATTATTGGCCCTAGTGGATGCGGCAAAACTACTTTGTTGAAGATGATTAATCGATTAATACCCTTAACAGCAGGCACCATCTGGATCAATGATAAAAGAATTAGCGATTATAATATCCATGAGCTGCGTTGGAGTATTGGCTATGTACTACAGCAAATCGCCCTATTTCCGCATATGACAATAGAGGAAAATATTGCGGTTGTACCAGAACTGAAGAAATGGAGTAAAACGAAAATCCATCAGCGTGTAGACGAACTATTAGCGTTGGTGGGTCTAGAGCCAGCGAAATATCGTCAGCGTAAGCCAAAGGAGCTGTCAGGAGGCGAACAGCAAAGGGTTGGCGTTGTTCGTGCCTTGGCAGCTGACCCAGAAATTATTTTAATGGATGAGCCCTTTAGTGCGCTAGACCCTATTAGTCGCACCAAACTACAGGATGATCTACTAGAGATGCAGCGTACCATCCAGAAAACCATAGTATTTGTATCACATGATATGCAGGAAGCACTGAAATTAGGAGATCGTCTCTGTATTATGAAAGATGGCGAAATTGTTCAGATAGGCACTCCACAGCAATTGCTACAAAATCCTGTAAATGATTTTGTCCAACAGTTTATTGGAGGTAAGCAGTCGGATCAATTGTTTACGATCCATGATGTGTTACAGCCAATCACAGTGACAAACGACTTTGGGCATACCATTCCTGTAGATGCCCCATTTCCGACGATTCTTGAAAAATTAGCCGAGCATGACTTGTTAGGTGTCGAAGAGAATGGCAAGCTCATTGGCATGGTGACAAGAGCTTCCACGCTTCGTTATTTAGCAGCGGATTCTAAGAAAAGAGGGCATGTGCATGGTGGCTAATGTGGTAGATGTATTTCAGGAACGGAAGGCACAGCTGCTGGCTGCATTACTAGAGCATATCCAAATCTCTTTTATTGCGCTATTTTTTGCTGTCCTCATCGCTATTCCCCTAGGTATCTATTTAACCAATAAAAAGAAAATAGCCGAGAGTATTATTGGAATCAGTGCTGTGCTGCAAACGATTCCTTCCTTAGCGTTGCTCGGCTTATTAATCCCTTTATTCGGTATTGGGAAAGTTCCCGCAATTATTGCGTTAGTCGTCTATGCGCTGTTGCCTATTCTACGAAACACCTACACGGGCATCAATGAGGTTGACCCATCACTGAAAGAAGCGGCATTAGCTATGGGAATGAATCGATCAAAGCGTTTAGTAAAGGTTGAGCTACCACTTGCTATGCCTGTTATGATGGCTGGTATTCGGACAGCGATGGTGCTGATTGTGGGAACAGCAACATTAGCTGCTTTAATTGGTGCAGGAGGCTTAGGAGATATTATATTACTTGGGATTGACCGAAATAACACGGCACTCATTCTTATAGGAGCCATTCCCGCTGCTATTTTAGCCCTGATTTTTGATGTGGCGCTTAAAAAGTTAGAATCTCTGTCCTTTAAAAAAACAGTAACGACGTTGAGTCTCATTAGTTTAGCGGCACTGGTAATGATTTTCTTCCCGC
This sequence comes from Lysinibacillus sp. A4, assembly GCF_024919535.1. NCBI lineage: Bacteria > Bacillati > Bacillota > Bacilli > Caryophanales > Bacillaceae > Lysinibacillus > Lysinibacillus sp. A4. Next base: position 418,017 of record NZ_JANWTB010000001.1, on the reverse strand, counting down.
TCCTAAGCAGTAAACAGCAAGATGAAATTGTCATTGCAGGAAAGCTTGGTGCGGAGCCTGAGATTCTCATCAATATGTATAAATTATTAATTGAGCAGGAGACCGATTTAACGGTGACATTAAAGCCAGGGCTTGGTAAAACTTCATTTGTATTTAATGCATTGAAATCGGGCAGCATTGATATTTATCCTGAATTTACAGGCACCGCTATTTCGGAGTTTTTAAAGGAAGAAGCCATTAATAATAACCAAGAAGACGTCTATCTTCAGGCGAAAGAGGGGATGCAGGAGCAATTCGATATGGTCATGCTAAGTCCCATGAGCTATAACAATACGTATGCACTCGCTGTATCAGAGGAGCTGGCTGAGAGCTATCAACTGCAAAAAATCTCTGATCTTAAACCGATAGAGCAGAAGGTGAAAGCAGGCTTTACATTAGAATTTAATGACCGTGAGGATGGCTATGTTGGCATACAAAAACGGTATGGGATAGCCTTTACGACACTTGCAACGATGGAGCCAAAGCTTCGCTATCAGGCAATACAATCAGGTGATATTAATTTGCTAGATGCTTATTCAACGGATAGTGAAATTCGTCAATACAAGCTACGTGTATTGGAGGACGATCAAGCATTATTCCCACCATACCAGGGAGCGCCTTTACTAAGGAAAGAAACGCTGATTGACTATCCAGAGATTGGAGAAGCGTTAAATCAACTAGCTGATCACATTACAGATGATGAAATGCGAGAAATGAATTATCAGGTGAATGTAGAAGGAAAGCTTGCAGCAGAAGTAGCAAAAGAATATTTAGTAAAGATAGGATTATTAAAATAAACCCTCTACCTTTAGAGGGTTTATTTTTATCAATAATTTATTAATGATAAACATTAATAAATTATTGATAGAGATAAAAGGGGATGTATAATAGAGAGAAAGGAGGGAGAGGTTGATAATGGGGCAAACAATTCAAAGTAAAGAATTTCGATGGATGACAAAGGGGCTTCGTACCGCTTTTACCATCATCATGGTGATGATGATTTTTGTCTTGACGATGCTCGCGATTTTTATGGTGGGAGCAATGGTGGTATCAGAGCAACAAGTGAATCATTTATTAGCAAAGGGCAGTGTGACCGCTGCCGTTCAGTTAGAAGGATTGGAAATGAAGCTGGCAGACCATGTGACAAGGGACATTCACTATTCAAAAAAAGATGTCATGACCTTTCTATTTACTGCTACAATATACATAGCTATTTTATTAATGATTATTGTACAAGTGAGGAATATATTAAGTAACTTATCAAAAGGTATTGTATTTTCACTCGCAAATAGTAAAAAAATGGAGAGAATTGCCTACTGTGTGATTGTACTGAGCTTGACAGTAAATGTATTTCGTACATATACCGTCTATCTGATTATGCAACAATTCCAATTGGAGTCCCGATTTGTAGAGACGGGTTTGATCAAGGGGATTAGCTATCATTTTACAGGCATTCACTGGACTCTTTTACTATGTGGTGTGGTGATTTGGACCTTTGCACGTATTTTCCGATACGGTGCATTCCTTCAGGATGAATATGATGCAACAGCTTAGGAAGTGAAAACATGACCATAATTATTCGATTAGATCGTATGCTAGCGGATCGTAAAATGCAGCTGAGTGAACTTGCTGAGAGGGTAGATGTTTCGATTGTCAATCTCTCTAATTTAAAAACAGGCAAAGTAAGAGCCGTACGTTTTTCTACATTAAATGCCATTTGTAAAGCTTTGGGCTGCCAGCCAGGAGATATATTGGAGTATGTAGAGGAAGAAGATGACATCTAGAAGCAAAGCAGAAAGGATTTTTTGAATGACGGCTTTTAGTTTTTTAATGCTCGCTATTATAGCAGAGGTTTTTGCCAGTTCCTTGCTCAAGCGTACGGAGGGCTTCACACGAATTGGGCCATCAATTGGCGTAGTAGTAGGCTATGGAACGGCATTTTATTGTTTAGCCTTAACATTAAAAGTGATTCCTATTGGCACAGCCTATGCAATTTGGGCAGGTTTAGGGACAGCGTTAACCGCTATTGTGGGAGTTGTCCTCTATAAGGAACGATTTAATCGCAAGAAGGTATTAGGGATTCTATGCATTATCTTGGGTGTTGTGGTACTCAATCTTGCTGGTGGTCATTAGGAGGCTGAACAGGATGAAAGGCTATTTATTTTTAACACTATCGATTATAAGCGAGGTCTTTGCAACAACCATGCTGAAGTTCTCAGACGGCTTTACTGTCCTCGTTCCATCCTTGGCGGTAACAATTGGCTATGGTATTTCGTTTTATAGCCTATCCCTCTGCTTAAAAACCATGCCATTAAGCTTGGCCTACGCTATCTGGTCAGGTGTCGGCACAGCTTTAACCGTTCTGGTAGGCATTGTCATTTGGCACGATATTTTTACTGTTTATTCTGCGATCGGTATTGTCCTCATTATAGGAGGCGTTATCTTGTTGAATCAGGGGGATAAAGGTAAAGAAGTGGTGGAAAAGGGTCAGATCTGTGAGGATAGGCGGATAGAAATGCGAAAGTAGCGGATAGCGGGTCTAAATTGATGGATAGAATTAGCAAAGTGATGGATAGATTTGCAAAAGAGTTGGATGCTTGAGGGGATAGGCGGATAGAGATCCGAAAGTAGCGGATAGCGGGTCTAAATTGATGGATAGGATTAGCAAAGTGATGGATAGCTTTGCAAAAGAGTTGGATGCTTGAGGATAGGCGGATAGAGATGCGAAAGTAATGGATAGGATTAGAAAATCGATGGATAGCCCTGCCAAAACCTAGGCTTAGTTCAGCGCAAACCAATAGAATGGGGGAATTTGATGATAAAAGCTCTAATTTTTGATTTTGACGGTACAATCATTGATACGGAAACAGCATGGTATAACGTTTTTAAAGATGCCTATGCACAATATGGTGTTGAATTATCGTTAGCAACCTATGCTAAGTGCCTTGGGACCAATCTTCAAACCTTTAATCCCTATACATATCTTGTTACACATCATCACATACAACTGGATGTGGAGGCTTTTCAAACATCCATTCAGCAACGCCATGCACAATGGATGGAAACGGAAACGCTAAGACCTGGTATTTTAACATTGCTACAGCAGGCAAAGGAAGCGGGTTTGAAGATTGGACTTGCTAGTAGCTCCAGTCGTCAATGGATTGATGTGTATATGGAACGGCTGGGTATCCGACATTACTTTGATTGCTTTTGTAGCGCTGACACGGTGACAAATGTTAAGCCTGATCCAGAGCTTTACTTGAAGGCGCTTGAACAATTAGGAGTAGAGGCCGATGAGGCCATGGCAATTGAGGATTCACCGAATGGCGCACAAGCCGCTGTAGCAGCGGGACTTTATACAGTGGTCATTCCGAACGAGATTACCAAGCAATTATTATTCAATACAAAACACCATACCGTTACGGCATTAGAACAATATACAATACATGATCTCCTCGCAACATAAGCTTTTGCAAAAGCCTCCCCCTCATTGGTGGAGGTTTTTTTAGTTTCTTTAGGAAGAAGTCGCCATATTTTTTGTCGCAACATATGATAACGAGAGGGCAACTTACACGGATCAAATCGTATAGTCAAACTAAGAGAGGGGGCTACGAATTGAATAGTGATAAGAAAAGAAATCACTTTTTATGTGAAGCTTTAAGTGATTTAAAGGATCTTCAGGATATTATGATGAATTTTCATTCTAAATATTTTGGTCAGCTACTTATTAAAATTGTCGGGAGTGATACGATTCCATTTTTTTTAATTACACATAGTGGTGCTCATTTAAGCTTATTGGATACAGTGAAACAGTTTGAGACAGAGTTTTTCCGCATTGAGGATGTTGATAGAGAGCGTTGCCGTGGCACAGTATCATTGTTGCGTGCTTTTGATTATGAAGGAAACGATACAAATTCGATTGCAGATGTGGTGAGGTTAGAAAAAACAAGTACAAAGAAATCTATTGAACTCAGTGGTATATCGGCCATTCAGCTCTTAAAACCAGACATGTTGAAGGGGAAATTTATCATAGAGCCGAAATGGTAGTACCATATTAAACTACTAAAGCTAGAGCATCTGTCTATATGCAAGGGATACAAAGTGAATGTAATAGAGAGAGAATCTAATGAAAGGAAGTTTAGCTATGACGATTATTGGTATGCTGCATCATCGACTTGATCCAACAACAGTACTCAAGTCCTATGCCTTTGCAGCAGTTGCGAAAGCTGAAGGCGCAACATTTTTTTACTTCACACCTAAAAGTGTGGACTTTGCCAAACGTTCTATTCGAGCAAAGGTCTATGAGAATGGACAATGGCAAGAGAAAACAATGCCCTTTCCTGATGTTATCTATAATGCAGGAAGCCCTGAGAAATTATCTGTCTCGAAGGAGATTATTGACCGTTTAAAAGAGGAGATTCCATTCACAACCCATTCAATCGGGAACAAATGGAATGTGATGAAACGATTAAAGGAAGCGAAGGAATTTGAACAGTATTTGATTCCCTCTGAAATTGTAAAGGATGCCGATTTATTTCATAAGTTCGTTAATTATTATAAACGAGTGGTGTTTAAGCCAATTGATGGACGAAAAGGGAAGGGTATTTATTTTATAACGAAGGCGGGAGCCAAATATTTTGAGGTGCGAAAGGATAGCACCACGACAACCTATACAAAGCCACAATTGGATGCATTGATAAAGGAGCAACTTGCGTCTGGCACCTTTATTATGCAGCCGTATATTCAATCTGTTACAAAATCTGGTCAGGTCTATGATTTCCGCCTGCATGTTCAAAAAAATGGAGAAGGTAAATGGGTAGTGACAACGGTGTATCCACGCATTGCACCGAATGGCTCCATCATACCGAATATTAATAACGGTGGCTATACCAATTATTTAGATCCTTTTTTGGAGCAGGAGTTTAAGGATGAGGCCTATAATATTCGGCGAATGCTTGAGCATTTTTCACTGGCGCTGGCACATCATCTGGATGAAATTCAAATGGCGAAATTTGGGGAAGTTATTGATGAAATTGGCATTGATGTAGGGTTAGATCAAAATCAAAAAATTTGGATGTATGAGGTCAATTGGCGCCCAGGCTGTCCTCCTGCCTTTTACTTGGAATTAGATGTGGTCATTCATTCCATCCGTTATGCCATGTATCTTGCCAAAAATCAAAAACCGCTGAAAAAGAAAATTGTCCAACAAAAAACGAAGCAGGTGGAGGCAAAGAAAACCCTACCTATTATTGCGATTACAGGAAGTGCAGGGAAAACCACAACAAAGGCATTTGTGGGTTCGATCTTATCGAAAAAGTGGAATGTATTTGAATCAAAGGATTATTGGAATACGACGGAGCATACGAAAAAGCATAAGGAAGAAATCAATGATACACATCAGGCCGTTGTATTAGAGTATGGTATGGCTTACCCAGGCATTATTACCAATCACTGTAGCATCATCCAGCCGAATATTAGTATTGTAACGAATATAGGCTTAGCCCATGTTGGGAACTTTGATGGAGATGTAAAGGGTGTTGCCAAGGCAAAATCGGAATTGATTCATGGTATGGATCAACAGGGATTACTCATTGTCAATCAAGATGATGACAATTCAAGATACTTAGAGACACAGCAATTTAAAGGGAAAATCATCACGGTAGGCATTAAAAAAGAAGCGGATTACCGTGCATATGATTTGCAATATAAAGATGTCGGCATGTCCTTTAAAATGAAGCTGCATGGGCAAGAAATAGAATTATATATTCCTATTTTAGGAGAACATCATGTATACAACGCATTGAATGCAGTGGCAGTGGCTGATCTTTTAGGATTTAGTCCACTTGATATTCAGGCAGGGCTCAACTTTAAAAAACCACCAAGACGTTTAACGATTTATAATTGCCGTGATGATATAACGGTTATTGATGATACCGTACACTCTCATCCGCAGGGGGTTCGTGCTGCGCTCGATGTACTGAAGAATATCGCGACAAATCGCAAGGTAGCCATTATTGGACAAATGCGAGAACTTGGTGTCTTGAGGGAAGAGGAATATCGTAAGGTTGGAGAGTACGTGTATGAGATCGGCATCGATGAATTTATTACCTATGGCTTTAGGACAGATGAAATGAGTAATGCTGCCATCGCGAAGGGCATGGACCCATCCAGAGTACATCATTTTATTAATAAAGATCAATTGCATGCCCTTCTTGAAAAGCTCATTAAGCCCCATGATACCATTCTTGTGAAGGGTGCAAGTAAAACCAATATGTTTGAAACCGTGAAGTTTTTAGATCAAACGTTTAAAGAAGAATAATCGTTTACGACTGATGAAGATAAAAAAGCCCGAGTAACTGTCCACTGGCAAGCGGCAATTATTCGGGTTATTTTTTTCAAACTCTCAAAATGAATTTTATTTCCTTCGCTGCAGTGATTGCGTGATTTCTTGCTTCCTTCAAGGTTGCTCCCTCTGCAATGACATAGGCGTAACGATGACCCATCGATAAAGGTGGGGTGAGGAGGGTGCCTCTTCTCGGTTTGACATATACTTCAACGACGCCATTTGATCTTGTCGCTCTTGCCTTGCCAATAACCTTTTCTAAAATTCCTCTACTTTCCACAATGACATATTTTGTATACACAAATTTTTTATGTCTTGGTTGCAGATTAGGCTGTTCTCCTAGCAAAATCTTCAGTGTTTCTTCTACTAAACTAAAACCTAGAGCTGCTTGTAGCATATTATTCATAGCGCCACCTGAAATTCGAGGATTGATCTCGATAAGTTTCCAACCATTTTGGGTTAATCGAAGCTCTAAGTGAAGTGCCCCATTCTCAATACCAAAGGCTTTCACGATGGAATGGAGTACCTCCTCGATGCCTGATTGGATGTCTTTAGGGGCTTTCACTAGAACACCATAGCCAGTAATGATAAATCGTTTTCCTTGCGTAATTTCTTGCTCAATTATACCAATGACATGTGGTTGTTGTTGATAAACAACCGCCTCTACTAAATATTGAGGGCCATCTAGATATTCTTCAATCATGATGGTTTCATAGGGATTTTTACTGCGTAGTGCTTTGAGGTGGTTATTGAGCTGGTCGGCATCCGTTGCTAGTAAGACATCTTTTGAGCCAGTTGATTTAGGAGATTTTACGATTAATGGAAAGGTTAAATTTTTAGCTATAGGTTCGTTCGGTTTCATGAGCGAAAATTTTGGTGAGTATGGTTGATCTTGTAAAAACTTTCTTGTTTTTTCTTTATCCTCCATAGTTTCAATGGCACTGGAGGATGTATAGTTCTGACAAAATTCATCACATAGTATTGAAGCAATATGGACAAATGGATCAACAAAACTAACGATACTTTTAATATTTAATCCAGCTTTTCCTAGTTTCTCAATTTCATCTTTCATGCTCTCGATATCAAAAGTATCAATGAGTATCATTTTATGGATGTCGGGGTAGGCTCTGCGCTGCTGAAGTTGTTTTTCATTATTTGTGAAAAGTACTGTGAAGTAGCCTAATTTTTCTGCTGCCCTTGTTGCTTCACGACTAGACCCAGATTTGTTTGTACCGATAAATACAATGGCTTTCAGGTATATCACTCCTTCTATTGGTACTTAGATACTTAATCACCTTTATATATATGCAATGAAATAGATTTCCTCTAGTTATGTATCTTGTCTACATCCAAGCAACTTTTAAAAGGTTACATATACTAGAAAAGAAAGGAGGGAGAAAAGATATGAAGCCTCTTTCGGTGAAAAATTTAGCAATGATTACGGCAGGCTATCTAGTGCACGGGTCAGAGGATACACTGATTCAGCATGGGGCTTATCGATTAAAGCAAGTGAAAAAGTCCAATACGGCCCTTTTTACAAGTAAACGTATTGTTAATTGGAAAAATCTTGAGCCACTTTCTCCTCTAGTGCTAGTGACCGATAGAGCTTATCGGCCAACTGACATTCCCAATCATGTCATTATGATACAGGTAGCGAATGCAGAAGAGGCCTATTGGAAATTTGTCCATTTTTATCGCAGCCAGTTTCATATTCCGATTGTCGCGATCACAGGTACATCAGGCAAAACAACGACAAAAGAGATGATTAAACATATTCTTTCGGCTGATCGGAAAGTGACTGCGACGACATTGAGCAGCAATTCTAGAACGGCTTCTTTGCAATATTTACTGGGCATTGAGGATGAAACCGAGGCTGCCGTTTTTGAAACAGCAGTGGGCTCACCTGGAGACGTTACGAATGCAGGGAGATATTTCAAACCGACAATCGGTATTATTACGAATATCGGAGCCCATCATTTAAATTATTGCAAAACATTAGAAGGCTATATTCAAGCAAAGGGAGAAATGCTAGATATCATTCATCCAAAAGGTACATTAATTATCAATGCTGAAGATATGAATACGAAAAAAATAGATGTTTCGAGATTTCGTGGGCGTTTGATTAGGGTAGGAAAGCATGACTCCTGTGATTTTCGCGCAAGCCATATCCATTACTATCAAAAAGGGATGAAATTTATTCTGCATCATGATAGAAAAAGCTATGACATACTTGTACCAGGGTTTGGAGAGCATCAGGTTTATAATGCTCTTGCTGCCATTGCCGCGGTCCATGATATGGGGATCCCTATTCCAGTCGCAGCACAACAGCTTCAATCATTCCGTCAATTAAAAAAACAACTGCAACTCTTTGAGGGCATTAATCATTCCATGTTATTGGATGATACATGGAGTATTACAACCACTTCCTTAGAGGCTGCCTTAAAAGTGTTGAATGAATTAGGTGACGGCAAGAAAAAGATTGCGGTTATTGGTACGATTACCGATTTAGGTTCATGGGGCTACATTATTCACGAACAGGCGGGTGAATTAATTCAACGGATTGGCGTGGATGTCCTGATTACCATTGGAGAACACGCAGGGATTATGGCTGATCATGCAGTAAAGCTAGGATTTAGCGCGCCTGTTTATACATTTAAAAATAGTACGCTAGTCTATCCGTTATTGCAGAAGATTGTGGATGAAAATACCATCATTCTCATAAAGGGAGATATGTATAGCAAACAGGTCTCTAAACTAGCAACGGAGCTAAAGCTAAAGCCTCCACCACCTGCTGATTAGCTTCTTTCCATATAGGATATTGACTGTGCCACATAGAAGAGCTTTCTAATAAGGTATAGTAATTGATCAAAAAGCAGCACGCTAGATCAAGAGAAGAAATAAGTCATCTACAAGATTGATAAAGAGAGGAGGCGTAGTACACTTGCAATCCATTAGTGTGCAGAAACTTAGAAATGTCCTACAGGGAAAGCTCATTCACGGATCTGAACAATGGTCTGTTAAGCAGGCGATCTACTATAATCGGCATGATTTAACAAAGAGCCATTCGCTCCTGTTTGTTAGTCGAAACGATCAAATCAATTGGCAAGAGATTGATCGGAAAGGTCCGTCTCTTATCATATCCGATAAATCGTCTACAGAGTTAAAAAATGCACTGGAAAATACAACCGTTTTACAAGTGAAAAGTGTTGCACAGGCATATTGGACATTTATCGAGTATTATCGTGGGCTCTTTGAAATTCCCGTTGTGGCTTTAACAGGAACTTGTGGGAAAACAACGACAAAAGAGATGTTAAAACATATTGCTAGTCAGCATTGGCAAGTGCAAGCATCCATCAGTAGTAAAAACGAGCCAAGGCAATCATTACCTTATTTAACGGGCATTGACGATAAAACACAAGCTGCTATCTTTGAATTAGGCTTAGGGAATACGGGGAATATTAAACATCAATGTATGATCTATCAGCCAACTATTGGGATCATTACAAACATTGGTGTGCATCATCTAGATGGCTGTCTCAATTTGGAGGGCTATATTAAGGCTAAGGCAGAAATTGTGGAAGGCATTAAAGAAGATGGCACGTTAATCATTAATGCTGATGATGCCAATACTAAAAAAATCTCATTGAAAAGATTTAAAGGGAAGATTATCAAGTTTGGCTTACAGGATACGGCAGATTACAAGGCTTCGAAAGTGGAGTTTGCCAATACGGGCATGAAGTTTGTTTTAGAGGTAGCGGATGAAACATACAATGTGTTTGTCCCAGGGTATGGAGAGCATCAGGTCTATAATGCCTTAGCCGCGATTGCAGCGAGCCATGAAATGGGGCTGACCATTCGTCAGGCAATCGCAGGACTAAGAACATTTAAACAGATGGCAAGACATTTAGAGTTTACGACAGGACTTGGTGACAGTACGATTATTGATGATACATGGACAAATAACCCAACATCTGTAGAGGCAGCCTTAAAAGTGCTAGATACGGTGGGAAAAGACAAAAAGGTCATTCTTGTTTTAGGGGATATAAAGCGATTAGGCAATTTTGAAGAAAAATATCATCGCGAAATCGGCTCCATGGTAGCAGTAAGAAAGATCGATACATTGATTACCATCGGCAAAAGGGCAGAGAAGATTGCCGATCAAGCGCAAAAGGATGGAACCAGCGCAGAGGTTCATACGTTTAAAGAGGTAGCAGGCGTTTTAGAATTATTGAAACCAAAGCTAGATGCGGACACGATAGTTTTAATTAAGGGACCGATGTCTAGTAGATCCATGATCGAATTTGCCAATAAACTAAAAAACGCATAGAAAAAGGGTGTCTCAACATGATTGAGACACCCCTATCCTCATTTATTTTAAGACGCGTCGAGCGCTTACAAAATTCTTTTGTGCCCACGTCGAAGAAATGTTTTGTTTTACAATATTATTAGTTGTCATACTAATATATTGGTTATTGCCTATATAAATACCCGTTTGTGTGATTTCTTGTCCACCATTATTCGTAGAGAAGAACAGTAGATCCCCTTTTTGTAATTGTGATTTTTGAATACGTGTCCCTACTAAAGCCTGTTTACTTGCTAGTTTATCTTTTAAATCAATACCATGCTTTTTAAAGACATAATAAGTAAAGCCCGCACTTGTAAAAGTCAGTGCACTCTCATTGTACGTATAGCCGAATTTTGCTTTGCTTGCTAAGCCAGTAGCAGTTGCAATAATTTTATCGGCAGATGTACTTGCTGAAGGTGCACTTACGCTGGGCGTAGAGGTGCTACCAGAGAAAACGCGCTTCGCTGTAATATAATGTTCAGTATAGTAATCTACAAATAATACTCTTGTCATTACACCATCTGAATTAGGGATGATGATACGGTGATCTCCTGCGTAAATCCCGACAAGTGAAGGTGTTTTAGAACCTTTGACACTATTAAAGAAAACTAGGTCACCTTTCTTTAAGTTAGCACGTGCCACAGTGGATCCTTGGTTCATTAATTGGTTTAATGAAGTTGCGCCGAGTGTCACACCACTTTTACGATAGATAAAATCAACGAAAGTTGGAGCTGTAAAGCGTAAGCTAGCCTCATTTGTTGTGGAACTAATCGTTACTTTGTTTTTATAGGATAGAGCATTCTCTACAATTTTATCGCCTTTTGTAGCAGGGTTGGCAGATAGCAGAGTAGGTAATACTCTACGTGCAGATACATAGTTTTCCGTATAATACGGCTTACTATTTAAATCAGAGATAACTATATTTTGTTTGGTATCAGCCATATGGATGATTTTATTGTCGCCAATATACATGCCGACATGATCGGGATCAGTTCCTGTTTTTTTACTTTTAAAGAACACTAAATCGCCTTTTTGTAATTGGTTTCTCGCTACATAAGTCCCTTGCTGAATCATATAATTTTCATTATACGTACCAAGGTCTACCCCGTTTTTCTCGAAGATGTACATTAAAAATGAAGCACAAGAAAATTTGTATGGGTATGTAGGCTTGTAAACTGAATTGCTGTATGTTGCTTGCCCCATTAAGCTTTTACCAGTCTGAATTAATTGGTCTGCTTTTGCAGCTACCGCCTGTGCGTTGTTCTGAGCATTTGTAGTCGCAGCCTCTACTTGTATTGGCTGGATCGCTGTTTGCACCATTCCAAATGAACTAAATCCAATTGTTAATGCAAGTGTTGTAGATAAAAATCGTTTATTCATGTTGCGTAACCTCCTAAAGCATCTAGTAGGATTTCTCCTGTATACCTTTGCCATGGAAATAATCGTAGCATGAAAAAGTAGGGCTTCTGGGCGGTAAATGTTACCAGGGTAACTGAAGGGAGGGCTTCAACACTTGCTATAGAAGGCTTTGTCAAGGGAATTTACAGTTTTATTACAAATGTTTCAGTAAGATGTAATATGGAACAATTCCATGAAAAAAGCTGCCCCAAAACGAGGCAGCCTACACGATTTTCTGTATCATTTCTACACGATTACCAAAGGGATCACGGAATTCAAAACGCTCGTAATGAGGAATAGGCACAGGATCGAGTATCTTGATTTGATGAGCTGCGAGTTTCTTCCGCCAATACTGAATATCCGCTACTTGATATGCAATATGCGCCTTTGTGGTCAAACGATCTAAGCCATCCTCTGTCCCTACATGGACCTCCTGTTGACCAAGCTGTAACCAAAATCCCCCACGTCCTTTAAGGGAATCAGGCTTCTCTAATTCTTGAAGTCCTAAGACATGACAATAAAAATCCTTCCCTTGCTCCTCACAACCTTTCGGAATTGTAATTTGCACATGATGTAAACCCATTATCATCTCAGACCGCCCCCTTTTTTTCTTAATTATAGAGTAATTTCTAAATATTTGAAATGGATGGGAGGATAGAATTCAAAAACTGGCGGATAGAATTCAAAAACTGGCGGATAGAATCATCAACTGGAAGGATAGAATTTAAACTGGAGGATAGAACTTCAAAAGTGGAGGATAGAATTCAAAAACTGGCGGATAGAATCATCAACTGGAAGGATAGAGTTTAAACTAGCGGATAGAACTTCAAAAGTGGAGGATAGAATTCAAAAACTGGCGGATAGAATCATCAACTGGAAGGATAGAATTTAAACTGGCGGTTAGAACTTCAAAAGTGGAGGATAGCGCTTCAAATTAAGTGGATAAAACCTCGAAAGAGAGGGATAGAGCTCTAAATCTAATCTTTAGAACTTCAAAAGACCAACATTTCTATTCTGTTAAGATTTAATACTATGGTATAATAATAAAAACGGAATAATAGGATAGAGGTACAAATTAGATTTTTTAATTTGTTTAAAAGGGAAGATCGGTGTGAATCCGACGCTGTCCCGCAACTGTAAATGGGAGCACATTTCAAAAGGCCACTGTTACGAGTCGTAATGGGAAGGTGAAAGGTGTGATGAACATAAGCCAGGAGACCTGCCTTTATCTAGTACAGCCAAAAAACCTACGCGGATAGGGGGTGTTGAGTGTGACTAGAGAATTTCTCCTGCATGCTCATAGTACGATGATTGCTAAAAAGGGTGCTTCTATGAATAATAGAAAGCTTCTTTCCATCTGGCAATCACCGTATTATGTCGTGTATTTGTCATAGTAGACATCTTTCTGATGAGGGAAAGATGTTTTTTTATGGAAAAAATTAAAGGAGCGGTCCACATGAATCCACAAGTTGTTGAGTACTATGAAAGCTTATTCAAATTTGAAATTATGCAAGAGCCTAAACCCTTAAAGGAGCTTGTCGAACAATATGTTGGGCATGATGCTTCACATGAGCAATCTATTTTAGCAGCATACGCAAATGTTTTGAAAGAATTAAGAGGATAGAATATGTTTGGCTACTTCGAAAAACGAAGTAGCCATTTTTATGAGTAAATAACATAATACCAATTGGAATACATTTGTTTGTCATAAAACTGCCTTTAGGACTTCATTCATATTTCACTTTTTACTTATATAATTAATCTGCTATAAATAGAGAGATTGGAGATTAAATATGAAAAATTTGCTTTATTCTAGGTTTTGGCGACTGCATTTTTTCGCAGCACTTTTTATTACGCCTTTATTGCTGTCTCTCACATTAAGTGGGATTGGTTATTTGTTTTTTACAGATGTAGAAAATCGATTATATGACGATTATTTCTTTGGTGAGAGCCATAAGGAAGAGGTCTTAACAATTGATGAAGCCGTGGAAAAAGCGGAGGCAGCATTTGCAGGATACTCTACTACAAAAGTGATTATGTTGGAGGAGCCATATAATACGCGTTTAACTTTATCAAATGGCACTAAACAAAAGTACGTATTTTTAGATGATCACAATCAAATGGTTGGTAGTCAGGACGCCGATTATACATTTTCAAATATTATGAGAAATACGCATAGCTCCCTCTTTATTGGTGGTACCTTTGTAAACTATTTAGTAGAGCTAGCAGCTTGTTGGACGATCTTTTTATTACTGTCAGGTCTTTATATGACATTCAAGGGAAATCTCCTAAAGAAGGGCAAGTCAGAGAATAAGAGGCAAAAAAGTAAGAGATTGCATGCACTTGTTGGGACAATCATTACCATTCCAATGGTGATGTTCATTTCGACTGGGCTATTATGGTCTGCTTTTCAAGGTTCCATGCTTGCAGATATAGCGTCAGAAAATCCTACTTTTGGGTATCCATTACTCCAACAAAAGCCACCAACATCTGATGTCTCTGAAATTCCATGGGCCACTCGTCAATTAGAGGCACCGACATCAGAAGGAGAACATGCTCAACATCATGGCGGTGGTGCTGTCCGTTATACGAACGACAGCCAAATGACGATTGCTCAGCTTGAAAAAGAAATCAATTCGATGAGCATTGCTAAGCCTTACTCTATAATTTATCCGACAAACGGTGAGGGCGTCTATACAGTGGCGAAGGCTAGCAATTCTGGTGTAACAGGGCTAGATGTAAAACCTACAGCAGAAGCCACAATGTATTTTGATCAGTATAGTGGCAAGTTTATCGATCAAGTGAATTATGACGATTATGGCCCATTAGCTAAATTCTTTACATGGGGAATACCATTACATGAGGGGCATTTATTCGGCTGGCCGAATAAGCTTTTAAACTTAGTGGTTTGTCTAGCCTTTTTAGCCGTAATCGTGTGGGGCATTCGCACTTGGATTTTACGTAGAAAAAAAGGGGAGCTGTCTGCACCACCGCAAATTTCTCATAAAATATCCATGCCATTCATTATTTTCCTTGTCATATTAGGGATTATGATGCCGCTATTTGGTGCGTCATTAATCGCTGTGGTAGTAATTGAATTTATCCTTTTAGGTTGGCAAACAAAGAAGAAGCTAAGAGCACAAGAAACTAAATAAAGCTAAGATGATACGGCACAGCGGGTTTGTGCCGTATCTTTTTTTTTGTTTATTTCATTTATAGGAACGCAATACTATACTGAAGCGGCAAAAATGTTTATAGATTTTTCAGCATGATTTTATAAAGTTTTAAGATTTGTATGGTACATTGCTAGTAGTTTCAGCTTATGGGGGTATGTAGATGTCAATAAAAACAAGGTTTTTGCTATCTTATGTGGGTGTCATCATCATTGCCATCACACTATTACTAGCAGCGGTATTTCTTTTTTCCTTTGCCATTACAGGTGATGTCAAAGCGATTGAGCATTTTTATAAAAAATCTTATGTCCAAAAGCCTTTGACGACAGTAGAGGAAAATGCGTTTCTAGATTTAAAATTACTAGCTAAAAAAAGTCCCCAGCAGCTTTTAGATCTCGAACAGCTTGAACAAATCAATGCGCCTTCGATAGAGATTGTGGTACGAAAAGATCATCAAATCGTGTATTCAACACAGAAAGAGCATAAACAATTATTGCTTCAAAGCTTACCTAGCTTTGAAGCGACCAATATTAATTCTCGTGACACCATCATGATAAATCGAGCCTTTTATACGTATGTTAAATTTGATTTTTATTTTCCAGATCAAACAGAGGGGAGTATTTTCGTATTGAGAGAGGTTAGTTCCCATGCAGAGGTAACGAGGGAACTGCTACCGATTCTTTTAGGTATTTTATTTGTCCTGTTTATGATGATTATTGGCTTTTTAAATTATTTAGTATCAAGAAGTATTATTAAACCGATATCGGCATTAAAGGAAGGGGCAGAACGAATTAAATCGGGCGACTTGGATTTTGAAATTGCGACCCACTCGAAGGATGAAATTGGTCAACTGAATCGGTCATTCGAGGAAATGAGAGTCAAATTAAAAGAATCCATCCAGCTTCAGCTTCAATATGAGGAAAATCGAAAGGAGCTCATCTCCAATATCTCCCATGATTTAAAAACGCCGATGACTTCCATTATCGGCTATGTGGAGGGCATTAAAGATGGTGTGGCAAATACAGAGGAAAAGATGGATAAATATTTAACGACTATCTATACAAAGGCAAAGGATATGGATGTATTAATTGATGAGCTATTCTTATTTTCTAAATTGGATTTGAAAAAGATTCCCTTCCAGTTGGAAAGCATCAATCTCCAGCAATATATGCATGATTATGTAGAGGATGCAAGCTTTGATTTTATTGCACGAGATATTCATTTACAATATCTATCAGCAGGCTCGCCGCTTTTGGCAATGGTGGACCGAGATAAATTAAGACGTGTCCTGACGAACCTTTTAAGTAATAGCGAAAAATATATGGATAAGCCGTATAAGCAAATCATTATTTCCTTGCATGAGCGAGTAGAGGATGCGATTATTCAGGTAACAGATAATGGTGCAGGCATTGATCCTGTCGCATTGCCCTATATTTTTGATCGATTTTACCGTGCGGAGCCTTCACGTAATTCGCAAACAGGAGGCAGTGGCTTAGGGTTAGCCATTGCCAAACAAATCGTTGTTGAAATGGGTGGCGATATTTGGGCAAAGAGTGAATTAGCAAAGGGCACGAGCATATTCATTTCATTGAAAAAGGCTGAGGAGAAGGTGAATCATCATGAAAAAAATTCTGCTAATTGAAGACGAGGTGAGCATAGCTGAGCTTCAACGAGATTATTTAGAGATTAATGGCTTTACAGTAGATATCCAACATCATGGAGAGGATGGGCTACAGCAGGCACTTAAAGGTAATTATGATTTAATCATTTTGGATATTATGCTACCAGGGATAAGTGGCTTTGACATTTGTAAACAGATTCGAGCGGTACACAATATTCCCATTTTATTTGTTTCAGCTAAAAAGGAGGATATTGATAAAATTCGTGGTCTTGGACTAGGAGCGGATGATTATATTACAAAACCATTTAGTCCGAGTGAATTAGTGGCAAGGGTCAAGGCCCATTTGTCAAGATATGAGCGTCTGGCGAGCCATCAACAAACAAATCATATGATGTCCATTCATGGTATTACAATCGATACTTCGGCTAGAAAGGTGTTTGTTAATGGTGAGGAGATTGCCTTTACAACGAAGGAATTTGATTTACTTGTCTTTTTTGTTAGACACCCCAATCAAGTATTAAGTAAGGAACAGCTATATGAGCGAAACTGGGGCTATGAATCAGCTGCAGACGTTTCGACTGTCACTGTTCATATACGAAAGCTACGTGAAAAAATTGAACGAGAGCCAGCGCATCCCAAGTTTTTGGAAACAGTATGGGGTGCAGGCTATCGCTTCAATGTTTAAGTAAAACTACCTCGTCCTTGTGACGGGGTAGTTTTTTTAGACTTTTTTAAGAATTCGTTAATGGGCAATTTAGCATTACCGCTTACACTGAGGAAGGAAAGGCGGTGTATTAAAATTGAAAAAAAGGCAGGCAGTTATCATTGCATTAACATTTTTACTTCAAGGGTGTGCCTCAATTGATACAGAAACAATACAGCATGATAAAGGTGGGAGTGAAGTGGTGGGAACAGAATGGGCGAGTGAGTTGCTCAAGGCAGCTGAAAGGGGAGATATCGATGGGCTTCAACTTGCTTTGAAACAAAAAGGGGACATCAATGTACAAGATTCAAATAATCGAACAGCTTTGATGATAGCTACCTATAATCAGGATATAGAGGCAGTTAAATTATTAATAGATGCAGGAGCAGATGTTAATATTCAGGATAATCAGCAAAATACGCCATTTCTCTATGCAGGTGCGGAGGGCTATCTGGCTATTTTAAAGATGACCATTCAAGCTTGTGCTGATCCGACTATTTTAAATCGATATGGGGGGACAGCACTCATACCAGCAGCAGAGCATGGTCATGTGGAGGTCATCGAGGAGCTATTGAGCAATACCGATATTGACGTCAATCATGTGAATCATTTAGGCTGGACAGCCCTGATGGAGGCGATTGTCTTAAATAACGGCAATCCAACACAGCAAACCGTAATACAACGACTAATTGAACATGGTGCTGATGTAAATATTCCCGATCAAAATAACGTGACACCTCTGCAACATGCAAAACAACGAGGATTTAAAGCAATCGAACAAATTCTACTTGCAGCAGGCGCAAAGTAACCCAAACTGTAGAGACGGCTCTCTACAGTTTTCTTAGTGTTGAAAAACAAAACAGTCAATTGAAAGGTAGAAATGGATTTCCGTTGCAGGCTACTTGCTTTCCTGTGGGCGAGCGCCGAATCACTTCCTCCGCTACCGCTCCATTTAGAGTTTCGCCTGTCTTGCTATCCCATGGGAGTCAAGCAGCCTTCCACTTCAACCCACTAACTTATTAGCAAAGGTTTTCAAATAAAGTGAAGGTGTTCACTACTCTTTATGAAGAGGTGTTGTCATGCATCACTTCTCCACATTGAAAATAAGAACTTATCCCCTCTAAGAATACAGTTAATGGACGATTTGTTACTATAAAAAAGTAAAGACACTTTGCAGAATGGTTGATTGGAGTGGAGCCAGCGTCACTCCTAGGGGATTTAGCGTCACAGAGGAGACCCTGGAGCGAACGTAAGTGAGTGAAGCGGCTCATCGGACGCCCCCTGGAAAGGACGCTGGCGTAACGGAAATCAACCCCTCGACTTGCAAAGTTGCTTTTTCTGGCGTTGACATCATCTTTTTTCAACAACATGCAAACTGTAGAGACAGCTCTCTACAGTTTTTTGTTCTTAAATTATTTTTCCTATTTTTTAATTCTTTTTTAATAGTTTATTTAGTAGCAGTTTAGATATGGACTTTATGATAAATTTTGTCAACCAAATTACACCATAAAGGAGAGTTCAACAAATGAAATTAAGAAAACGTATTGTCCCAGCAGCATTGGCTTTATCCGTAGTATCAGCAGGTCTAGTAACCATAGGCGAGCCATTAAATGCAGATGCGGCAAGCAATAAAGCAGTAGTAGCGGAAAACGAGCAAGTAGCTAAAATTACAAACATCAAGCCATTAAATACAATGACACTACAAATTACATTTAATCAGCCATTAGCAGCAGCTGATATAGACCTAAATCATTTAGATGCTATAAAAAAACATTTTACGTTTAATGGAGATTTAGAGATTGTCAATGTGCCACGCTTAATGACAGGCTCTAAGCGTACATATATTGTACCAACAACATTCCAAGAAGATGATTTTATCTATACATTGAGCTATAAAGAGCAACGCAATAAAGTTTTTGAGGGCACAGATGAAAAGGTATATGTACGCAATGTGGAGCAAGTCACAAATGATACATTTACATTGGAATCCTTTCAGGAGGATGGCGTAGTAGATTATGCTAATATTATTGAAGCCTATCGCGCAGGCCGTGGAGATTTAGCATTTAGCTTAGATGGTCATAATCGAGATGCTAGCGGCAAACGCTTTGATGTTATTTCTTCCTTACGTGATCGCTATGTGACGGTGAGAACAAGTGAGGGAGAAGAGTTTGTTGCTAATTATGTACCATTTACACAAGCAGCTGATGGCAGACAGGCTCCTCAGTTTAGACTCCCTGCTGGCAAGATTTTAAAACCAGGTGTGACTTACCATGTGTACGCACAATGGGCGGAAATAGATGTAAGGAGCTTTGTAGCGAAAGAAATCGCGCCAATCACTCTGCAAACAGCGAAAGCCATGGATGAAAAATCCTTTGAATTACAATTAAGAAACGATCCGCAATCTGATTTACTTGCTGGCCGAAGTGTAGCATTAAAAGGCAGTGATGGGAGTACATTGCAAGCACAATATCGTTATTCATCACGTAAAGGTGCTGTGGGCATTTTTGATCTAACGAATGGTGGTACGTTGAAGGCAAATGTCAGCTATACCGTAATCCCATTAAACAACTGGGCTATAGCAACAGATATAGTGCTACAAGGAAAATAAACGTTCTTTTGCTTAATAAAATAATGAATCTGTCATTTGAAGCCTAATAAATGGAACGTATTTTATGCTAACATTGTAAAAATCTCGTCACAGCTGTGGCGAGATTTTTTTTATAGCCAGCCTTTTTCACCTGCTACCTGAGCGGCTTGCTGTCTAGATTCAACTTGTAGCTTTTGAATAGAGGTAGATAAATAATTGCGAATCGTGCCCTTCGTTAAAAATAACTGCTTACTGATTTCGTTTGTGGTCAAGCCTTTTTTGACTAGCTGAAGCACCGCAATTTCTCGTTCATTTAAAGGGTTTTGCTCCTTCATAAATAAGGAGGCGGCTAAATCCTTGCTGACCACCTTTTCTCCTTGCATGATTTTTCGAATAGTAGCAATTAAATAATCGATGGGTTCATCTTTTAATAGATAGCCGTGTACCTCGCAATCCATTGCCTTCTGCAAATAACCAGGGCGTGCAAAGGTTGTTACAATCATTACCTTGCAAGGGAGGTTGGCCTGTTTAATTTTTTCAGCAAGCTCAAGCCCTGATAGATGGGGCATTTCAATATCGACTAGGCAAATATCTGGTGGCTCCTGCTGGATCAATTCCCATGCTTGTTGTCCATCTGCAACCTCAGCTATGACCTCAATATCAGGCTCAAACGCTAGTAGCGAAGTTAGGGCACCACGTAACATTTGTTGGTCTTCTGCTAGTAATACACGTATCATGTTAGAGGCTCCTTTCCATCTTGAATTGGTAGAGTGAGGGTGACGCTGGTGCCTACTGGTGTGTCACTTTCAATCAGGGCAAAGCCTTGCAGCATATGCATTCTTTCTTTTATGGAGTGGATGCCATTCCCACGTCCTTGTGACTGTAAACCGATGCCATCGTCTTTCATCACAAGTGTATAGTGTCCAGCACAACATTGAATGGTGAAATGACATTTTTTTGCCTGACTATGCTTGAGAATATTCGTAGTCGTCTCTCGTACACATAGAGCAAGCATCGTTTCCTCCACACTAGAAAGTACGATTTGAGGACATTGATTGTCAAGGGTTGTCGTAATATTCGCGCTTTGTAAAAGCTGTTGGCAATGGATAAGCTCCGTTTGCAAAGAAATAAAATTCATATCAGACACAAGCTCACGTACTTGTTTTAAGGCGGTACGGGAAGTGGCTAATATGTCATGTAGCTCAGGCTTCACGCTTGAAGGATCTCGGTCAATCAGTTTGGTCGTTAGTTCGGTTTTTACTTTAATCATTGTGAGCGTATGGCCAATTGTATCATGAAGGTCTCTAGCGATCCGTTGTCGTTCCTCTTGCTGAACAAGCTGTGTATTTACGTCTGCCAGCTCAGCCTGCAGATTTTTCGACTTTTCCACAAAATAAATGAGAATCGGGAGCACCAGTTGAAACATCATTATCGGTACTAGTACCTGTGATTCCTTTGGTAAAAGGGAATCTGTTGTCATGTACAAAACCGTCAAAAACATGACAGCGATGGCTACAATCCCACAGGCAATATGCCATTTTGATTTTGCACGTCCTAGTAAGTCGGCAAAGGTAAAGCCAAAAATAAGCATAAAAGGATCGACAATTATGCTAAGTAAGGTGATAAGGACAAAGGCTACTAGAGATGCGGAAAGTAGCCGCCAATCTCGATGCCATAAAGCCATGTAGAAGGCTATTAGGTATAAAAGGAGCACTGTTATTTTCATAGCTAAGGGAAGGGAATGAGACCCTAATACTAATGCGAATAGGAAAATGACAGAAGCTGCATCAATGATTAAATAATGCTTAATTTGTTCTCTAGGATATATTTTTATTACTAGCACCATCCTTTGTTGCTGATTACTGTGTCATCGCTTGAAGGGCTTTTTTACGAATCCATTCCATAGGGCCCATTTGAAATTTCTGTAACCAAGCGAACGCTATAACAAGTTGTAAGATTGATAGAGATAGCCAAATACCAATGACAGTGAAGCTATTGACTTGCCCACCTAAGCCAAGCCCCCAGCCATAAAAAATAATCGACGCAAGCACGTTTTGGAGGACATAGCAGCTTAAAGACATTTTACCAACATGAGCAAAGCGCTGCCAAAGCCAGTCTAGCCTCTTATATTCTACCAGTTTACCTAAAATTCCAATATAGCCAATGGATAGAAGAGGGGCACAAAGATAGCGAACAGGTAAATCAAAAAGCCCACCAGGAATAAAAATAAGCAGATTGATAGGAAAGCCAACGAATACACCGATATTAAATAGCTTTTGTCGAGTTTGACGTCCTTTGTCAGTTGGTGAAAATACCTCATTACGCATGAACTTTATACCAAGTAAAAATAAAAAGACATTCATCGGGATAATAAATATAGCTTCTGAGCGATAAAATAAAAAGTTTGTGAGACGATGCTGCACCTGCGCAAACCATGTGCCATGTTCATAGAGCTCAGAAACGGATGCCATACCATTTAATGAAACACCAGCTCCTTGTAAGGTACTGATAAAAATAAGCAGAATCATTAGGATGTGAAAGCCACCAAAAAAATAAAAGGCTCCTGTCATGACCTTATCACCCAAACGTACAATAAAAGCGACGATGAATGCTGTGACAGCATAGCTCATTAAAATATCATACTCCATCACAAGCGTGTAGTGCAGTAGCCCCTCTAACCCTAAGAAGACGATAGTCCACAGGTACACTCCTGGCCAGGCTGTACCTCTCCGTAAGGCTTGCTGATATTTTAATTGCAGACCTACTCCAAACATAATTGTTAACAATCCAAGCAGCTTGCCATTAACGAAAAATAATACAACCATACGTAAAAAATCATTGAAGGACCACCAACCAGAATAATCACTTGTTGTTATATACGATAAATCACCAAGATAAGCAAAAATCCAAATATTTGTGCCAAGCGTTCCTAAGACGGCAAAGCCTCTTAACATATCGATAAAGGGGAGTCTTTGTTGTGTTTGCATAAGTTCGATCACTCTTTCTTTTTTTTCTTACCTTAAGGATAAGAAAATTTCAAGAGAAAACCTATTCACACCAGTCAAAGAATCTAGATGACAGGTGTCATAAAGTATGCTGTGCCAGCACAAAAACCAGCAACGCTTTTGCTGCCGGCTCATTATTTTGTACAGGTATAGATGCGATAGTCTAAAAGGTCTTCGTATTTTTCATTCATGGCAATATGCTGATCCATGATTTTATAGAATTCGGATTCTATATCTTTGGAAACTTGAAATTCAGGCTTGGATGAGATGGATTTGTTTTTTTGTATACGGATATCATAAAAACCAGCCTGTTGCAGTAGTCTTACCCAATCCTTTTTCCTGAGGAGAGACTGAAAGCCGTAAAATTGTTGGAGGTCGTCTGCAAGTTCGGTACGAAGTGTTTGAGGAATGGTAAATTCGATAGCAATGAAGCGGCCACCTTTTTTCAATAAACGATAAATTTCCTGCAAAGCCTGCTGCAAATTAACAAAGGCCAGAACCGACTCAGCTAGAATCAAGTCAAATGTCTCGTTCGCTAACGAGGTTTGTTCAATAGAGCCTTGCAAAAGTTTAACAGGTAGACGTGCTTTATGCATACGCTGACGAGCCTTTTCTATCATGATGGGCTGAATATCGAGACCTGTGACGTTTGCTTGATAGGAAGATGCTAAATAAGCAGCCGTTTGCCCTGTACCACATCCCACATCTAAAATATGTGCGTTTCGTTCGATATTCTCTGCTTGCAAAACAGCCTTTGATAGATTAATGCCCCCAGGATGTGCGCCTCCGACCCCGAACTTAGCTAAAAAGGTAAGATAATGAGAGTCTTGTATAGTACCACCTTCTTTTTTCTTATAGTATGACAGGGAAACTAGTATGGTTCCCTTATTATTTTTAACCTCTTCTTCAAAAGTCTAATTCGCTATAAAAATTTTCACATATACTAGTGAGAAGCTTTCAGATAGGGGGTGTATAAATGCCATATTTTCAGCCGAATGCTAGAAGAGGTCCATATCCGCCAAACAATAGGCAATATTTTGGCCCACCTTTTCGAGGTAGGATGGTGCAACCATACTATTCTCCCAATCAACAACAGCAAGGTCCTAGATTAGGAAATTTACCAGATCATTTAAATACAATTATGGGGCATGCTGGGACGATTACAAATGGAGTAAATATGTTGAGACAGATGGGGGCGTTATTAAGTTTATTTAGATAAAAAACTAGAAACCCTCTTAAGATCAGGCTCTTAAGAGGGTTATATTTAGGTTTAATGGGCTGGTGCAAATTGCTTTTCGATAATAGAGCGATTTTTCTCTTTAAATAGCTCATTATGTGAGGACACCATGCCATGACGATAGGCAGTTGGTTCTAAATACGTTTTAATAGAATTGACTGCATTGGCGGCATCTTGGAATGTGCCAAGTAGCAAATTAATTTTTCCATCAAATGATAAAATATCACCTGCTGCAAAAATACCTGGCTGTGCTGTTTCACCTGTTGCCTTTCCTTCAACATAATAATCATCCTTTTTCGGAATGGCAATGGCCTCATCAAATGCAAGAGACGCCTCACGATTATAGCCATGACTGACGATTACCTCATCGATTTGACGCGTATAACTTTGCTTCGTTATCGTATTCTCACATGTGACTAATTGAATAGCCGTTTTATCAATATTTGCGGAAAGCTTTGTAATCGTTGTATTACACTCAATGCGCACACCTGCATCCAGTGCTTCCTGTACAGTGGCTTCGTGTGCTGATAGATTCTCTTTGCGGTAAACAACCGTTACGCTTTTGGCAATCGGACTTAATTCAACAGCCCAATCGATGGCTGCATTACCACCGCCTGAGATCATGATATCCTTATCGACAAAACGTTTATACGATTGCACAGTGTAATGTAGATTGGACATTTCATATTTTTCAGCACCCTCAAGTGTTAGCTTTTGAGGGCTAATAATGCCGCCACCTACAGCTAACAGTACCGTTTTAGAATAATGCTTTTCACCGGCTGCTGTATGAATGACAAAAATATCATTGTGACGTTCAATTAAATCTACTTTTGTACCTGTCAAAATTGTAGGATCAAATGTTTTGGCTTGCTCGATTAATTGTTTAACAAATTGTTCACCCAAAACGGGAGGATGTCCCCCAATATCCCATATCAGCTTTTCAGGATAAAGTAATACTTTACCGCCAAGCTGTGGTTGACTTTCTAATAATTTTGTTTTTAAACCCCGTAAACCACTATAAAAGGCACTATATAAGCCAGCTGGGCCACCGCCAATAATTGTCACATCATACACATGCTGCATTTTTATTGCCACATCCTTAACAAATAGTAAAAAAGTAATTGACAAAATCTTATCAGGTAACTAGACTAATTCTAGTGATAATGATTATCATTTTTAGCTTTGAATATCATAGCATGGAAAGAAGTAAAAAGAAAGTGAGGGTCCGATTTGCGTTTAGAAGTTGAATCGATTCGTGTTGGTTATGAGAATAAAACGATTGTGCATGACTTATCGCTGCAAATTCCTGATGGCAAAATCACGACAATCATTGGTTCAAATGGTTGTGGAAAATCAACCTTGTTAAAAGCTATCACACGGATTTTAAAGCATGAGAGTGGACGGGTCATATTAGATGGTCAAAATATTTCCAAGTTGAAAACAAAAGAATTAGCAAAAGAACTGGCAATCTTACCACAGAGTCCAGAAAGTGCACATGGTTTAACAGTGGAAGAGCTTGTATCCTACGGTCGATTTCCTTATCAAAAGGGCTTCGGGAATTTATCACAAAAAGATAAAGATGTTATTGGCTGGGCTTTACAGGTAACCAAAACAGAAGAATTCCGTTTACAATCTGTAGATGCTTTATCTGGTGGACAACGTCAGCGCGTATGGATTGCGATGGCCTTGGCCCAAGAAACCGACATTATCTTTTTAGATGAACCGACAACTTATTTAGATATGGCTCATCAGCTAGAAGTTTTAGAGCTACTTTACAGGCTGAATGAAGAACAGGGGCGCACGATTGTCATGGTCCTCCATGATTTAAATCAAGCGGCACGTTTTTCAGATTATATTGTAGCGCTTTCACAAGGTGAGCTTGTAAAATTCGGAACGGCTGAAGAAGTGATGGTTCCAGAAGTATTGAAAAAAGTATTTAATATAGATGCAGTTATTGGCAAAGATCCACGAACGAACAAACCAATGTGCATTACATATGACTTATTACAAACCATTTAAAAGGAGAATAACAATGAAAAAGTGGCTATTACCAATGTTTATGATGCTTGTGCTCGTACTTGCAGCATGTGGCAGTAAGGAAGAAAAAACAGAGAAGGCTGATGAAGGCTCAAAAGAGGAAGCTTCAACAGAAACAATCACATATCAATCAGAGTCAGGCCCTGTAGAAGTACCAGCAAATCCGAAACGTGTTGTTGTACTATCTTCTTTTGTAGGAAGCTTATTACAGCTTGATGTAAATGTGGTTGGTGTGGATGCATGGGCAGCAAAAAATCCCAACTTCGAAGATGCGATTAAAGATGCTGTTGTAGTTGAAAATACTGATATTGAAAAAATTCTTGAGCTAGAACCAGATTTAATTATTGGCTTAAATGGTATTGAAAATGCTGATAAATTAGCAGAAATCGCGCCAACTGTATTATTTACGTATGGTAAAGTAGACTATTTACAGCAGTTCATCGAAATCGGTAAAGTGGTAAATAAAGAAAAAGAAGCAACTGCTTGGGTAGAAGATTTTAAAACACGTGCAGCAGAAGCTGGTAAAAAGATTAAAGAAAAAATCGGTGAAGATGCGACTGTAACAGTAGCAGAGAACTTTAATAAACAGTTCTATATTTATGGCGATAACTGGGGTCGTGGAACAGAGATTTTATATCAAGAAATGGGCTTGAAAATGCCTGAGAAAGTAAAAGAAACAGCGTTAGAGCCTGGCTACTATGCTATTTCTCAAGAAGTTTTAGGGGAATATGCAGGTGACTATGTGATCTTCAGTATGTTCCAAGATCAAGATAATTCCTTTACAGATGCAGCATGGTTTAAAGATTTAGAAGCAGTGAAAAATGGTCATTTATTTGAAGTGAATGCAAATGCCTTTTATTTCAATGACCCTATCACATTAGAACATCAACTGAAGTTCTTTGAAGAGAAATTTTTACAATAATTAGTAGAGAGTAGCGAAGGCGAATGACAAAGTTTCGAAAGCTTCCATTTTGGCTTCAGGTATTGCTTGCATTGCTTGTATTAATTGGTACTGCCAGTATCTCGCTGTGCTTAGGGGCAGCGAATACAAGCATTCAAGATGTCTTTCAAGCAATTGTCGGACAAAGTGGAGGTAAACATTACACGATTTTACGTGAAATTCGATTTCCTCGTATCATTGCAGCTATTTTTGTTGGGAGTGCCCTCGCAGTCGCTGGGGCGATTATGCAAGGGGTTACACGGAACCCATTAGCTGATCCAGGGCTGCTTGGTTTAACGGCAGGGGCAAATGCTGCCCTTGCTTTAACAATGGCATTTATCCCTAAATTCTCGTATTATACGTTAATTTTAGCCTGCTTTGTTGGGGCGGGAATCGGTATGATGTTAGTTTATGGGATTGGTGCTTCTACTAAAAAAGGCTTTTCCCCTTTAAAGCTTGTTTTAGCTGGTGCGGCTGTCACAGCCTTATTACAGGCAATCGCTGAAGGGACGGGCATTTTATTTCAAATTTCCAAAGATGTTTCGATGTGGACAAGTGGCGGTTTCATTGGCACAACATGGCAGGCATTATTGATCGTACCCGTTATTATTATTGGCTTACTGCTTTCATTTGCTTTTAGTCGTCAATTAACGATTTTAAGCTTAAATGAAGAAGTAGCAGTGGGTGTCGGACAAAATACTACGCTCGTAAAGGGTGTAATGATGTTCGTTGTGGTTATTCTGGCTGGCTCTGCTGTGGCCCTAGTCGGAAATCTAGCTTTCGTTGGCTTAATGGTACCGCATATTGTCCGCGCGTTTGTTGGGACAGACTATCGTTTTGTCTTACCGATGAGCGCCATTGTTGGTGGCTGGTTTATGGTGTTGGCTGATTTCGCAGGGCGCATGATTAACGCACCTTATGAAACGCCAGTTGTCGCTATTATTTCGATTTTAGGTCTTCCATTCTTCCTATTATTAGTGCGGAAGGGAGGACGTCAATTTGTTTAAAGAAGGTCGCAAAAAACAGCGTAAATGGTTACTCATATGGCTTGTGGTAACCTTGTTCATTTTTATTTTAGGGATTTCATTAGGTGCTGCTTCGGTTTCTATTGACCGAATTCTTCCAACCTTACTGGGCGATGGTAGCTTTAAAGAGTCCTTTGTACTCTTTTCAGTCCGTTTACCTAGAATGTTTGTGCTAGCGGCTGCGGGTATGGCATTAGCACTGGCAGGGGCCGTATTACAGGGCGTAACCCGCAATGATTTAGCAGACCCAGGAATTATAGGTATCAGTGCTGGCGCAGGTGTTGGGATTACTGTCTTTTATTTGCTAGTAGATGGCGACCTTCCTCACTTTGCCTATATTTTACCGATTGTCGGCTTTTGTAGTGCCTTAGTGACAGCACTGGGTATTTACTTTTTCTCTTATCAGCGTAATAAGGGTGTCCATCCTGTGCAGTTCATTTTAGTAGGGGTAGGCGTAGCATCAGCCTTATCAGGGGTCATGATGGTATTAATATCCTCTGCTGAGCGGAGCGATGTACAATTTATTGCACAATGGCTAGCCGGAAATGTATGGGGCACAGATTGGCCATTTTTCTGGGCGCTAATGCCTTGGCTTGTACTGGGCATCCCTTACATTTTCTATAAAGCCAACGTTTTAAATGTCTTGGCCATGACGGAGCAAACAGCAGTCGGTCTTGGTATGAACATTGGGCGAGAACGTTTCCGATTATTAATTGTTGCGGTTGCACTAGCGGCTGCCGCGGTATCCGTAACAGGGGGAGTAGCCTTCATCGGTTTGATGGCTCCCCATATTGCAAAACAGCTCGTTGGTCCACGCTACCAATTCTTTTTACCATTGACGCTATTCATTGGCGCAAGCTTGCTAATGCTTGCTGATACCATTGGACGTGTTGCTATTGCAAGTGCAACGGTTCCTGCTGGGATTGTTGTTGCATTTATTGGCGCACCTTATTTTCTATATTTATTACGCAAAAATGTATAGAAATGTATTAGTTATTGGTCACAAAAACAGTCTTTCGATCTAATAAAAATAATGAAAAAAAGATTTTACATCATCTATCTTTCAAGTTTTTGAGAACCTCATTTGTTGAGGTTCTTTTTTTGTATAATCAGAACAGGAGGTGCATACATGATTCTATTAGCACGACAACCATCGGACTTGCAAAAAATACTAGAGGTGGTGCTCCGTAGATTGCCACAGACGCATAATAACTACGCTTATTATGGTGAACGTTTGAGCCGTGTCCAAGCAGGTCTTGCAGGGGAACAACGTGTTGATGCAGAATGGCTCGAAATCGATTTACCAACCCCACATTATTTTCTACATGATTTTCAAACCGCAAATAGCTACGGATCTACCCATCAAATGGATACCATCTTTCTCTGCCCTCATTTTTTACTTATTCTTGAAATCAAAAATATAACAGGAAATCTCTCATATGATGTCCCTTTTGCACAGTTTACACGGATGACATTGGATGGCACTGTGGAAGGAATGACTGATCCGTTTGTTCAGCTGGATCGGCATGTCATATGGATGAAAAAGCTTCTACTGCAAGAACGTATCGAATTACCTGTTGTACATGCGGTAGTGCTGGCAACGAAAAATGGCATTTTAACAAAGGGTTTTGAGGGGCAACCGATATTTCATGTGAAAGGGTTACGATTTCATCTACAAAAATGGATAGAGCATTATCAACCTACAGAAAGCGTTGATCTTTTACAATTAGCCAACCTTCTATTGTCCCTGCACACAAAGTTGAAAAAAGAGGTAGAGGTGCCTCTTAAGGAAATGGTGAAGGGTGTGTTATGTCCACAGTGTGTTAACGGGCAGCGATTATTGTATCACTATAAAAAATGGACGTGCCCACGTTGTGGATTGGTGGACGATGATGCATTGGTTCGAACATTAGAGGACTACAGGTTACTAGTCGGGCAGCAGGTAACCAATCGAAGCTTCCGCGAATTCTTTGGCATTGACTCTCCCGATTTAGCGTACAAGTTGATGCAACAACTCCCTTTGAAAGCAGAGGGTGTCAAAAAGCATCGGAAATATTGGATTAAGGAATAGCGAACTAAGCGTTACAATTCAAGCGGTCTGAATTGTCGCTTTTAGTGCTGTAGAGAGAAAGGGCGCTTGAAGTAAGTGGATAGAGTGCTGAAAGTGACGGATAGAACAAAGAAAGTAGCGGATAGAACGCGCAAAGTGGCGGATAGAACAGAGAAAGTGGAGGATACGCTTCGCGTAAGTGGATAGAGTGCTGAAAGTGACGGATAGAACAAGGAAAGTAGCGGATAGAACGCGCAAAGTGGTGGATAGAACAGAGAAAGTGGAGGATACACTTCGTTTAAGTGGATAGAGTGCTGAAAGTGACGGATAAGATAGAGAAAGTAGCGGATAGAACGCGCAAAGTGGCGGATAGAACAGAGAAAGTGGAGGATACGCTTCGCGTAAGTGGATAGAGTGCTGAAAGTGATGGATAGAACAAGGAAAGTAGCGGATAGAACGCGCAAAGTGATGGTTAGAACAGAGAAAGTGGAGGATACGCCTCGTGTAAGTGGATAGAGTGCTGAAAGTGATGGATAGAACAAGGAAAGTAGAGGATAGAACGCGCAAAGTGATGGATAGAACAGAGAAAGTGGA
Source organism: Lysinibacillus sp. A4 (assembly GCF_024919535.1). NCBI lineage: Bacteria > Bacillati > Bacillota > Bacilli > Caryophanales > Bacillaceae > Lysinibacillus > Lysinibacillus sp. A4. The sequence continues at coordinate 386,920 of NZ_JANWTB010000001.1, read as the reverse complement.
GGATACGCCTCGTTTAAGTGGATAGAGCAGGATACCACTCACTCCCAAGAGCGATGTTTCGCTTATTTCCTACTAGACAAATAGAGTTTTTAGGTATATAGTTAGCTAGGCTAACTAATATAAAAGGAAGTGATAGTGTGACAATTGAACAGGAATTTTTTAATCAGTACCGCTTAATGTATCGGCCGTTTATTAATCAGCTGAATGTGCAGCTTGAACCTTATCAGTTATATAGCTCACAGTGGGCAGTGCTTCGTTTCTTGAATGATAAGGGTCCACATTCATTTGTAGATATCGCGAATTTCATGTCTATAGAGAAGCCAAGTGTCACGAAGCTTGTACATAAACTGGTGGAGCTAGGCTATGTGGAAACGATGACGGGCAAGGATAAGCGTGAAAAGCTGGTACACCTATCAAAGCATGGGGAAGAGCTTGTGCTGGAAATAAAGTCGCATCTACATCCATTTTTTGAGCAGGCTTTGGCAGGCGTGCCAAAACAAGATATTGACATTGCGACACAGGTTTTAGCAAGAATTTGTATGAATATTAATCAATAGGGGAGAGCAACGTGGAAGCAGCCAGAAAGAAACTATGGACAAAAGATTTTTTAATTGTCTCACTTATTAATTTTACCATTACGTTAATCTTTTATTTATTAATGGTTACGATAGCAGCATATGCGGTGGAGCATTTTAATGCCTCTACAAGTACAGCTGGGCTTGTATCGAGTATTTTTATTATCGGGACACTATTAGGTCGTCTTGGGACAGGGCGTATTATTGGAGACTGGGGTAGCAAAAAAACATTATTTTGTGGACTATTATTATTTATGTTATCAACAATGTCTTATTTTATAGCAGGCAATTTACCGCTGCTGATGATCAATCGTTTAGTACAGGGGATTGCACTAGGGATTGCCAGTACAGCAACAGGTACCATTATTGCACAAATTTTACCAGCTGAGCGTCGTGGAGAAGGGATTGGTTATTATAGCTTAAGCGCTATTCTAGCCACAGCCATTGGCCCATTTATTGGAATATTATTAACACAGCTATTTGCAGATTATCGTATGATTTTTGCAGTAGATTCTGTGTTAGCGATTATTTGTTTCTTTATGTATTACATTGTGACCGTGCCAGATGCACCGAAAAAAGCAAAGGATACAGCTGTAAAGGCTGGGTTTAAAGTGACGAACTTTATTGAAATGCGTGCAGTACCGATTGCCTTTGTGGCGCTTGTGATTGGCTTTGCTTATTCAGGTGTGATGTCGTTTATGACGTTTTATGCAAAGGAGCTAGATTTAGTATCAGCAGGTAGCTACTTCTTTATTATCTATGCTATTGTCATTTTGGCTACACGTCCATTTACAGGGAAATTGCTTGATACAAGAGGGGCAAATATCATTATCTATCCATGCTTAGTGTTGTTTGCAATAGGCATGTATGCCTTTAGCTCAGCAACAACTACGATTGCCTTTTTAATCGCTGCCGCTTGTATCGGGATTGGCTATGGAAACTTCAACTCGGTGGCACAGGCAATTGCCATCAAAGTAACACCAAATGAGCGTTTAGGACTTGCGACATCTACGTATTTTATTTTTTATGATTTAGGCTTAGGTGTCGGGCCTTATTTCTTAGGCTTATTTGTACCCTCTATGGGCTACAGCTCGATTTTCTTCTCGATGGTCTTTGTTATTTTAGTGTCGATTGTGCTTTATTACCTTTTACATGGAAAACATGAAAATTTGAAACAAGCAAAAATTTTGTAGATTAGAATCATTATATTGTAGAAAAAACGTCTTTTTTCTAGTTGTTCGTAAAGAATAACTGAAAAATGACGTTTTTTTCTATTTACAAAAATAGTTGTTGCAATAGATGATGATAATCATTATCATCACAATATAAAACAAATTCGGAAGTAGGTACGAAGTATGAAAAACAAATCATTTTTGTCGGTATTAGTAGCAGGAGGCATTTTAATGGCTGGCTGTGGCAATACAGAAGAAGTAAAAAAAGAAGATAAGCCAGCAACAGAACAGGCGGAGCAAGCTACAAAAGAGGTGGATTTATCTTCTGAATTATCAGCCTATCAACAATTTGCGTTAGAGCAAATGGATCAATTTTTACTAGATACAGAGAAATTTGTGAACCTATTCAAAGCAGGCGATATTGAAGGAGCAAAGGCAGCGTATGCGCCAGCACGTATGTATTTTGAACGTTCTGAGCCAATTGCGGAAAGCTTCGGTGATCTTGACCCTCGCATCGATGGACGTTTAGCAGATATTCAAGAAGAAGGTAAGGGTGAGGAAGAATGGTCAGGCTACCATAAGCTTGAGTATGCTCTTTGGGAAGAAAATACAACAAAAGGTTATGAGGCTGTAGCAGATCAGCTTCTTGCAGATGCGAAGGAATTGCATGCACTTGTGCAAACAGTGGAAGTGACACCTGACTTAATGATTACAGGTGCAGTAGATTTATTAAATGAAGTATCAACATCTAAAATTACAGGTGAGGAAGAAATTTACTCTCATACAGACCTTTATGATTTTAAAGCGAATATTGAAGGCGCAGAAAAAATCTTTGAGATTTTACGCTCAAAATTAGAAGCAAAAGATTCTACATTAGTGGCAACACTTGATGAAAAATTCAAAGCAGTAGACGATTTATTAGCACAGCATACAACGGCTGATGGTGGCTATATATCTTACGAAGAATTAACGGAGGAAAACACAAAAGCACTGGCAGCAGCGGTGAATCAGCTTGGAGAACCATTAAGTCAAATGGGTATCATTTTGGAGTGAACATAAACAATGACAACGTCAAACGAGGAAAAATTTATAAATAAAAAAATTTCTAGACGTGATATGTTAAAGCTAACAGGTATCGGTGTGGCAGGTGTTGCCATCGGTGCCTCTGGCTTGGGTGGTGTCATGAAAGCAATGGGCTATGATGTCTTTGAGCCAGTAGCAGATAGCACGACGGCTAGCAATAAGGTCAATTTCTATGGCAAGCATCAGTCAGGTATTGTGACACCTGTACAGACGAATATTTATTTTGCTTCTTTAGATGTATTAGTGACATCAAAGAAGGAACTACAAGCGTTGTTCCAGCAATGGACACCCCTTGTTGTGCGTTTAATGAATGGTGAAGTCATGGTCGATGTATCGACAAATACAAGAGTGCCAACTGGCGATACTGGAGAGGCAGAGGGCTTAGATGCATCTAATCTATCCATTACCATTGGTGTCGGGCCTTCATTATTCGATAAACTGGGCATCCAGCATTTAAAACCAGCGGAGCTAAAGGATTTACCACATTTCCCTAAAGATCAGCTACAGAGAGAATACACAGGTGGTGATTTGTGTATTCAGGCTTGTGCAGATGATCCGCAGGTAGCCTTCCATGCTGTTCGTAATCTAGTACGAGCTGCTTCAGGTAAAGTAGAAATAAAATGGTCACAGGCGGGCTTTAACTCGTTTCCAGCTAGTGGAGGGACACCACGAAACCTCTTCGCCTTTAAGGACGGTACTGTAAATCCAGCCATTACGGATGAAAAAGACTTAAATGAGGTTGTGTGGGTGGATAAAGGCTGGTTAAAGGGTGGCTCTTATTTAATTGCGCGTAAAGTTCAAATGCATCTTGAAACTTGGGATCGTACATCATTGAAAGATCAAGAGGCAACATTTGGCCGTTACCGCGACAGTGGGGCACCTTTTGGCAAAACAAAGGAATTCGATGATTTTGATGTAGAGGCAAAGGATGATAAGGGCAATTATATTATGCCTGATACATCACATGTCCATTTGGCGCGGAAATCAGGTGCGCGTATTTTGCGACGCTCTTATTCTTATGCGTCAGGCGTGATGTCGAATACAGGGACCCATGATGCGGGGCTAATCTTTATTTCTTTTCAAAAAGACCCAGCCCAATTTACAACCATCCAAAATAGCTTAGGGCGTATGGATAAAATGAATGAGTACATTACCCATCGAGGCAGTGCCGTGTTTGCTTGCTTCCCTGGTGTACAAAAGGGGAGTTATTTAGGTGAAGCACTTTTTAACGCGCTGTAGTATCGTGTTTGCCCTTATGCTGACTTTAGCTTTACCTGTGCAAGCTGCGCAGTCCTATAGTCATCTCTATATTGCGATTAGTGATGCACTGATGAATACAAAGCAGGATAAAGAGGCGGAGGCCAAGCAGGCACTTGAACAATTTGCTATTGATTGGGCTAAAGTATCTTCAGAGCAGAAAGAGGCAAAAGCAAAGGTTGATGAAATCCTTGCACAGGCTACTGAGGCAACGTCCAAGGATGAGCGTTTAGAGGCGCTATCCGCACTATCCAATGCATTGCGTGCTTTAGAAAAGCTTGAAAATCCAGTAGATGAAGCGGCACAGCGAGCAGAGTTTGGACAAAAATTTAAGCCGATAATGGCAGACTTTGAAAAAGCTTTAGCAAGTGGTGATATTCAGGCCATTGATGAAGCCTACAAAGATTTTAATAGTAAATGGAATAAAAATGAGCGACCTGTGCGTGAACAAAGTATCGCAATGTACGGGCAAATCGAAACACAAATGGCATTTCTTCGTATCTCTATTTCTGCCGAGGAGCCTGATGTAGCGCTTATGCAATCTCAATTTGCTGCTTTAAAGCAAACGATTGAGGATTTTGTAGCTGGTAAAGAAACAGCCGAAGTGGTAGAGGGAGAGTATTCATTAGCGACATTAATTGCCTATATAGATGAGGCCAATGATTTTGTCAACGCTGGTGATTACCAGGCAGCTTCAAATAAAATACGTGAGTTTATTACCATTTGGCCAAGCGTAGAAATTGAAATCTCCACACGTAATGGTAGTCTTTACACGAAAATTGAAAGTGATATGCCGATTATCGCGAGTGATTTATTAAAATCCAACGTCGATCAGCAAGCTATTACCAAACAATTAAATACATTCCGTACTGAAATTGAGCTAATTCAAGGGGATACCGATTACACCATTTGGGACGCTGCGTTAATTTTATTACGCGAAGGACTAGAGGCATTACTGATTATTTTAGCCTTAGTGTCATTCCTTAATAAATCAGGACAAAACAAGATGCGCAAATGGATTTATGTCGGAGCGTTTGTCGGCGTTCTATTATCCGCCGTAGCTGCCATCCTTATGTCGACGATTTTAAATTCGGCAACGATGGATACGAATCGCGAGTTAATGGAAGGCTATGTAGGGTTAATTGCTGCAGCGATGATGATCGGTGTGGGTATTTGGCTGCATAGTAAATCAAGCGTGGTCAGTTGGAATCGCTATATTTCCAAACAAATGGGTAATGCCATTTCGAGTGGCTCTATTTTTGCGATGGCTATGATTAGCTTTTTATCGGTCTTCCGTGAAGGTGCAGAAACACTAGTCTTTTATGCGGGGATTGCACCTAAAATGGAAACGTCGCAGTTTATACTTGGAATTGTGGTGGCACTGCTCATTCTTGCTGTACTTGCAGTTGTGTTATTTAAAGCAAGTGGCAAAATTCCAATTCACAAATTTTTTGCAGTAGCAACTATTTTAATTTATGTGCTAGCCTTTAAAATTATTGGTGTCAGTCTGCATACTTTGCAGCTGACAGATAATCTGTCCACAACGATTGTTGATGGCTTACCTGTTATTAGCTTGATTGGCTTCTATCCAACGGTGGAAACAATCATAGGACAGTCTATTTTACTTGTGTTAGTGGCGGCTACTGTGCTTTATAAAAAGAAACAAGCCTAATGAAAAAGGGTAGATGAGCGTAAAACGCCATCTACCTTTTTTTATTGCCAATGAGCAGGTCGTTTTATATAGGAAGGTAATTTAGTCGAACGATCCCCCTGTGCCGCGTTGATTTGCATTTGGGTTAAAAACAGACTTGTTGAAAGATCAGCACCGCGTAAATTGGTATCTCGCAAATCAGCCCCGATGAAATCTACTCCCTGTAAATTCGCATCTTGAAGATTAGCTGCTATTAAATAACTCCCCCTTAGATCAGTCGCTCGTAAATCCTTGCCTTTTAAATTTTTGCCCATCCAATCAGCCCCACGCTGATTCAAGTTTCTAGAAGCCTTTCCCTTCACAATGTGCTGGCGAATTTGTTCGCTAGTTTGGAGCAATAGTGCATTGATCGGCATACGAATAGCTACCATATCCAATGCTAATAAGGTATCTGCATCCTGAGCTATTGTCTGCTGTAGGTGCTTCAATTGAGCAATTAGCTGTTCATAAAGCATATTATCCACCTGATAGGACAAAGCCTCCGCCACATATGCAATCATTTCGTAAAGCTGTTCCATAATAGGAAAAACACGAAACATCTTGTCAGCATGCTCACGAGATTGTCGCCAATCCTGTCCATGAAATGTCACCTGTGAAACCTGTTGACCTGCGCCTAGGCAATCAAAAACGGTACAGCCCTTAAAACCTGTCTCTCGTAGCTGACTATGTATGTGACAGCTATAGTTATCCTGCAAATTAGGACATGGCGTGCCTGCAGGTTTATTGATCGCAAAATCACTAGAAGCCACAATATTTAAAGCGGTACAGCACAAGCCAAAACAGCTTTGACAATCTGCCTGTAGACTGTGTCTGATTTTTGTACCAATGGTTTTTGTCTGATTAGACATCCTAATTTTCCTCTCTGATCTTATCCATTTAGTTACTATTTTAACACTAACAAGCTACCAGTAAAAATAGAGAGCAAACTGTATTTTGAAAGATAGTAGGGGATATGGTATTCTTCTTCAAAAGAGTTGTAAAGAAAAGTGGTGGTGGAACATGGGGTAACGGTCAATGAATTATTACAATTGCCATCTTTTCGAGGGGCAGAGGTGTTAACAGGGCGAGATAACTTACACCGTACTGTATCATCTCTATCTGTATTAGAGGTATCGAATGTTGATTTTTATTCGAAAATTATTAACCGTGTACAGGAGGAATGGTATGCAGAGGAGCTTGTCATTAGCTCCTTTTACTCCATTCGAGATAGTGTGGAGCAGCAATGTGAAACGATTCAGCATTTACATGATTTAGGAGAGCTGGGGCTTATTTTATATTATGTCGGCATTGTATTGCCTGATATTCCAGAAGAAGTGCTAGCGTTAGCGGAGGCACAAGGCTTTATTATCATTTGTATGCCGCGAAATGATTATTCACTGCGCTATAACGAGGTTATCTATGAGGTTATGGAAGCGATTGTTAGTAATCAAGGCGTTAATGATCATTTTGTCAAAGAGACATTAGAAAAGGTATCGTTACTACCTGAGCATTTAAGAAGTGTTGAAATTACACTGAAAATGCTTTCAGATCGTTTAAAGGCTAATATTGTGCTCACCAATAGTCATTTTGACATTGTGAACCAAGTGATGTGGCCACGAAATTCATCATTAGATGTAGCGAATGTCATTGAAAAATGCTCCCAATCCAATTTTCAGAGGGAAGCAGGCAAGCTTGAGTTGCTAAAAAGTGATGTCGCCTGTGTCGTAGACTATAAAAGAGTACATCAAAAAAATGGCGAACCGCTATTTTTATTTCTGATTAAAGAAAATACAAAATTACCTGCTAAGACAATTGAAAAAGTAAGTGAGGTTGTGCAAGTAGCCATAAATTTATGGGGAGACAAGCATGATGAGGTTAGTGAATATGCCTTAGTTAAAGCTATTATCAATGACGAGGGGGAAAAAATGAGAAGATTAGCCAATCTTCTTCATATTGATGTTTCCGCCATTCAAATGATGTGGCTTGTCTACATGCATGATTTAGCAGACGAAAAAAGAATTCGCGATGAATTAGAAGAGCAACTGTCCAAATATTATCAAACAAGAGTCATCCAATGCATTGACCATTGTATGATTGTACTGGTAGGCAATTGCTTTTATAAGCATCATGAGTTTGAAATTGCCATTGAATATAGTGAAACGACTCAGTATGATGCCCAAATCGCAGAAATTGTTTATGCACCTAAAATGAGAAATACAAAGTCTGTTCGTCAAATGTATCAATTGGTCAATCAGGTGGGGGACAAAGCCCATACGATTTATCCGATGCGAAAATTGTTTACTGCAGCGGAAGTGCGCTCCATGAAAAGGGCAATTGATGTCAGTAAGCAGGGCGAGGAAATGATTGAAGAATATTTATCTGTAATTGAACCCATTTTACGTGACCATGATTCCTTGCAGACATTGATAACCTTTTTATTAGATGCAAATGCTAGTGTGGAGCGCTGTGCAGAGCTCCTCTATATCCATAAAAACACGGTGAAATACCGCATCAAAAAAATTAGTGAGCTGATTGGCACAGATGTTACCGTATATTCGGAATTTTATGATGCCTACATGGCTTGCATGCTATATCGATTGATTAATGATTAGAATAATCTGAAATTTTGTCATTTTGAACAAAATTTCAGATTATTTTTTTCATTTGCGCAAAAGACTCGACACTCACCTGTCTTCTATAATTAAAAACATTAATCCATCACCAAATAAGGAGGGAGTCACATGCAAAATGAAAATAAAGGTCAATCTTGGTATAGCTTAGGCATTATTTGGGCTGGTGCCATGATTTGTATTCCCAGTTTATTAGTCGGTAACGCACTGATTACCAATATGAGCTTATCAAAGGCACTGGCTGTTGCTTTTGTAGGCTATGCTATTGTCGTGATCATCATGATCTTGCAAGGCATGCAAAGCAGTGATTTAGGAAAGCCCACTGTCCATATAGCAGGACAGGTGTTTGGTAAAAAGGGCTCTCGTACAATTTTATCCATTATCTTAGCCATTGCTTGCTTAGGGTGGTTTGGCATTCAGGCCAATGTGTGTGGCGTAGCCTTAGCAAACTTATTAGCAATCTATCATTTGAATATACCCATTCCAATCGCTTCCTTCATTAGTGGTATGGTCATGGTCGTATCCGCACTTTATGGGATGAAGGTGTTGCGTATTTTAAGCTATATCGCCGTACCATTGCTCGTCATCATTTGTCTGTATGGTTTAGGTCAAATATTAACTGGTGAGCAACTACAGCTCGTTCGGGATTATCAGCCGCAGGGCAATATGAGCTTTATGGATGGTTTAGCTGTAACGATTGGGTCCTTTGCATTAGGGGCTGTTATAGCGGGTGATTATTCGCAATTTTCAAAAAAGCGTTCAGACGTTTTCAAAGCCGCTACATTAGGGATTATTCCTGCAGGGGTGCTAATGATTGCTGTGGGAGCTGTCTTAACGATTGCCTATCAAACAAGTGATATTACAGCAGTCTTTCTGCATATCGCAACACCCTTTATTGGTGGAGTGGGTCTGATTTTAGCAACATGGAAAACCAATTTGGTCAATGCAATTTCAGGTGGTATTGCCTTAATTAATGTATTTGATGTTGCTAAAAACAAAGAACGATTAGCCATAGGTGTGGCGGGTACAATTGGCACAATCTTAGCCGTTGTAGGGATTTTAAATTATTTTACACCTATCATGTCAATTTTATCGGCGATGATTCCGCCTGTTGCAGGGGTGATGATTGCTTCCTACTGGGTCATTCATAAAGGCAAAACAGATAGCTGGCAGGAAGTTGAAGGGGTCAATCGATTAGGTGTATTTTCTTGGCTAGTAGGTGCTGTAATTGCCTGTATGCCAGTGGTATTTTCCTTATTCCCAGCATTGCCAGCGCTACCAAACCAACCGATGATTGGCATCATTATTTCATTCGTGATTTATTATGTTGGGTATCGTGTATCTGTACAAAAAACGGTCATATTGGAGGAACATAGATGAGATATTTAGATCAGGCAGCTATTGAACATATTGCCATAGGGGCGGCATTTTTAGGAACAGGTGGGGGAGGAGATCCCTATATTGGAAAATTAATGGCGCTTTCTGCTATCGAAAAAAATGGCCCTGTAAAGTTGTATTCAGTGGATGAAATTGCGGATGATGATTTTTTCATTCCAGCCGCAATGATGGGGGCACCATCAGTTTTAGTAGAAAAATTCCCACGTGGCGATGAGTTTGTTAAGGTTTTCCAAAAGCTCGCCCAATATTTGGGGAAAGAAAAAATTGCAGGCACCTATCCAATGGAAGCAGGTGGGGTCAATTCGATGATTCCTATTGTAGTAGCAGCACAGCTTGGCTTACCATTGATTGATTGTGATGGCATGGGGCGTGCATTTCCGGAATTACAAATGGTGACATTCCACTTAGATGGGATTTCGGCAACGCCAATGGCCATCACTGATGAAAAAGGGAATATTGGTATTTTTGAAACGATTGATAATAAATGGACCGAGCGTATCGCTCGAACAGCAACAGTAGAAATGGGCGCTAGTTCTTTAGTGAGCCTCTACCCAACAACGGGTGCGCAAATTAAACAAAGCGGTGTTCATCATATAGTGACGCTTTCTGAAAAAATCGGTGAAATTATTGCCTCGAAAGATCAAGAGGTGAACGATAAGCTACAAAGCCTTTTAAAGCTTGCGGAAGGATATGAGCTTTTCCAAGGAAAAATAGTGGATGTTATTCGTGAAACGAAGGGCGGCTTTAACCTAGGTAAAATGAATCTTGAAGGTATTGAATCTTATAAAAATGATCAAATGAAGGTTCATTTCCAAAATGAAAACTTATTAGCTGAGAAAAACGGGCAGGTTATAGCGATGACACCAGACTTAATTTGTTTGGTGGATTATGAAACTTTACTGCCTGTTACAACAGAGAGCTTAAAATATGGTAAACGTGTGCGTGTGATTGGCTTACCAGCACATGAGAAATGGCGTACAGCAAAAGGTATTGAAACAGCTGGACCCAAATACTTTGGCTATGAATATGAGTATACGCCAATTGAGGAATTGGTGAAAAAGGAGGTAGCAGAGCATGTATAAAATTGGAATCGATGTAGGTGGAACAAACACAGATGCCATCCTTTTAGATCATAATAGCCAGCTTATTTACAGTGTGAAATCACCAACAAGCTTAGATATTAAAACAGGGATTGAAAAGTCACTGCAACAATTACTAGAGGGTGCAAATATTGACAAAACAAAAATTACTCATGCGATGTTAGGGACAACACAATGCACCAATGCCATTGTTGAACGTAAAAAACTAGCAAAGGTTGGTGTCATTCGACTAGGTTATCCAGCGACGGCTTCCGTACTCCCTTATACAGCTTGGCCAGCGGATATGATTGATAAATTATCTGGTAATTATGCCATTGCCCATGGTGGTTATGAATATGACGGCCAATTATTGAGTGCGCTTGATCAACAGGAAATTACAAAACTACTAGAGGAATGGCGTGGTCAAGTAGAATCCATTGCGATTGTTGGTGTCTTTTCCTCTATTAAAAATGATCAAGAATTGCAGGTTCGTGAATGGATTCAAGAAGTCTATGGCGAGGAATTTCCAATTTCCTGCTCCTCATTAATAGGTTCAGTCGGGTTAATAGAACGTGAAAATGCTACGATTCTAAATGCTGCATTATGTAAGGTGATTGAGACAACAACACAGGGCTTTGTACAGGCGTTACAAGCGGAAGGCATTTTTGATGTAGAGGTTTATTTATGCCAGAATGACGGTACATTAATGTCTATCGACTACGCCAAGCAATTCCCAATTTTAACAATTGCCTGTGGACCAACAAATAGTATCCGTGGAGCATCGTATTTATCTCAAATTCAAAACACGATGGTATTGGATGTTGGGGGTACCACTTCAGATATCGGTGTATTACAGGATGGTTTCCCGCGAGAATCCTCGGTCGCAGTTGAAGTGGGAGACATTCGGACAAACTTTAGGATGCCAGATATTATTTCAGTCGGACTTGGCGGGGGAAGTATTGTTCGTGTGAACGGCAACAAAATTACAGTCGGGCCGGATAGTGTAGGCTATAAAATCAGTGAGGAGGCCCTTGTTTTCGGTGGCTCGACCTTAACGACAACAGATATCGCTGTCCGTTTAGGCTTAGCAGATGTAGGTGATTCCACGTTAGTGGCACATATTGATGAAGCCTTTGCCAAAGCCGTTCAAGAAGAAATTTCTTCGTTACTAGAACAGGCGATTGATAAGATGAAAACTTCCTCAGAGGATGTGTCACTAGTCTTAGTAGGGGGTGGTGGTATCATTGTGCCAGAAAAGATTCGGGGCGTTTCCACAATTGTAAAATCTGAATACGGTGGTGTTGCGAATGCCATCGGAGCCTCGATTGCACAAATTAGTGGTCAATATGAGCAAATTTATATTTATTCCAAAGAACCGCGTGAGGAATCCTTGAAGGATGCACAAAACAAGGCTGTGAAACAAGCCGTATTAGCAGGTGCTCTTGAGGATACCATTGAGCTAGTGGAAGTAGAAGAAACACCTCTCGCGTATCATCCAGAAAATGCAACAAGATTAAAGGTAAAAGTAGTAGGGAAAATGGTGTAACAGTCAAAGGAAGAGTCCTAGTTAAACAGGGCTCTTCCTTTTATTAATTGCTCAAATGAATGAATCACTGCATCAGGTTTAATGTCAGTAGGATTCGTGAGCCGATGAGGATTGTACCATATGCCCTTCATCCTTGCTCGCTGACAACCAGCAATATCTTTTGCTAAGTCATCCCCAACGAATAAGGCTTCATTTGGCTGAACTTGGAGCTGATGTAGAGCTAATTCAAATATGCGTTTGTCAGGCTTAGTTAAGCCTACTTCCTCCGAAATAAGGATAACATCAAAATAGCTAGCTAAACCTGTATGTGTGATTTTAGCCTTTTGTCGCTGTGTAGAGCCGTTTGTGATAATGCCAACTTGTACTTGCTTCTTCATCGTTTGGAGAACCTTCAACACATGTTGATCAATAGAAAAGCAATATGGAAACTGCTGATCCCAAAAATCTTGCATGTCATGGCGATGCAATTGAAAGGTTGATGGAAACGCATTAAAAAACGATGATAAAACATTGGTTTTATCGGCAATCCCATAGTCTCTTTTATCGTATTCCTTAAATTTTTCCAGCATGTCCTTTTTGAGCATACCCTGAATAACACCATAGTATTTTTCCAAAATAATATAAAACAGGTTATCGACAGCATGATCTCGATTAAGTAAGGTATCATCTAAATCAAATAGTATCGCTTTCAACGAGCTTCATGTCCTTTCTTGCTCAACAAGAGGTTTTCGTTTATGTTTTTCATTAATAATTTTTTTGTTTAAGATCGTTACCTTGCCAACCATGAGCAACCTCATATCTTCCACAATATACTTAGCTAGCTCTTCGTCCGATATGTCATCTCCATCAATATCAAGGCGAAAATCCTGCCCTTGTATGCCACCACCATTGGTAAATTCAATTTCAAAATCAAAGACAACTCTTTTATCCATTCAAGTACCACCTTACGCTTAGTGTTAGAGTGCTATCCATATATTCTGTGTTTAATAGGTGAATACCTTCTTTGAGCATAAGCTTAATTGTTGAGTAAACAAAATTTCCTTTTTCTTGTATTTACCACTTGCCAACAAAAAAGTCATAGTGTAATATGTGACTAGTACACTATGACACGAGGTGTTGTGATTGAAAAGCTTTACAGGACTTTTAAAAAAAGAATGGGTACTTTATCGCTCATGGTTTCTAGTAGGGATATTTATGGGACTTATGCTATCTTGGATCGTTCCATATATCTTACATCAGTATGTCGATCTCTTTGCACATGAGCATCAACTAGCATTTGCATTTACGATGCTCGTCCTTTTTCTAGGTGGATTCTATTCTATCTTACAATTTTTAGCATCGATGCGTTTGGATATTAAAGCAAAGGAGAGCTGGCTCCATTCAACAAGCTCTATCACAAAGCTTATCGGAGCAAAATTGGTTTGCTCATTAGTAGGTTATGTCCTCTTCACTATCCTTTTCACGAGTATAGCCATTTTCAATATTAAGGATGAGCTGATCGCGAGCGCTGGACAAATTTTATTAGTTTTGGTAATGATTGTTATTATATTGACAATTTTACAATTAATGCTATTTATCGTTCTTTTATTCTTTTTAGCTTTTTATTTGCAATTGAAGCGCATAATAGGTCGTTTTTCAATTGTGCTGACAATGATTGTGTTTTATGTAACCACAGCTGGTTGGGCGCGGGTAACGGAGAGTCAGCTGTATCGAACGATCTTCCTCCATGGGGAAGTTTCGCTTCAAAACATCGAACACTATCTACCAAAAGCGAAAGAATTGACGATGGAATGGATGCTTGGCTCGATATATGTCGTTGAGGAAATAGCCATTACGTTATTACTACTACTGCTGTTTTTAGCAGCATCGAAGTGGCTTGAAAGGGTGGTTTTACGATGACGATGGATTTTTCGCGTGACAAACCCATTTATAGCCAGCTTGTCGATCGAATTTGTGGAGACATTTTGAAGGGGAAGTTGGAGCTAGGTGATCGACTTCCCTCCGTTCGAGAATATGCAGTAGAAACAGGTGTCAATGTCAATACGGTGCAACGTGTATACAAGGAGTTAGAGGCAATGAATATAACGGAAACCAAACGAGGACAGGGTACATTTATTACGAGCAATGAGGAGCGCATTGAGTTATTGCGGGAAGAGATGAAAAATCAGCTGGCTGAAAATTTTTTAACATCGATTGAGGCATTAGGCTTTTCGAAGGAAGAGATGCTTGTAGTTTTGAAAAATAAAGCGTGAGGTGAAGGGATGTTACAGCTATCAAATGTATCTTTTCAATATAAGAAAAAGCCAGTTTTACAGGATCTATCCTTCTCCTTTCCAATTGGACAAATCATTGGACTAGTTGGGGAAAATGGTAGTGGTAAATCTACGCTTATGAAAGTTTTGGCTGGTTTACTGAGACCCACTGCTGGTGAGATCACACTAGAGGGTAAGCCAGTCACACGTAGAAGTGCTGACAAAATTGCTTATTTACCAGATACAGATTTATTTTTTGAGTACTACACGGGTGAACAGCTTTTCCAGCATTATGCTTCGCAATTTGAAGATTTTTCCTATGACAAAGCCTGTATCGTCGCACAATTTTTACAGGTAGATACACGCACAAAGCTACGCCAATTATCAAAGGGTAATCGTGGTCGCATGAAAATGGCTGCCACCCTTGGACGAGAGGTTCCTTATTATGTCATGGACGAACCATTTGCTGGGCTAGACCCAATTGTGAGAGAGCAGTTGATTAAAGGCTTAATTCAATTTACGGACATCGAAAATCAAACGATTTTGCTATCTACACATGAATTATATGAGGTAGAGCCTATTTTAGATCAAATTATTTTATTGCAGGCAGGATCAATCATGGCCTACGAGAATGTGGAAACATTACGCGATGTGGCTAATAAGGATGCAGTTGAGTGGATGAAAGGGTTTTATCGTCCTTCAGTAAAAGACAGCTAAAGGTGAAGAAAGAATCGTCAATAAAGCAATGTTGTCGTGCCAGACTGCATAATGCTCAGGCGAAATAGATTAGAAAGGGTGAAAAATATGACAGAACCGATTGTACAATTGCAAAATTTATCGAAAACTATTCGAGGAAAGCAATTAATTCAACAGTTAAACATTGATTTATATCCAGGCCAAATTACAGGATTTTTAGGACCGAATGGAGCGGGGAAAACAACAACAATCCGAATGATGACAGGGCTTATGCATCCAACAGAGGGCAATGTCATCATCGACGGGCTTTCACTGAAGGAGCATTACGAGGAAGCCATTAGTAAGGTTGGTGTGATTGTTGAAAATCCAGAAATGTATAAATTTATGTCA
Organism: Lysinibacillus sp. A4; assembly: GCF_024919535.1. Classification (NCBI taxonomy): domain Bacteria; kingdom Bacillati; phylum Bacillota; class Bacilli; order Caryophanales; family Bacillaceae; genus Lysinibacillus; species Lysinibacillus sp. A4. The sequence continues at coordinate 371,152 of NZ_JANWTB010000001.1, read as the reverse complement.
GGCTATAAAAATTTACTACATTTTGCACGTATGCATAAAAATGTAACAAAGGAACGAATTCAGGAGGTCATTCAACAAGTTGGGCTCGAAAATCGTATACATGAAAAGGTCTCTACGTATTCACTTGGTATGAGACAACGACTAGGATTAGCCCAGGCGTTATTGCACAGACCGAAATTTTTAATTTTAGATGAACCAACGAATGGCTTAGACCCTGCTGGTATTCGTGAGTTTCGTATGTACCTGCGTAAGATTGCTTCAGAAGAGGGCGTATCCGTCTTTGTCTCAAGTCACTTATTATCAGAAATTGAATTAATGTGTGATCGAGTGGCCGTGATTCAAAATGGGCAGCTAATTGATCTGCGCGATATTCACAATGAAAGCTCATCGTTTTATTATGTGGAGGCTGAGCCAAAAGAGCAGGTGTCTGCTTATCTGGAACAGTGTGACTTTAACTTTGTAGCAGAGAATCAAGGCTATGTGGTGGAAATGAAGAAAGAAGATGTTCCAGCTATGACTACACAACTAGTCCAAGCGGGTATTCAATTATTTGCCGTACAGCCACATCAAAAAACATTAGAGGATCAATTCTTAGAAATGACTGGAGGCGGACAAATTGCTGAAGCTAATTCAAAATGAGTGGATGAAATTATGGCATAAAAAAGGAACATGGGCAATGGTGGCTATGCTGATTGTTGTCATTATTGTTCCTGCTGGAATCACCAAATATTATGAAGTAAAATCCCCGACGGAAGGCTCATGGCAGGACATAGAGCAGGAGGCCATTCAATCCTATAAAGAGACGCTAGCAGGTGAGGATTTAACGGAGGAAGATAAAGCATACTTTCAAGAGCAGATGGCTATTTCTGAATATCGTTTAGCGAATGATGCACCAAGTCAAAAAGATAGTAGTCTTGCAAGCTTTATGTCCTTTACAAGCGGTATGCTTACGCTTGTTACTTTATTTACAGTCATTACCGCAGCTAGTATTGTATCGAGCGAATTTTCAACAGGGACGATTAAAATGCTCTTAACGCGTCCAATGTCCCGTGCCAAAGTGTTGACGTCAAAATTACTGACAACATTCCTTTTTGGTTTGCTATTGTATGTGGTCAATGTGGTGGTAAGTGCCCTTATCGGCTTAGTCTTGTTCGGCATGGGAACAGGTGTGGAATTAGAAATGGTCAATGGACAGATCGTTGAAAAGGCCGTATGGAGTGATTTAGCCTATCATTACCTATTATCTGGTGGCGATTTTGTGATGTCTACATTATTTGCCTTTTTGATTGGTTCAGTATTCCGTTCAAGTTCATTAGCAATCGGTTTAACGATGTTCCTTTCTTTTACAGGCGGCATGATAGTTATGTTCTTAAGCCGATACGACATCGTCAAATATATTTGGCTCACACATTCTGATTTAACACAGTATGAGCATGGTGGTGGCTCCATGATTGCTGATGTGACGTTGCCCTTCTCATTAACAGTACTTGCTATTTACGCAGTAGTTTTCCTTGTCATTAGTTATTCAACCTTTATGAAACGTGATGTCACGGCATAAGCTAAAGAAGAACTGTGCCCTAATTTTGGATTAGGGTGCGGTTTTTTTGTTTAACATCACGAAATATTAAAAAAGTATTTATTTTTTTTTGAATTGCGCCTATAATAATAGCAACTTAGTGAAAACGCTTTTTTTTTTACTAAAGTGGTCTAGACAACTATACCAAAGGGGGATAAAGAATGTTTGCTTTCTTACAAAAAATTGGTAAGTCGCTCATGTTTCCAATCGCAACATTACCAGCAGCAGCATTACTATTGCGTTTAGGTTCAGCGGATATGCTTGGGGCCATACCGAATGAAGCCATCCAGTACATTGCTAGTATTATGGCCGCTTCTGGTGATGCTATACTAGGGAATTTACCAATTATTTTTGCTATCGGTATTGCGATGGGATTTGCACACGATAGTGGTGGCGGCGCAGCTCTAGCGGGTGCGATTGCGCATCTTGTTTTAGTCGCCGTTTTAGAGACTGTTAACGAAGAATTAAATATGGGTGTGTTTGGTGGTATTATTGCCGGTATTACGGCAGGCTTATTATATAACAAATATTATAATGTGAAATTTCCAGAATGGTTATCATTCTTCGGTGGACGGCGCTTTGTACCGATTATTACGTCCATCACCATGGCAATTTTAGGTAGTATTTTAGCGATTGTTTGGGGACCAATTCAAGGTGGCATTGATGCTTTCGGCAATTGGATGATCGGTGCAGGATCACTTGGCGTAGGGATGTATGGCTTTTTCAACCGTCTATTAATTCCAGTGGGTCTCCACCATGTAATCAATACAATTATTTGGTTTGATTTCGGTGAATTTACAAATGCTGCAGGCGAAATCGTGAAAGGGGATATTAACCGTTTCCTAGCAGGAGACACAACAGCTGGACATTTCCAAGCTGGTTTCTTCCCAATCATGATGTTTGGCTTACCAGCAGCCTGTCTAGCAATGTATTTTGCAGCGAAAAAAGAAAAGCGTCCAATCGTTGGAGGGATGTTCGTTTCCATCGCTTTAACAGCCTTTTTAACGGGTGTTACAGAGCCTATTGAATTTTCCTTTATGTTCTTATCACCAGTTCTTTATGGTATTCATGCTGTATTAACAGGTATTTCATTGGCTGTGGCCTATCTTGTTGGGTTCCGTGATGGCTTTGGCTTCTCTGCAGGCTTAAGTGACTACCTACTAAACCTTGGTCTGGCAGATAAACCATGGCTCTTATTACCTTTAGGTTTAGGCTTTGGGGCGATTTACTTTGTAGTATTCTATTTCTTAATCAAAAAATTAGACTTAAAAACACCTGGACGTGAAGACGATGAGGATGAGGATGGCGAAGTAAATGCTATTGCTGATGATATCGATTTACGTGCATATTATACAATTGAAGCATTAGGTGGAAAAGACAATATTAAGCAGGTGGATTATTGTACAACCCGCTTACGCTTGTCTGTACTGGATTCTGCTAGCGTCGATGAAAAAACATTGAAGCAAACAGGTGCAAGAGGAGTTATGCGTATTAGTAAAACCAATGTCCAAGTAATCATTGGGACATCCGTGGAGTTTTTAGCTGAAGCCATCAAAGAACGTTTGAAAAAAGGCAATCCAGCACCAGCCAATGCAGGACTTCCAGTTGCACAGCCTGTCCTGGAAGAAACGGTGAAGAATGACACGGTGACATTCCGTGATTTCGAAATGCCAATGACGGGCGATTTATTACCTTTAACAGAAGTGCCTGATGAGGCATTTTCAGCAGGCTTGATGGGCCCAGGTTTCGGGATACGTCCGACAGATGGTGCAGTCTATGCACCATTTGATGGTCAAGTAGTGATGGTGTTCCCAACAAAGCATGCAATTGGCTTAAAATCTGATACGGGCATTGAAGTATTAATTCATGTTGGCTTAGATACAGTCAAACTAAATGGTGATGGTTTTGATCTGTTCGTTACAGATGGTCAAAAAGTTAAGCGTGGGGATGCGTTATTAAAAGCAGACATTGTACAGATTGAAGAGCAAGTACCTTCTGTCATCACACCAGTTGTCTTTACAAGTTTAATGGGGCAAGAGATTACACTTGAAAAGACTGGCTATCAACGAGCAGGCTCAACGAATATTATTACAATGAAGAAGTAACGACTAATGGGGCTGTTAGCGAAGGTATACAGAGGCAATGCGCTATTGCACACGGATGCCTTTTCGACAGCCCTTGTTCAAGAAGGAGATGTTTTTCTTGAGTTTACTCATTCGAAATATCACAGTAGTGAATGGCAATGGACGAGATGAGCAGGTTGATGTATGGATGAAGGATGGTAAAATTGCGCTAATTGCTCCTCAGCTTGATATCCACGATGTAGAACAGCTTGATGGTTCAGGGAAGTTTTTATTGCCAGGATTTATTGATATGCACATTCATGGATCCGCTCAAATGGATACGATGGATGCTTCTGATGAAGGGCTTCATACAATGGCTCAATCCCTTTTAAAAGAAGGAACGACAAGCTTTTTAGCTACAACGATGACACAAAGCTATGACAACATTGAACGAGCTATTGAAAATGTAGCACAGTTCCAGCCACAGCCAGACGAAGCAGAGGTACTCGGTATTCATATCGAAGGGCCATTTGTTTCAAAGCAGCGAGCAGGGGCACAGCCGCTTGAATATATTGTCGAGCTAGATTTGGCTATATGGACAAAGTGGCAGCAACTAAGTGGCCATAAAATTAAGCAAATTACACTAGCACCAGAAGAACCAAATGGCATGGCAGCTGTGCAAAGTATTTCTGCTAGCGGTGTCATTGTTTCAATTGGTCACTCGGATGCGACCTTTGAGCAAATGCAACAAGCGGCTCAATTAGGTGCCACACAGGGGACACACTTATATAACCAAATGCGTCCATTCCACCATCGAGATCCAGGTGTAGTTGGCGGTGTCCTGTTGCTAGATGCGATTAAAGCAGAACTGATTGTTGACTTTATCCATATGCATGAAGGCGCGGTGGAAATGGCCTACCGCTTAAAGGGAGCAGACGGGCTTATTTTAATTACCGATGCCATGCGTGCAAAGGGAATGCCTTACGGAGCATATGATTTAGGTGGTCAAACAGTTCATGTGACAGAAGCAGGCGCTCATTTGTCAAATGGATCATTAGCAGGCAGTATTTTAAAAATGGATCAGGCTGTACGGAATATGCATCACATTACGAATTGTACGCTGGAGGAGCTTGTCAAAATGTCCAGCTTTAATGCTGCCGAGCAATTGAAGCTAGGTAATAAGGGTCAGCTTATACAAGGCTTTGATGCGGATGCAGTGATTTTAGATGAACAATTAAAGCTCCACCAAACGATTAAGGCGGGCAAGGTCTTATATGATGCAAATTCAAGTGGACAATAGTTACTAATATGCAGCAGGTATACAAACATCTTGCATGAAACGATGGAAATGAAAAGGTGATAGAACATGAATACCTATTTTCAACAAGTAAATCGATATTTAACAATGGTGGCACAGCAGGAAAGCAACCAACTTATGCATATTGCCAAGCAAATTGTTAAACGTCTCACAAAGGGAGGCATTATCCAGCTCTTTGGCTCTGGTCATTCCATGCTATTAGCACAGGAATGTTACTACAGAGCAGGTGGCTTAGTGCCTGTCAAACCGATACACATAGAATCGTTAATGCTACATCAGGGTGCACGGCAATCCTCACAAAATGAAAAAAAACAGGCTTTTTTAGCCTTCTATAAGGATCAGCTGCAATTTGATGACCAAGATGTTTGTATCATCATTTCAACCTCTGCCAATAATCCAGTGCCCATTGATATGGCTATCTATGCAAAGGAAGCGGGCGCTTTGACCATTTCACTGCAATCACTGGAATATCAGCACCAGCCATCGCGCCATCCGTCAGGCAAGCGTTTAGAACAAGTAGTAGATGAAGTTTTGAATACGCATGTGCCATTAGGTGATGGTGTGTTAACCGTTGACCAATTGCAGTATGCCCCTGTATCAACGGTGTTAGGTGCGACTTTATTAAATGCTTTATTCGCTCAAATCATTGAGCTTATGCATGCACAGGGCACTAGTGTACCAGTGTTTGGTAGCAGTAATTTAGGGGAAACTAATAACGATGCGCTTATTGATCAGTATGGTCAGCGTATTCATTTCTAGGATACAAAGGAGGATATGTGGTGAAAGTAAAAAGATTTTCCTCAATGGATGATTTATATTCACATGCAGTAGCGACCATCGTTGAAGCCAAAAATAATGGCGCCACAACGTTCGGGTTAGCTACTGGTGGGACAATGGAACCACTATATGCTAAAATCTGTAAAACAGATATTGATTTTTCACATTGTATTAGCTTTAATTTGGATGAGTATGTTGGGCTTGAGGCAACTCATCAGCAAAGCTACGCCTATTATATGAACAAACATTTATTGAACCAAAAACCATTTTTAGCATCGTATTTACCAGATGGATTAGCAGTAGATCCTTTAGTGGAAACAGCTCGCTATGAAGGATTACTGCAACAATATCCCTTAGATTTCCAACTGCTTGGTATCGGTCAAAATGGTCATATCGGCTTCAATGAGCCTGGTACGTCATTTGCTTCTTTAACACATCTTGTAACACTCGAAGAATCTACTCGTCAAGCTAACGCGCGTTTCTTTTCATCCATTGACGAAGTGCCAACACAGGCATACACGATGGGTATTCAATCGATTATGCGGGCAAAATGCATTTTGTTACTCGCAGTGGGAGAAGCTAAGCGTGAGGTGTTAGAGCGTTTACTGGCATCTGATTATACAGAAGACGTACCTGCAACTGCTTTATCAAAACATCCAAATGTAATGGTTTTAACAGACTTACAAGAAGAGGAGAATAAATTATGAAAACACAACAATTTACAGTAGTCGATCCTTTAGGTATTCATGCACGACCAGCGAGCCAGCTTGTGGCAAAAGCAACACCATTTGCTTCATCTATAGAAATACGCACAGAAGAAAAAGCAGCTAACTTGAAATCAATCTTAGGTGTGATGGGATTAGCCTTAAAGCAAGGTTCACAATTTACACTTGTTGTAGAGGGGGAAGACGAAGAGCAAGCATTAGCAGCACTAACGACACTCATCACGGAAATGGGGCTTGCACAATGACACGACTCACTGGTATTGCCGCTTCAGACGGCATTGCCATTGCGAAAGCATATCGTTTCGTCCAACCAGATTTAACATTCGCTAAAACAACTGTTCATGATATCGAGGCAGAGCAGAAACGTTTAGCAGCCGCTCTTGCCAAAGCAGAGCAAGAACTGATTGTCATTCGACAGCAAACATTCGAAAAATTTAGTGCAGAAGAAGCCGCAATTTTTGAGGCACATTTATTAGTGGTTCATGATCCCGAATTAATTGGGCCTATCAATCAAAAAATTGCAGACGAAGCGGTAAATGCGGAGTATGCATTGCATGAAGTAAGCAATATGTTTGTGGCATTATTTGAAGGTATGGATGACGAATACATGAGTGCCCGTGCATCAGATATTAAAGATGTGACAAATCGCATATTAGCACATTTACTCGGAGTACATATTCCAAATCCAAGCAATATGAACAAACAGGTAATTATCGTAGCGAATGATTTGACACCTTCAGAGACAGCCCAATTAGATCGCAACTATGTTCTCGGTTTTATTACCGATATTGGTGGGCGTACATCCCATTCGGCCATCATGGCTCGTAGCTTAGAAATCCCAGCAGTCGTAGGGGCAGGGGTTGCTACGACAACAATTCAGGATGGCGATACTATAATTGTTGACGGTTTGACGGGTCAAGTCCTAGTGAATCCAAGTGCCGATGTGATTGCAGACTATCAGGAAAAGGCACAAAAATATCGGGTACAGCAGGCGGAATGGTCTACTTTAGTGAATGAGCAAACCGTTTCTAAAGATGGCGTGCATGTTGAGCTAGCGGCTAATATTGGATCGCCAAATGATTTGGATGGTGTATTGCGTCATGGAGCAGAGGGAATTGGCTTATATCGAACAGAGTTTTTATATATGGGCAGAGAAAATTTACCCTCTGAGGAAGAACAATTTACAGCGTATAAAACAGTCTTGGAAGGAATGAAGGGCAAGCCAGTTGTTATTCGAACACTCGATATTGGTGGCGACAAGCACCTGCCATATTTACCTTTGCAAGAAGAAATGAATCCATTCCTTGGTCACCGTGCCATTCGTCTATGTCTTGACCAGCAGGAGTTATTCCGCACACAATTGCGAGCACTACTGCGAGCATCTGTCTATGGAAACTTAAAAATTATGTTCCCTATGATAGCGACCATTCAAGAATTTCGTGCGGCTAAAGCCATTTTGCTTGAGGAAAAGGAAAAGATGATAGCTGGAGGGATTGCAGTAGGCTCTTCCATCGAGGTCGGGATGATGGTTGAAATTCCCTCGACAGCCGTAATGGCAGATACTTTTGCCAAAGAAGTGGATTTCTTCTCCATCGGCACAAATGATTTAATTCAATATACAATGGCGGCAGATCGGATGAATGAAAAAGTTTCTTATTTATATCAACCCTATAACCCAGCCATATTACGTTTAATTCAAATGGTCATTAAAGCTGCCCATCAAGAACAAAAATGGGTAGGAATGTGTGGAGAAATGGCTGGCGATGAGCATGCTGTTCCACTATTGCTAGGCCTAGGCTTAGATGAGTTCTCCATGAGTGCTACGTCTATTTTAAAAACGAGTGCCTTGCTAAAGCAATTATCTGTCCCAGAGATGCAGGCTTTAGCAACAGAGGCATTACAGCTAGCGACAGCTGAAGAGGTGCTAGAAAAAGTAAAGCAAGCTGTGACATAAGATAGAACAAAAACCCATCTACTTATTGGTAGATGGGTTTTTTTAGCATGATGGGCTGAAAGAGTCAATGAATATCGGTATTTCTAATAAATCCTCCACGATGGCATCCGCTTGAACATGTTGCCATTGTTTATCTTTTTTCCAAATGCCCTTCATTCCCACATGTTGAGCACCTTTGACATCATTCACAGGATGGTCGCCGATAAAAACGCATTCATGAGGAAGGACATTTAGCTTTTCGATGGCATTTAAAAACAGTTGAGGATCGGGTTTTTTCATTCCTGCCCATTCAGAAACGAAAATGACATCAAAATAATGTTCAATGGCTAATGCCTTTATAGTGTCCATCTGAAAATGCCCATAGCCATTCGTAATTATGCCTAAAGCCAACTGATCCTTTTTCAATTGTTCTAGCATAGGGATAAGGTTAGGAAAAGGGACACAGCTATATTTAAATTCGTTTAGGTAATCTTGAAGAAGTTCTTCCCACGTAATAGGAACAAGTTGAAATTCTTCTACTAATTGCTGATAGACATGGTCCTTCCAAACGTAGCCCCGCTTATCTAATTGGATAAAACGAGTTATATATTGTTCTTTTGGAATGGAGCCTAGTACCTCCTTTAACCGCTCATATTGCTGCTCAATGAAGAGTTCGACAGATGCATCTCTATTTAATAATGTTCCGTCTAAATCAAATAATGCCGCTTTCATCATCATCCTTTTCACCCCTCCTATTTGATCATAAAAAAAGTAGCTGAAGTAAGGCTTCAACTACTTTTTAGTTCATTAGGCATGCTTTGAAATGATTTGCTGAAGCTTTGCTTGCAGTGTCGGTAGGTCATGCATCGTAACCGTTGTGCGAACATAGCTTTCATCCATATCTAATGCTTCAGCAAAAAAGCTACCAATGCCCTTTACTTTGCGATCAATTTGCATGAAAATCTCTGCAGAATGGTTGGATTGAGAAAGGAAAACTAATTCAAGCTCATCTAAATGGCCTCTATATTGTCCAGTGGGTACAAATTCAAATTCCTGGACAAATGGATAGTAGCCGCGGAAGCGTGAAGGAGCTTGTTCACATTCAGCTTCACGTAAACGGAAACCTAATCCACGAATCGCATCTAATATATGACCTGCTAATGCTGTTGGCTCGACACGAATATAATCCTTATCACTCGGATCGACCGCATTTTTAATATCAAGGCCCGTTTGAATCCATACCTGTGTTTTACCTGCACTAATTGGTGTTTCAAATGGCAATGTTAGTGAAATAGGGAAGATTTTTTCCTCGCCCGCGCCCAGTGTGAAAGGCTCTGTTACTTTAACCTTCTGCAGTGCGGCAACCTCTGTATGTTTGTGATCATTCGACTCACGGATATACGTCGTATTGACGGATAGGTAAATCGTGTCGACCTGTTGCTCAACTTGACCGCCACGTACAATGATTTCCCCCTGCATGACCTCTCCAGCACGATAAGTATCCTTCTCCAATCTTGTATCCACTGTCGCTGAACCTATACCAATACTTGCTAATGCTTTATGAAAAAAAGACATCTTTCATTCCTCCTACTGACATCGTTAGCTATACATACGCTTATGTTGAAAAAAGGTTTCAAGACTTACAAATTTTTCGTTATACTAGTTGAAAACGAAAGAGGGATGGCGATGGAGACAGAGTGGCTACGCACATTTATAGTGGCAGCACAAACTGAAAACTTTCGAGAAACAGCTGAAAAACGATTTATTACACAATCGACTGTAACGAAGCATATCCAACATTTAGAAAGGGCATTGCAAACCCCATTATTTAATCGACAGAGCAAACAGGTGACGTTAAATCAGCAGGGTGCTTATTTTCGTCTGCAGGCACAAAAAATCCTGTCCGCTTTAGATGAAGGGCTACAACAAATGGATTCCTTCGTAAAAGGCTACACCGCTAAGCTTACGATTGGCGTTGCTCCGCAAATAGCGAATTCAACATTACCAGCTATTATTACAGCATTTCAGCATCGAAAGCCCTCTACTCAGATAGTGATAGAGCTTTTAAAATCCAATGAAATTGGGGAAGCGGTATTTACTGGTGTAATCGATATGGGCTTATCCAAATTAACCTCAACTCGTGAGCTTCACACAGTGATGCTCGCACAAGAACCATTGCATTTAATTGCTCCTATTACTAAAAAGGAATATGATGCTTTCACCCTTTTACAGCAGGAAACGCTTCTCACACATGAATATGCGCCCTATTGGCAGGAAGTACAACAGGTGCTACAGCAATTTACTAGCCATCAAACAATGCATATTAATCAAACAGAGGTAATTAAGCATTTCGTCAAGCATGGTCTTGGTATTGCCTTGCTGCCTAAGAGTGTAATTGAAGCAGATTGTCAGCAAAATCTTCTGCATAGCTATTCAGTAAAAGAATTTTCTCATATTGTATCGGATACTTACTTGCTTACAAAGTATGTCTCGGCTGATTATGATGATTTTTTAGTAGCGTGTAATAGCGTGTATGGGTAAAGCCGTTTTCTGCACTGTTTATTCATAATGTACCTTTATACTATTTTAGTATAAATAATAGATAGAGGGTGTTTAGATGTATAGTATATTGTCCACCATTAGTCAGTTGATTAGTGAACCGCTTACGCAATTTGTACAGGGCTATGAGCATTCTGCCCTGATGATGGCCATTCTTCTTGGCTTGATAGGCGCCTTTGCTCCATGTCAGTTAACAGGTAATATGAGTGCCATTACATTTTACGGCAATCGAACACTTCAAAAGAGCAGTAATTGGCAAGAAATTATGTTTTTTATTGTGGGGAAAGTGGTTGTTTTTAGTGTGCTTGGCTTTTGTGCTTGGCTTTTTGGGCAATCATTTGAAACAAAGATGACCGTTTATTTTCCAATCTTTCGTCAGGCTATTGGGCCGATGATGCTGCTAACAGGGCTGGTGCTAATCGGTTTATTCAAATTAACCTTTCTACAACGTTTAACATCGCTGCTGCCGCCTGTAGTAAAAGAGGGGAAATTTGGCTCGTTCTTAATCGGCGCTAGTTTTTCTATTGCCTTTTGTCCCACTATGTTTGTTCTATTTTTTGTATGGTTAATGCCCCTTGTGGCAAGCACTTCCTATGGGTTGCTTCTACCTAGTATTTTTGGCGTAGCGACCGCTGTACCGCTCATCATCATGCTTCTGTTGATCTATGTCTTTGATGCCAAGCGTATTATCCTACGAAAAAGCATGAAGATGGGAAGAGCTATTCAACTAACAGCAGGTATCCTATTAATTTTAATCGGAATAACGGACACCATTACATATTGGAGTATGTAAGACATGTATAATAGAGAGAAAATGAGAAAGAGAGATACAGTATGATCGCTATATTATTATTTATTTTTGCAGGAATTGGTGAAATAGGTGGGGGCTATTTAATTTGGCTTTGGTTACGAGAGGGTAAACCTTTTTATTGGGGCATTATTGGCGGTATTGCACTTGCTCTGTACGGCGTTGTTGCAACATTCCAGTCCTTCCCTACCTTTGGCAGAGTTTATGCAGCCTATGGTGGGGTATTCATCGTGTTGTCTATTTTATGGGGGTGGGGCATTGATGGCAAAAAGCCCGATCATTTAGACTTTATTGGCGCAGGGATATGCTTAATAGGCGTCATTGTAATATTGCTGCCTCGCTCTTAGCATTGAAAAAAGGTTACTACAACAGAATAGTAACCTTTTGTAATCTATTTTTTACGAGCAATAAAGCGCAGACGATAATAATCAATGACCCATTCATTCTGTTGGAAACAAGTTGGCTTTAATAATTCCTCACATGTCGCATAAACCTGCTCTTTCTCATCAGCCTTTAAGTGCTGTAGAAGATTTTCACTAAACATGACCAACCAGTTGCGAAGCCCATCCTGCCCTTGAAGTGGTGTAGGGCGTTTATAGAGTGTGATATTCTCGACCTGAAAGCCTGCCTTTTCTAATTTTGATTGATATTCCTCGACGCTTGGAAAATACCAAGGGAAATAGTGGTCGATATAGGGAAATTGTAAAGTTTCCATACTTTTTTGCAGAGCCCAAATGATAGATGCAATATTGCCTTGTCCACCCATTTCAGCAACAAAGCGTCCACCGTTCTTCAGTGCACCATAGACATTTTCGATAACTACATCAGGTTCCTTCATCCAATGAAGTGCGGCATTGGAGAAAACGGCATCAAATTGCTGAGAAAAGTGCATCGCTGTAGCTTCCATCGTTTGAAAGTTAATGGCAGGATATTTTTGCTGAGCAGCTAAAATCATTGTAGCCGACGCATCTACTCCGAGCACAGAAGCTCCAAGTGCTGATATGTCATTAGCCAAATCTCCTGTACCACAACCCACATCTAAAATATGTTCATTTTTTTGCGGCGCTAGTAGATCGACTAAGCTTGTACCCAATTTTGACACGAAATCATGCTTTTCATCATATAAATGAGCATTCCATTTTGTTTTTGTTGTCATCCTCTTTCATCTCCTTTAGTAGAGCATAGCAAAGGAGGTCATCCAACAGAAATGCGAAAAATCATGAATTTTGATTCCAAATTGGAATGATAGCTTTCTCTCCAACAGCTAGCTTTACACGCTATCAAATTTCCGATCCGATAAGGGATTAAAATTATTTTATACAACACATAGTCAAGGTAGTAAGAAATGGTGTTTCCATAAAAATTTTGAGTAAAATAAAAAGGTAGCTGGTGTTTTTTCAGCTACCTTTTGCTATGGTTAAAGCTTTGTTAATGTTTTGCCACTCCAGCCAAACAAGATCGTTAGAATTGGTCCTAGTAAACAGAAGAAGGTGAACGGTAGGTAATCCAGTGTGGAAATACCGAGGACACTTGTGATAAAAATACCACAAACACTCCAGGGTACAAGTGGGTTGACGACCGTACCTGCATCCTCCATGACGCGTGAAAGGTTTTTTGGTGCAAGCCCAACCTTTGCAAATTGTGCCTTAAAGGCCTCACCAGTTAATAGAATGGATAAGTACTGTTCACCGATCAATGTATTAACACCGATGCCGGTGATGGCAGCGCCTGTAATAACAGAACCAGCACTTTTAAATAAGCTTTCGACCTTCGCTAAAATGCTTTGAATAATGCCTAGTGTGAATAAAAGGCCACCCATTGTTAAGGCAAGTAAGACAAGCGCGATTGTAAATAGCATACTATTCATCCCACCACGAGTGAGCAAGGCATCTACCTCTTTATTACCAGTTTGAGAGACATAGCCATCAAACAGAATTTTGAAGACATCTGAAGCGGGAACTGGGTCAAGTAAAGAGCCAAGACCTACTCCAATAATGGACACAACAGCCAATGTAATGACTGCAGGTGCCTTGTAAAAAGTCATGATTACGAGAACAACAATTGGCAATAATGTATACCAATGAATAAGTCCTGTAGACAGTAAACCCCCTTTAAATTGCTCCACTGTCTCAAAGGATGTAGCAGCTCCTGTTGGGGAGATAATAGCATAGAGCACAAAGGAGATAAGAAAAGCAGGGATGGTTGTCCAGCCCATATTTTTAATATGCTCAAAAAGGTCTACACCAACTGTACCAGAAGCAAGATTGGTTGTATCGGATAATGGAGACATTTTATCACCAAAGAAGGCCCCAGAAACAATCGCTCCAGCTGTAATGGTTAGCGAGATATCCATAGCTCCGGCAATGCCCATAAATGCTACACCAACCGTTGCGACAGTTGTCAGAGAGCTTCCAATTGAAATACCAACGATACTACAAATTAAAAACACGATAGCAAAGAAAAAGTTTGGCGACACAGTTAAAAAGCCATAATAGATAAGGGTTGGGATCGTTCCACCCATAATCCAGCTGGAAATTAAAATGCCAATAAAAAAGAAAATAAAAACGGCGCCAAGTCCAGCGCTAGCACCAGCAATCATACCACCCTCAAGATCGCGAAAGGGTACTTTTTTCAGTAATCCATAAGCCAGTAAAAGGGCAATCACAAGAAAAATCGGGATATGCGGCGTAGCCTTTAAATAGCCAATACTATAAGCCATTATGGCGATAATTAAAATAGTGATAAAGCTTGCCTCAAGAAATCGAGGGTTACTCTTTGCTTCTATTCGAAACATGTGAATCCTCCTAATAAATACTTCTGCGCTTCAATGCGGTGAAGCCCAAAAGTATTATAGCACGCTAATATTTTTTGTCAATTGACTGAAAATTGGCGGTCTCAATGAAAGAAATAATCCCAGGCATTTTTCAAAATCAATAAACATGTCATGACAATAAAGATGACCCGCATCATGCTCGTTCCACGCTTCAGCGCAAATTTGGATCCAAGGATTGCCCCAAAGATCATGACAAAGCCCATCGAAAAACCATAGAGAAAATGAACTTCTCCTAAAATTAAAAACATGATTAATGCCGCTAAATTTGAGGTGAAATTAAAAGCTTTCGCATTACCAGCAGCTTGGAGAAAATCATAGCCCATCATTAATAGAATAAAAATGAAAAATGAACCCGTACCTGGTCCAAAAAAGCCATCGTAAAAGCCAATTGCCGCAAATGCACCTATATAGGCTAAATGTTTGACTGTACTAAGTACACGCTCTTGATATTGCTGTCCCCAATCTTTTTTAAACATTGTATAAGCAGCTACAAGGACGAGCATAACAAGCATAAGTGGTTTTAAAATAGCAGGGGATACAAGATGGACAGTAAAGGCACCGAGTAAAGATCCTACAAAGATAAAGGGGAGGATTTTTCCAATTTTCTTGAAGTCTACTTTACCTGCACGTAAAAAAGTTAGCATACTTGTACCATTACTAATGGTATTGGCCAGTTTATTTGTGGCAATAGCTGTACTTGGAGGTAAACCAACAGCCATTAATGCAGGTAAGGAGATGAGCCCACCACCTCCAACAATCGCATTTAAAAAAGAGGCGATAAAAGCAAGTAGTAATAATATTGTGAGTGAAAGTAAATCAATATCCATAAATATGCTCCCATCTTTCTTCATCGCGTTTTAACATAGCGTACTGCGAAAGTCAAAAAATCACAATGAAATTCCAACATTTTCATGTAAATTTTGTTTACAATTCCTTAACATTTCACAAGGTAAACAAATAAGCAGGAAAAAGTTTATTTCAAGTATTTTTATAAAAATAAAAGAAAAAATGGGCGTTTTTAAAGAAAAAATCGTGATTTTTAATATTTGATTTCCAACGTTTGCAACTTTGAAAATAGCTTGAAAATAAATGTGGCAAATTTTATATTACAGTTTTGTAAAATCAACAGCTAAGTGTTTAAAATTTTGTTGAATTGTGTAAATGTTTTGTTATGATGGTTCAGAAATCGACAATATTTTTTCAACAGGAGGAACAGGATGTTCAACTCAAACAAGCAAGATCCATTTTTTCAATCACTATTAAAAATCGCGAAAAACGTGAATGAGGGTATTTACTATGCTCATAATGCACGTATTCAAGATATAGATGCACTAAAAGAAATCGCAGATACAATGAAGCAATACGAAACAAGTGGCGATAAATTAATCCATGAGCTAATTGTTATGCTGAATAAATCTTTTATGACGCCAATTGAGCGTGAAGATATTTTAGCCTTAGCCAATAAATTAGATGATGTAATTGATGGAATGGAAGGCTGTATTGCGCACTTCAATATGTACAACCTAACAGAAGTAACAGAGCCAATGCGCCAATTCCTCACATATATTGCGAAGAGTACAGATGAAATGGTACAAGCCATGGAACTGTTAAATAGTAAAAAGCTTGTGGAAATGCGTAAACATGCTATTCAAATTAAGGACAATGAACGTGAATGTGATGAAATTTTCCGTTCTTCGATGAAGCAATTATTCATCCAAGAAAAAGACCCAATGCGTTTGATTGTTTTCAAGGATATTTATGAGCAATTTGAAGACATTGCGGACAGCTGTCAAACAGTAGCAAACACAATTGAAACAATAATTATGCGTAATGCATAAGATGGAGTGTACGAAATGGATACGATCTTATTAATCACCATATTAGTCGTTATTTTCGCACTTGTGTTCGACTTTATTAACGGCTTCCATGATACAGCCAATGCGATTGCTACCTCTGTATCGACCCGTGCCTTAAAGCCACGTACTGCGGTTTATATGGCAGCAGTAATGAACTTCGTAGGAGCGATTACATTCGTTGGGGTAGCCAAAGCCCTAACAAAAGATATTGTGGACCCATTTTCTTTAAATGCCTATGATGGCGATATTACAGGTTCTGTTGTGATTTTAGCAGCCTTATTATCTGCCATTACATGGAATTTATTAACATGGTATTTTGGGATTCCATCGAGTTCTTCTCATACATTAATAGGTTCTGTTGCGGGGGCAGCTATTGCCGCAGCAGGATTTGATATTTTGAACTATGCTGGGTTTATTAAAATTCTTCAAGCACTTATTTTTTCACCATTACTAGCGTTCGCAGCTGGTTTCCTGATGATGACATTATTAAAAGTCATCTTCAAAGATATGAATTTATATCGAACGAATAAAGGCTTCCGTACAATGCAAATTGGGACAGCAGCCTTACAATCCTTTACACACGGGACAAATGATGCGCAGAAGGCAATGGGTATTATTACCTTGGCGCTAATCGCCGGCGGCCTACACCAAGGAGATGATATTCCTTTCTGGGTACGTTTTGCTGCAGCAACTGCGATGGGTCTTGGTACATCTGTCGGAGGCTATAAAATTATCAAAACGGTTGGCGGTAAAATCATGAAAATCCGCCCAGTAAATGGGGTAGCAGCAGACTTAGCTTCTGCATCGATTATCTTTGGTGCCACATTAATCCATTTACCAGTTTCTACAACACATGTAATTTCTTCATCCATCATGGGTGTCGGAACAGCACATCGTGTTAAAGGCGTTAAATGGGGGATGGCACGTAAAATCGTTACAACATGGGTCATCACGATGCCAATCTCTGCTGTCATGGCAGCATTGATTTACTATATTCTAAGTTTATTTTTCTAGTTCGCTTAGGAATGCACAATCACAGTGCATTCCTTTTTTAATGGGATAAAAATGAAGGATGTAGCGGATAGAACCGGCAAAGTGAAGGATAGCCCGGTTAAAGTAGTGGATAGGAGCGGCAAAGTGAAGGATAGCCAGGACAGTAGTGGATAGAACGGCAAAAGTGGCGGATAGCTCGGTCAAGTAGCGGATAGGAGCGGCAAAGTGGCGGATAGCCTGGTTAAAGTACCGGATAGAACGGTAAAAGTGAAGGATAGCCCGGTTAAAGTGGCGGATAGCCCCACAAAATTGGCGGATAGCCCAGGCAGGAAGAAAACTGCTTCGATGAAATCGGTAGCCTCCTCCCCTTGTATAAAGTGCGGATACGCTCTAAGGTAATTATAAAGAAAGTGTAAAGTTCGGAGAAAATCGTTTTTTCCGTAGTAAGGTGAATGCAGGAGGAAAATGATGAAGGAAAAATTACTACTGATTGAGGATGATACAGCGATTGGGCGCATTGTGAAGGATACGCTAGAACAGGAGGGCTATTGTGTGACATGGGCTACTACGGGCCTTGAGGGACTGGAAGATTTTCAAACGCAACCTTTCGATTTAGTGCTAGTGGATTGGATGCTGCCAGAAATGGATGGGTTAACGGTTTGTCAAAATATCCGTTGGGAGAGTGATGTGCCAATCCTAATGATGAGTGCCCGCAAGGAAGATGCGGATAAGGTGGAGGGCTTGCAGGGGGCAGACGATTATATCGCTAAACCATTTAGCTTAGAAGAATTAAAGGCACGAGTTGCCTCTCATCTTAGACGCTGGCGACGCTACCACAAACAAGACGTGATAGAAGAGCATACTGCCTATGCGAATGGTTTAACAATAGATTGGCAACGACAAATAGTATGTGTTTATCAGCAAGAAATTGCATTAACTCAAAAGGAGTTTGCCCTTGTTAGGCTGCTAGCTAAAAATCCGAGTCAAACCTTTACAAAAGAAGAACTGTATCAGCATATTTGGCAGCAAGCAACGTTAGAGGACACTCATACTGTCACAGTGCATATCAAGGCATTGCGCGAAAAGCTCAAGGATTCTGTGAAAAACCCAAATTTCATTCAAACTGTGTGGGGTAAGGGCTACCGTTTTATTGGTGAACCATTATGAAAATAAAAGCGTGGTTACTAATTATGTTTTTTATTGTAATGGTCATACCCATAGTAGGAGCTTATAGCCTTTATGTGTGGATTAATGCTTATTACCAAGATAAAAATGTGGCGGAGTACTTTGACAAGTGGACAGAGCTAAATCAGGTAAAAGATGTCGTTGACAATCCAGTGCTTTATCAAAAAAATGCCGATTTTGAGGAGATAGAGGAACTTACCAATGAGAAGCTGGCGATTACCCTCTATACGAAATCTGGCTATGTTTTATATTCCTCCAACCCTTTGCTAACGGGCTATGTAGGGAAAGAGCGTATGTTAAATGGTTTATATGATTTACAGCAAGCATACAACGCCTTTACATACAAGGAGCCTGTATATCTAAAAGGTGATTTGCTTGGCATCTATGAAATTCAATTAATACGAACAGATTGGGTAAAGGGTGTAGAAAAGCGTTCATGGCTTGTCATCGCAAGCACGATCCTGTTGTTTCTTATCATTTATTTAACTGTCATCTTGTTGCTTCATCGGAAACTGAATCGGCCATTAGGTGAACTGATGCAGCACATGCGTCATTTTGCGAAAGGTCAGCATGTTAAATCAACTCTAAGCGTAAGAAAAGATGAGATTGGGGCACTCGCCAAAACATTTGAGGCGATGCAGGTTGAAATTGAAAAGACTCGGGCTTCCTTAAAAGCGGAACAACAGCAAAAAGAAATGATGATTGCAAGTATTTCCCATGATTTGAAAACACCCCTTACAGCCATCCAAGCCTATGCGGAATCTTTACAAAATAAAGGCTTATCAGAACAGCAGGTGGCAGAATATCAGCAGGTCATCGTTACGAAGGCAGATCGGATGAAGCATATGCTAGAGGATTTAATGATGTTTACCTTACTTCAATCAACGAACTATACATTAGAGCTCATTGCTGTGGATGGAGAAGAATTTTTTGACATGGCCTTGTCTGACTATGAACCGTTATGTGAGGAAGAAGGATTTACATTAAAAGTCTTCTGTGCCGTGGATGGACTCTATGCTGTGCATCCTAAACAACTTCAGCGTGTCATTGATAATTTATTGAGCAACGCCTGGCGTTATGGGGAAAAGGGGACAACAATAGGCTTAGCGGCAGTCAATGCTGGAAATGATCCCGAATGGGGCTTTGATTTCTTGAAGTCTGCTTTAAACAAGCAAGAAGGTATGTATATAATTGTGCAAAATCACGGAAGAGGCATACCACAACAGGACATTGTTAAATTATTCGAGCCAATGTATCAAGCAGATTATGCGAGATCAAAGGCTGGTGAACGAGGAACAGGACTAGGCTTAAATATTACAAAACAAATTATTGAAAAACATGGGGGTACTGTCGAACTGCTTTCTAGAGAGAACATTGGAACAGCGGTAATTTGCTGGCTACCACCTTATAAAGGAGTAAATGAATGATGAATTGGAAAAGATCTTGCCGAGCAGCAGGCTTAATTGCTGTTATGACATTTAGCTTGGTGGGCTGTAATTCAGAGGCAACTTATACACCTCAGGAAATTATCGACCAAGCCCTTCAAGAATCGAAAGAGCCACTCACTTATTATGGCGAATATACGTTAGATATGGGAGAGCTAGGTGGTAAAGCTCAAGTGAAGGAATGGGTAAAGGATAGCAATAGACGGATAGAAATGACAGGCGATAATGGTGAACATGTTATCACAGTCAAAAATGATGCTAAAGTGATTAGCTATGATGTCACTGAAAAAACAGCCTACACAATGGATTATTCACAACCCGAATTAGACAGCTTGCAATCACCTAAAGATCAGGTACAGCTTATTTTTAATATGGTTAAAGATACGCATGATATTAAGATAGCAGGAGAAGAGAAGGTTGCAGGTAGAGATACCTATAAAATCGTCGCAAAAACGAAGAATACGGAATCGTTATTCGGCGATATTGAAGCTTGGATTGATAAAAAGACTTGGCTGACATTAAAAATGAAGACAGATAGTGCAGGGACTCATATGCTCACTGAATATTCTAAGATTAATTTTGGTGAAAAAATAGATGCTCAACAATTTACACTAGATCTACCAAAGGATGTAACGATTCAGGAAATTAGCGGACAGGATACTTCTGAATCCGTTTCATTGGACGACGTAAAGCAGCAGCTTGAAAAGTTTTTATTAGTACCAGAAGTAAATGGTCTAACGTTAGACAACATATCCATGGTTAAAGGGATAGAGGAACGACCAGAATACTCTTTCGATTATGTTTTAGATGGAGAGCTAGCCTTTTTTGTCACGATTTTTAAAGCAGATGCTAGTGTTGCAGATATTGGTCCCATTTTAAATGAAAAAGAAATAGATATTCGAGGACAAAAAGGCACTGTTATGGATGGTGAAAATTTCCGTTCCCTTGCTTGGCAAGAAAACGGCTACCAATATAGTATGGTTGGGCAAAATCCAGAATTAACAGTTGAGGATCTTTTAAGCTATGCGCAACAAATGACCGTTGTACAATGAGGTGATACTATGAAAAAAGCGCAAGGACTAAAATGTCTGGCATTATTTTTATTTACCACTATTTTCTTATATGGGGTAGGAGAAACATATGAGGTGTCTTGGCTACAATTTCACTTTACGGGACAATATCAGGATGTAGGCTTTTATTTCAGTTTTACATCCCTCATTCCAATATTAATTGGATTGTTAATGGTGGGTCTATATGAATCATTGTTAAAAAGATTCATCTAAATAATTAGGAGCAGGATCAGAGTGGAGGATCCTGCTTTTTTATGGTAGAAATAGAATTAGTATATTACAATATTTATATAAAGAGGATATAATAGGAGGTTTCTTCAGTGGCTACATTTCTACATGGCTTTGCTCAACAACTCATTTTCCCCTTGTTTATGATTTTATGCTTTTATTTCACATTAACTTATTTTCATCATCTAAAGACAGGTGATGATCGTGGTATTAAGAACACAAAATGGGCTGCAGTGGTATGTTTAGCTTTCGCTTTGGTTGCACCAGCGCTTTATAATGTGATTACGTTTATGGTCATGATGAGGTAAAGTGATAATTTTGGCACAATACGTACATAATGTAAGGTAACAGGTTTAGTCCTTCTAAAATGAGGGAATATACATTCATCCTAGGATATTGTAGGTGGTACATATGTTTGACAATTTACTATTTCAGTTACCTTTTATTATTTTTATCGGTTTGTTTTCACAGTGGTTAGCATGGCGTTTTCGCATGCCTGCCATTGTCATTATGAGTATCGCTGGGCTAATTATTGGTCCATTTACAGGGTTAGTGTCTCCTAAAGAGACATTTGGCCCTATTTTTCATACCATTATTTCTCTGGCAGTTGCCGTTATATTATTTGAAGGAAGTTTAAGCCTTGATTTTCGAGAAATACGTGGCTTTAAGAAGTCCATATTGCGTATTTCCACAGTAGGGGCAGCCATCGCTTGGATTGCAGGCTCTACTGCCGCGCATTTTGTTGCAGGGCTATCATGGCCAGTCTCTTTTGTCATTGGTGGATTATTTATTGTGACAGGTCCAACCGTTATTTTGCCTTTATTGAGACAAGCAAAATTGAAGGAGCGACCAGCAGCTATCTTAAAGTGGGAAGGCATCGTTGTAGATCCTTTTGGCGCATTGTTAGCGCTATTTGCGTATCAGGTCGTTTTGGGTATATATCATTTAGAAGGTGGGACATCTCTTACCGTTTTCTTTGTTTCCGCCTTTTTAGCCGCCCTGTTAGGAGGGGTCGTCGGTTATGTAATGGGGCAATGCTTGGAGCGTGGTTTAATTCCAGAGTTTTTGAAATCACCTTTGTTACTTGCTACTATTTTACTTGTTTTTGCCCTAAGCGATGCCATCATGCACGAGACGGGCTTACTGGCTGTGACAGTGATGGGGCTTGTGATGGCAAATATGCATTTAACAAGCCATCATGAGCTGTTGCATTTTAAAGAAAATATTTCGGTTATTTTAATTTCAAGTGTCTTTATTATGCTGACGTCGTCTTTAACCATCGATACGTTATGGCAAATCGTTGATTGGCGTATGCTACTATTCGTGCTAGCAATGATGTTTATTGTTCGACCGTTATCAATTTGGATTGCAACCATTAATACGGGCTTAACATTGGAAGAACGGGCCTTAATTGGGTGGATTGCACCGAGAGGGATTGTAGCATTAACCGTTTCAGGTTACTTTACAACGGCACTACAAGACGTAGGTTTTCAAAGTGCACAATTATTAACAGCGCTCACATTAGCACTTGTTTTTGCGACAGTGGTTGCCCATGGCTTTAGCATTGGCTGGCTTGCGAAAAAATTAGATCTACAAGCTTCCACTGGGAAAGGTATTGTGATTGTAGGCGCTTCTCCATTTACAACACAGCTTGCAACGTCCCTGCAAAATAACGGAATTGATGTGTTGATGATGGATCGTGCATGGGAAGATTTATCTGCTGCTCGACAAAATGGTATTAAGACGGAAACAGGTGATATTTTAAGCGAGCATACTGAGTTTTATGTTGATTTAACCCCATATGATCAACTAATTGTAGCAACAAAGCAGGACGCCTATAATGTCCTTGTTTGTGCAGACTTTGTTCCAGAATTAGGGCGTCTCAATATTTTTCAAACGGCTTTACATTCTACAGACCCTAAAAATTACTCACGGAAGTACGGGGGACAGCTTCTTGTCGATGCACAGCATGATATTCATCAGCTCAATGAACTGATAGAGCAAGGTGCACAACTTCGTCAAACGAAAATTACAGAAGTATTTACATGGAAGGATTATGTAGAACAAAATCCTCATGCCGTCTGGGTGTATGCTATAACACAGGATGGAGCTATCGTGTTGGATATGGTCAATAAATATGACGATATAAAACATGAACCACATACTATTATTAGTTTAATTCGCTAAAACCAGCCACCTGTTTGTGCAGGGCGGCTGGTTTTTTGATGCAAGAGAAAGGAGACTAGTTGACTGAAAATGACCATGCTTGGAATTAGTGTTCTGCCTGTTTTATACAAAACAAGAACAGCTAGCTTAAAGAGAGCAACTCCATATTCCGATGATGAATAATGGTAATCCCACCCCGAGAGAGCATTTAATTAGGAGATTTTTCTAACCCATTTCTACTAAAAATCGCAGTGTTAAATGGCTAGCCATACTTTCCTCCTCATTACGCAATCTGCTGTAAATGTGTCTTCTTAAAAGCGTCATCATATTTTAAACCATAGCCAAGTGCGCGATCTAAGAAAATATGTGCGAGCCAAATCAGGGCAGCCATCAGAGGTATTGATGTAGTCGTTAGCAAACCAATCACCATCAACATGGCAGGTAACACAAAACTATGCCCCATATTATAGAAAAGAGCGCCTATTTTTGTATTGATGAGATAGCCAACCATGGTGATGTCTGGGAGCAATAAAAACACAATAAAATAAAGCCATGGAAAATTTAGATGACCATAGAAAGAAGCTGTGATGATGAAAGCAAGGATATATTCGATTGAGATGATTTTACGTAGTGACATTTAACCACGACCTTCCAGTAAATTTTGATACATATCCTCAATGAGTAAGGCAATTTTTTCTTGATTTTCTTCAAATTGTCCGTCAGCCATTAACGTTTTTGTCAGTTGTAACGAATGAAGCGCATGCTGATAGAATCGTAGTTGCTGCTCAATTTGGGCAATCTTTGTGGAAAATAGCTGTACCGTTTCTTCATTACATGCTGTTGAAATAGGCTTTTGTTCGAGTGTCAGTAAATGTTTAATTTCTTGAAGCGTAAAGCCTAGCTGACGTAAAACGATAATAAATTTCATTGTATGTTCACACATGGCATCATACACACGGTAGCCATTGTCTTGTTTTTGCGGCTGTAAGAGTCCCTCTTTTTCATAGTAGCGAACGGTATCAGTTGTTAATTGAAATTTCTCGGCGAATTGTTTAATTTTCATGTAAGTACCTCCTAAATTCATCCTAACATTGGAGTATGCTCCAAGGTCAAGGTGCTTGAGGAAAAAATTTAAAAAAATGAAACGGTCATTCAGTGGCAGTCGTTTATAGTGTAAGAAGGGGAGGTGGACGGCATACTTGAGGAAATGATCGAAGAACATGCAGCACATTTATTACGTCTCGCCTATTTTTATGTAAAAAACCGACAAACCGCAGAGGATATTGTGCAAGAGGTCTTTATTAAATTTTCTCAGCGTGGTTATGAAGAACGCGGGCAGTTGCGTGCGTATTTATCCACTCTAACGATTAATCAAAGCAAGGATTATTTAAAAAGCTGGCATTATAAGAAATTACTATTACAAGAAAAAATATTTCCTATTCAGGGGAATAAACAACGAGATGAGCTTGTGGCAGCAGAGGAACGGTCTCACATTGGGGCAGCTATTTTAAAGCTTTCACTTACCTATCGGGAGCCTATTATCCTTTATTATTTTGAAGAAATGAAAATTCGTGATATTGCCCAGCTACTTGGCATTGCGGAGAATACGGTGAAAACAAGACTGAAGCGGGCAAGAGAAGCATTAAAGCCTCATCTAAAGCAGGAGGAATGGGAGGTGCTTAGACATGAATGAGATACAGAAGGAATTACTCAAAGTCGCTGGTGATATGACAGCAAGCAAAGAACGAGTCAAAAAACAAGTACTAAAACAGTCTATCAATAGAAGGAAGCCTTTTCGTTTCACTCTATTAACCATCCTACTGACACTTTGTGTGGTGGGGTTTATGATGGTGCAGCTTCTTACGAACGAAACAGAGCAAACAACCTCACTATTTCATGAAAGACAGCTTGAGCATTTCGAACGGATTAATCGGCTAATGTGGCCAGGGAAAGAGCAGGAATTTTATAAAGAGGAAGCCTATCTATCGTATGAGAAGCTCGTTGCCGCCTACTATTTTGCGAAATCATTAGGGATTGATTATTCTAAGGCAGAGCTAGAGGCGGAGAGAAAGAAGCAGGTAGAACAGTTGGAAATGCTTTATCAAGCATCTGAATACGAAGCACTATTTCAGGGATTAGCACCGAAACAGTATGTTGAAACATATCTCGAGCCCCTACTGCCGATGTATACAACGCGAACAAAGCTATATGCCTTCTATAAAGAAAAATATCCAACTTTTTATGCTTACCAAGAAGTAGCCAATATTGATGCCAAACGATATTTCCAAGCGCATTATACTGATCAGGCAACAGCCTTTCAAGAGGAGCATAAAATCGTAATACGGACCAGTTCACATGGCTCTTCAATGGTTGGAACAGTTGCAAAGGTTGAAGCGAATGTTTTCTTATTTATTGAAGGAGTGATTCCCGAGGACCTTGATCATATGACGGAAGAACAGCTTGCTGAAAAATATGAACAGGCCAATTGGTATCCTGTGCTGGATGATTTTCCTGTCAAGCAGGGGGATTATATTACTTTAACTTCTATGGGAACAGGCAGTATAGAGGAAAACGGGGTCGTAAGAAATTATGGTTTATTATCTAAACTGGAAAAGCTAGAGCCAACCATTACAAAAAAGCTTGAGCTAGAAAATGACAAAGAGGTCGCTCAGTTTTTACAGGATATCCCTTGGCAGCCCGCAAATTATATGAAAAGGCCACCCGAATATTCATTTGAAGTAGAAGGCGTCCGTATTGAAATGTGGAAGGGCTATGGGGGTTCAATTTATCTCCAAAAGGCTGGAAGCGGAGAAATTCACCTTAGTGCCAACAGAGCGAAGGCATTAATAGCCATCCTAGGCATAGAAGAATCTTAACAAGTCTCTTGAAAGAGGCTTGTTTTTTGTTTAGGGGAAAATTATAGTGAAAGTACCATGTTAAAATAACCTTTAATTGAATGTAGGAAAAAATACACAGTGATTTTCTTTATTAGGCCGAATTACTTAATGTCGAAAAAATAAATGAGTCCAAAGAATTGTAATATTTTAAGGTCAAAGGTAGTATTAAAGAAGTAAGGATGAAGAAAAGGAGGGGCGGTATGAACGCACAAGAATTTGAAGAACTATGGATTACGCTTAATGAGTTATATAATGCGGATCGTTTTTTAGAATATATAGAAATAAGTAGTGCCGCAATTGAAAGTGCCATTAAGCTTGAAATGTATGATAAGGCTATCCTTCTATTACGTTATAGCTGTGCCAGTTATTTTCAAACGGGTGATTTACAGCTTTCTATAAGTGTCCTTGAACAATATCGTGAGCTAACTTTTCAACATGGCAACGATATTGATGTAATTCAATATTACAATTTAGCAGCCATTTATTGGGGAACATTTGGTCATTTAAAGAAATCAGAAGAGTTGATGCTGAAAGGCTTAAAAATTGCTGAAGCAATTCAGCACGTGGAGAGCATGGGGAAAATCTATAACAATCTGAGCGACTTAGAAATATCCATGGGAAGCTATCGGACAGCTAAGGAATTTGCCTTAAAGAGTTTATATTATGCGAATGCGTTTGAAATAAAGCATAAAGAGCCTTATACAGGGATTATCCATCCGAAGACAAACCTAGCTGTTGCACTTATTTGGCTTGAAGAATTTGAGGAAGCCAATACGATATTACAAGAATTAATGGCAACGATTCATCATCCACCCTATTCGAAAGTACAACTTGAGGTACTCAATGCCTATGCCTTCCTGTGTGAAAGACAGGGACGTATAAGTGAGGCCATCGATTTATATCAAAAGACAAAGCATTATGCTTTACAAAACAATGACCTTTCTTTACTTCAATTAATTTATAATTCTTTAGTGAAGCTAATTGAGGAGCAAGGCAATAAAATTGTATTATGTGCGATACAAAAGGAATATATAAATATTTTGTTAGAAATCCAGCGTGAAAACTATTCACATGTATTGTTTGAAATGGAATATAACGATCATAAGAAGCAGTTTGAAAAAAATGCCTATATTGATCCTCTGACGAATATTTACAATCGTCGCTATTTTGATGAACAGGCCAAAAAGATGGTCGAAAAGGCGACTGAAAATCATCAGCAATTGGCCTTGATGATGGTGGATTTAGACCATTTTAAAGAAATCAATGACATGAATGGTCATTTATTTGGCGATGATGCTTTGACGAATACAGCCAAAACTTTACAGGACTATTTTCAGCCCTTTGAGTCCATTGTTGCCCGTTTTGGTGGGGATGAATTCATTGTGTTGAGTCAAGTAAAGGAAGGTGAATCAGTGCAAACATTGGCTGACAACCTGTATCAAACCTTAACGGCACTGTCACTAACAGTGAATAATCAAACGGTTCAGTTGGAATTTAGTATTGGTGTCAGTACGAATGATCATGGCAAAATTCAGAAAGTAGAGGAGCTTATCCAGCATGCGGATGAAGCGCTCTATAAATCAAAGCGTAACGGCCGCAACCAAATTACGCACTATAATCATTATTGCGATATGGGAAATGGTATTTAAAAGAGAGAGAGGCATATCTACGAGGGAAGTGCCTCTTTCGTAAACGTGTTGCTAGTGTGATGGATTAAGCAAGCCATAAAACACAATATCTTCAAAAGTACCGTTTTTATAAATATGATCCTTTAAGGTTCCCTCATAGCGCATGCCACATTTCTCCATAATTTTCCCAGAGGCGGGATTGGAATGGAAATACCGGGCGTAAATACGATGATACTGTTTCTCCTGAAAGGCAAATTCTATCATCGCTTGAGCAGCTTCTGTTCCGTAGCCATTACCCCAATAGGGCTCTCCAATCCAATAAGCGATTTCTCCTCTTTGATGTTGGGATTGATTTGACAGTCCTATCGCTCCATATAATTGTCCACTTTGTTTGTCTGTTATCGCGAATTCGTAACTTCGATTTTCCTCAAAGTTTTGTTGATGCGTGGAAATCCATGATAATGCACATTCTAATGTATAAGGATAAGGTAAACTCAATGTGCTTTTATAGATCGCATAATTGTTACATAAAACACTTACTTCCTGTGCATCTGCTTGCGTAAAAAGTCGAAGTATTAAACGTGTCGTTTCTATCGTCTTTTCGGTTGGCGAATAAATCATCGAATACCCCCTTTTCAATGGTTGGATTGATTATAGCACAATAAAAAGTAAAGTAAACCAAATAATGGGTGTTATAACGCATCTTGAATTGGAATAAAAATTTATTGAAAAACGATAAACTATATGATAAATTAAACAGGAGAATAAATAAAAGAGGTGCGTAAGATGAAACGAGAAACGCTCTTTTTAAAGATAGCTGTTTTTCTAATAGGTATACCCGTTCTTGCCTTATGTGTATGGGTGGTGCCTCGTGTTGCTTTGAATACAGTGGAGCATTCTCCCATTTTAACCATTGTTGCTTTAATTGGCGTCTATGCAACGGCTATTGCTTATTTTGTTGCGCTATTTACGACGATCAAACTATTAAGCTATATTGACCAAAACATTGCATTTTCAGAGCTGTCTGTCAAAGCTTTAATCAAGATCAAATATTGTGCAATTCTTATTAGTAGTGTTTACGTGGTTGGCATGCCACTGATATACTATGCTGCGGAAGTAGACGATGCCCCAGGTCTTATCCTTATCGGAATGGTCATTATTTTTGCTTCCTTTGTCGTGGCAGTCTTTGCTGCTGTGCTGCAAAAGCTTCTAAAAAATGCCATCGATATCAAATCAGAAAATGATCTAACGGTTTGAGGTGAATACTATGGCAATGATCATTAACATTGATGTAATGCTGGCGAAACGAAAAATGAGTGTCACAGAGCTTTCAGAAAAAGTTGGCATCACGATGGCGAACCTTTCGATTTTAAAAAACGGCAAGGCCAAAGCCATCCGCTTTTCAACATTAGAGGCTATTTGTGAGGCATTGGATTGCCAGCCTGGCGATATTTTGGAATATCGGAAGAACGAGGAACTACAAAAATAAGGATCTGCGTAAAGCAGATTCTTTTTTTTGTAGAAATTATTGCCAACAGAAGTAGTCCTATGCTAGGATAAAGAAGAGATATATCGACAGGCAGTCGGTCAATTATAAGGAGTTGTCTTATGAGAGAAATAAAAAAAGCGGAAGAACGCAGAAATGAAATATTAGATGCAGCGGATGAATTATTTGCACAGAAGGGATTTGATGGCACTAGTACGAGTAATATTTTGGAAAAAGTAGGCATTGCTCGAGGTACCCTCTATTATCACTTTAAATCTAAGGAAGACATTATGGATGCGCTCATTGAGCGTTATACAAGCACAATGCTCGCAAAGGCGAAAACCGTTGCAGCAGACAAGACTATAGCTGTAAATGAGCGGATATTGCGCGTTGTCATGGCATTGAATATGCAAAATGAACAGGGTGGACAGGAAATGATGGAGCATGTTCATAGACCGCAAAATGCCTTGATGCACCGTAAAATACAGCAAGTGGTCATCAATCAAGTGCCACCAATCCTTACTGCCATTATTCGGGAGGGCATTGAGCAAGGTATTTACCAAACGCCTTATCCCTATGAGTGTATGGAAATGATTATCGCTTATACCAATACGGTATTCGATGATGATCTCGTGTTGATGACAGATGAGGAAAGAGCTGCTCGTATTCCGGCATTAATTTTTAATATTGAACGAATGCTAGGGGTGGAAAGTGGTAGCTTATTGTATATGATGCGAATGTTTGGAAATAAAGGAGAAGGCAGTCCGAACTAAATATTTTAGGTCTTGTTAGATTTGATGGCGATTAACAATATACAAAGAGGTGACTTATGTATTGGAAAATTGTGCGAAATGATATGGCAAATAGTAAGCTAATTACAGGTATGACCATGCTATTTGTGGCGGTAGCAGCTTTACTTGTCACACTATCAGCAGTACTTATGGTCCATTTGACAAGCGCAATTGACACACTGATGAAACAAGCAGAAACGTCTCATTTTCTTCAGATGCATGCAGGGGAAATCGATCAAGTGCGGCTTTCTGAATTTGCAGAGCAAAATAAATATGTAGATGAATATCAAATGAATGAATTTTTAAATGTGGAGGGCTCGAAGATCCATATTGCGGGTACCACATTGGCACACAGTGTGCAGGACAATGGTTTCAGCACACAAAGTGAGAAATTTGATTATTTACTTGATCTTGATGGTCATGTGATTGAAGTGGCAAATGGTGATATTTATGTACCTGTAAGCTATTGGAAGGACGGCATTGCCGACTTGGGGGATACTGTCATCGTTCATGATCAAACCTTTACAATAGCAGGATTTCTAAGGGATTCACAGATGAACTCAATGCTGGCTTCCTCCAAACGCTTTCTTGTCAGTGAACAAGATTATGCAGCAATCCAGGAAGCGGGAACAGTTGAATATTTAATTGAGTTTCGTTTGAAAAATTTAGCGGATTTAAAGAATTTTGAAGAAGCCTATACAAGTGCAGGGTTAGAAGCAAATGGACCAACCATTACCTATAAGCTTTTTCAAATGCTGAATGCCATATCAGATGGGCTTATGATTGCTGTTATCTTGCTCATCAGTGTCCTTGTAGTCGCTATTGCGTTTATGTGTATTCGATTTACATTGCTCACTAAAATTGAAGAGGATACTCGAGAAATCGGTGTGATGAAAGCAATTGGCCTACGAGTGGCAGATATTCAGAAAATGTATCTAGCCAAATATGGCGTTATAGCTGTGATTGGTTGTATGCTCGGTTTTGCCTGTTCCTTCTTCCTTCGAGATATTCTATTAGAAAATATCCGTCTGTTCATGGGAGAAACGGACAATGTTTCACTCATTTGGTTGTTCACAGGTTTGGGGTTGTTGCTCGTGTTTATCGTGATTATGGGCTATGTACAATCGGTACTGAAACAGTTTCGCAAGCTATCAGCCACGCAGGCTCTGCGCTTTGGCACAATGCAAGGAAAAGGGCAACATGCAAAATTATTGAACCTCAGCGCCAATAAAAGGCTACCGATTAATCTTTTCCTTGGCATAAAGGATGTGCTATCACGAAAAACACTTTATGCGACAATGCTTGCAGTATTAGTATTGGCAACATTTATTATCATCGTCCCTCAAAACTTACACAACACAATTGCAGCTAAAAGCTTTATTACGTATATGGGTATTGGGAACAGTGACATCCGAATTGATATCCCACAAGGCAAGCAAAATGAACAACAGGTGGCAGCGGTGATGGATAGGCTTGAGCATGACACAGCCATTAAGAATTACACTGTTTTGACAACAAAAAAATTCACAACGATTGCCGAGGACGGAACAGCGCAAAACCTAAAAATAGAGCTGGGTGACCATACGATTTTTCCCTTAGAATATGCACACGGAGAGGCTCCGGTTGCTCCTAATGAAGTGGCACTTTCGGTGCTCAATGCAGAGGAGCTTCAAAAAAAGGTTGGCGATAGTTTAGCAGTGGTCATTAATGGACAGAAGAAAAATTTGAGGATCAGCGGTATTTATTCAGATATTACCAATGGAGGCAAGACTGCGAAGGCAGCTTTCTCTGACCATTCTACGGATAGCATGTGGAGTGTCGTCTATAGTACGATGGCAGATCCATCTCTTGTTGCAGATAAAAGGGCGGAATATGCAAAAACCTTCTCATTTGCCAAAGTGTCAGGTATTGATGATTATATTTATCAAACTTTTGGTACGACGATTCATGCCATCGAAAAGGCAGCTCGTGCAGCACTCGTCATTGCCTTATTGCTGTGTGTGCTCGTGACATTATTATTTATGAATATGCTGATTGCGAAGGATCAAGCGCCCATCGCTATCATGAAGGCATTGGGATTCACGAATGTCGATATAGCTACACAATATGCTGCACGTTCGATTTTTGTATTACTGCTTGCTATCTCGATGGGGACGTTGCTCGCAAACACGTTAGGTGAATATTTAACTAGTACGGTCATTGCCTCATTCGGGGCGGCTTCCTTTGATTTTATGATTAATCCACTAGCAGCGTATGTTTTTTGCCCACTAGCGCTTACAAGCGTTGTTCTGCTAGCTACGCTATTTGGTACGTCAAGGGCAGGGCAGGTAAAAATTATTGAGCATATAAAGGAGTAGAACCTATGAATATCGTAAGTGGTGAGCAAATAGCAAAGACGTTTCAGGTAGGCAAAGAACAGCATCCCGTTTTACTGGATGTATCAGTTGCCATCAATCAAGGGGAGTTTATTTCCATCATGGGCCCATCAGGCTGTGGTAAATCGACACTGTTGTATGCCCTTAGCGGAATGGACAGTATTGATCAAGGTCAGGTCATCTTTGATGGAATGGACTTAACGACATTAAGTGACAAAGAACTGGCTGATTTGCGTAGAACGAAAATGGGCTTTGTCTTTCAGCAGCCGACCTTTCTAAAAAGCTTAAATATCCTCGATAATATCCTGTTACCTGCGATGCGTGATGAGCGAAAAAATGTCAGGGCCTTGACAGAAAGGGCACTACAGATCATGAACAAAATGGGGATTGCAGACTTGGCAAAGCGAGATATTACACAAGTGTCTGGTGGGCAGCTTCAACGGGCAGGCATCTGCCGGGCCTTGATTAGCAACCCGCAGGTGATCTTTGGAGATGAACCCACAGGCGCATTGAATTCAACGTCTGCTCAGGAAATCATGGATTTATTAGCCTCCATCAATAGTGAAGGCACAACGGTGATGCTTGTGACCCATGATCCAAAGATTGCCGCAAGAACAGAGCGTATCCTTTTTATGTCTGATGGTGCTATCGTGAATGAATTGAGATTGCCTCGATTCACAGGCGCCGATTTAGACGATCGAATGCTCAAAGTTGTCTCTACTATGCAAAAAATAGGTATTTAGCTTGAAGAAATCCGTAATGATTTAAAAATTACGGATTTTTTTTGATAAAATGAATCGCATTCGTTATGGCGACCGTCAGTAGTGTAGAAAGTAGGTGAGGGCAATGATGGCTATTGAACAGATAATCGAGGAGCACGGTGATTACTTACTAAAGGTCGCCTATCTATATGTAAAAAATAAGGCAACGGCGGAGGACATCGTGCAGGATGTGTTCATCGCCTTTTATCAAAAGCAGGGACAGTTTCGTCAGGAAGCATCCTTACGTACATATTTAGTGAAAATGACGGTTAATCGAAGTCACGATTATTTACGAAGTTGGAAAAGTAAACGACTGACATTGTTTGAAAAGATCACGGGGCGCACAACAGCTATGACACCTGAAAAGGAGATGCTAGAGAAAACGGTAAAAAAAGAGCTGGTAGAGGCATTGTTTACATTATCAGTTGCCTATCGAGAGGTCTTGATTTTGTATTATTTTGAGGAGATGTCGACAGTGGAAATTGCACAGCTTGTACACTGTCCAGAAGCAACGATTCGCACAAGATTACAGCGAGCTCGTAAACAATTAGCAACAGCAATGGGTGACTTTGATTGGGAGGTGCTACGCCATGAATCAATTTAAAGAGGAACTATTAAAGGAGCTACAAGATGTCAAGCTCTCACAGCAGCGCAAACAGGTAATCGCGGAGAAAGCACGACGAAAAGTTCAACGTAAAGCAGATGGTCAATGGACATATCGCATCGTGTTCGCAACCTTTACTATTTTTGTTATCGGTTTTAGCTATATCTTGACACAACAGAAGGGGCAACAGAGTTCAGGCCATCAGGCGGCTAGCCTACAGTCCGATAATTGGCATTGGTGGTCACTATTTGCTTCGGATTATGTAAGAGGAATGATTTTACTGAGCATTTTTATAGGCGCTACATTTATTGTCAAACGCTATCTATTGAAAAAGGGGTATGGTTTACCTGTTTGTATTGAATGTGGGGAGAGTTGGTCTGAGAAGGATGCACGTAAATTATATCGCAAAAATAGTGAAATTGTGTGCCCTCATTGTGGACAAAAACAATATCGCACAAAAAAATCCATGCAAATCAGTGGTGTAATGACGATGCCAGTGCCACTGCTGATTATGCTACAGCATGTTTTCCATCATTTTGTTATCGGTCTCATTTTCTTTTTAGTGGGCATGTTCTTCTACCATTATCAAATTGCGCCATATGTGTTTAAGCTACAAGAGAAAGACCCGATGAATGAACCTTTATGGTAATGATTTTGGCAAGAAATTGCTAGGCTAATCTAGCAATTTCTTTTTTTATTCTAAAATAGATTGACAATGGTTTTCATTTGCTTTATCTTTGTGTTAACTTATTTTTATTATTAGTTAACGCACAAGGGGAGGCTTTTTACATTGAAAAAAGGAAGTACATATCAATATGTGTTAGCAGCATTTGGGGCAGCAATAATCGCAGTTTTAGCACAGGTAACAATCCCACTACCACTTATCCCGATTACAGGTCAAACGTTAGCGGTTGGAATTATCGTGACGATTTTAGGGACAAGATTAGGCACGTTATCTGTTCTATTATATATTTTACTAGGGGCAGCAGGTTTACCTGTATTTAGCGGTATGTCAGGTGGACTAGGAATTTTAGTTGGTCCAACAGGTGGATATATTGTAGGCTTCCTTGCCACAGCCTTTATTATGGGCTTATACTTAGATAAATTTGGTATTACATTTACTCAAGCTATTATTGCGAATATCATTGGGATGATTGTTACATTAGCGTTTGGGACAGTGTGGTTAAAAATTGTAGCAGATTATACATGGACAGCTGCCTTTATGGGTGGTGTTGCACCATTTATCGTGGTTGGTATCGTCAAAGCGGTACTTGCAGCATGGATTGGTGTGATCGTTCGACGTCGCTTAGAAAGAGCGCACTTAATTGAAGCAATAGCATAGGACATGGGAGGAATTGTTTTGGCAACATTATGGACAGGTGGTAAGATTTACACGATGGCTCAGGTTGGTGAAACAGTGGATGCAGTCCTTGTTGAAGATGGAAAAATTGTGGCGACAGGCTCAGTGGAGAGCTTGTCGCCACTAGCTGCTTCTATCCAACATTTAGAGGGCAATATCATGTATCCAGGCTTTGTCGACAGCCATTTACATATTATTGGCTACGGAGAAAAACTCAAGCATCTTGATGTATCGGCAGTTACGAGTAAAGAGGCGTTACTTGTGAAGCTTCAGGAGCGAATGGCTGAGGCGTCAGCACATGAATGGGTCATTGCGATTGGACTAAATGAAAACCAATTTGAGGAGCCCGTTTTTCCGACCTTAGCAGAGCTAGATGCCCTTGGAGATGCTCATTTAATCATTAAACGGAGCTGTCATCATTTGATTCTAGCCAATTCCAAGGCACTCGCTTTTGCAGGAATTACAAATAGGACTCCTTCGCCAGAGGGGGGTGTCATTGACAAAGTAGATGGTCAGCTCACAGGGATCCTAAAGGATGCTGCCTTGTATTTAATTGTTAACCAGATGCCACATATTACACCTGCGTATATTGAGGATGCACTGACAAAGGCGGTGACCTCATTGCAATCCTATGGTTTAGTAGGGGGACATTCAGAGGATTTAAGCTATTATGGACCGCCAAGCCAGCCGATTCAGGCTTATCGCAAAATAGTAGAGGCACAGCAATCCTTTAAGGTGCATGTATTACAGCATCATACAGTCTTTGAAGAGGTTGCGAAGATGGATTTAGCTTCCTCACCATTTTTGGAGTTTGGTGCGATGAAAATTTTTATTGATGGAGCCTTTGGAGGTCGTACGGCTGCACTACGTCAGCCTTACTGCGATGATTCGGACAATGCAGGGATGCTTATTCATACAACTGAGCAATTAACAAGCTATGTTCAGCTGGCGCGTCAATATGGACAAACCGTTGCCGTGCATGCCATTGGGGATTTAGCAATCGACACGATTTTAGACGTTTTTGCGGCATATCCTCCTCAGGAAGGTCAGCTTGATCGCGTAATTCACTGTAGCTTAGTCGATGAGGAACTATTAGCCAAGCTAGCTGCATTACCAGTGGCAGTGGATATGCAGCCGCAGTTTGTACAGGGAGAATACCAAGCAGAGCTATCGAGACTTGGAGAGGAGCGCGCACAGGGCTTACATCCTTTAAAATCGCTTCTTGACAGAGGGCTGATTGTCGCAGGCGGCAGTGATGCGCCAATTGAAGTGCCAAACCCGTTGCATGGTATTTATGCGGCTGTCACTAGAAGAAATTTTGGGGAAACACATGATGGCTATAACCCTCATGAGAAAATTTCCCGATTTGAGGCAGTCCGTTTGTATACAGTAGGAGCGGCTGAAATCATTGGACAGCAATTGATGCGTGGCAAAATTGCAGAAGGCTTTGCTGCAGACTTTACGATTTTACAAGAAGACGTTTTTACGGTAGAGATGGAGCAGCTTCCACACATTCAAGTCGCAT
Source organism: Lysinibacillus sp. A4 (assembly GCF_024919535.1). Classification (NCBI taxonomy): domain Bacteria; kingdom Bacillati; phylum Bacillota; class Bacilli; order Caryophanales; family Bacillaceae; genus Lysinibacillus; species Lysinibacillus sp. A4. Next base: position 334,190 of record NZ_JANWTB010000001.1, on the reverse strand, counting down.
GTACGGTTGTGAATGGTCAGATAGTATATGAAAATCGCTGAGAAGGTTATCCTTCCCAGCGATTTTTTTATGGGACTATTGTTTGTCAGTTAATTGTTTTACTTGTTGTTCTAGGGTCGACACACGTTTTGATAAGTCCTCTACTTGCTGTTGCATGGTTGGTGGAGGAGACACAGGGGCAGTGGATTTCATTTTTTTGATCATATGGATCATTACGAAAAAGATCGCTAGAAACATACATAAAAGAACGGTTGTACTAATGATATCACCAAGGTTGAATTTCATGTTTGCGCTCCTTTCTGTAGCGGGTATCTAGTTATATACAGGGTGGCCTGCTAAAAAGTTTCAAAAAAATGGTGAATGTCACGATTAATACAAAAATTGACGCCTACTTTGGTGTAGAGGAGTGCTATTTTATTGGCTTCGAGGAATGGGTCATAGCAGTCAAAACATACGTTAGTAGTGAGCGATTTTAACAGCATGATAGGGGTGAGTATGTGCACAAGGCAGGACAAGTAATGCGACAGGCTGTCCATAATATTTATGTTTATCGATTCGATTATGTACAGGTTTTTGCATTAATTAGAATCTTTCAGTTTTTATTAATGATCCCTGTAACCTCTATCGTTTTGAAGCTCATGCTACGAGTAACAGGGTTTACACATATTACTGAGCAAAATTGGCAAAGCTTTGTGACGCATCCCTTTGTGATGATAATGATTTGTCTATTAATTTTGCTGTTTTTATTATTTGTATATTATGAGATGGGCTTTCTATTTCTCATGGCCTTTCATCAGCAACGAGGACTTCGTTACCGATTTCTTCCTTTATGGCAACAATTAAATCGCAAGGTTGTCTATTTTTTTAGTGTGCAAGTTCTATTTCTCATCGTCTATTTAGCACTATTAATGCCACTAGCTTCCTTTATGCTACCCCTTACATTGACTCAATCCATCTCCCTACCACATTTTCTAACTGAAGAAATCATGAGTAGTCAAGCGGGTAGGCTAGCATATGCTGCGGTGGCAAGCATCATCGTGATGATAGGTATTCGAAGCATCTTAACGTTACCTATCTTTACAATCCAGCCGAACATCTCTATTTTGCGTTCTTTTAAGCAAAGCTGGCGATTTTCCAAGCGTGGTTTATTTGAACTAGTCGTGCTACTAGCTATGCTTTTAACAGGTCATCTGTTGATGATGCTTGGTATCACAGTGGTCGCTACGTTTCCCCTCTATTTAATTGAACGTTTAATGCCAAGTGCAGCCTTGGTTACGGCTGGGCTGACACTAGCCTTTTTAGAAATGGTCTTTGTGGTGCTATTTAGTTTATTACAGGCGATGTTTTCACAAGTTATGGTCGCCATCACGTATAATACGCTAGTTATAGGAAAAGTGAGCGGAACTACACATCGGAAGCGGCACTATAAGCCATTACTATTGATCAGTGGCATTGTGTTTCTCGTATTAAGTATGATGAATATCAATTCATTAGAGAAAAGTGTCTATGCGCCAGATACCAAAATTATTGCCCACCGCGGCTATGTAGCAGGCAATGTAGAAAATACAATTAGTGGATTGGTGAGTGCAGCCAATGCGGGGGCAGATTTAATTGAAATCGACATTCAACAAACGGTGGATGGGGAATTCGTCGTCTTCCATGATCGAACATTACGAAGGTTAGCAGGTAAAAATGGTGTTATTGCGAATATGACCCTGAGCGAACTAAAAACGTTAACCATTCATCAAAATGGCTTTAGCGATAAAATTGCTTCATTAGATGATTGTATTGAAATTGCCAAAGCGTTAGATGTGGCGCTTCTAATCGAATTAAAGGTGCATGGTCAAGAAACAGAAGATGTTTTACCTAAATTAGTAGAGAAGCTACGAAAATACAAGGTGCTAGATTCCTATTATGTGCAATCCGCTGATGGACAGAAAATGACGCAATTAAAAAAATTGGTGCCGAATTTGCGAGTCGGTATTGTCTATGCACTCAATATTGGACCGATGGAGGAAAATGTTGATTTTATCGCATTGGAGGAATCCTGGGTAACGGAGCAGCTTATCGAAGAATTGAAGCAACATCCGACCGATTTATTTGTTTGGACACTCAATGACGACCGCTCCCTGCAAACCTTTATCGAAAAAAATGTCAGCGGCGTCATCACTGACCACCCCGACGTCGCCCGCGAGCTAAGAACCCAGCAAAGCGAAAACCAGTATTTCTTACAGCGCATCCTGAATCGTCTGAGATTTATCTTTTGATCGGGGGAGAATAAAATTGCGAAGAAGCGAATATCCAAAAGCAAAGCACCGCCATCTAGTAAATCGAATATTCAAGAGAAGTCGCTCGCAAATCGCTATCGCTCAAAATGAGGAAGCAAAGCTCTAGCCATAAAAATGGAGACAGTTTGTAACCTTTTTCGTGTGAACACGACTACTTTATTGAATTCGGGAAAATGAAGGAGATGCTTTTTGTATGAAAATGACGAAAGTCGTACCATTTGCTATGTCAGCATTATTATTAGGGGGCGCGATTGGAGCTCCAACTGCATCAGCGAACGAAGGAGAGGCTACTGTGATTAACGCAGAAACTTCGGAGCAACAAGTGCAGCCTATTTTTATTAAAGTGACAGGTACAGTTGAAAACGTAGAAGTACGTGAAAATGCCACATACTATACACTGGTTGATGGTGACAATACAAATATTGTGATTGCCAATAAAGACTCATTAGTTTTTGACAATATGGGAAAAGAAGCCAAGCTTCAAAAAGGAGATAAGGTGTCAGCTTACTCATATGCCAAGAAGCCGATGCTTGCGATTTATCCACCACAATACAACCCAGAAGTAATCATTGTAGAAACAGAAGAAATGGGTAGCGTGGAAGTGGATTTCTTCAATAAAGATTTAGTGGATACTGAAAATAACCTCAAGTTAAATGTTGGGGAAGACACGAAGCTAGCAAGTGCTACTGGCAAAGCTGTGAAAGTGGACGATTTAAAAGAGCAACATTTAGTGGTGTTCTACACAATCGCAACGATGAGCATCCCTGCTCAAACACCGCCATCAAAAGTGATAGTATTAGATACAATTGAGAAGGAAGAGCCTGTTGAAGTGGATCCAGTTCCAACACCAGAACCAGCTCCAGTTGATTCAGCGGTTCAAGAAATTATCAATAAAGACTTTTACGAAGTAGATGGGACAAAAATGGTGCCGCTACGCTTAATCGCTGAAAAGCTAGGCTTTAAAGTAGAAGTAACGCCAAAAGGTGCCATTGTTTCAAAAGGAGCCCTTTCGTATACAATTACGCGAGGTCAAAAAGAATATGGTTATAATAAAGCGCTTCGCCAATTTAAAGTAGCCCCTGCTTTATTAGAATCTGGCAAAACATACGTACCTGTTGAATTTGTAGAGGAATTAACAAAATAATCTCGTCATCTCCCTTTATGGTTTCAACCATGAAGGGGGATTTTTTATGGGAAAAAATAGTTGTAGAAAAATATTTTAAAAAAGGTTTTAGAGAGCAGTTGGAGACAACTGAAATTGGTTTTTTGTGGAGTTTTCATTTTACGCTTAAGAGAAATAAGTGGCTTTAGAGAGAAAAAATCATACAGAAAATAAGATTCAGAGTATTGACAATTATTAAACTATTATTTAAAATTCAAAACAAATCCACATAAATACAGAAATAAAGTGTTGGATTTGTGGATTTTGTTGGATTTAACTTTGTGTTTGGAGTGATGATGTATGTCTCTTTCGTTTGAGGAACGTAAAAAAGTGATTTTAGATATTTTAGATTTAGAAGGAAAAGTGAAGGTAAGTGATGCAGAGCAGCTATTAAATGTATCAGGCGAGACTATACGTAGAGATATGGATCGATTGGAGAAGGAAGGGCTTCTACACAAAGTCTATGGGGGGGCTGTGAAGGCAAAGGAAAAGTATGAGAGGACCTTTGAACAGAAAACGTCACTTAACAATATAGAGAAGAGAAGGATTTGTAAGGCTGCTGCAAGTATTGTGGAAGACGGTGATGTTATCTTTATCGGTCATGGTACAACAGCCTATGAAATTGTTCGTTATTTAGGTGATAAGCCCAACGTCATTGTCGTCACAAATTCACTCCCAGTTCTATCATTAGCCGCAGAATGCTTTCAAGGGAAGGTGCTCTTTGCGGGAGGAGAATATGAACATCGACAAAAATTTATGGGAGGTCCATTAGCTGATTTATTTTTTAATCAACTAAAGGCAAATAAAGCCTTTGTTGCTGCAGGCGGAATTTCGTTAGCAGATGGTATTACCGACTATGATATTACGGGCGCAGCGATTTCAAAGAAATTAATAGAGCGGGCAGAAAATACGATTATTTTAGCAGACCATACGAAATTTGGTGTCTCTACATTTGCGCATATTTGTCATTTAGAGGACGTTTCGATGGTGATTACAGATCAAAAGAGCTCCACACAATGGCAGGAACGATTACAGCAGAAAAAAGTGGAATTATTCATTGCAGGTGAAATGTTGGATGACGTCAATGTATAGGAAGGTGGAAACTATGGACTATTTTGCAAATAAACAGGCAACCTTACAAAAATCAATTGACTGGTGGAATCCAGGAAAAACGAAACAGTGGCAAATCGATGGTGTTGATGTCGTTATCGGGAAACGAGAGGGCTATTATTTCTACGATGTGGATGGCAAAAAATTAATGAATGCGCATCTCAATGGCGGAACATATAACCTTGGCCATCGTAATCCAGAAGTCATTGCTGCATTAGTGGAAGGAACCAATTATTTTGACATTGGTAATCATCATTTTCCATCTACTGCACGTGCACAGTTAGCTGAAAAATTAGCAGCCTGCACACCAGAAGGCTTAACATATTCTATTTTCTCTAGTGGTGGAAGTGAAGCAATTGATGTGGCTCTAAAGTGTGCGCGTTATGCTACAAAACGTAAAAAAACGATTTCCATTAAAAATGGATATCATGGACACACAGGTCTTGCAGTTTCGCTTGGCAATGAACGCTATTCAAAACCATTTTTAAGTGAGGGCAGTCCCCATGAATTTGTGCACGTACCTTTCAATGATCTGGCGGCAATGGAACGAGAGCTTGCTAGAGGGGATGTAGCTAGCGTAATTATCGAGACTATTCCTGCGACATATGGTTTCCCCTTGCCCACTGCTAATTACTTGGCTGATGTCAAATCACTTTGTGAACGATACGGGGCATTATATATTGCAGATGAGGTGCAAACGGGCTTGATGAGAACAGGTAAGCTGTGGGGAATTGAGCATTATGGCGTGAAACCGGATATTCTGGTGACAGCAAAGGGGCTAAGTGGCGGTATCTATCCAATTGCAGCTACAGTGGTCAATGAACGAGCAGGCGGCTGGATGGAAGAAGATGGACTAGCCCATATTTCTACATTTGGTGGAGCAGAACTAGGTTGTGTAGTGGCGATGAAAGTATTAGAAATCTCCCAACGTCCTGAAGTAGTAAAGAATGTAGAATATGTTGCTCGTTATCTACGAAGTGGTTTAGAGCGTATTCAACAACAATATCCTGATTTCTTTGTGGGCATTCGTCAGCTTGGAGTTGTTATGGGCCTAGAATTTAATCATCCTGAAGGGGCTAAATATGTGATGAGCTCCTTGTACAAACATGGTGTATGGGCCATTTATTCAATGCTGGATACACGTGTGTTGCAATTTAAGCCAGGGCTATTATGTGATAAAGCGTACTGTGATGAATTGCTTGAAAAATGTGAGGCGGGCATAAAAGAAGCAGCGCAGCTTGTGAAATTTGCACGCTATTAAAGGAAAGAAAGCTTGTCAATTTAGTAAACAGGGGGTTTTCTAGATGGGTCAAATGGATTTCATAGATTTAGAATTGGTCCTTTCCAACTTTCATCAAGCAGCAAATGATGCATTAAAGGAGTTTAGTTGTTTACTAGAAGCATCTTGTAAAATGATTGATTATTCCGAAAATGCGACGTATCTCGTAGAAGATGGGCAGGGCAAAAAATATATTCTGAGGATCAGCCGACCAAATTACCATAAAAAAGAGGAGATCGAAGCGGAGATTGCCTGGTTAAACTCGCTCCATGAGCAATCTCCTATTGATGTATCACTACCGATGCGAGCAGATGACGGTGACTACGTACATGCTCATTCGTATAATGACACGATATATTATAGCACATTATTTACATTTTTGGAGGGTAATGCTCCTGATGAGAATAATGAAGATGACTTAATTCAGCAATTTGAAACATTAGGCGAAATTACAGCCATGTTCCATAAACACACAATCGAGCAGCATGATTATTACCAAGCCTTTCAGCGCATGACATGGGACTATGACACGATTCTAGGTCAATCTCCAAAATGGGCGAGATGGCAGGATGGACTAGGAATGACCCCTGCACGAATCGCTTTATATGAGGAAGCATCACATATCATTCAAAAGAAGCTTGAGGCATTTGGGAAAGATAAAACACGATTTGGTCTTATCCATGCGGATTTACGCTTAGCTAATTTACTCATCTATGGGGACGAAATTAAAGTGATTGATTTTGATGATTGTGGTTTTGGGTGGTTTTTATATGATTTAGCCACATCGGTGAGCTTTATTGAGCACATGCCGTATCTTGATGAGTTGATCGCTTCATGGCTTAAGGGCTACAGCAAAATTCGATTATTAACAGACGAAGAAAAAGAAATGATTCCAACTTTTATATTAATGAGAAGACTACAGCTTATTTCGTGGATTGGAAGTCGTGATAATGAGACAACGCGCTTACTTGGTGAAAATTACACGCTTCAGAGTGATGATTTAGTGAAAGCTTATGTAGAAAAGTATCAAGACTGTACCAACTAAATAACGATCAAAGGTGGCGAATAACATGTCTTCGAAAAAGGATGAAATCATCGTATTAAAGAAAGCCCTTACACCCATCCATTTATGGACAATTGGCGTCGGCATTGTGATTTCTGGTAACTACTTTGGCTGGAATTTTGGTTTAAGTCAATCTGGTTTTTTAGGAATGCTCATTGCCACATTATTTATGGCGATTATGTATTTAACGATGACCTTAGGTATTTCTGAATTATCGACGATGTTACCTTATGCAGGAGGACCTTACTCCTTTGCTCGACGGGCGATGGGGCGTTATATCGGTTTTATTACAGGAGTTGGTGTCGTGCTGCAATATGTCATTGCCGCACCAATTATCGCGATTGGTATTGGGGGCTATATCAGCTTTTTGTTTCCAGCCGTACCGACAGTGGTGGCAGCTGCCTTTATGTATGCTCTGTTCATGGGGGTTCATATTATTGGCATTAAGGAATACGCCACAATCGAAATGGTGCTTGTCTTTATCGCGTTAGGGCTATTAGTATTAATGTATTTCGTTGGTTTACCACAAATTAATGTGGGCCATTTATTCCCTGAGAATGGCGATCTTATACCAGGTGGATTTAAAGGCATCTGGTCAGCATTGCCCTATGCGATGTGGCTATTCCTAGCAATCGAGATGTTGCCTATGTTATCAGAGGAGACGAGAGATGTGCAGAAGGACATGCCGAAGGGATTAATTTCAGGTATGGTGACCTTGCTGATTTTATCCATTTTGACAACAACTGTTGCCATTGGGCTAGCTGGCATCGATGTCATGACGGTTGCTGAAGATCCATTGCCAGCAGCGATTGCCGCTGTTTTTGGAAATACGTACTGGTTGGCGCAGATTTTAGCATCTGTTGGCTTAGTAGGACTAATTGCAAGCTTTTCGGGTGTGATTTTGGCTTACTCTCGTCAGGTCTATGCTTTATCACGTGCAGGCTATTTGCCAAGCATGTTATCGAAGATGCATAAAAAGCGTCAAACACCATATATGGCCATTATTTTGCCAGGCTTTATCGGGTTAGTGTTAGTCATTTTATTTAATCCAGATGATTTAATTTTAATTTCTACATTTGGGGCATTAGTATCGTATATTACGATGAATTTATCGGTGTTGATTTTGCGTAAAAAAGAACCTCATTTAGTACGTACCTTTAAGACACCGCTGTATCCATTTACGCCTATTGTCTCACTTGTGCTAGCCATCATTGCTATCTTTGCGAGCTTCTTTGCGAATTTGACTTTTTTCATCGTTTGTTTGGCTGTTTTTGCAGTGGCAACGATCTATTATTGGGTGTGGGCAAGACACCATATTAACGAGGATGCACCAGAGGAACGCTTTGCGAAGGACGCTACAGTGCAGGTAGAGGTGCAAGCACCAGTATCGCCAATAGAGGCTATACGAGAATAAATAAAGGGATGGGTTTTCCTATGACAAAAGTGGAATGGGTCATTTTTGATAAGGATGGAACAATCATAGAAATAGATTCTTTATGGATTGCCTGGGCCAAAAATTTATATGCTAATTTAACTGAAAATTCAGACTTAGAGATCTATTTTTCCTTACAAACTTTTTTAAGAAACATAGGGGTTAATGACAATGGAACAACGATTGACCCAACGAGTCCTCTAGCTATTGGAAGTATACAAGAAGCTGAGACGATCGTGGCGTTCTTACTCTATCAGCAGGGAATCCCATGGAGCAGAGGGGTAACACTTGCGAGAGCAGCTTCCAACTTAGCCACATCGCAGCAGGAAAATAGCAAGGTACAGGCATTACCAGGTATTCGTAATCTCTTAATAACCTTAAAAAATAAAGGGATGAAATTAGGGGTGATTACAGCTGATCAAACGGCACGAGCCAAATCACATTTACAACAGCTAGAGTTATTAGCTTTGTTTGATTTCGTTCTAGGAAGTGACCAAGCTACATCCAGTAAGCCCTTCCCAGACTTAGCATATGTGGCAAAGGAACAATTTCAAGTATCGCTTGAGAAAGCCGTGATGATTGGCGATTCGAATGCAGATATGCTCTTTGCTAAAAATGCTGGCATGTGCTTTTCAATTGGCATCATTCCTAGTGCCACATACCCAAAGGATTATTTACCTGATGCAACCGCAATTATTGAAGCGTATGACGAATCTGTTCTCACCATGCTAATCGAAAAGGAGTGAGCATATGGACAATCAGCTAATTGCCAAGATTACTGAATTGGTATTGGAAAAACTAACGCAAGGCTCTCAGCCTGAACAAGCTTCTAAAACGTTATCAAATGAGGAATTACAGGAATGGCAATCATTTCGATTAATAAAAGAAAACCAACATCAGACGCAGCAAACAACTGCCCCTGCCTATGTAGCATTATCTACGCATGAATTACAGCATTGGCAAAGTCTGCACCAGCAATCATCAGGCACTGTCTCTGTAGCTAATTCGAGCGACTTAATTGCCCTAAAAAAATTTACATGACGGGAGGTTCGTCATATGGTGAGAGACCAAGATTTGGTTTCGATACAAGAGGCAAGAGACGGAATAGCAGCCGCTTCGATTGCGCAAAAAATGTATGCCAGCTTTACGCAAGAGCAGGTCGATCGAATTGTAGAGGCCATTGCCCAAGCTGCTTATAAACAGGCAGAAAATCTTGCTGTATTAGCTGTTACGGAAACAAAGATGGGCATTATTGAACATAAAAAAATAAAAAATGAGTTGGCTTCTCAAGGTGTCTATGAAGCCATTCGGCATGAAAAGACAATCGGCATTATACATGAGGATAGGGTAGCAAGGCAGGTGGAAATTGCTTATCCATTTGGTGTTATTGCGGCAGTTACACCTGTTACGAACCCGACTGCTACAGCCATTTTTAAAACGCTAATTGCCCTAAAGGCCCAAAATGCCATTGTCTTTAGTCCTCATCCAACAGCAGTCAACTGCACTATCGAGGCATTGAAAATTTGTCAGCAGGCAGCCGTTCATGCAGGAGCACCAGAGGGACTTATTCAATGGATTAGCCATCCAACAATAAAAGGAACAGAGGAACTTATGCATCATCGTGATGTACAGCTAATTTTAGCAACTGGTGGAGCAGGGCTTGTCAAAGCTGCCTATAGCTCAGGGAAACCAGCCTATGGTGTTGGCCCTGGGAATGTTCCTGTCTATATTGATCGCACAGCAAATGTGAACGAGGCAATGAAGCAAATTATCGATAGTAAATCATTTGATAATAGTACGATCTGTGCCACAGAACAAGCTATTGTCGTACATCAGGAGGTCAAAGCACAGGTGATGGCTGCTTTAGCAGAAAATGGGGCCATCCTTCTAAGTGGGCAGGACAAGGAAAAATTAGCAAAGGTGATTTCACCAGTAGCTCGTACATTAAATAGCCAAATTGTCGGGAAGCCAGCAACCGTAATAGCCAAAATGGCTAATATTGATGTCCCTCGACATACACGCGTATTAGTCGCGGAGGAACATCAGATTGGGAAGGAGTATCCATTTTCCATGGAGAAGCTTTCTCCCATCCTAGGTCTTTATACGGCTCGTTCTCAGGAAGAAGCCGTAAAGATTTGCCGTCGCTTGCTTGACGTTGGAGGGAGAGGACATAGCCTGGCTATTCATGCACAGGACGAACATTTTGTTAAGCAGTTTGCCGCTCAAATGCCCGTGTCCAGAATATTAGTCAATACTTTAGCATCTGTTGGGGCTGCAGGCGGTACGACAAGTTTAACGCCTTCCTTTACATTGGGCTGTGGGGCCTATGGGGGAAATATTACGAGTGATAATATTTCTGCACATCATTTATTAAATAAAAAAAGAGTGGCCTATGGTGTGAAGGCACTAACGATTCCACCCCCAAAGCATCCACAAAATATACAGGCTCCAGCGATGCAAGCAATTGAAGGGGTGTCTATTGACAGGTTGTCCATTGAAAAGATTGTAGAGGAAGTACTCACAAAGCTAAGTAATTAGAGGAGGAAAAGGAAATGAGCGTAGAGATAAATGGAGCTTTAGGCATGATTGAAACAAGAGGCTTAATCGGATCAATTGAGGCGGCAGATGCCATGGTAAAGGCAGCAAACGTCAATATTGTAGGGAAAGTACATGTTGGTGGCGGCATTGTGACGGTGCTGGTGACAGGTGATGTCGGGGCAGTCAAGGCAGCGACGGATGCAGGCTCTGAGGCCGCACGTCGGGTAGGTGAGCTATTATCGGTACATGTTATTCCACGCCCTCATTCAGAATTATACGCAATTTTACCTAAGTGAAAAGTGAGGGATTGTGATGACAAACAATCAAATACATGCCACTGAAGTTACAAATCAAAGTATCCCGATTGCGATTTCTGCCCGTCATTGTCATGTTAATGAGGAGGATTTCTATTATTTATTTGGTAGAGACGCAGCGTTACAGAAATGGAAGGAACTTTCCCAGCCAGGTCAATTTGCTTCACAGCATGTTCTAACGATTAAGGGACCCAAAGGCCAAATTGACAAGGTTCGGGTTTTAGGCCCATTTCGCACTGCAACCCAAGTCGAAATCAGTCAAACGGATGCCATCAAGCTTGGTGTAACACCACCGATTCGTATGTCAGGCGACTTAGAAAAATCTGAATCAATCACATTAATTGGACCTCATGGAACTCTCCATAAAACACAAGGATTGATTATTGCACAAGCACATATTCATATGGCTGTATCCAATGCTGCTGCCTTCAATGTCCAAGATAAGGAAATCGTGACGGTTGAAATCTGTGGGGATGGACGTCAGCTCCGATTAATGAATGTGGTTGTGCGTGTCTCCTCAGCATTCGTCCTTGAGATGCATGTAGATACAGATGAAGCGAATGCCGCCGCTCTTCAACAGCATACAATTGGCAAGCTTATCAAAATGGAGTGACAGGTATGGATATAAAAGAATTACAGAGAATCATCGAAGAAGTAGTCATATCGATGATGGATAAAAAGCATAAAAGACTTTTGCTTGTCCATTCTCATACGACCATTTCTAAGAAACAGGTGGACGTATTACAAAGCTATTGCCATGTTGAGGAGTGGCAGGCAAATGAAACCACAAGTCCCACTCAGCTATTCTACGATGCTATTGTTTTTCTCGAAGTGGATCAAGCATTTATCGTCAGCAGTGCCCAAGGCTTGCCTACTACACCGGCAGCCTTGTACCTGTCTGAGTTGCTGGTTAGCAATCAAACAGCAATTTTAATTCCAAATGAAAAATTATCTGCTGTTGTCACAGCAAAGGAACCGAATCCTTACATGAAAATGTTGCTGCATCATATAGAGCGCTTAAAGGAGTTTGGCTGTGACATTCAGTTATTTGCACAGCTTATTCGATTTTTAAAGCAGCAAGAGGAACCGGCTCGTTCGACTATAGTGGCAAACTATTTGACAGCAGAGATGCTTCAATCGTACAAGGGGAAACGGCTGACACTACCTGCCCACACAAAACTTACACCACTAGCACAAGAAATGATTCAGGAAAAAGGGATGACGATACAAAGATATTAGCAGGAGTGTTGTTACATGATGAAATCGATTGGTATTGTGGAGACAAGAGGACTTGCGATTTCAATACGAATCGCAGATGCTATGCTTAAAGCAGCGGATATTCGAATACTTCGACAAGAAACCATCGATTTGGCTCTAGTAACCATTGCCATTGAAGGGGACACAGCGGCCATTCAGGAAGCGATAGCCATAGGTACACAACTAGCTAAAGCAGCCAATCAATGGATTGCCTCTTCAACTATTTTAAGGCCAGATATCGCGGTGAATGGATTAGTAACAGAAATTGCGAAAAAGCCAAGTACTTAAAATGAATAAAAGGAAAGGTGGAGGAACGAGTTGAAGGTCGATTTAACAGGGAAGGTTGTCATAGTTACTGGTGGTAGTAAAGGAATTGGGAAGGGGATTGCTACCGTATTTGCTGAACAGGGTGCTCATGTGGTGATTGCAGCAAGAGGTATGGAAGCTGCCACAGATGTAGCAAATCAATTACAAGCGCAAGGATTCTCCGCTTCTGCTGCCACTGTTGATGTTGAAAACTATGAATCTGTTGAAAGCATGGCTACGGAGGTTGCTAGCTCTTTTGGTTCCATCGATATTTTATGTGCCAATGCTGGTATATTTCCCTCGAGGAAACTAGAGGACATGACGACGGACCATTGGGATCAGGTATTAAATGTCAATGCCAGAGGAACGATGTTTGCTGTCAAAGCTTGCGTGCCCCATTTAAAGAAAGCGAATGCTGGCAGGGTCATTATTACCTCGTCGATAACGGGTCCAGTGACTGGCTATGCTGGATGGACACATTATGCCGCAAGTAAGGCAGCTCAATTAGGGTTTATGCGGACTGCGGCTCTTGAATTAGCACCCTATCATATTACGGTCAATGCCGTGTTACCAGGAAATATCGCAACAGAAGGCTTAGATGGTCTTGGTGACACCTATCTACAGAAGATGGCGAAGGCGATTCCTTTTGGTAGCCTTGGTCGTGTGGAGGATATAGCGTATGCTGCATTGTTCCTTAGTAGTAAGGAGGCAGGCTTTATTACGGGTCAATCGATCATTATTGATGGTGGCCAAACATTACCTGAAGATGCAGAGGCATTTTAATAGAAGGAGGGATACGAAATGAATTTAGGCGCATTAGGAATGATTGAAACAAAGGGCTTAGTGGGCTCTATTGAAGCAGCTGATGCAATGGTCAAGGCTGCCAACGTGAATATTGTTGGTAAAGTCCATGTTGGTGGAGGTATTGTCACGGTGCTTGTTCGTGGGGATGTAGGGGCTGTGAAAGCCGCAACAGATGCAGGAGCAGCAGCTGCACAACGTGTTGGAGAGCTATTATCTGTACATGTGATTCCGCGACCACATGCAGAATTGGAAGCGATTTTAAAAATGCAATAATGAGTGAGGTGGCTATATGAATGAACAAGCAATAATAAAAATTGTTAATGATGTCATAGCCGAATTACTACCTAAAAAAGAAGCAGCTCCTACACCCAATGAAATTCCTATAGGTATCTCAGCAAGGCATATTCATTTACAACAAGAGCATGTCGAGCAGCTATTTGGCAAAGGTGCTACGCTGAGTGTAAAAAAAATGTTAGCTCAACCCGGTCAGTTTGCAGCACATGAAACGCTACAGGTGGTGGGACCAAAAGGAAGCATCCAAAATGTACGTGTATTAGGTCCAACTCGCACCTTCACACAAATTGAAATTAGTCATACAGATGCCATTGCCCTAGGAATTCAACCACCTTTGCGTGAATCGGGAGAAATTGCTGGTTCAGCTAGCTGTATCCTGGTAGGACCTAGAGGAAGTTTGATTTTACAAGAAGGGGTCATTATCGCACAAGCACATATTCATATGGCACCTGCTGATGCACAGCAGTTAGGGGTTCAGAACGGTCAATACGTCTCCGTTAAGGTGCAAGGGCGACGTCCCATTACCTTTGAGCAAGTGAAAATTCGTGTGGCTGATCACTATCATTTAGAAATGCATATTGATACAGATGAAGCAAACGCAGCCTTCATCCAACAGGGTGAAACGGGTACAATTATAACAGGCAAGATGGCAGGAGAGCCTTACAATAACTTCGTCAGTCCTCCAATTAAAATTAACCACAAGATTATAACGGCAAATGATGTAAGCCGTTATCAAGGTGAGACAGTGATAGTCCCCAAAGAGGCAAGGTTGACGGCACTGGCGAAGGAGGCCGTGGAAAAATTAGAAATTGAACTTCAGTTTCACGAAAAAGGATGAGGATGCATGCGGATAGGAACAGTGGTCGGAAATATCTGGGCAACACGTAAAGAGGAAGGGCTACAGGGATTGAAATTACTCATTATCCAGCCAATAAAGCTGGATGGTCAACTAAGTGATGAACAAATTGTTGCGGCAGATCGTATAGGTGCAGGTGTTGGAGATAACGTCATTTTAACAATGGGCAGTGCTGCTGTACGAAGTTTTTCTACGTCCAGTATTTGTCCAATTGATGCCATTGTTGTTGGCATTATAGATGGCACAGATGAATCGTGAGGTGAGCACAGTGACAGAAGCGATAGGAATGATCGAAACGTATGGCTTGATTGGCTCCATTGAAGCTGCGGACGCCATGCTAAAGGCAGCCAATGTCCAATTAGTGAAACAGGAGCTAGTAGACGGTGGTATCGTAACCATTATTGTCGAGGGAGATGTTGGTGCAGTACAGGCTGCGGTTGATGCTGGTAAAGCGGCAGCAACGCGAACGAGCAAGCTACTAAGCGCACATGTAATTCCACGAGCAGCCAATGAAGTATTCACAGCGATTATTGATGAAACACAGCCGATAAAAGTGACGGAGGCAGCAGCCAAAAAAACAAGCACTCGCCAGAAGCCTCAACAAACAAAACTTGTAGAGGATGAGCAGGCAGATAAGTAGTCGATGAATCTATGTCGTTAGGAGGGGGAGGCAAATGAGCTTTAGGCGACCCAAAATCGCCATCATTGGCGCTGGACATACAGGTGCAACCGTAGCGTTAATGGTCGCACAGAAACAGATCGGGGATATTGTGCTTATCGATTTACCAGACTTCGAAAATGCTGCGAAAGGGAAGGCATTAGATATTCTCCAAGCTGGACCAATAGAAAGATTTAACGTACAGGTGACGGCTACTTCAAAGTATCAGGAAATAGCTCATGCTGATATTGTGGTTATCACGGCAGGTATTGCAAGAAAGCCTGGGATGACACGGCAGGATTTAATTCATACAAATGCGGCAATCATCCGCACGGTAAGCGAACAAATCAAACGTTATGCGCCAACTAGCTATATTATCGTCTTAAGTAACCCTGTCGATGCTATGACCTATGTTTGTCTGGAAACAACGGGTTTTCCCAAAAATCGTGTCATGGGACAATCAGGTGTTTTAGATACAGCGCGCTTTAATACCTTTATCGCACAGGCTCTTCAGCTTGCTGTCGAGGATATATCGAGCTTCGTCTTGGGTGGACATGGCGATGAAATGGTGCCACTCGTTCGCTATACGTATGTCGGAGGAATACCATTAGAAAAATTAATGCCACAAGCACAGATTGAGCAATTAGTGGAGCGAACGCGAAAAGGTGGAGGCGAAATTGTCGCCCTACTTGGCAATGGCAGTGCTTATTATGCCCCAGCTGCCGCCATTGTCCAAATGATTGAAGCGATTGTGAAGGATCAACGGAAAGTAATGCCCATCATTACGTATTTACAGGGCGAATATCAAGTAGACAATGCCTGCATTGGTGTCCCTGTTGTTTTAGGGGGAGCTGGTATTGAAAGTGTAATTGAATTGCATTTAAACGAAGAGGAACAGCAAGCATTTAATCATTCGGTTCACCAAGTTTATCAAACATTAGCCTATATCAAATGATGCGAGCGCATGACACCATCTAATAGTGGCATGTATTAGATGGTAGTGTACATAGTTGAGGCACCTTACGATGTTGTAAAGGTGCTTTTTGTTGTGCAAAATTTTCTTTTAATGGAAGATCGTTTTCTGTACAATTAAAAAAGTTACTACTGATGCACAAAGGAGGATACGATGAAACAAGCACTCATCATTATCGATATACAGGAGGCTTTCTTTCTAGATGGCCAGCAAAATCTTTGGAACAGTGAAGCTATTATCAAAAATATTAATGCCTCCATTACATGGGCACGGCGCAACGAAGTACCCGTTATTTTTATTCAGCATACAGACGCAGATGATGTGGATTTTGCATTAGGTCAACCAGGCTGGGAACTGTATCATGGATTACTTAGACAGGCGGAGGATCAAGTGATTCAAAAAACAACGTGGGACGCTTTCTATCAAACGGAGCTTGCAGCTTATTTACAAGCGCATCACATCGACCAATTGATTTTCGCGGGTGCTCAAACAGAGTTTTGTCTTGATACAACAATCCGTAGTGCTTTTAGTCATGGCTACCATCATAATATTTTAATAGAAGATGCACATAGCACCTTAGATAGTAATGTACTGGCAGCACCACAAATTATTCAACATCACGAATCCATTTGGCATAATCGTTTTGTGCGGATTCAGTCAATTGGAGGATTCCAACATGCTGATTGATCAGAAAGAGCTCCAGATAAAAGAGCTATCCTATACAATTCGCTGTGCCCGACGCGAAGATGCCCAAGCCTTATCAGATTTACGCTTGCAATTAGACGGTGAAACGGAAAACTTCGATCGTGAACAGGGCGAGGCATTGATTGATCGAGCAGGCTTTGAGCAGCTTATTCAACAGGATAGCGAAAGCTCAAAAAATTTATGTTTAGTAGCGGTTGTCGGTGATCGGATCGTTGGGTTCTCAAGATGTGAGGGCTCTCCACTCAAAAGGCTTGCCCATAAAGTAACCTTTGGTGTTGGAGTCAGTAAAGAGTTTTGGGGCTATGGCATAGGAAAAGCCTTGCTGCAAGAATCCATTGATTGGGCAGATGCCAATGGTATTCGCAAAATAGCACTAGAAGTGTTAGAAACCAATGAGAAAGCGATACAGCTCTATAAAAAAATGGGCTTTTTAGTGGAAGGCATTCTGAAAAATGATAAATGCCTTGCAGATGGCAGGTTCTATCACACGATCATTATGGGAAGATGGCAGGAATAGCATCGGAGAAGGAATTTAAAACAGCATGACAAATTTTATGTATATCTTTTGTTTGATTGTCTGGGGTCTTAATTTTATTGCAGTCAAAATTCAAGGAACGCCAGTCAGTTTAGAATTATCTTTAACCTATCGTTTAGTCATGACAGCCCTTTTATTTTTCATCCTTGCTTGGTTCTTGAAGCCACAGGGTAAACCACAACAGGGCGATGTACCTTTTATCATCGTTTTTGGCGTTTGTAATTTTGCATTCAGCTATTTAGCGCTGTATTATGCGACGATATGGAGCTCGGCTGCTATTGTCACATTAATTTTTTCATTAAAAGTCATACTAACACCCATCGCCCTACGGATATTTCTCAAGGAGCCATTGCATCGTCGTGTTTTAATTGGCGGTATTTTAGGCGTCATCGGCGTGGGGGTGCTGATTTATCCATCTTTACATAATATGGAGTTAAAAGGAGTGTTAATTGCCTTCGTAGGGACTGTCCTAACAGCCATTGGGGATGCAAGCTCTGCCCGAAATGCCAAGCATCAAATCAACCCGATTTATGCGAATGCCATTGGTTTTGCAGTGGGTAGTGCAGTCATGTGTGCCATTGTTTGGCTACAGGGACAAACAGTCGTAATACCCAAATCCTTTACCTACTTATCGGCGCTCTTGTATTTAACGCTTATTGCATCCTTTTTCGCATGGTTATTTTACTTAAAACTAGTCGAACGAATTGGAGGGGCAAAAAGTGGCTATATGGTTGCATTATTCCCCGTGATTGGTGGTATTGCGTCTGTTGTCATCGGCGAATCAACACTCAGTATTTATTTAATCTTAGGCTGTCTTTTTAGCTGCATTGGAGCTGCGATTGCCTTAGGCTTTAAAATTAAGCCTATTTTACGATGAACGAAAACCCCTTTCCCTTCATAAACTAGAGAAGAACGCTTGAAAAGGGTGAGGGACAAAATGTCATTCGTTCCATTGAATGCAATGGGTATTTTGAGAGAAAAAGATGAGGATCACTGGGACATTGATCGCTGGGAAAATGATGGTGGCAGAAGCCTAGAGGCGTAAGGGAGACAGAAAATTGTCTCCCTTTAAATATTTTTGAAACCTTTTGATCAATTGCTCGTATGATAAGTAGACAAGTTTTCGTTGTCAGCTATAAAAAAGGGAGAAATGATTTTTTTGAACCATTGAACAAAACGATTACTATTCATTATTTACGTGATTGTCATTGCGGATGCGTATTACACAACGCTCTATATTGAACCAAAAACACCGCCGCAACACCAAACCATCAAAGCAACAGCCATCACGGTAGACCAACTACGGTAGCAAGCCTCACAAAAGGAAGCGGACAACCCGTCGTTTGAAGCCTTTTTGCTTCAAGCAATTTCTTCAAAGCGTGGTCCAGGAATTGGTGATGCAAGAAGTATTCGTAGAAGCACGAACTCCAAAGCGTGTCTATTTACATTATCAACAGCTACGTTGCTGACACCCTGTACATTTACAGGGTTTTTTAATAGGAGGAGCAAAATATGAGTATGACAACCTATATAGGCTTCAATTTTCCAGTTGAAATACAGGATGACTATACAGAAAATGAAGTTGACATAAATTATTTTTTCTCGGTAAAAGAGAATCGCCAAATTGTACAGGCAAAGCATTTTACAACACCCTATGTATATGAAATCGAAACAAAGGGAGAGCCCATTTGGCAAATGCATAACGAAAATAAAGTGTATTCCCCCCATAACTATGAAAAAGCCAAAAGAACTTTTCACCATGTATGTGACTTTCTAAAAAAATTCCTTCCCAAAGGAGATTATTGCGAAATCTACATTTGCTGGATAGGAGAAGAAGGAGAGGAACATGAGAAAAAACTGGCACTGCTGTTAGACCAACTGTCAGTAGATGAGGTAGAAATAGTTGAGAAATGTTTGCTGATGTTGAGAAATTAAAATCTTCATAAAGTAAAAGATTGAAGCAATAAGCCTCAATCTTTTTTCTGTTTGCTAGGAAGCTGATAGCCCTCTAAGTCTGGAATAAATTCTTGTGGGTCAATAGATACATTCACTTCAAGCCTTTCTGGATGAACATAGCTTGTCAGCTCACCATTTTGGTCATATGTTTCACTTTTAACGAGAATCCCAGTATCTTTATCCACCCAAAAACGAAACGCTTCTGTCGTGCCTTTTAAATTTTCACTATTTGTCACCGTTTCATCCATTTTCCCAGCTAATACGATTGTATTATGACCTAACAACGCTTCATTTTGTTTTTCAATCTCCCAATGCTCCATATTTCTTAAATAACTAGCAGCTTTCTCATAAGCGAATAACGACATACTTGAACTTCCAAATGAAGGTCTTTCTCTCAATTTATTATATGAAATAGGCGGATATTTCAAGTCAATACTAAAAGCTTGCTCAGGAGTAACTACGTCTCGTTTTGATTTCTGTTTCGTTTCACTAACTGTATAAACTTTTTGTCCATAAAGTGCTGTATATTTTAACCAGCTCTTTCTGTTGTTATAAAAGTACTCCTGTGTATCGTTCTTGATTCCCGTCGTGTTATCATCTAAAGCGATTATTTTTTCATAGCCTCCAACTTCTTTTTTGGTACTTACTTTATAAGTAACACCCAATGTTCTAGTGGAACCGTCTTGAGAAATTTTATGTTCTTCAAATTTTCCAGCTGCTGAGTGAAAATAATCAATCGAATTTAATAATTTACTCACGACATCCTCTTTCGTCATATCCCCGTAAAATTCTTCTTGGATCGGGGGATGATAAAGAGTAGTTTCCATTATAGGTTCTTGTGAACGGTCTCCCTTATCAACTGGTTGTACTGTCAGCTCCGTGACCATAAAATAGCTAGCTCCTATAAGAAAAAAACCAATGACTGCTATAGGTAACAAATGATTGAAAATGGATTGGAATTGGGGCTGTTTCTTGTAATCTTTTCGAAGCCTCTGCCTTACTTTTTCTTTATGTTTCTCATTAAAATGAATGTCCTGGAATGCCGTGTCATCCAATGCCTTGCCTATATTTTTAAACATATCATTCATTTATCTTGCACCCTTCCATTGATTTTTTGAGCATAAGTCGAGCCCTATGAAGTCGAGACTTAATGGTTTGTAAACGCAAATCTAACAAATCAGCTATTTGGTTATAGGACAGCTCTTCATAATAATAGAAAATAATGAGTTCTCGGTATCTTATTGGTAGAGCAAGGATTTTTTCAGAAAGTAATCGTTTATCCTCCTGTCCGACTAATTCCAACTCAGGGGATTGACTAGTACTCTTAATTTTTGAGAAAAATTCTGTCAGAACAATATTTCTATAAGACCAGCTTTTTAATTTATCTTTACATAGATTGACAGTAATTCGATATAACCATGTTTTATAGGAAGATTCATTCCTGAAATTATCTAAATGCTCATAGCACTTTATAAACACTTCTTGCGCAATATCTTCCGAAAGCTGCTTGTGCTTCATATACGTAAAGGCAAGACGTGCTATGTCATCTCCGTATGCCTTCATCAACCATTCAAGCCTCTCCTCCTTACTACATTCACCGCTAACTTCTATTGATGTTCTCACATGTTCAAGCATCTTCCACACCCTTTCAATTATTAGACGGAGTTGGTGCCATTTGGTTGTAATCAATTTACTATAATAACGAGTGATTTGTAATAGCAGTAAAAGAGAGTATGAGAGATTTTTGTGTTATTATTCAATAGTAAAATGCTAATAAATGGTGAAAAAGGGGAGTAGTATGCATACACAATTCGAATTTACGGTTTTTCCTCAATTGGAAACAGAGCGTTTTATTTTACGAAAAGGGATAATGGATGATGGCCAAGATATTTTGAGACTTTATTCTAATGAAAATGTAGTGAAGTACCTGCCATTACCATTGTTTGCTTCAGTTGAAGATGCTATTGATGAAATCAATTGGTATGAGAAAATTTTTAAAGAACAAAAAGGCTTAAGATGGGTAATCGAGGAAATTCAGACCAACAAGGTGATTGGCACATGTGGCTATTTGAATTATGAAAAAGAGCATAATCGTATAGAAATTGGCTATGATTTAAACCCTGACTATTGGGGGAAGGGTGTGATGCAAGAGGCTTTAAGTTCGATCATCCACTTTGCCTTTACATCCATGGGAATCAATAAAATCGAAGCAAAAATAGAGCCAGAAAACACAGCATCTATCAAACTATTGGAAAAATTAAACTTTTCTCAAGAAGGTCTTTTGAGGCAACATGAATTTGAAAAAGGGAAGTATGTGGATCTCGCTATCTTTTCCCTATTGAAAAGTGAATATTAGGAGGTTAGGAAAGTCGCTCTCATCATGAGGGTGGCTTTTAATTTTGCTATTACTGCGAGATACATAGAGAATCAGCCATGTTAAACGTAACTTTTAAATGGAAAATATTATAAAAATTAACTAGTGTAAGGTATTATTATAATAAATGGCTAACCTTCTAAAGAGGAGTGAGAGAGATGAAGCTCGTAAATGTTGTATTGACAGGACTATTGATAAGTGGATTGTTAATAGGTTGTACCGAGGAAGGAGAAACGAAAGGGGAACAGGTAAAAACAGAAGAAACAACAATCAAACACGTAGCAGCAGTAAACCCTTCGAAAATCTGGAATGATGTATCAACCCCTGAAGGCTTCAATAACTATGAGATTGAACCAACGTTGGAAGCTTGGATTGCCTATCATGCCCAAGATATTAACAAAACAACAGACGTAGACGAATATTATCTAAGGGCAGATCGTCTCACGAAGGAAATGATATATTTTAGGGTTCAAGGGGAAGACCTTCAAAAGGATTTTGAAAATTTAAATGTACTGCAGATTTTGATGGGACATCTGGATTATGTAATATCGGTTGAGAAACAGCAAGGTCTTGATACAGCTGAGTCCTATGGAGAATTAACTAAGTGTTTTACGTATTTCACTGAATTACTTCACGATCTCAACGTAATCATCAATAACGATGGCAAGGGTGAAACATATGGGCTCACACACCAATTAGACGGGAGCAAGGTGGACGAACTCGAAAAACTTCTTTATACAGAGGCCAGAAAGGAGTAAAAGCTCAAAGTGAAATATTTATTAGCAATATTGAAGGGGGAATATTTTTGAATAATAAACAACTAATTCCTACAAATGAAATTAAAGAAGAGTTCGAGGCTATTTTATTAGAACATGCTAGTATTGCGCATTGTGAGATTAATTTAAAAAACGGCACGATCAAAAATATACAACGTTTAGACACCCGCTATGACGAGTTTGCTTTGGATATTATGAATAATGAATTTTGTTTTAGTCTAAAAGAAAAAAATAACATAAACTTTTATAGAATTAATCTTGAAACATTTAATCAAATACATGCTATCACATTAAATTTAAATAATTATTTTTCTTCTGAAGAAATTAAGGATGAAAGCTATTATTCCAAGTTAATTTATCTTAATCCTCAATATTTATTGTATTTTATTACGAAAAGAGAAATTAACTATGGACATCCCTTTTATCAATGTATTTTTTTAGTAAACACTTCAACAGGAGAGATAAAACGATTAAATCCATTACTTCCAAACGGAGATAATTTACTTAGATTAGATACTTCCAAAAACATCTATCTAAGCAATCATAATCACTTATTACTATTAAAAACCGGGAGAATAAGACCCTTTGAGAAACAAGCAATGTATAATGGAGTAGATATTGAAAATCCTTATCATGACCACCTAGAATCGATTTACTTAATGGAGATTTCATCTTTAACTAACCAACAGAATTTTAATAATGCGAAATTACTATCTTTATTAAATTATTCAGGTGCCTCTGAAAACTTACGATATGAGAACAATGTTCTTTCATACGTAGTATCTGATTTTACGAACAACACTAAAGAGTTAATAAAACATGATTTGTTAGACGGGGATGTTTCAAAATTTCAAGATGACCAATTAATACGAGATTATTTAAATTATGATTTTGAATTATTACCAAACTACTATCATTATATCTCTAAATTATCTAAACAAGATAAAGCTGATACGTTTAATCTAATTGACGATGAATTGTCGTTTAATGTAAAGCTGGATAAAATAAGCTGAGAGAATTTTAACTAGTTATAAGCATCTGTAATGGAGTTATGGATTACATAGGAGGCAGAATAAACCACTCTCCGATGAAGTGACTGCATAGGATAGATACAATTATTTTCATTAGGAAGCTATTTGGCATGGATTCGATAGTCTATCGAGATTCATGTCTTTTAATTTTGCTTTCATCCATGCTAAAGATATTTCTCATAAACAAAAAAGATTGAAGCCCATTAGCCTCAATCTTTTTATGGTCGCTTTCATTATTTTACGTTCGGATAAATCATTGTTGCTGGGTCTACATATTCATCGAACTGTTCTTCTGTAAGTAAGCCACTTGCGATGGCTGCTGCCTTTAAGGTCGTGCCTTCTTTGTGGGCCTGTTTTGCGATTTTTGCTGCGTTTTCATAGCCAATATATGGGTTTAACGCTGTTACAAGCATTAATGAATTTTGTAAATGATAATCGAGTACCTCTTTGTTTGGCTCAATGCCTACTGCACAATGGTCGTTAAATGATTTCATTGTATCCGCTAATAGGCGAGTTGATTGCAAGAAGTTGTAAATGATGACTGGTTTAAAGACGTTTAATTCAAAGTTACCTTGAGAAGCGGCGAAGGCAATTGTTGCGTCATTTCCAACTACTTGTGTGACAACCATTGTCATTGCTTCACTTTGGGTAGGGTTTACTTTACCTGGCATAATGGAAGAGCCTGGTTCGTTTTCTGGGATCGTAATTTCCCCAATACCTGAACGAGGGCCACTTGCTAGCCAGCGAACGTCATTGGCAATTTTCATTAAATCAGCCGCTAAAGCCTTTAATGCACCGTGTGCTACAACTGCTTCATCATGACTTGTTAGGGCATGGAATTTATTTGCAGCTGATGTGAATTGTTTGCCTGTTAGCTCACTAATTTCCTCAGCCACACGATCACCAAATTCAGGGTGAGCATTGATTCCTGTACCGACTGCTGTTCCACCAATTGCAAGCTCCTTCATATAGTCAATATTTTGGATAATCATATGCTCTGATTTTGAGAGCATGGCTGCCCAACCACTAATTTCTTGACCTAATGTGAGAGGTGTCGCGTCCTGTAAATGCGTACGACCAATTTTAATAATGTCCTTAAATTGAGCTGCTTTATCTTCCAAAGTTGCTTTTAATAAACGTAGTCTTGGTAATAAATAATCTTCCACTTTTAAAACAGCCGCAATATGCAATGCTGTTGGGAATGTATCATTTGAGCTTTGTGATTTATTGACATCATCATTTGGATGAATACGGTCCGCTTCACCTGCATCCTCTAATAGTTGATTCGCACGGTGAGCAATGACTTCATTCACATTCATATTGGATTGTGTACCACTACCAGTTTGCCAAACCACAAGAGGAAATTGATCGTCCCATTGACCATTTAAAATTTCATCTGCAGCCTGCACGATGGCATTTGCTTTAATATCAGAAAGTTTGCCTAGTTTATTATTCGCAATCGCCGCACTTTTCTTTAGGATTGTCATAGCTTGCACAAGCTCGATTGGCATTTGTTCTGTACCAATTTGGAAATTTTCTTTACTGCGCTGTGTTTGCGCGCCCCAAATTTTATTAGCAGGTACTTTAATTTCACCCATAGTGTCTTTTTCAATACGATAATCCATGTCAAAACAGCTCCTTTAGTATGTAAAGTTCTCCTCATGTACAGATAAAAACGGATACTCTTAGTCTGATGTAAGAATATCCGTTTGATACATGCTTATTCAAAAAAGAGGGGGATTCTGAATGAAGCAATTTGGAGAAAGAAATAATCTATTGATAATGATAATTGTTATCAATTAAAAAGTCAACGGTTTTGCTTGAAGAAATTTAAAGTGAATGATTCGCAATCATTACCTATTTTATTCCCGAAAATTAAGGGAATAAACCATGTTTTAGTTGATTATCTCTTTTTCTTTCCAAGCTCTTTAAGAGGCTGCTTTTTAGGGATTTTTTCGAATAATATCTTCACATGAAAATTGTTGTCATCAACTTGAAGTACCTCCAACACCTTTGCCTTGCGCCCTTTAATGCGAATATCTTCTTCCACAGTAGGAAGCTTGACGAGCAATTGACTTAAAACGGACGTCTTGTTTTCGTAGTAATGCGTCACAAACATCGCGATTCTCCTTCTGACTTTTGATTGTTACTCAATTTATGAGCGAAAGATAATAGTTAGAACTTTGGAGATGGTGAGCAAAGAATGAATGAAACCGTTCGAAAAGCCGTTAGAGGTGATCATAAAGAGAGGAAACCCGCTCATCGAGTTACTGAAGGTAATCATAAAATGAGAGAGCCAAGCACAGAGGAAAACTAGTAATTAGTTTCCTATAGAAGTTTATAACTTAGTGAGGGGAAAGAGGCGTAGAATCCCATACAATACTTAATAGTCATATTGTGGGTGAATGGAATAAATATATTTTACATTGCCGGTTGGTTAATTATGTTAATATCACGTTATATTAACATGATTAGATAGTAAAGAAAAGGAGGCGAGTAAGTAGAATGACAAATAATATCATAGAACAAGCAAAACGGGGGTTGGAGGGTTTTGCTATTGGAGGTTATCATACTAGCGGAAATTTTAGTAAGTATCGGGAGGAATACTATAAATATTTTGGAGATCCAGATGATGAAACGAGAAAATACGCTATAGCTGCATTTACTTGTATGCTGGGTACTTGGGAAACGGGTTCTCTTCAGATATTTCAGCCCATACAAGAGTGGGAGGAAAATAAAAAATGGAGCTCGAATTCATTAGACCAGAAGCGATTTTATCGTTTAAAAGATTATCTTTATGCATTGTTAGCACATCATGAGCAGATAGAGAAAGAATTCCCCTATATGTATGAAGATATTGTTTTATTTTTAATAAAAATAGAATTAAATCAAGGGGTCAGATATGAGGAATGGTTTCCAGAGCATAACCCGAATTTGTTTCAGCGATTAAGAGAAGAAATTTTAATACCTAAACAACATTTGGTAGATAAAAGAAGTCATCGGAAATTCTTATTAAAAGAAATAGGTATTGAGCCTTTTTTTGAATCGGATCAATTTAGGTAATGAAAGTAATCCAAAAGTGGATGGAATCGCTCAGAAAGGGTTCCAAGGTAATCGAAAAGAGAGACACCCCGCTTATTAGAGACAATCATTCAGCAAGCCACTGCGAAATAAAATTGCAATGGAAAACACTACTGCATGTTGCAGGGAAATCATTCACTTAATCAGTTAGAGAGGAGGTCAATGTCCACTTTTTTTATAAAAAAATCAAAAATATGACATGATACTACAGGTAGTAATTGCAACTTTCGACATGTTTTTTATTTATTTCTCGGGAAATATCTCATAGCGAGTTGTGAAAATGGTAGGGACTTCGTCAGCTGTTTTAGGCTATTTATGTTGGGCTGGCTTGGGTGGATACATAAAAAGGTAACATTTCAATCAAACAGGTAGGTGGATTACGTTTCAGCTTGAGGGATGTTCGCTATAATAAGAGTAAGGAGGAAATGAAATGTATTTAAAGTCATGTAAGGTGTTACAGGATACGATTCCCAATAAACAGGAGTATCCTTTTAATATTCCAAGCTTGCAGGATTTGCATGAGCTGGAGTTCCCAACGAATGTGACGTTCTTTGTTGGGGAAAATGGTTCGGGGAAATCAACATTACTGGAGGCGATTGCTGATCGTTGCGATTTCAATACGGCTGGTGGTGGTCGTCAAAATTTATATGAAGTACATAAGGCGGAATCTTCATTGGGGGAATATATCCGTTTGTCGTGGCTGCCAAAAATATCGAATGGGTTTTTTCTTCGATCAGAAACATTTTATCAATTTGCCAGTCATATTGATTTGTTAGAGCGCCATCCAAACAAATATGCTGCTTTTGGTGGGAAATCACTACACCATCAATCTCATGGTGAATCCTTTCTTGCGTTATTTATGAATCGTTTTAAGGGTAAAGCCATTTATTTATTGGATGAGCCTGAGGCGGCATTGTCACCAACGAGGCAGCTGAGCTTGCTGAAAATAATCAAGGACCTTGAGCATGAGGCACAATTTATTATTGCTACACACTCACCCATTTTGCTTGGCTATCCGAATGCAACGATTTATAGTTTTGATCAAGGAGAAATTGAATCCATTCGCTATGAGGATACCATTCATTATATTGTGACCAAACGTTTTTTAGATGCACCACAGTCGATATTAAGAGAGTTATTTGATGAGGAGAGGGAATCATGAATCAACGAAAAGGCTTAATCATGCGAGAAATTCGATTGGATGAAATGGCACAGTCCATTGATTTACTGAATTATGTCTTTCAAATGTCAATGTCCATTCACAAGGATCGTCGCTTTGTGAATGCTAAGAGTAGGCAATTTAATGAAGGGCATGCTATCGGGTGGTTTGATGGTTCACAGCTTGTATCGCAAATTTTAAGTTTGCCTTTTGAGGTGAATGTGCATGGCAAGATTTATGAAATGGGTGGCATCACAGCAGTTGGGACATACCCTGAATATTCGGGACATGGCTTAATGGAGAGTTTGATAATTGAAAGTCTGCAAAGTATGCGAAATGAAGGACATTATATATCCTATTTATTTCCATATTCTATCCCTTATTACCGCAAAAAGGGATGGGAAATTATGAGTGATATTGTGGAATTTCAAGTGAAGGATACACAGCTTCCACATTATGCAGGGCTTAATGGGAAAATTCGCCGAGTTGATCCGAAGCATGAGGATGTGGTGGCTATCTACGCACGCTATGCGCAGAAAACGCATGGGGTAATGGTGCGCAATAGTATTGCCTGGAACGAGAAGTTTCAGGAGGATTTCTGGGAGGAGAAATTTATAGATAGTGATGTGAACCTTCAGGCAGCGGTCTACTATGATGAAGAAGATGTGGCACAGGGCTACATGTTCTATCGTATTATGGAGGAAAATTATTACATTGATGAAATCGTCTATTTGCAGGAAGAGGCTCGTAAAGGTTTATGGAATTTCGTCTCGGCTCACAGCTCGATGGTCTACAATGTCTACGGGAAAACAACCGGTAATGAAGCGGTAGCCTTTCTATTAGAGGACAGTGAGATCATTCAAAAGGTATCGCCTTATTTCATGGCAAGAATCGTCGATGTCAAAGAATTTTTACTGCGCTATCCATTTATTGGTCAGAATTTCGAGCTTCAGCTAGCTGTCAGTGATCGCACTGTGGCGTGGAATAATGGCACCTACATCATTAAAATGAAAGATGGAAACCTTTCTGTGCAGAAGGTAAGTGAGACGTTGGACATGAATGCTGTGCATTTAACAGTGCAAACACTGGCTACTATGCTGTTAGGCTACAAACGTCCAACCTATTTAGAACGAATTGAACGATTACAGGGACGTACAGAGGAAATTGCATTGCTCGAGGCGGTTTTACCAGTAGGTATCCCAACATTTATTGATTATTTTTAAGTGGTATGGTAAGAGCCGTAACGTTGAAGGTTATGGCTGCCACGCCTCTTTTAACAGCTCGATGCCCAGCTTGATTTCTTCCAACGCTAATTTACTAAAGCCTAATTGCAGCATTGGTTCCTCATTTTTTTGATGGATAAAAAAGGGGCTTGTCGGATAAACCTTCACACCGTAAGTCGCCGCCTGTTGGATCAGCTGCTGCTCAGAAAGTGGAGACTTTATCTTCACTAATACATAGAGTCCTGATTGCTCACCTAACACGGTTATTTGCTGACCAAAATGTCGTTGTAGCTCCTGTACAAGGTGCTGCATTTTTTGTTTATAGGTCAAACGCATTCGTTTAATATGGCGTGTCCATTCCCCCTGCGCCATAAATTGGGCCATTGTGCGTTGATGGAGGGACGAAGCATTTTGTTCAAAATGAGCAAAACGCTCTTTATAGGGCTGAACAAGTGCATTTGGTAGCACCATATAGCTTAAACGCACACCTGGTAAAAACGATTTAGAGAAGGTGCCGAGATAGATTACCCTTGATGAGTCGATGGAAGCAAGGGCAGGAAATGGCTGTTGCGTATAGCGAAACTCTCCATCATAATCATCCTCTAGAATATAACCATCGACTTGTTGAGCCCATTGTATTAAGGTCTGTCGCTGCTGAATAGACATGGACACACCGTATGGGAAATGATGTGACGGGGTGACATACATTAAGCGTGATTGACAGTTTTGGAGTATGTCAAGTTGAGCTCCTGTTTCCATTACAGGTAGTGGCTCTATTTCGAAGTGATGTAACTGGAAGGCTTCCCGTGCACCATCATAGCCAGGGTCTTCCAAAAGAATGCTTGGGAAAGATTCTTTTAGTAAAAATCCAAGATACAAGAGCATTTGCTGTGTGCTACTACCAATAACGATATTGTCGCTCGTTGTATAAACCCCTCTTGCTTGCAGTAAATATTGCACAAGCTGCTCCTTTAGCACTGATTCTCCAAACAGTTCTCCATATTCGTAACAGGTTGATTCCTGTAATACTTGATTGGCAATTTGGCGCCATGTTTTCATGGGAAAATGTTGCTGATCGACAGCCCCAGCGCGAAAATCTACAAGATAGGATGCAGCCTTCTTTTTTGGCTGTGTCATAGGGGACTGTTCCTGCTCCTTTAGAAAAACCTGCTCTAGTGCATTGACGAAATAGCCTTTTCGTCCCTCCCCACGTATATATCCTTCTGCTACAAGCTGTTCATAAGCGGTTAATGTAGTATTACGACTGACCTGTAAAGTATCTGCAAGTTTTCGTATAGAGGGCAGGGAATCATCTGTTTGAAGTGAACCTTGCATAATAAGTGCTTTAATTTGCTGGTACACTTGCTTATATTTTGCCTCTTTTTCTGTTAATAGAAAGATAAAATCGTCCATCAGGCACCACCTTGACATGTTAAAATGTTTGGAACTGTTTCTTTTGAAATGTCAGATTATTTACTACCATCATACTAGAAGGACAATCAAAAGGAAATGGAGATTAAAATATGAAAATTTGTATGGTGACACAGCAAACGATGGGAGACGTAGTCCCATTATTTAATGCCTATCGTGAATTTTATGGACAATCATCTGATTTACAGCAAGCTGAGCAGTTTATACAGGAGCGAGTAATGGGAGCAGAGTCTATTATTTTCCTGGCATATTTGGAGGAGGAGCCAGTTGGATTTGCACAATTGTTTCCAGTCTTTTCATCCGTAGCTATGAAACGAGCGTTTCTCTTAAATGATTTATTTGTGGCGAAACAAGCCAGAAAACAAGGTGTAGCACAGGCGTTGATGGAGCAATGCTATAGCTATTGTCAGCAGGAAGATGCGCGTTACATGATGCTAGAAACTGCCAGAGATAATGTCCAAGCACAGAAGCTCTATGAAAAAATGGGCATGACGATTGATGAAACTGTTTATTATTACAGTATTTATTGGTAATTTTTTCGATGTGATGGATGTTGGTGGAGAGCCCGCTCAATACCACTATAAATCTAAGTTTCAGCCCCCACCATTGATTGTGACTATGGTGGGGGCTTTGTGGTTAGGCGTGGCTCATCCATCCTGCGAAGAGACCTGATGAGAAAAAGCGGGTAATATTTTGAAAGCCCGCTTCACTTAATAGCTGTTGGATTTCTTGATCGGAGAGGAAGGAAATATTCATGATGCCCTTGCCCATGCTATCTACCTTTTCTTTTGTATAGCCGGTCTCTAAAAAGTAGCTTTGCCATATTTTGATGCGATCTTGTAGCTCGTCACTTTCTCGTTCTCCGTAGGCACAAGCGAGGACAAAGGGCTTTCCAGGTTTTAATTGCTTGTGAATATTTTGCAGTAGATGGAGTTTCTCCTGTCGATCTTCAATAAAATGAAGAACTAGGATACAGCTTGCCGCATCGAATTTCGGTGTTGATTGGGGTAAGCGCTCAATTGTTCCTTGTAGTAGCTGAACGCGACTTTCAATATCCAGTTGCACGGCTTTATGTTGTGCAATTTGGAGCATTTCCTCAGATGGATCAACCCCAGTGAACATCCATTTAGGGTTTGTTGGTCCCCATGCAGAAAGCTCGTTGCCCCCACCAGCTCCTACAACAAGCAGGGATGCTTCTTGTTCTCCTAAATGCATGCGGAAATAGGCTTGTGTCACGGCAAATAATGTGTCATAGGCAGGCACTGAAATTCTTGTGCTGTGCTCATATGTTTGTGCCTTTTCTAATAATTGTGTAGATAATGTACGCATTGTGATAGCCTCCAGTGTTTTATCGTCTCTATTACAGACCTTTAATATCTGTAATTGAGTATAAATGAAAGTAACTGAAAAGACAAAGGAGAAGCCCTTAGACATCGTTTTTTATTGTAAAACATTTAATAATTAATAATAAAGATAAATAATTTAATGTTTATCGTTAAATATCTATTGAAAAAAATGGCACTTTCTTCTATGCTTGTAGTAAACAGGAGGGGAAATAAGATGATGAATAGTTTAATCAGTGCCATTTTGCAAGTGATGTTATTTTCAGTGATTCCGTTTATTTGGTGGCTTTGTACAGCGAGAAAAAAACAGCTCTTTTTAACGTGGATAGGATTGCAAAAGCCTATTATTGTGCACAAGGGAAGGTATGCTATGTACATTGTACTTTCTACTTTCACGATGTTAATACCGAGCTTTGCGCTAGTCTTTTTCTATATTGATCGCTCCTTGCTAGCGGCGAATCAATTCGCGGGACTTGGAGCTGCTGCCGTCATTCCAGCACTTTTCTACGCTATTATTCAAACAGGTTTATCAGAGGAGCTATTATTTCGCGGCTTTTTATTAAAGAGATTGATGAAGATTTTTGATTTTCAAGTAGCAAATCTCTTGCAAAGTATTGTTTTTGGCTGTGTTCATGGGGCCATGCTATGGTCGGTGCTTCCGCTTCATGTAATCTTATTAGTTGTGCTTACTACAGCGCTTGCTGGCTATGTGATGGGCTGGGTGAACGAACGAATTGCTGGAGGTTCCATTGTCACTAGCTGGAGTATCCATAGTATCGTAAATTTCATAGCGGCGTGCTTGTATATGTTTAAATTTTGACTTATTTGCATTTCTTTGCTGTCACTTGCATAATAGGGCAGAGAAGATTTTTTCGTGAAGGGACGTGCAAGCATGACAGAGTGGCCTAAGGGAGTAGCAAAACCAGCAATTCGCGCATTACATGCAGCGGGCTATACAGAATTGAAGCAGCTAGAAAGAGTTGAGCTTTCTACATTAGCTCATCTTCATGGAATGGGTCCAAAAGCTTTAGCAGCGATTGAGGCGGCACTAAAGGAAAGTAGGGAACTTCGTGAATAAGCTGACATTGTTTTTACTGGCGATGGTTGTCTATTATATCCTCGTTGTAGTCGTTATTAGCAAGCTGTTTATTATTCCTATTATGAAAGTGATGGCTCTTATCTTTTTTATAGGGGCAGGCTATATCTTTTCTCGTAAAATGCGTAGGAAATTACAGTAGGAGGTAATATGAAAATTGTTAAATTAACATTCTTTTATTTAGCTATTATTTTATTGGCATTGACGCTGTCCTTAGCGGGTGTTCGTCTATCCATCTCTCTTGGGATATTTGCATTAATTGCGGTAGGGATGATTTATCGCCATATACATATTTTATACCGCACAAACAATATGGAGCAGGTGGATAAATGGGTTAAAAATCACCGAAAAGAGCCTATATTTGCTGCTCTCTATGCATCAGCTTACGGGACAAAAGAGGAACAGATTCAGGCAATCGATGTCATCATCCATCATTATAAGCAGCCAGCCATTAAGTACAATTACCTCTTTATTAAGGCCATTATGGAGGAGAATCTTGGTGCTGCTAAAGTAGCCGCAAGACAAATTGATAAGGAGCCTTTAACTAGCTATGCACTATGCTATATTGCTGCGCTGGAAGGTCGAGCGGCCGATATGAGAAGTGATAAACTAACACAGCCGTGGATGCAACTTGCAATTGAAGCGGTCTATGCCTGTACAATAAAGGATCAGGCTAATTTCCGCCAATTCGCGGATGCCAGCATCCAACAAGCACGTGGCATACAGAAATACGGTTTAATACATAATTTTAAGCAAATGGAAGATGAATTGGTAAAGGCATAATGGAAGGGCTACTTGATAACAGTATCAGGTAGCCTGATTTTGTGTCAGAAATCATAAATTAATTCAATGAGGTGAAAATGTTTGTCTAAAATGGATCAAATGATGCAGATTTTATGGATGTTGAATTCAGGTAGGAAAATTACCGCGAAAGAAATCGCTGAAAAATTAGAGATTAATATCAGATCCGTTTACCGCTATATTAACTCACTTTCTGCCAGCGGTGTGCCGATTATAGCTGAAACAGGTCATCATGGAGGATATACCCTGTTGAATAATTTTATTAAAAGTCCTCTTATTTTTGATGTTGATGAGAAAGCGGCATTACTTCATGCTTCTATTTTTGCAAAAGAAGCTGGCTATTTTTTAGATGAGGCATTAAACAGTGCAACAGCAAAGCTTACAATGTATTCAAATCAAGAGCAAGAAAAAATGATTCAACAGCATTTACAAGGTTTCGAGATAATCGGTCCAGATGAATCCTCCTTGGAGCCACTGTTAAAAAAATTAGAAGAGAGTATAGTAAAGAGAACATCTATAGAAATGGAATACCATACTAATAATGAAGAGCAATCTAAGTCTAGGGTGGTTAATCCATATGGTTTGGTTTATTGGAAACAAAACTGGTATGTCGTTGCATTTTGTCATGTAAGAAATGAAATCCGTACTTTTAAAGTAGGCCGAATTAGTAGTCTGCATCAAACAGGCATTCCCTTCCAACGACCACAATCTTTCTCTGCCAGTGATTTTTTTATGAAAAGCCTTTTTCCCCAAGCCGAAGATAAACAGAACCTTGTGCCCTTCATCATTTGTGGAAAGACAAGTGCTGTGGATGCAATCAGTCAGCATTGGTTTTTAAAGTATCACCTCCAAGAACGCACCAATAAGAACGCAATATTTTTAGTAGATGAGGAAGCACTACATACATATGTACCCTATTTACTTTTTCCCTATGGAAAATCAATCCAAGTAGTAGAACCCATAAGTCTAAAGCAAAAGATAATTGACGTTCTATATGAGCTCATCCATTTTTATGAAAATGAAAACTTTACTGACGGAGAATGTCAGTAAAGTTTTTTTATACTAAGCATAGTTTCAATAAAAGGAGTGTTTATTATGCAGACAAGAAAAGTGTATCTTTATGTATTTGATACGATGGCAGATTGGGAGATAGGGTATTTAATGGCCGAATTAAATACAGGTAGATATTTTAAAAAGGGGTTAGAGCCTTTAGAGGTGATGACAGTAGGGATTGATAGAAGTCCTGTTACGACGATGGGTGGCATCACCATACTTCCAACGATGGCCGTTGCTGAATGTCACTTGAATAGCATGGATGTCTTGATTCTCCCAGGAGGCAATACATGGCTAGAATCTATTCATGAGCCTATATTGAATGAAGTCTCAAAAGCGTTGAATGAAGATGTTTTCGTAGCTGCAATTTGTGGTGCAACATTTGGTCTCGCAAAGGTTGGTTTGCTTGATACAAGACAACATACGAGCAACGATCTCGAATACTTGAAGATGCTTTGTCCACATTATATTGGGGATGAACATTTTAAACAGAAGCCAGCCGTAACTGAAGGAAATTTAGTAACGGCATCTGGCATTGCACCTTTGGATTTTGCCTACCATGTTTTGAGGCTACTAGATGTTTTTACACCTGAAACATTACATGCTTGGTATAAGCTTTATGAGACGCAGGAGAAAAAATATTTTTATGAATTAATGACATCCATTGAATAATAATTAATCTAAGAAGAGCATGTTTATTGTTAAAACATGCTCTCTTTTTTTACATTAACTTTTTTTAGCCAACAAAATGCCTCGCACAATCCCTATCATGAAGATGCCAAATAACAGCAGTAAAAATAAGTAAGCATGCCATTGTTGTAAAATACGTTCACGACCTAGAGCTACCGTCAGGTCATTGAATAGGGAGTAGGTAAAATACAATAGAATACTATTTTTGATGAGACAAAACGTAAGGATGCCATTTTGTCGCTGTTTATGGGAGAGAGGTGCTTTATTTTTACGCATCACAGGATAAGCTGCCTTTATCTCTAAATAGTGTAAAAGTAGAAAGAGCATAAGAGCCACAAAGGGTAAATAAAAAATAGCAATTTTCGGACCGAATTGGGCATGGTCACTCGTGAAGCTTTGCAAGACAGGAATCATGGCAGGGAGCTTGCCGTATTGAATGAGTGTCGCTGTAATGCCAGCTAGAAAAATAGTCGCCACAATAACCGTTAACTGGTGACAAAAGCGTGGTGTAGGTGTTTTTTGTTGTATATGCATCCTTGCTCCTCATTTCCATCATCATTGATAATAACAATCTGTTATACTGTATCATAGAATGATTGCTTTTTGTGTTAGGGAAAGAAGGATATTATGGAATACTTGTTGTTTTTACTTATTGGCATCATTGGGAATGTCATTGGTACGTTAGTTGGGGGTGGTGGCTTAATTACCTTGCCAACGATGATGCTAATGGGTGTACCCGTCCATTCGGCTATTGGCGCAAATAAAGTGTCCAATATGGTGAGTGCTTTTTCAAGCTTTTATACAATTTATCAACGTAAGGAATTAGCATGGAACGAAATGCGGTCGGTGTTACTTGTCTCTTTAATCGGAGGTACATTGGGGGGACTTTTCGCTTCATTAATGAGTAGTCAATCATTAACGTTCATTGCTATTATTTTACTTGGCTTTGCGCTTGTCATGTCCTTTATGGGTGGAGCTGATTTTGGCGACAAGGAACGTTTTACGATGAATCGAAAAAACGGTCCTATCCTTCTTGGAGTTGGCTTTTATGACGGTATGTTTGGTCCGGGCAGTAGTACATTGGCGCTTTATACATATGCACATGAGAAGATTTCCTATATTAAAGCCGTGGGGCTATCACGGGTAGGGGTATTTGCAATGTGCTCAGGAGCAGCGATTACCTATATTGCTACAGGGAAAATCGAATGGCCGTTAACGCTTATTTTAATGATTGGCTCGACGATTGGTGCACAAATTGGGCTTGTGCTAGCCAGAAAAGTGAAAGCACATCAGGTAAAGCTTTTACTGCGTATTGTAACGATTGTGCTGATTATACAGCTTGTTTATGATTTCATCCATCAGCTTTAGGAGGTGATTGTCCTGTTTGAAATTTCACCCTATCCAACCTTTTCGTGGTCGTTATCGCGTCATAAAACATTGACAAGCTGTGCCCGCAAATACGGCTATGAATATTACTTTTCACATAACGGGTGGCTCAGTTACAATGTGGAGCCATATCATCAACAGGTGTATCGCTTAAAAAAGCTGCAATCGATGCCTATTTTATTTGGGCAAATTGTCCATCGATACATTGAGCAGGCCATTAATGATTATTTACAAACAGGAAAAGCTCCAACAGTAGAGGAGCTAATTCAATTGGGGCGCGGGCAGCTGAATGCAGCCTTTATTGACTCCACTCGTCGTCTTGAATTTTGGAGGCAAAAACCAAATAAGTATTATATGATGCAGGAAATCTATTATCATGGCACCCTTTCTCCTGAGCTTGTGCAAGACTATAAAGAACGTTTACGACTTGTTTTTAATCATTTTTTAATGAGTGAAACATTCCAGCAAATCACCTCACAAAAAGGCTCTCTCCGTATCGGAGAACCAGAGCAATTCCGCTCCATGAAAATAGAAGATGTCCAGGTATTCGTTGTTATGGACTTTCATTATTATGATGAACTGAGGGATAAATGGATTATTGTTGACTGGAAGACTGGTGGAGAGTCTGATGATGACCGTCAGCAATTAGCCCTCTACGCTTACTATGTTCAGCAAAAATACCGTGTGTCTCTAGCGCAAATCGAGGTCTATAATGAATATTTATTAACAGGCAAGCGCAAGAAATATAGTTTTACAGACATCGATATGGAGAACATTTTGTATACGTTTCAGCGCAGTGTTTTAGAAATGAAAAAGTATCAGGCTGATATTTTTTCCAACGAGCCTGTAGACATCGAGGACTTTGAACAAACACAAGAAAAATGGCATTGCCGTGGCTGTAATTTTAGGGAGTTATGCTTGCAGAAATATGATGAAAAAATGAGCAAGTGACCAAAAAGTGACCAATTAATTTAAATCATCGAAATGGTCACTTGCTTCATTTTTATCTCTTTTGGTTAAATGACTATATGTGTTGATTGTCATTTTTATATCAGAGTGACCTAGTTGCTCCTGAATGATCTTAAAATTTACATTCCGACTGACCATAAATGAAGCATATGAATGTCGTAAAGCGTGAAAATTCAACTTTGGTAAATTGTACTTTTCAATAATTCTTCTCCAAGCAAGATCTATAGCAGCAGGCTTTGATGGATAACCATCTGATTTTGTAAAGATTAAATTTAATGGGATTCCATCATCATCTTTTATCGGATTCCAAGCATTACCCATTTCATTTTTAAGCTCCAAATAGCCATCAACAAATAACTTTAGTTCACGCATCAAACTACTAGGGACGTTAACTAATCGAGGCTTTTTGTTTTTGGGAGGTAAAATTTTTAGTTTTCTAATTTCAATATCAAATTGAAGAGTTTTGTCTACATAGATAGTATTATTGTCAAAATCAAAAGATTCCACACATAATCCTGCTACTTCTGCTAGTCGAAGTCCAACCATTGCTGCCAACTTAATCTGGATCTTGTGTTTAGGATTTACGTTTTCTAATACTCTGAAAAGATGTTTTAACTGATCTTCATCGTAAAATTCTAAGGCCTTCTTTTTAGGTTCCAAACGAGGAGATTTAATGTTGTCCATAGGATTATCTTTAATTAATTTCCATTCAATAGCTTTGGAGAAGATACTTTTTAAAACTGTATATTGTCCTTTTGCTACACTAGGGCATCTTTCTCTCCATCTTTTTAGACATTCTACTAGATGCAGAGTTTTGATGTTAGAAAGTTTATAGTCACCTAAATCCTCTATAATACCGTTATTCAAGCTCACTTTGTAAGTATCTCGTGTTTTAAAAGACAACTCAGCTTTAACATACAAATTCATCCATTGATCAATAAAATCTACAAATTTAATATTTTCAACTTTTTTTAACTTTTCATCTTCTTTATTTGATACTTCAATTTCGAAATCTGTAATAGCTTTCTTTATTGCACGATCAGACATGGATTTCATACGTATGGTTTTAGTATATCTAAGTCGTTCACCAGTATCTTCATCATACCCATGCTCAACAGTAACTTTTATTCGAGGTTCTCCTTTCTTGGTAGGTGGTAAAACTGTATAACTTGCCAAGATTATTCTCCTTTCTTTTATAAAAATAATTTACATTGGTTTCACATAGTAATCACCACCTTTAAGAATATACGTTCTATTTAAGGGTAAAAATTTTTTATAGTAATCTAAAATAATTATCATGTTCCGTATTTTAATAGTGGTCTATCAATCCAATCAAACAATTCAATTACGCCTAATGGTTCAAAGCAAACTGTGAAATTATCAATAGTTACACATAAACCGTACTTACTCTTGTACCACTCAAGAGCTTCATCTAAAAAGTCTTCTGTTACATTAAGAAAATCAGCTAATTCATAACGATTCACTATATGTAATTTATGTGCTTGTATTATTTTTGAAAAAGGAACAAGTCTCTCGTATGCCCAACTGCGTGCTCTCAACTCTTGTTTGCGATTCTCTATACTAGTTAGATCAAGGATATCACCAGTAGTTGTATGGTGATGTCCTATCTCTTCTGTTAGTATGCAATATTTTTCAATGATGGAAGGTAACATTTTATTTATCCAAATGATATTATCAGCATATAAACCTTTGCTTTTCATATCATCTTTTTCATATACCTCTACATCCAAGTTGTCACACTCAATCAATAATTCATCATATAAATGCATAGGCTACTCCCCTTTTTGTTGACGAGCCTTTCGTCTCATGGCTACAAAGCGTTTAAATTCTTCAATTTCCTCCAATTCTTCTTCAGTCCATTCATCTCCATCATGGTGCGCAGCGATATTTTGTACTTTGTTATCTGGAAGTTCTTTTATATCAGTGCGACCAAGTAAGTAATCTACAGATACATTGAAATAATCAGCAACTTTCTCTAAAGTCTCTGATTTAGGACTTTGATTTTTCCATTTATAAAATGCATTTTCACTAAAACCTAATTTCACAGCAACATTTTTTATATTTTCACCACGTTGTTCAGATAATTCCTTTACTCTATCGAACAGCATAATACCAACCTTTCATGTTGCTTAAGTGAAATAAATTATACAATTGGATACTTTATTGTTGACGTATGTATCCAGTTGTATTATTATGTTCACATAAGCTAAATTATTAGCAAAAAGAGTATAAAAAAGACAACCAATAATTAATACACATTATCGTTGGGGAACGGTCAAAGTGTTGTTATCAGGCTTTTTATAAGTCTTATTTAGCTATGTCTAAATAGTATACTATTGGATACTTTTCGTCAATACAATTGGCTAATTTTTTAGCTTAAAAATTTCCAAATATGTGATGCGCTGTGATACCGAGCCAATGACGGTATGAGTTTTTAATGAAAGATGAGGTGAAAAGTATGGCTGATAAAAAGACCTCACAAGTTGCCAGAACAACAAGTGAGGAAAAAAATAATGGTCATTCAGTTGGGAACAAACCATACCAAGATGGTATTGCGAATGTAGTCACTGGTAGAAAAAAGTATGAGGAAGAAACAGTTGAAACCTTGTGGCGTAGATTTGAAGTCGTTGATGACAAATCATTGGCGGAAGCTGAATTACTTGTAGAGAGAAAACAACTAAACCGCCAAGATTTAATGGTGTTACTGAAAACATTTCGAATTAGTAATATTTGATTACTAGCTCATTCAAAATAGTTCTTAATTCTTCTGTGGATTTAATATTGGAGATTGTTTCAACAGATTTAACGTTTGGTTTGTTTTGATAAACAGAAACCGAAACATTGAAATCTTTATCGGTATTATCTACTTCGCCGACAAATAGTTCGTAACCATTTCCTAAGTCACGATAAATATTGTTCCATAAATCAACACGTTTTATTTCATAATCTGAGCCTAGTTCAGCAAGGGTATCTTTAATTTTCTTACCAGGCTTTTTAACTTCAAAAATCATATGTATCACCTGCCTTTCTATCCAAATTGTAACAAAAGGTAGGCGAAAGGAGGAAATTAATTGGATTTAGTAGTTATACAAAATAGACAAGCAGTAACTACATCATTGCAAGTTGCTGAATCATTCGAAAAGCGTCATGACAATGTTTTGCGCGAAATTGAGGGTCTCCTCAAAATTGAGGAAGCCCAAAAATACTTTCAAGCAGGGGCTTATGAACACCCACAAAACAAACAACAATATCGCATGTATTACATGAATCGAGACGGCTTTACTTTATTAGCAATGGGCTTCAATGGCAAGAAAGCACTTGAATTTAAACTTAAGTACATTCAAGCCTTCAATAAAATGGAGCAAGCATTAATTGAACAACCACAACCAAATTATCATTTGCCCTCCACATTCAAAGAAGCACTCATTATGCTCGCTGAATCTGTGGATGAAAACGACAAATTGAAACAACAAATTGAAAATGACCGTGAGAAGGTCGTCTTAGCAAATGCAATTACAACAAGTGATGAAGGACTTTTAATTGAAGCTGCAGCTAAGTACATGCGACAAAACGG
Organism: Lysinibacillus sp. A4; assembly: GCF_024919535.1. Taxonomy (NCBI): domain Bacteria; kingdom Bacillati; phylum Bacillota; class Bacilli; order Caryophanales; family Bacillaceae; genus Lysinibacillus; species Lysinibacillus sp. A4. The sequence goes on along the minus strand of NZ_JANWTB010000001.1, from coordinate 292,652 downwards.
TGTAAACATTGGTAGAGATCGATTATTCAAATGGTTACGTGGACAAGGGTACCTGGTAAGTCGACAAGGCCGCGAATATAACATGCCAACTCAAAAATCTCTAAATCAAGGTCTGATGAAAATACACACTCAACAGTATTTTGATTCTGAAGGAGAGCTGAAGGTAAACAGACAAGTAGTTGTCACAGGCAAGGGATTGATGTTCTTCATTAATAAGTTTTTACATGACGGACAACTAACTTTGCGATTGGATTAGGGAAGGAGGCTAAAGTATGTCAGAGGATTTAGGGGCTCAAGTAAGAAGTGAATTATTCAAAAAAAAGATGAGTCAAAAAGAGCTTGCTGCAATGGTAGGGATTTCGAATGCTTATCTATCAGATATCATTCGAGGTCGTAAAGATGGCCCCAAGGCGCAAGAACACATTAAGCATATTCGTAAGATATTAGATATTTAAAAAATGCACAAAACAAAAATTGGAGGGTGTATTGAGATGCGAAAAGTAAGAGGTGTAAAAGAATTAGACAAGTATCTTAAATTGAATAACTGTCCAATGTCAGAAGCAACTCTATACAGATTAGTAAAACGTAAGGAAATACCGTTTAATCGTCCAGCACCGAGAGTTTTGTTGTTTGACCTGGATGATATTGATAAATGGTTAGGTGGTGCGACCAAATGAAATACAAAGTAGCTGATTGGAATGCAATGTCAGATGAGGTTAAGCAAGCTGAGTTGAATAAGCGGGCAAAAAGGAGGTCATTAAGGTGAATCAAGAACAGTTGAATGCCATTAAAGATCGTATGTCAAAGGCTACACCAGGACCATGGAAAGTTGCTTACGATACAGATGACCGTGATCATGTTGTAGATATTTGGTTTGATGGCGAGGACAACGGTTATGCCGAGATACATGATAACGGTTTTGGTAATGCCCCAGATAACGCTAAATTCATTTCTCATGCTCGTGAAGATGTGCCAGCGCTTGTAGCTGAGATTGAAAGACTTCGTGAAGCACTTGAATTTTATGCAGATGAAAAAAATCATATTGCACCTATATTTGATGAACATGGGCAATATAACGGATCAAAAGTTGATAAAGATGGTGGTGAAATAGCACGTCAAGCTTTGGTAGGTGAATCAGATGTCCAACGGAAACAAGATCATCACACGTAATAATAGCAAAATCATGATTCGACATGGTGAGTTGACACGGATATTAAATGCTACAGAAATACAGCAATGGCACCATATTGTAGCGAAGATTGAGCGATTTCAAGATAACGAGTTGGAGAGGAGAGTTCAATGAAAATTAAACCTGTTCCAATCGAACTAATCGCAAAGGCAATAAATAAAGCAGTAGCATCACGTCAGAAGTAAATCTATCAAACTATTTGGAGGTTGGGAGTATGAAAGCGCGTTTAAATATTTTAGGTCGTAAACACAACATTATTTCTGTAGAGGTTCAAGATCCTGAAACAGGTGAAAGAAAACATATTTATGATAGCGAATTCTATTCGTATATGCCAGATGAGCAAAAGGTTGATTTAGCAAAAAGCATCGAAACTCCATTAATTGTGGAGGAACGGACCAAACTGATTGAGCATCTTGACGAAATGATTGAGCAAGAAAGTAATGAGTTAACATGCATTGCAATTGATGCTATGGAAAGCGAGCCAGACTTACCATTTGATAGTCATCTATCAATCAAGCAAAAAGAGTACAAGCTTAAGCAGCAACGTGTTTTTGGGTTAATCGATGCTGTGGAAGAAGTCAAAGCATTCACGGAGGGATATTACGCAAATGTCGATGATCAATCACCTAAAGCGTAAATCAGTCATTTCCAAGCTAAATAAATTGGGCATCCACGGTATTGATGGACAACCTTTGGAAGATGTTTTGTATTCCACACTACTTAAAGTGTTGGCTCGTAAGCGTTCTGAATTGGATTGAAGGGGGGGTGATGAAGTGTTTAACGACTTCTTTAATGCTTTTATGAAAGCAGCATATACGGTTGCAATTAAGGAGGGGGTATTGGTGGAAGAAGACGGCATTGTTTTAAATCCAAGTACGATTGAATTGGTGAAAGAAATTGAACAGATCAATCTTCAACATTTAATTGATAATGCCCTTGCTACAGGAAATCGTGAGTTGTTTATGCAGTTAACCAATCAAAAGGAGGAAATATCATGAAATCAACAGGCATGGTTCGTAAGGTGGATGAATTAGGTCGCTTAGTAATTCCAAAAGAGTTGCGCACTACATTAGGCATCAAGGTAAAGGATGCAGTAGAAATTTTCACTGATGGGGACAAGGTTATTTTGAAAAAGTACAAGCCTAATATGGCATGCATGGCTACTGGTGAAGTCTCTGATGATAATTATAGTTTGCTAGGTGGCAAGTTGATATTGAGTCGTGAAGGCTTAGAAAAGCTTCTCGATGAGATAGAGAAGTAGGTGATTCCATGCGTATAGGCCACACACACGCTGATGTATACGACCGTGAATCAGATTACTGGCAAGACATCGAGGATGCAGAAAATGCCCAAATTGAGGCACAAAAAAACTCGTCAAAGGCGGCAACCAATGGCGAGATAAAAAAATTATATGACACTGGTAGTGTACCACAGGAGGATGCGAAATGACAAAGTTTAATGTTGGGGATAAGGTAATTTTCAATAAAGAAAACGAGCATGTTGCTAAACAATTTGATTACAAAATAAACAAACCATACGAAGTGCAAGAAGTTTTCCCATCCCATTGTACTGTTCAAATTATTAATGAAAAGGGTTCATCACATTCATTTGATGAAGAAAGATTTGAACTAGTTGAAACAAAACCAACCAAAAATCAACGCATCACAGCATTAGAAAACGAAGTAGCTGAATTAAAGCTAATTGTTCATGAATTACGTGAACGTCCACAGTTAACGACTGTTATAAATAATTCAATACAGGGGCCTTCCACAACTAATACTGTGGAGGACATTATCGAATTTGAAGGTCAGCAATATCGCAAGGTTGATCGTGAAGTGTATGAGGGTGATGTAATTGTTTTCTACGGAAGTAGACATCCTCAAATTACAGACGGAAAACCGTACAAAGTTTTTAAGGGTAAAAATATAGAAGAAAATAAGTTGAGTCATACAGCAGATTCTGGTACTGAATATCCTGTAGATGGAGAATATGTAGATGGATATTATGTCTACGAACTAATCGAAGGTGGACTGAATCCACAAATTCCAATTGTGGACGAAACAATTGAACCACTAACACGAAATCAACAACGTGCTGCAATTATTGAGAAGGCTAAGAAGTTTGTTGATGAACATAAATCTAAATACCGTTCCGAATGGAATATTGTTGGTCATACCGTTCAAATCTTAATTTATGACAGTAACGGAATGTTAATGATGTTCAGACAAGCAAAATGCAATCCATCTGACATATTCAACGAACATATTGGCAAAGCCATTGCACTTGGACGAGCGCTTGGTCTTGATGTGAGCGAGTTTGAACAGGCGGTGCAGCCGAATGAAGTTGTACCTGGTCATATTATTGTTTGGAATGAATCTCCTAATGAACCACATAAAGTTGTTACAAAAAATGGGGATTGGTTTGATTTCATTTGCCTGAAAGACAATAAACGTTACAACAACCACGAATATTGTGAGATTGAAGAATTTACTACTATCCTAAACGACAGTAACGCTAAATACGAGGTGGAATCATGAGCATATACACACTCAAAGAACTAAATGAAATGATGTATAACCTTCAACAATTAATACTGGATGGAGCAGATGAAGAAGAATTAAAAGGCTACATGGATACTATCTCACTTGAACGTGAAGCAAAATTAGAAGGTTATGCGATGGTCATTAAGAATCTAGAAAACGAAAATGCAGGCATTAAAGCTGAAGAAGAACGCTTTGCAAAACGTAGGAAGTACAACGAAAATGCTATTGCGCGAATGAAAGAACGCATGGCCGAAACCTTAGAAACCGTTGAACCAGATGCCAAAGGTGTGAAGCGTTTGAAGACTGAAAAATTCACATTCAGTTTCCGCAAGTCATCTAAGGTTGAAGTTTCAGATATTGATAGCCTTCCACAGGAATATGTGAAGGTAGAGCGTACTATCAGTCGTTCAGAATTAGCGAAAGCACTAAAAGCAGGTGAGCAAATAGAAGGTGCTCAACTTGTTGAAAATCAATCATTAAGTATTCGATAGGAGGAAACCCACTTGAAAAAATTACTCAATCAAAAAGAACAACACTATGCAGATACACGTGAAGAAGCAGAGGAAATTGTAGTTACTGCTAAAGAAAACGAAGCACTTATTATGAACAAAATCAGCGAGAAATACAACAAATACGGCCAATATTTCCTTGTTGATTTAACGTATCAATACGGCACTCCTAAAGAGGTCATGGAAGGTAAACCGAAGGATGATGCACCAGATGGTCAAATGAGTATTGAAGAAGTGCATGAAGGTGTTCCATATACAGTCAATCATGATGGCAGTGTAACAGTGGAAAATGATGAGGACTTGCCAGAATTTGAAGATCCATTCGCAGATGTAGAGGCGAAGCAAGATGCAACTACTGAAAACGTGCCATTTTAATAGAAAAGGAGTGTGGAAGACAATATGAAGGTTTCAAGCGCAGCTGATATACAAATAGATGCTTCAACGTTTTTATTTTATGCTCCACCTGGTATGGGCAAAACGTCCACTATTAAATATTTGGAAGGTAAAACACTATATGTCCCTCTTGATAAAACACATTCAGTCTTAAAAGGTTGCGAGAATATCGACATTGTGGATTTCAATAGTCATCAGGCATGGGAAGAATGGAATGCACTTATGCGAGATCTTTCTCGTACTGACTTATCAAAATATGACAACTTAGTGTTTGATAATATTTCAGAACTAACTCGTTCCATGCTTGGCAATTTAGGACGAGATGGCAAAAATAATCGGGTTCCGTCGATGGCTAACTACCAACAGATTGATTTCTTCATTATCGATAGTGTTCGTTTTATCCAAACATTAGGGAAACGAGTGGTGTTCACCGCATGGGAAACAACCGATAAATGGGAGTTGCCAAGTGGTCAAGCTGTTAACCGATCATATCCAGATATGCGAGATAAGATTCTGAATAACTTTATGGGTCTTTGTCACGTAGTAGGCAAATTAGTTATCAATCCAGAAACGCAAAAGCGTGGATTTATTTTAGAGCCAACAGATTTCTTATTCGCTAAGAATCAATTGGATAATCGTAAAGCATGTTTGCAAGAAGATATTTTTAAGGTTGGTCATGTGCCTTCCACAAACAATAAGGAGGAAAAATAATTATGGGTTTCAAAATTAATTTCGATTCAGAAAACGTATCAACAGGTGAATTTCAATTAGTAGCAGAGGGGAAATATGAAGCTTCTATCATCAATGCAGAGGCCAAAGAGTGGCAAGGTCAATATTCAATTGGATTTGATGTTGAGATTCGTTCAGACATTGATCAAAAACATCAAGGAGCAAAAGTTCTTTATAACACACTTTTTTTAAGTAGTACTAACCCTGAATACGCGGAAAATACGGAAAAGAAAAGAAATTCATTCTTAGTAGCATGCGGTTATAGTGGTAAACAAAGCCTTGATTTAGATGAAGTAGTAAAAAATATTATAGGGAAATCAGTGTTAGTGTACATCAAGCATGTTGAGGATAAAAACGATAAGGAACGTAAATATCCACGCGTTTCATTTGTTGCTGAATCTAAAGTGAATCCACCTCAACCAAGTGGACCACCAATCACAGTTGGAAGTGATGATCTTCCATTCTAAATAAAACTTAATAGAGAGGTCTGTTTTAGGCGGACTTCTCTATTTTTATACCCAAATTTTACGGAGAAGGTGGTACAAATGGAAAATAAAGTTTTTCATCGGTACGAATGTAAAACAGGTTGTGGTCACGTGACAGTGGTCGATAAATTTTATCAAACTAAACGAATGTATTGTGCGGTATGTGGAACTAAAGAAACTCTAGTTTATAAAGGCAAGGCAAAAGTAAATGAGGTGAAAGAGACATGGCTGAAAAAGTGAAGGTTAGTCGTGAAGTTGCTAATTTTTTCGAGAAGTGCAAAAACAGCGGTGACGTGAATTGGGAAGATGCAGTATTACACGAACATATTAAAATTTTCGAAAGTCACCACAAAAAAGAAGCTGTTGTAATAAATCCTGATGCTTTATGCATGCTTCAATACTCACCTTTTGAATTAGCGAGAATTTTAGTGTTAGATTACGAAATCGAAGAAACACCTGAAGAAAAAATAGCAGCTAATTATTTAGATAAAAAACGTAAATGTGAAGAGAGTCCAGAACCATTTGACGTTGAATGGGAAATAGGTTTTATGGCAGGTATTAGATACGTATTGGATAATTTGAACATCAAAATCAAAGGCATCAACGAATGAAGGTGAGAACGTGAAAGCACCAATTAACTTTAATGAAATACCTTCAGAATTACGACTATTACCTCAATGGCTACTTTGGCGTAAGGAGGAAAAAAGTGGCCGTTATACAAAAATTCCATATCAAGTTGATGGTAACGAGGCACGGTCAAATGATCGTAGAACATGGTCCACATTCGCTACAGCAGCCAAGTTTTATACAGAATCAAATGCAGATGGGATAGGCTTTGTATTCTCGCGTCAAGACAACTATATCGGTATTGATATTGATAAATGCATTACGTATGCAGCAGATGATACAGATAAAGTAAATCCAATTATTAACGACTTTGCTAAAGAGATTATTGATACGTTGGATAGCTATACCGAGTTTAGTGTGAGTGGTACAGGCATTCACATCATCATCAAGGGTAGCCTTCCACAGTCAGTAGTGGGTACGGGCCGTAAAAGTGCAAAACATGGTTTAGAAATTTATCAGTATGGACGCTACTTCACCATGACAGGCAATCGTGAAAATTCCAATGAAATATATGATCGCACTGATGAACTGGCAGAGATATTTGAAAAGTATTTTGATGATAGTAACGTACAAGGTCGAGTCAATTTAGCAGACTTCGAAAAGGATGAAATCAAGCTTTCAAACGATGCACTTTGGGAGCGAATGTTCCGTAGTAAATCAGGTGATGAAATACGTTCACTGTATAACGGAAATTTGATAAACGATGACCATTCTTCTAGTGATTTAGCTTTATGTAATCATTTGGCCTTCTGGACAGGTAAAAGTGCTTCTAGAATGGATAGCATGTTCCGGGAAACATCCTTGATGCGCGACAAATGGGATAGGATCCATTTTAGTGATACTGGTGAAACATACGGTGAACGTACCATTGCAGAATCAATATCTTCTACCACTACAACGGTGTTGGACCATCAAAATGACAGCGAGTTTTCATTCAGCTTCCACAGTGATGAAGTAGTGGCAGAAGAAGTTGAAAAGCCATCGCGTAAATTCAAATTAACTGACCTAGGAAATGCAGAGCGAATAGCATATGAATACGGCCATGTAATTCGTTATATTCCATCGGTTGGTTGGTATATCTGGAACGGCAAGTATTGGGAGTTTGACGAAAAAGGAAAGCTTCATCGAATTGTAGCCAAAGTCGTTCGCAAGCTTGGTGAATCAGATGATGAAACTGAACAAAAATGGGCTAGGCATTGTGAAAAACATAATGTACGTGAAAGTGCTATTAAAGATTTAAAAGTATTGGTTCCAGGAGATCGTAGTGACTTTGACCAACATAAATATTTGCTCAATGTTGCAAATGGAGTTGTAGACCTGAAAACAGGAAAGCTACAACCGCACGATAGGGAATTAAAGCTAACTAAAATAACGAACATTTTTTATGAAGAAAATGCTAAATGTCCGAACTGGTTAGCATTTTTGGACCAAATATTTTTGGGAGATAAAGAACTAGCAGAATACATGCAGCGATTGATTGGCTATAGCCTCACTGGTGATATTTCAGAACAAATTATGATGTTCTTAGTTGGTGGTGGTAGTAACGGTAAATCAACCTTTATCAACACAATCAAAGATCTTGTAGGGGAATATGGCAAGCAAGCAAAATCAGATACTTTTATTAAGAAAAAAGAAACTGGTGCTAATAACGATATAGCTAGGTTAGTAGGTTCGCGTTTTGTATCAGCGATTGAATCAGAGGAAGGCGAAAAGCTATCAGAATCATTCGTTAAGCAAATTACAGGCGGTGAACCTGTCCTAGCACGCTTTTTACGACAAGAGTATTTTGAGTACATTCCAGAATTTAAAGTATTCTTCACCACTAACCATAAGCCGATCATTGGGGGCTTGGATGAAGGTATATGGCGCAGGGTTAAGTTGATTCCATTTGATTTAAATTTGCCAGCACATAAACGTGATAAAAAGTTACCTGAGAAGTTGTCGTTAGAAATGAGTGGAATACTCAACTGGGCAATTGAAGGCTGCTTAAAGTGGCAGAAGGACGGTTTAATTGAGCCAGCAGTGGTGGCAAAAGCAACGGGTAACTATAAAGAAGACATGGACATCCTTGGACCGTTTTTAGCCGAATGTTGCTATGTAGATAAAACTAATGAAAATATCAAAATCGAAGCCAAAGAATTATATACCGTCTATGACAGTTTTGGTTATAAATCAGGTGAACGCACAGTGAGTAACCGTAGTTTTTATCGAATGTTAGAAACGAAAGGCTTTAAAAAAGAACGTGGTACAGGAAACAAAAACTTTTTCATTGGAATTACTTTACAAGAGCGTGCCCCTAAAGGAGTTACTTTTGAAGAAAAAATAGTTACAAAAGAGGCTGAAAATACGTCATTTAAGCTAGTTTAGTAACTTTGAGTTAACAAAGTAACTCTCATTAGTAACTCTCGGAAATTCAGTCATATCAATGGTTTAAGACTATTTTTATATTACTAAAGTTACTTTTGTTATTTGGTTTTTATATTAATAAAAAAATAAAAAATATAAATATATATATATAAGAGCGTAATGCACTTTCCAAGTAACGATTTTAACTAAAATTGCTTAAACCTATATGGCTGTAAGGTCCAAGGGAGTTACTTAAAAGTAACTGAGTTATTTAATAGGGGTTAAAACGCCGTTTTTAAAGAAAATAGTAACTACTGAAATGTAAGGAAGTGGTATTTTTGAAAACCCTTCATGTACTATCGATGATTTGGAAATCTGGTGCTGAAATTTATCGGGATGAATCGGATGGTAGATTATCGCTAAAAAATGCGAAGTTGGTTCCAGAAGAAGTATTAAAGGCAGCTGATCCGATTTTCGGTGAAATAGAAAAATGGTTCAAATCATGGGAAGAAGCTAAAGCAATCGATAAACACATTCGAATGATGGTGCATCAAGCCTGTGGATGGCAACACAATCCGAAATTGAATGAATGGATATGTGCAGATGTAGATGCATTAATGTTGTTTATGGAGTGGCAAGAGACACTAGCTAATAACGGATGGAACGACATTTACACAGACTATCGACAATTTGAAAATGAAGCTTCGAATGTCATGAAGAAAAAATTGTACGAGAGTGCTGTTTTATACGCTAATCAAAATAAGTGATTTACAGCCGTTTTAAGACGTTTTAGAGGACGGGTGATAAATATATCCAACTTATTAATAGAACGTCTGTACGACGCTTAAAACAAACAAAAATAAGGAGGTAATGAACAGTGAAAATGAAATTCGACTTTTTATATAAAAATGGCACTAAAGAGACATTTGATCAACCTATTACAGAAGAAAATCATTCTGCTGTTTTAGAAGTTTTAGAAACTATAGAAACTGCAATGCGAGAAGGAATTGGAGCTTGTATTACTTTCGAAAAAGAAGGTCATGGCGGGCATTATGTACGAATGAGTGAGGTTGTTCGTGTAACTACTGACGTTATTGAGGGCGAGTCGGAATGATTCACTACCATTACACAGATACCGAATTAAACAAAATCTTAAAAACAATGACAATCGTGGTTGATACACGTGAACAAGTAAACGGTCATATTCTTGAATATTTACGCAGCAAGGATGTACCAATCAAATTGAAAAAGTTAGACACTGGCGATTACACAGCAATGTTACCGAAAAATGAAGAGCTTGGCATCATGCGAGATATTTATTTGAACAGTGGAGTTGAACGCAAAGCCAGTGTAGATGAGATTGTTGGAAACTTGGGTAAGGACGAGCGTACACGCTTTGAAAATGAATTAATTCGCGCGAAGGATATGCCATTCACAATCTTACTTGAAGATCCAGAAGGCTATAAGAAAATACTAAACGGAACCTACAGAAGTAAATACGATCCACTTGCATTGCTTGGCTCGTTGAATACTTTCAAGGCTCGTTACGGCTTTGAAATTGTCTACTTAGATAATAAGTTTAGTGGGAATTTTATTTATTACCATTTTTACTACCAAATGAAGAACTACCTAAAGAGAGGAGCATTTTGATGCAACCAAAAATGTTGAATGACTTTATGTATGCGTTGATGAAAGAAGCAAGACGAGATTCTTTTCGAGAATTTCTAGAGAATTGGGAAATTACCCAAGAGGAATACGAAGAAATAGAAGCATGGTTCAAGAATAAACTAGGAATCAAATTATAGGGGTTCGCACTATGAACATGCGCAATGGGATTCCTATTGTTCAGTCGGTGAAGAAGTCAAAACAGCCACAGGGTAGATTGTGGAAGGCCATACCTAATCCATTTACAAAGTATATCGAGTTGTTCATGACAGTCGATGGATGCGAAGTCAGTATTATCATGCCTTACGATTTCGAATGGATTCAGCAGTATTTAAACGAAGGCTGGATTGAGAGAGGAGTGTGGGATGTAGATGAACGCAGAAATGCTTGAGAAACGTGTAGCAATATTGAAGAAGGTTGATGCACTTACAAACAAATGTAATTGTCGGGCAGCCAATGAATATAATCATTGTTCTAATTGTAAACAGCTCCGCAAGTATGGTGACAAGTTAATGTTACTGGTGAATAAGCGAAGGGTTATTAAAGCTGATTTAAAAAATAAAAAGTCTGGACCAAAGCCAATAACTACTCTGACTAAAGCTGAGTATTTGGATTTAAAAAAGGATAGAAAATTGGATAGAGAAATCGCTGAAATGTACAAAGTATCACCATGCACAATTAGAAACTGGAAAAAGAAAAATGGAATTATTACTAAGAATAATTTGAGAAGAAGAAAGGTGATAAGTTGATGCCAACAAATGAGCATATCAAGAATACTGAGAATAGACCAGATTCAGATCACTATCATGAAGGCAAAATTGATGTGTGGACGTTTGCTGATGAAAATTTCAACTTAGATGAATGTATCGGTTTTCATAGAATCAATGCAATTAAATATCTAACTCGATATGGAAAAAAGAATGGCTATAATGCTCGAGATTTAGAAAAAGCAATTGTTTATATAGAAAAGCTAATTGAATTGAACAAATCCAAAATGGAGGAAATGCAAAATGAACATGAATGAGTATCAGTTGTTAGCTACGAGAACAGCAGCTAAACACGATAACGAACTAGTTAATTACGGACTAGGTATAGCAGGTGAAGCTGGAGAGGTTGCTGATTTAATTAAAAAGGCAATGTTTCATGGTCATGTTATTGATCAAGTAGAAGTTAAAAAAGAGCTGGGTGATGTGTTGTGGTATCTAGCTAATATAGCTAGATTAGCAGGTTTGTCACTCGATGAAATTGCAGAAGCGAACATTTCCAAATTACAGAAACGATATCCTAATGGATTCAATGTTGAGGATAGTAAAAAGCGTGTGGATACGGTGTTAGGAGAGTGAGGACTTGAAACATATTGTATTTTTTAGTGGTGGAATAGGGTCGTATTACACAACTAAAAGAGTAATAGAGAAACACGGAAAAGAAAACGTTATTCTTTTATTTACTGATACGAAGATTGAAGATGAGGATTTATACCGATTCATGAATGATTGTGAGCAGTACTTTGGAATAGCCATTACGTATATCGAAGACGGTCGTACTCCATGGGAAGTATTCAAAGATGTACGTTGGCTAGGAAATAGTAGATTAGCGCAATGTAGTCATATGTTGAAACAAAAGACTGCTTCAGACTGGATAGCTGATAACTATGCACCAGAAGAATGTATTTTGTACTTGGGTATAGATTGGACCGAAGAACATCGAAAAAAAGCTCCTGTTAGCAATTGGCATCCTTACAAAGTTGAGTTTCCTATGTGTGAAGCCCCATATATAACTAAGGATGAAATGATTGCTGATTTATCGAGTGTCGGCATTAAAATTCCTAGGTTGTATAAATTAGGCTTTAGCCATAATAACTGCGGTGGCATGTGCGTGAGAGGTGGGCAAGGACACTTTATTAATTTGCTCAATAAACTACCAGAACGCTTCGAATTTATGGTTGGCTTTGAAAAGGAAATGCAAGAGTATCTAGGAAAAGATGTGACATTCTTGCGTAAGAGCAAGACAGTTTATGAACGAGATACTGCAGGTAATATTACAAACAAGAAAGTGATTCGTGAAAATCTGTCTCTGGAACAATTAAGAGAAGATTATTACAAAAAAGATGAACAATTAGATTTGTTTGACCTTGGTGGTTGCGGATGTTTTGTAAGTTAAAAAATGACGAAGCACAAAATGCAATCTATAAATTGTGGAGGGCATATGAGTAAATTATCAACAGTACAAAATAAAACAATCGAAGAATATTGGTCAAGTTTAGATGAACTTAAAAAGCAGTTACGCTATCGTGAATGGGAATTGTTGAATGCACACCAAGAAACGGATACAAATATTGGTGGTGGCAAATCTAATCGTATTTCTGACACGACAGGTAATAAAGCTATTATTCTTGCAGAAGATAAGAATTATCAGCATTTGAAAAACATCATTACAACGCTTGAACAGCTATACAAAGAATTAGATCATGACCAAAAAACAATTGTGGACATGCGTTATTTCGATAAACAGGAAGCATACGAATGGTCTCATGTTGCAGATAAATTATATATGTCAGTACAAAGGGTATTGCGTAAACGTAATATGCTGATTGATGAAACGGCTAGAAGATTGGGGTGGATATAAACAAGATGTCATTACACGAATGATAAAATATTATTATATTATAAACTTATTAATTATGGTCTAATTAGTATATATTGGTACAAAAAATGGAGGTTATTTAATATGTCATATTTGATGAAAGAATTAGACCAACTCATTTCTAACAGAACCTATGATTTTTATAGTGGTACACCTTATGCAAAAGAAGTAGCAATTCCTGAGGCAATAGAAGGTATAAAAGAATTAATCAAAGAATCCTCTGATGAATCATATAATTCACATGGATTAAATTTAAAAATAATAGCACTTTTGGAAGATTACAAGGAAAGTGTTAAAGATGAAATTGAAGAATATGAGGATTACCCATCTACTATGGATATGGATAGTGAGGATACAGGTCTAAAAGGAAACGAACTTTCCCTCAATTCTAAATATGAAATCCTTAGCTTCATTGAAGAACTTAAAACCAACGTGTATTAATTGTATTAAGCGTAATTGTGCCATATAGCGAATTACGCTAAAAAACAGTGTAAATTGATATTATCAAGTTTTATCAAAAGCGCACGGAAATGCGTACAAAATTTCCATTACAAAATAAACACGTTGCTTGTACGTGTATGTCAGAAACAAGTAATTGAGACTACTAAATTGGTAGTCTCTTTTAATCTATTAGGAAATAAATAGTGTTATTTCTATATTTATAGTACCATTTAAATGGGTGGTGTTATAAATATAATGGAATTTATATCGAATAGTTGGTTTATAAGTATCATTGGTGGTTTATTTGTAACTTTGACATGGGAAATAATAAAACTTCTTATGGAAAGAAAAGCTTATAACCGTCAAATAAAACTGGTACAAAATGATTTTTCAGTAATCATTAAGAGTATAATAGGTGAAGAGGAGTTACCGACTCCAAAAATCTTAGAAAGTCTTTTAAAAGGTATTGCACAAAAACATAATGTGAAGTTTAAAGATGTTTCAGAAGTTGGTTACATTTTTCATGCATTAATCGGAGAGGTAATGGAATCGAGTTTTTTGGAATACAACCAAAAAATCTTATTCTGTGAAAAGATAGAGGAGTTATCTGAATGTTTGTCTGAACAAATAAAACAAACTAATGGTTCACCTTCGACACAAGCTACATTTAGCTATAGTAAACAAAGACTACTTACTCTTATTCCAGTTTTAGGTATTAGTTCAAGTGCAATTTCAGCAATAATAAATATATCTTCTACTAATGAAAAATTTAAAAAGTGGGATGATGAATTAACAAAATTTCTACTTGATAACCCATTGATATTAATAGGGTTGATTATAGGGATTACAATATTTGTATTTTTACCTGTGTATCTTCTAATAAACAATAAGATTAAAAAAGCAGCTGAATAAAATGTATAGTTAGTTTCTAAGTCGCATTCAATATGAATTGCGGCTTTTTATTATGTCTAAAAGAAGGTGAAACAAATGGATGAAGAACTTATTCTAAAGCCGATTGAACAGTTTCTCGAATTAATTAAAGGCACTGAATATGAAGAACAAGCCTTGCGAATGAAGAGGGAAATTGAAGATGCACTTGATGAATATAACCTTGACCTAAGAGCTGCTGGTGAGAGGGAAGATTATTAGTCATAACTATGAATTGTGGAGGGCTGAACAATGATAGTTCTTATGTGTTACGAAGATAATAATCACTTATTTAAAGTAAAAAGTAATTGTATTGATGGAATTAGTTGTCCTATTTGTAAAGGTCTTGTAGGGGCTACTCAAGTAGATAAAAGTGACCTTGAAAAAATTCCGTTTTACGAGGAATTAAAACGTTATCAGCATAAAGCAGAGTGCTTATCATGTGGTCATGGCGAAACGATATTCCAAACTAAAAAGGAATACAGAGAAGTACATGTATGTCCGAAGTGTAACGGTGCGTTGGTAGACGTGTGGAAGTTACACAAGTATCAGAACAACGTGAATAACCGAAATGAAAAGCTAAGTAAATCATTATCCATTTCAGTTGATATGGACACAGACAAAATGCAATTAAAGTTACGAGCAATTGCAAAGCATGTAGGTGCATTGGCTGATGAGTTGGATGCGATTGATTCTAATGAACATACAGAGCTATCAACAAAGCAAATCGAATTGCTTGAACACATGATAGAACTCAATAAACAAAATGGAATGTCTATCTGTTCATGTGATGTTGAGCGTGTTCTTAAACTAGATGATGAACTACCAAAACATTTAGAAGGTAGTGAATAACATGGAACCAATCTACGCTAAGTGTAACAAGTCTTGTGGTCATAGGTTCTACGTTGAGCATTTCAAGTTAGACAAACTTGATAACACTGTACAGAAGACATACTTCAACTGCCCTAACTGTGGACGCGAATATGTCTGTTTTTATACAGACGAGTCAACGCGTAAGCTGCAGGCAAAGATGCGTGAGCTACACCGTAGGATGAAGTGGGCTGATGCTGATAGGTTAAAGAAGTTGGTACAGGAAGAGGCACAACTTAAAGACTTCATAGCGCACTGTATGGCTAGTGTTAAGCGAAAGGTTGAACAGCATGAACAGTAAACCTCTACGACCATGTAACAAACCTGGATGCGGAAACCTAACTCGAAATGGATATTGCGAACAGCACAAGACAGCCAAGGCTGACAACAACCGATACTACGATAAGTATTCTAGAAACAAAAAGCATAATCAGTTTTACCATTCGGGATCATGGATTAAATGTCGTGACTACATCAAGATTCGAGATAACGGTTTGTGTCAGCATTGTCTAAATGAAAAGCGAATCACAGTCGGGGTTCTTGTCGACCACATCGTGCCATTAACTGCCGACTGGACCAAGCGATTAGATGAAGACAACTTACAATTGCTTTGTCAGTCGTGTCACAACAAGAAGACGACAGAGGATGTTCAGAAATACGGTAAGAAATAGGATAGCCCCCCTCCATTCGTTTCCTATATGGTGGATGGCCCTACACCGGCTGACCGATTTCATGGCTCGATAATCCGTTTTTGAATATTTTTTCAGGAAGGCTAAGGAAAAAGAAAGTGAGGTGATAGTATGGGAGGTCGAAATAAGCAGCCTTTGCAAGTGATTCTAGGGAATGGACGCTCGAACCATTTGACAAAAGACGAGATAAAAAAGCGTCAAAAACATGAAGAAAAGATGCGCGGACCGACTGAAAACATTGAAATTCCAACGTATTTAACAGCTGCTCAAAAGAAGGAATTTGCAGAGATTGCTGAAAAGCTTGTAGCACTTCAAATTTTCAGCGAGCTTGATGTGGATTCTTTAGCGAGGTATCTGGACTCAAAACACCAATACCTACAACTGGTGAAAGATATACGGAAAATCAAACCAACAGAGACAGTTGAGCAGGAAAACGGCAAAAAAATTACGATTGCCAATGAGGATTATCCGAAATTGCAACGTACCAAAAATACCTTGTTTAACGAATGTCGTTCTGCAGCTGCTGATCTTGGACTTACTATTACATCACGTTTGAAATTAGTCATTCCTTCACCCTCACCTGTGGAAGGCAAAAGCGAGGCGCAAAAGCGTTTCGGTGATAGGTTATGAATTGGGTTTTAGAGCGGGTTTTTAACTACTGTGATGATATTTTAAGCGGGGAAATTAAAGCTAGTATCAAGCATAAATGGGCTGTTCAACGTTTCTTAAAAGACTATGAGGATTGTCAAAATTATGACAGTCCTTTTTATTTTGATGAAGAAGTGGCCGAGGATTTCTATTGGTGGGCAAATGAGTTTGAACACGTCGAAGGTGTTTTAGCTGGCGAAAAGGTTCAACTTAATGATTTTCAACTCTTTATTTCTGTTAATATCTTCTGCTTCAAAAAGAAGCGAAATGGAGCAAGGCGTTTCCGTAAGGTTTATATACAGCTTGCTCGTAAAAATGCTAAGTCACAATTCTTAGCGATTGTTGGTTCATACATCGCTTTCCTTGGTGACGAGAAGCAACGTATGTATATTGCTGGTTGGCAGAAAGACCAATCAGACGAGGTATATATTGCGGTTCGGGATGGGATAAATTCAAGTGAATTGTTGGATGGTAGATGGAAAGAAGCTTATGGCAAGATTGAAGTCTTTAACAATGGATCTGTCATTGTCCCATTATCACGCGAAACACGTAAAACAGGTGATGGTAAAAACCCATCGGTTGGAATTGTGGACGAGTATCACAATCATCTTACATCTGAAATATATGATGTTTTGTTATCAGGGATGGTAGCTCGTAAAGAACCACTAATGTTCGTTATCACCACAGCAGGCTTTGATTTAAGCAGGCCGTGTTTTGTTGAGTACGAATATGTATCGCGTATTTTAAATCCTGATGATGATACAGAAAACGATGATTACTTCGGTATAATTTGCGAGCTTGATCCAGGAGATGACATAAAGGATGAGAGTAATTGGATTAAGGCAAATCCGATTGTTGCTACGTATGAAGAGGGCCTTGCATCCATTCGTTCGGATTTGAAGACAGCTCTTGATGTACCTGAAAAAATGAGGTCGTTCTTAACAAAGACTATGAATATATGGGTGGACATGAAAGAAGGGGGCTACATTCCGGCAAATAAGTGGAAGGCAGGACAAATTGAAGCCTTTGAGATGACTGGCCGTGATGTTTATTTAGGAGTCGATTTATCCAAGAAGATTGACTTAACTTCAGTTGGTTATGTTTTTCCTACGGACTATGGCTATCATGTTGGACAACATTCATTTATGCCTGAAGAAGCATTAGCGGAGCGTAGAGCAAAAGATAAGGTGCCATATGATGTGTGGATAGAAGAAGGCTGGATGGATGTTACACCAGGTGCAGTAGTTGATTATAGCTTTGTAGAACAATGGATTTTGGATTTCATCAATAACAATGAATTGAATGTAATTCTATTTTGTTACGATCCTTATGGTGCCACACAATTTGCTCAAAACATGGAGAACTATGGGTTAACAATTGTGGAGGTCCGACAAGGTTTCCCTACACTATCAGAACCAACAAAAGAATTTCGAGATTATGTCTATCAGAATAATGAGCATCAAAAGAAAATCACTCATGTTGGTGACAAGGTATTATCTTGGGCAGTCGGTAATGCTATTGCAGAAATGGCAGCCAACGAAAGTATTAAACTTTCAAAATCGAAGTCAAGAGAGCGAATTGACCCTATTGCAGCAATAATTACAGCATTTGTACAAGCTAGATATGCAACATTCGAAAGTGGAGATGGCAATATCAGCTTTATTTCAATTCATGATTTATAAGGGGGAGGTGAGAAATTGAAACTATGGCAACGTATTAAAACTACAGCATACATGGCATATGCAGGGGCTACTACAGGTTGGAAAGGTTCCACATGGGATTTCTCCAATTGGTTTGGACGAACCTTTTGGGGTATCGATAACAGCCAGTTAGCGACTAATGAAACCATATTTAGCGTTATTAGTCGTTTGGCTAACACTATGTCTGCATTACCCATAAAGCTGCATCAACATTACGATGTGATTCAAAATGATGTTTCAGATGTGCTCATAAATGAGCCAAATCAAAATATGAGTAGCTTTGATTTTATCAACGCTTTAGAAGTTAGCAGGAACGAAACAGGTAATGGATATGCAGTCATTTTACGTGATATAAGGATGCGACCAATGGAGTTATTACCACTTGATCCGAATTGCGTGACCGAGTTTATTAATCGTGATGATAACTCGTTGTGGTATGAAGTTCGCGGTGGTAATAAAAATATGTATGTTCACAACAGTGATATGATCCATGTTAAGCATATCCGAGGGCCAGCACGTTTGAGAGGACTTAATCCTTTAAAAGTTTTGGCCAATACAATTAAATACGATAAGGCTGTTCAGGAGTTCTCTCTTTCTGAAATGGAGAAAAAAGAATCTTTTACATTGAGTTATGCATCAAATGTTGATGAAGAAAAAAGGAAACGAATTATTGGTGACTTTAGAAGGTTTTACTCTGAAAATGGAGGAATTCTATTTAAAGAACCAGGTGTTGAAATTGATCCAATAAAAAAACAATACTTTGCATCCGATACGTTGGCATCAGAGCGAATTACACGCTCAAGGGTAGCCAACGTTTTTAATGTACCAGTTTCGTTTTTAAATGATTATGAGGGTGGCACTCTAGGATCGAATGAGCAACAGATGATTCAATTTACGAATATGAATCTATTGCCAACCGTTCGCCAGTATGAACATGAATTTAACCGAAAGTTGTTAACCAAAGAAGACAGACGAGCAGGTATGTATTTTAAGTTTAATTTAGGTGGTCTTCTTAGAGGTGACACTGCTACTCGCGCATCGTTTTATCAAATGGGCATTCGTAATGGTTGGTTTAAACAAAACGAAGTGAGGGGATTTGAAGATTTGCCACCAGATGATTCAGAATACGCAAACAAGCTATGGATTTCTGGTGATCTTTATCCGATCGATATGGACCCAATATTGCGGAAGTCCACTGCTGCTGCATCAACTGTGGAAGGAGGTGGAAAGAATGAATAAACAACAGAATAAATTCTGGGAAATTAAAGCATCTGCAGATGAAAAATCCGCGGATCTTTTTATTTATGGCGCTATTGTTAGCGGATATAAATGGAGAGATGAAGATGTAACACTTACAGAATTTCAACAAGCATTAGATGATTTATTACCATCTGTAAAAACGTTGAATATGTATGTAAACAGTCCTGGAGGTTCGGTATTTACAGCTATTGCTATGATGAATCAATTAGAGAGAAAGAAAAGTCAATTAACTATCAATGCTTATGTGGATGGTGTAGCAGCTAGTGCAGCGTCATTCTTAATAATGAAAGCAGATAAAATTTTCATGTATGAAAATACTTTCTTGATGATTCATAAACCAATGATAACGTTATGGAGCGCAAACGCTGTAGATTGTCGGGAACAGGCTGATTGGCTTGAAAAAACAGAATCAAGAACTTGTATTCCAGCTTATAAAAGTAAAGGCACGGAGCTTTTAACAGACGAAAAAATCAAAGAATTATTGGATGGCAAAGATAACTGGCTAGATGCAGAAGAAGCCTCAAAATACTTTGACATAGTAGTTGTACAAGAAGAAAAGGATGCTGTTGCATGTGCAGATATTGAGTTACTTAACCAATATCAAAATGTTCCAAAGCAGCTTTTAGAGCCTGTTCAATCTGCACCAGTTATGAGTGCTGAAGAAAAAGCTTTGCGTGAAAAAATTATTGCTGATTCGAAGGCGAATCTTATTTACTTAAATACAATCATAAATTAGGAGGTTTTCAAACTATGAAAACACAAACAAAGAAGCTATTAAAATCATTAGAACAAAAAAATGTAATGAAAATGTTGTTACCTTTAAATATTCAAATGTTCGCTGGTGACCAAACACTTTATGAATTAAAACAAGCAATGGCTACGATTGGGCAGCAATTGAAAAAGGTAGAAGGTGAACTTTCTGCAAAAGCGATTGATCCATCTGCTTCAATTGAAGATATTCAAGCACAACAAAAATCGAAAGAAGATTTACAAGCTCGTTTTAATGTGATTAAACAACAACATGATGAATTAGAAACTGAGCAAAAAGCAAAATTTGCTCAACAAGCAGCTATGAAACAAGCAGGATTGAGTAATATTGAAGATCCTAAACAAAAACGAACTGAAGCATTTGCATCTTTGGTTCGCTCAACTGTCCGCAATCAACCAATTGAACAAGATGTCTTTGCAGCATTAGGAGACAACACAAGTCCAGCAACTGGTGGTGAAAAGTTTCTTCCGAAAACGGTAGCACAAGAAATTATCACAGAGCCATTAGTGAAAAATCCAATGCGTGACCTAGTAACTGTTACAAGTGTACCGAATCTAGAAATCCCAAAACTGTCTTACACGATTGATGATGATAATTTCATTGCTGATACAGAAACAGCAAAGGAATTAAAATTAGAAGGTTCAACAGTGACATTTGGCCGTTTTAAATCCAAAGTCTTTGCAGGTGTTTCTGAAACTGTTCTTGCAGGGACGCATACAAACTTAGTTTCACATGTAGAAAATTCACTACGTTCAGGTTTAGCAGCAAAAGAGAAGAAAGTACAATTTGCTGCAACACCAAAAGCTGGTGAAGAGCATATGAGCTTCTATTCAACGCAAAATGCAATCAAAGAAGTAGAAGGTCCGAATCTTTACAAAGCGATTAAAGCAGCTATTGCAGATTTACATGAAGATTACCGAGAAAACGCAAAGATCGTTATGACTTTTGCTGATTACTCTGAAATTATTGAAACATTAGCAAACGGAAATGCGACGTTATATGCTGCACAACCAGAGCAAATTTTAGGTAAACCAGTTGTGTTTGTAGATGCGGCTACGAAGCCAATTGTAGGTGACTTCTCATACGCTCACTTAAACTACGATTTGAATGTGCTTTACGAAACAGATAAAGATGTTAAGACAGGTGTTAATGCATTCGTTTTAACTGCATGGTTTGATCACCGTATTAAATTAAAATCTGCATTCCGTATCGCAAAAGTAACTCCTACTCCTTAATTAAGGGGATAGGGGTTGTTATTTTATCGAAAGAAGGTGAATTAAATGTACCAAGTAATTAATCGATTTCAAGAAAAAAACCATGACGGCCATATTTATGAGGTAGGCGACAACTATCCAGCCGATGGTAAAAAGCTTGTTAAGAGTCGTGCAGAGGCTTTAACAGAAATCCATGAAGTATATGGGGTAGCTTTCTTAAAAGCTGTAGAAGAGCCTAAAAAGGCTATTACAAAGCAAGCTTCAAAACAGCCTTCCACAGATGAAAAGAGTGATACTTAATGCAATTACTGGATGAGCTTAAAGAGTATTTGCGAATTGATGGGAATGACGAAGATCGTTCCCTTTCAACTATTCTGCAATCATCCATTTTTTATTTGGAGAATGCAGGAGTGAAGCAGCCAAAAGATTATTATTTAACTGTGGAGGGCAAAGAGCTGTTTTCCTTACATCGTTTAGCTATTATGATGCTCGCTACGCATTTTTACGAGAATCGTATAGCTATAACGCCTTCCACAATTAAAACAGCTCAACAGCCTATCCCATACGGCTTACAGTCGATAATTTTACAGATAAAGTGGGTGGATCCTGATGAACTATCGCAACAACAATA
The DNA here is from genome assembly GCF_024919535.1 of Lysinibacillus sp. A4. Classification (NCBI taxonomy): domain Bacteria; kingdom Bacillati; phylum Bacillota; class Bacilli; order Caryophanales; family Bacillaceae; genus Lysinibacillus; species Lysinibacillus sp. A4. The sequence continues at coordinate 270,374 of NZ_JANWTB010000001.1, read as the reverse complement.
ACGCAGGTCGTATGAACAAGCGCGCTACTTTCTTTAATCCACCAGGTACAACTATCAACGGGTGGCCAAGTGAAGATTGGACTAAACATGAAACCGTATGGGCGGAATTGAAGACTGCAAAAGGTTACAGATTATTTAGTTCTGATGCTACACAATGGCAGGGGAAATGTGTTATTGGTATACGATACCGTAAGGATATTACAGAAGATATGCGGGTTGAAGTAGCTGGCAAAACATACGAAATGGATTCACCACCTGTGAATGACAATGGAGATAACCAGTGGCTCACAATCTTTTTAAAAGAGGTGATGTAGATGCACTTAGAAATGCAAGGATTAGAAGCTTTACTACAGAATCTTACGAACCTACCACTAGAAGAGGCGGATGAAAATAGAGCACTTAACGCGGCTGCAAAAGTTGTAAAAGAGGCTGTTATTGAAGAAGCGCCTGTAGATGATGGAACGTTAAAGAAGAATATTAAAGCCCAACGTGCTAAAGATGGCGAAGCAAAGGTGCATACTGGCGGTGCCTACCATTCACATTTAGTTGAGTTTGGACGTTCAGCAGGTAGTAAATACGCTCTTAAAAATGGAGTGCGCCAAAAAGTTACATGGGGCTCTACTGCACCTAATCCGTTCTTTACACGCGGACTAGAAAGAAGTAAGGACAGGGCCGTTGATGTAATGAGCGATGAGATTAGAAAGGCATTGAGACTATGATTGATATTACAGCACATGTCACAGGTATTTTGGCACCACTTAATTTAAGTGTGTATTTCAACAGCGTTCCAACTGGCTCAACTATTCCTAATCAATACATCACTTTCTTAGAAATTAATTCAAAACCAGCGCTTGAAGCATCTGATAAGGAATATGAAACTGAACGACTTATCCAAGTCAACGTTTGGTCAAAAGGTAATTACTATCAGCTTGTGGAGGACATCAAGCGATTGTTGGAATCGGCAGGTTACGAAAGAACATTTGAATATGATGCACCAAAACAAGAGGACGATTCTCACTTTAACAAAGTGTTACGATTCGTCTTTTTTGATGAATATTAAACATTAGGAGGTCATGAAAATGGCAGCTACAACGGTAAATGAAAAACCACAAAAAATTAGTTTGAAACGTATCCATTATGCTTTGATGACAGATGAGCAAACGGAAACATGGGGTGATGTTAAAACATTAACCATGCCAATCTCTTTAACGCTTACACCTAACTTTTCTGAAGCATCATTAGATGCAGGGGATCGCGTAGTGGACCAAGAAGCTCAATTAGACTCAATCACTATTGCTGGTGAAACGGCTGACTTACCAACAGAGGTACTTGTTGATTGGTATGGACACAAAAAATCAGCAGAAGGTGGTATTGTCACAAACTCCAATGACACACCAAATTCAATTGCTATTGGCTTTGAATCAGGGTCTAAGCTAGTGTGGTTCTACAAAGCGAAGCTAAAACCAGGAGAAGAATCCAATGCAACTCGTAAAAAAGGTGAAACAAATTATAAAGTGTATCCATTCGGTGGGGAAGCACTGCCATTAATCGATGGAATCATTAAACATACAGTTGACACACGTGATTCAGGTGTAACTGCTACCCCTGAAACATTCTTCTCAAGTGTAACGAAACCTACTGAACCAACAGTACCAACACCTTAACCAGAAGTCCTTTCGAGGGCTTCTTTTCTTTTAAATTCAATCAAAGTGACTAACGAAAAGGATGGATGAAATATGCAAATTACATTACGAATTGATGGACAGGATAAAACATTTACAAATGACTTTGTGAAGGCACGTGTATTCCGCAATGCTTTAAAAATGAACGAAAAAATGCGGTCAGAAGGTAACGAAATTTCAGTTGATACTTTCGATGAAATGATCGGATTTGTTGTAAATGTCTTTGACAATCAATTCACTGTAGATGATGTATGGGATGGTATGGAAGCAGGTCTATTACAAAACGAAATCATGCGAGTATTCAACAGTGTGTTAAACATTGGCGGATTAGAAACGACTTCCACAACAAATGATGAGGGAAAGTAAGTGGCCTGACAGCCTATCAAAATATTAAAAAGTTCTATCGCGATTTATTGAAAGCTGGTTACAAGCTTCATGAAATTGATGAAATGGATATACATTTCTGGTTTGAATTATCAAATGAAGATGATGAAGAAATAGAAGAAGTCACAGCCGACGACATTAGTTGGTTGTGATTTTTATTTTTGCCAAAAAGGCGGTGAGAATATATGGCAAGCATAGGAAGTTTAGAAGTCAGTCTTAGTTTAAATGCTTCAAATTTTAACGGAACCATAGCACAAGTAAATCGAAATATGAAAGCGATGGGTAGTGAGTTACAAGCTATAAGAGCAAGAGGAGCGCAATATGAAAATTCGCTAACTGGACTCTCTCAAAAGCAAAATGTACTAACACGATCATTTGATGCTGCATCTATTAAGTTGCAAGAACAGCGACGTAGATATGATGAATTAGTCGCAAGTGGTACCGCATCATCAGCACAAATTGAACGACAAGCCAACGCAGTAAACCAAGCACAAGCACAATACAATCGCTTGGAACGTGAGTTAGCAGAAGTTACAAACCAATTACGTATCCAGTCCTCACAGTGGACACAAGTCGGCCAACGCATGCAGGAAGTAGGAAGTAAATTATCTACTGTAGGCGACGGAATGATGAATGTTGGTAAGAAATTATCAATGTATGTCACAGCACCGATGGCAGCGATGGGTGTTGGAGCATTTAAAGCAGCTGTGGACTTTGAATCTGCTTTTGCAGGTGTACGAAAAACTGTGGATGCAACCGAATCGGAATTCCAATTCTTCTCTGATGAGATTAGAAACATGTCTAAAGAGATTCCTGCTGCAGCTACTGAAATTGCAAAGGTAGCCGAAGCTGCAGGGCAGTTGGGTATTAAAAATGACGCTATTCTAGGTTTTACACGAACAATGACTGATATGGGCGTAGCGACAAACATGTCTGCTGATGAGGCGGCAACAGCACTAGCACGTTTCGCAAACATTACTAAAATGTCACAACAAGACTTTGACAAATTAGGCTCTACAGTAGTTGATCTTGGTAATAACTTCGCTACTACCGAGTCGGAAATCATTGACATGGCCTTACGTTTAGCTGGGGCTGGTGCTCAAATTGGCATGTCTGAAGCTGACATTCTTGGTCTTGCTACTGCTTTATCATCTGTAGGTATCCAAGCTGAAATGGGTGGTTCGGCCTTGTCACGTGTAATGGTACGTATGCAGGTTGCTGCTACTACTGGGCTTGGCAAAACGGAAGAACTATCAAGAAAAACAGGTATGTCTTTACGTGAGTTACAAATGCTTGCTGCTAACAACAGTATGGATTTCACGTCTTTAGCTGACTCATTAGGCATGACTAATAAGGAAATGAAGAACATTGTTAACGCAGGTGTTGACTTAGAAAACTTCGCAAAAGTTGCTGGGATGACTAGTAAGCAATTTAAAGAAATGTTTGAAAAGGATGCAGTAGGTGCAATCGGAGCATTCGTGAATGGTCTGGGTAATGCCGAACAAGCCGGAGAATCAGCTATCAACATGCTTCAAGAGATGGGCATCACAGAGATTCTTCTACGTGACTCATTACTACGTGCAGGGAATGCAAACGAACTATTTGCAAGCTCAATTGACATTGCAAATAAAGCGTGGGAAGAAAATGTTGCTTTAACTAATGAGGCTGAACAACGGTACAAAACGACTGAATCACAATTGATTATCTTGAAAAATAAAGTGACCGATTTAGGGATTACCCTTGGTAATATATTGATTCCAGTTGTCTTATCAATTGTGGAAGTTGTTGGTCCATGGATTGAAAAATTTGCGAGTCTTAGTGAAGGTACACAGAAACTAATTTTAGTTTTAGGCGGTATAGCTGCAGCCATTGGACCTGTAGTTCTGATTGCTGGGGCGCTCGTTTCAAGTGTAGGAGCCATCGTTTCAGCATTTGGGACAGTAGCATTGGCTGTGGGTGAAGCTGGTGGAGTAGTTGCTATGTTAGCATCCAAATTAAGTTTTATAGGACCTTTATTTTCTGCATTAACTGGGCCAATTGGAATTGCCATAGCAGCTGTTGTAGGAGTAGGCGCAGCATTGGTTGTCGCGTACAACAAAGTAGATTGGTTCCGCGAGGGCGTTCAAAACGTAATGTCAGCAATTTGGTCTATTATTCAGAGTGCTTTTAATGCTGTAAAAGATTTCATAATTAATATTTGGAGCCAAATCACTGCATTTTGGAATGAGAATGGTGAGCAAATTAAACAGGCTACATCAAATGTGTGGACTGCAATAAAGGCTGTAATAGATGCCGTAATGCCTGTGATAAGTGCAGTAATTAAAGCAGCTATGTTAGTTGTTCAAGTGATTGTGGAGCAAGTTTGGAACGCTGTTAAAGGTGTTATTCAAGGTGCTTTAGATATTATTTTAGGTTTAATAAAAACATTTAGCAGTTTGTTTACAGGTGACTGGCAAGGTCTTTGGGAAGGTATCAAGCAACTTGTAGGTGGTGCTATTGAGTTAATTTGGAACTTAGTACAATTGATGTTCTTCGGAAAGTTATTAAGCGGGCTAAAAACATTTGTTACTGGGTTCAGTGGAACATTCACATCAATGTGGACGACAATCAAATCCATATTTAGTAATAGTGTTAACTTCATACAAACTGTTTTCACTACAGGATTTAATGGAATAAAGACATTTGCCAATTCTTCTATGAGCGCTGTTAAAACTACCATTTCTACAGTTTGGAATGCTATTAAAACTGTTTTTACAACTGTTATCAATGCTATTAAAGGTGTAATTGATTCTGGATTTAGTGGAATGTTAACTACAATCAAATCAATAATGTCAAACATCCTATCAACTATTGGTAAAGTAGCAGATAAAATGTTTAACGCAGGAAAAGATTTAGTTCTGGGCCTTGTAAATGGTATTAAAAATATGAAAGAAGCAGCAATAGGAGCTATTACAGGTGTTGTAGATGGTGTAGTAAACAAGGCTAAAAAATTGCTTGGAATTGCTTCTCCTTCAAAGGTATTTAAACAAATAGGTTTATGGACTGGTGAAGGGATGGCAATAGGTCTAGATGAATCTAGTCCACGTGTTAACAAAGCTATGTCAAATATTGGTGATGGCATCTTAGCAGTATCTAAAAATTATCAAAAAGAATATACAAATTTGATCGATGAATTTAATCGAAAAAATGAGGATAAAAACGATAAGACACTAGAAAAAATCTACAAGATTCAAAATAAAGCTGCTAAGAAGAAGCGTGATTTAACTCAAAAAGAATTGCAAGACATAGCTTTACTTCAGGCATCTTATAGAGATAACAAGCTTAAAGCTGATCAAGATTTTAACAAGAAATACAAAGCTCTTGTTGAAAAGTCTGAGAAGGAATATTTAGAAGTAATCAAAAGCTACATTGCTGATAAAAAATCTTTGGAAGAGCTGACATTAATCGATGAAGCCAAGGTCTGGGAACAGTCGATGGAACTGTTTGCTGAAGGTACAGCAGAACGTATTAAAGCTCAACAGGAGTACAAAAAAGCTGTAGAAGCTGTGAACAAAGAAATCACAGCTATTAATAATGATTATTCCAACCAGATTTTAAAAATTAACGAGGACTTAGCTAAACAAGAAGAAACATTAACAAAAGCTTATACGGATGCAGTAGATAAACGAGCACAGTCCCTAGTATCGTTTAAAAGCTTATTTGATGAATTTAAAGTTGAAATTGACGTTACTGGTGGCGAGCTATTAGCAAACTTAAAATCACAAGTTGACGGTTTCATATTATGGCAAAAAGAAATCGAAAAATTATCTGAACGAGCTATTGATCAGGGGCTACTTGCCGAATTACGAGAGATGGGACCGAAGGCTCTTGGAGAGTTAAAAGCGCTAAATGGCTTAACAGATGACCAATTAAAACAATACAGTGAATTGTATAAAGAAAAATCTGCATTGGCACGTAAGCAGGCTGAGACAGAGCTGATCGGTATGAAGAATGATACTGATAAGCAAATTACAAATTTACGTAGAGCAGCTTCAGCGCAATTAGATACTCTCAATACTGAATGGCAACAAAAAATTAAAGCTTTAACTCAAACTACATCTTCAGAACTTTCGAGTTTAGAACAGATTGGTAAAGATGCAGGACAAGGCTTGCTTAATGGCCTCGGAAGTATGCAAGGACCACTTGAGAAAAAAGCTCGTGAAATTGCCGATTCTATCACAAAAACAATGAAGTCTGCTTTAGACATCCACTCGCCATCTAGGGTTATGAAACAGATTGGTGAATGGACTGTGGAAGGCCTAGTAGTCGGAATTGAAAAGTCTGAAACAATGGTTTTAAGAGCATCTCAAAATGTAGTTAAAAAAGTAGCAAGTACATTTGAAGAATTACCAGAATTGATTGCTGGATATGAGAAAAAGTATTTCAAAGATTCTCGATCGATTTTAGAAAAGTTCTTTGAGATTTATTCTTCATCTGACGCTTATGGTGTTGAGGCATTCAAGTTTTTGAAAACAGCTTTAGAAATGGAACATCTAAGCTATTACGAGCGAGAAAACTTGATGAAAGAATACGAGAATCAAAAATATTTATCTGGATTTAGACTTGTTCAAATGGAGAAGGATTACAGCAGGAAAGTAATTGAAATTGAAGAAGAGCGAACAAGAAAACAATCTGAATTATTAGCTCAATACGAAGCAGAAGTTACAAAACGTACTGAAGAGATTTACAAACAATTCGGGCTGTTGGATAAGGTTGAATTAAAAGGCTTGTCGGGTGATGAAATGATCACCTCTCTCGATTCGCAAATCATCGCTATGGAAACATATACTGCAAGCATTGAAAAATTGGTGGCTAGAGGTATAGGTGGTAAGTTGCTTGAAGAAATCAGTGCATTAGGACCGAAAGCTGCAGGACAAGTTGCTTCTTTTGCGGACATGACAGAAGAAGAATTAAACAAATATGTAGAGCTGTGGACTCGCAAAAATGAGTTAGCGAAAGAAACAGCAGTGTCTCAATTGACCTCGATGAAAGAAGACATCGATAAACAAATGATCGAAATCAATGAAGATGCTGAAAAACAGTTAGCAAAATATAAAGACGAATATGAATTTATGTTTAAAGAGCTGAATGGTGTTGCATCAAGTGAAATGGATGTTTTGCAAAACAACTTAAATACTGATGGACGTAATGCTATGCAAGGACTTATCGATGGTATGGAGTCGATGAAGAATAGTGTGATAGCAACAGCACAATCCATCGCAAGCGCAGTGTCGTCCACAATTCAGTCTGCTCTTGACATCCACAGTCCATCACGATTGATGCGTGGATTTGGGGTCAATATCGGACAAGGGCTAGTGTTGGGTATGGATGATATGTTAAGTAAAGTAACAGAAGCATCTAAACGCCTTGCCTCATCTGTGGAGGACAATACATCATTTGCTCAAGGAACTCAAAGTAATATTGATAACTCTAAACACTTTAAACCATCTGTGGTCATCCACACTAATGACAGTGGGGCTCGCGAGATGGAACGTACATTACGTCGTATGCAATTTGGATTTTAGGAGGTGACGACTTGATAATTAAAGATATGACGATTATAAATAATCGTGGCGACTCGTTAGTTTTCGGTCGTCACTTTTTTATTCGAGAAGATTTTGCAATAAGTGGATTGGGTGCGAAAGTGAATATGGCAGAGACCACATCTGACGGAGCACATTATCAATCTACAACATTGGAAACTCGTGATATTGAAGTACCCTTTTATATTCAAAAAACAAATCAAGACCCTTGGTGGATTGAGGAAAAAAGACAAGAAGTATATCGAGTATGTAATCCGAAATTCAATCCTATGCGAATTGATTTTTCTACAAATTCAGGAGATCAGTTTTACGTTAATGCGAATTTAACTACTGCACCTTTATTTGGACAAGGCAGAGAAAATGACAATCGTAGATGGGTAACAGGATTACTTCAATTTATTTCAAGTGATCCTTTTATTTATGAGGCTGCATCAAGAAAAGTTGATATAGCTCTTTGGGAATCCAATTTAGAGTTTCCGTTAGAAGTTGTAGAAGAAGGGATTGAAATTGGCTATTGTAACCCTTCCTTAATCGTTAATGTTCTAAATGAGGGTAGTGAATCTACTGGCATGTCAATACGCTTCTTAGCACTTTCTGAAGTGGTAAATCCGAAGCTACTTAATGTAAATACGTATGAAGCTTTTAATCTTAATTACACAATGCTTCCTGGTGATGTAATAGAAGTTTCAACTTACAAAGGAAAACGATCCATCATTTTGATTCGAAATAATGAGCAGTCTAATATCTTTAATGCTCTGGATTTTAATACTTCTAAGTTTCTTCAATTGGAGCCTGGTGACAATTTGTTAAGATATGATGCAAGCAGTGGATTAGATTTTTTGGAAGTGTCTGTTGAGTTTACGCCAAAAAGGATTGGGGTGTAACAATGATTGAATTGTATGTATTCGATTTAGAATTTAATTTATTAGGCGAAATTAGTGAATACAAGGAGCTGCAAATCGAGCGTAATTATGACAAAGTAAGCCAGTTGATTTTACGTATATCAAGTTCGCCAGAAGCAATAGAATTGTTGAAACATGACAACATTTTAACTACACAAGATGATGCTAAATATGGCTATATCATTGAACACTTTGATTATAAAGATGAAGCAGAAACTGAAATTGAAATCCATGCTTATTCTCTTAATTTCATGTTGTCATGGAGGGTTATTGAAAGGCAACAAAAATTCAGCGGCAATGTGGAGGACCTAATAAAATATTTTGTCAAAAACAATGCTATTAATCCTAGTAATCCAAATAAAGTAATTCCTAACCTTAGACTGGCTCCTAATAGTGGCATAAGCATTAATGACGAATCAACTAAAACAGGTGGCGAATTACTAGAACATTGCTTTGAAGTATGCAATAAGCATGAAATGAGTATGGATATTTTACTGAACCATCAAGACAAGAAGTTTGATTTTGTTACGTGGCAAGGGGTAGATCGAAGCACTCAACAAATGATTAATCCACATGTCATTTTCAGCAAAGAGTTCGATAATATCATTAATCAAAAATATGTACACAACAGGGTTGATTATAAGACAACGGCCATTGTAGCTGGTGAAGGCGAAGGAACTGCTCGAAAGTATAAGGTAACAAACGATCAATTTAGTGGATTTAATCGTAGAGAGGTATTTGTTGATGCACGTGATTTGCAAAGTACGTACACAAACGATAATGGTGATGAAATAACCATGTCTACAGCAGAATACAATGCTGCTCTAATTAAACGTGGGGATGAAAAACTTTCTGAATATGAAATTATAGAAACATTTGAAAGCGAAGTTGATATGAATAGTCAGTTTGTGTATGGAATTGATTATTATCTTGGAGATCGAGTAAGCATTAGAAACGATGATATTCAAAGAGTTATGCATCCACGTGTGATTTCGTCTACATTCATTAGCAAGAAAGAAGGAATAATTTTTAGCATTAATTTTGGCAGTAATATTCCCACGTTATTTGAAAAGATAAAAAAGAAGGTGAATAAGTAATGACAATCTATAGTGGGATTTTTAACAGTGTTAACGGTGACCGAAAATATAACGCATGGTGGTTTGCCAAATATTTCGCAACTTTTATTGGGAATGGAGTATTTCCAAACCCAAGTACAAATCTACAAGTTGTATCAAATGAAAATATGAAAGTAGTCGTTAAACCAGGAAGTGGCTGGATTGACGGCTATTTTATTTTTAGTGATGGAGATCATGTGTTGTCATTAGATATCGCGGATGGTGTTTTAAAACGTATTGACCGAGTTGTCATGCGTTTAAATCATTTTGCTCGTAAAATAGAAATCGTAGTCAAAAAAGGTACGTTTGCAAGTAGTCCAGTGGCACCAGTCCTACAACGAGATGGCAATGCTTATGAATTAGTTTTAGCAGATGTATTTGTTGCAAACGGTGCAACTCAGATTACGCAAGCGAATATTACAGATACACGTCTAAATAATAGCTTGTGTGGTATTGTACATGGCACTGTTAATCAAGTTGATACAACTACTTTATTTAACCAGTATCAATCTTGGATTGAGCAACAAAAGGCTATTTATACCCAAGAATTAGAACTGTGGACGGCAGACCAACGATTATCGTTTGAGCAATGGATGGCAGTACAACATTATGATTTTGCAAATTGGCGACAATTGGAGGAACAAGAATTTGCAGATTGGATGTTAGCGCAACAAGCATCATTTAATAATTGGATGCAAAAAGAACAAACAGATTTTCAAGCTTGGGTTTCAAATTTAAAAGAATTATTAGACGAAAACATTGCAGCTGCATTAACTGCTAAAGTTACAACTTTGGAACAGGAAATGGATGCAGTCGGAACATTGCTTGGTGAAAAGGCAAACAACACTGATCTAAAATCATTACAAGATACATTTGGGGAACATGTAATGGAAGGTAATCCAAATGCTCATAAAGCTAAAAACATCGTATTAGAGGACGTCGCTGGTATATTTGTCGCAGAGAACATCGAAGAAGGAATGAAAGAGCTTTTTACAAATGTCAGTAACGGAAAACAATTGATAGGCACAGCGATTACTGACGTAGATAATAGTTTGGTAGTGCCTACGAATCCAACATTTCAAAATTTAGCTAACTCAATAAGAAGTATTAGCACTGGTAAGAAGTGGGCGAGTGGTTATAGTGCTTCTGATACTATCGCGGTAAGTGGTTTGCCATTTAATCCTTTTATGGTTGTTGTTATAGGAAATGACCAATTTTCCGTAATCACCAATTTACAAAAAGCAACAAATGGATATATATTCTATCGTACAACCAATGGGGGAAATTATTATGTTAGTACAGCTTCAATTGCAAATAATGGGTTCAATATACGTATGAGATATAGCGGAGTTACTTGGTACGCATTTGAATAAGAAAGGATCGATAAAATGAAAACTCTAATTATCTATGATGAACAAGGTTATATCCTGTCAAAAATAAGTGGTCAACCTATACCAAGAGAGCCGGTTGGGGTGCCATTCCTGTGGATGGACATTCCAGAAGATAAACAAATCAAAACAACAGACGGAATCGGTGTGGATATTTCCGTCACGCCACATCGAGTGATTTTAGAAGACATTCCTTTGAGCGAGATTGAACAACTACGTATGGCTCAATCTGCTACAGATTCAACAGTTTTAGAATTAATGGAAACTATCCTATTAGGAGGAATGTAGAATGACTATTATTCAGATGCTAGTAAGACAATATGCAGTATGTGTGTATGTACATGGAACAAGAAAATTTGATACAGTAGTGGCTGATTATCATGAACCAGTTAAGCGATATGCAGCAGAGAATTATACATTTGAACAAATTGATAATGCATTTGTAAAAGGGCATATTACAGAAATGGAGTACCAACAAACAATCGCTTATACAAAATAAGCAGAGTAAACGCAGCATAAGCTAGCGTTATTTTTTATGCCTTCCACAGATGATTGTGGAGGGCTATTTTTAAACAACAAGACCTAAGTGATGCACTGTACCGAGCAGTGCTATTTTTATTGGTGAGGTGTTGACATGGATCAACGTATTGAAAGATTAGAAACTGATATGACAGATGTTAAAACGCGTCTGGCTGTTGCTGAATCAAATATTAAAGAAATTCGCGAGGATATAGGTGGAATTAAAGACAACACGACTTGGATTTTAAGATTAGTTATTGGTGGACTAGTGGGAGCATTGTTGACCTTTATTATAAAAGGAGGAATGATTTAATATGAAAATTAACTGGAAAGTACGTCTACAACACAAACAGTTTTGGGTGTCATTAATCGCATTACTACTAGTGCTTGCTAATCAAATAGCAGGCATTTTTAATGTCGATATTACGATTTACAATGCTCAAATCACAGCCATTTCAGAGACTGTATTAAGCATTTTAGGATTGCTTGGTATTATTATCGACCCAACTACTGTTGGCACTTCTGACAGCAAGCAGGCGCTTAAATATGACAAGCCAAAGGATGATGCAAAATGACAAGTCTAACTACTACATGTAGAGACATTTCAGAACTATTGCCAGCTGCACAAACTGCCTGTCGTTTGTTATTCCAAGAGTGTTTTAAAGCAGGGATTAAGAACATCTTTATCACTGAAACATATCGCTCACAGGAACGACAGAAGTACCTTTATGCACAAGGCAGAACTCGACCAGGGCAGATTGTTACTTGGACATTAGATAGCAATCACAAGTCACGATTAGCATGGGATATTGCTGTTGGTCCTCCACAGACTTTATATGATGTAACAACACTAAGCAGAGTAGGGACTATTGCACGAAAGCTTGGTATTACATGGGGTGGAGATTGGACAGCGAATATTGATCGTCCACACTTTGAAGTTAAACCAACTTGGATTATGCCAAAGGGATACAAAATTGAAGGACAGGTAATTGTTCCAACCAATAGCAAATACCAAGTGCAATTAATTGTGGAAGGTAATACAACGAAACCAATTGCAAAGGATGATGATAAAATGCAATTTACAAATGAAACACTTAAAGCAGCAGTACGTGACTACCTAAAGCAAGCAGTAGACAAAAAGCTTATTGATAAATCACATCTTGAAAAATTTGATGCTGGCACTCTGACAAACGGAGATTTAAAAGGTTTAGAAATTATCATTGCACAACGTAGCATTTAACAACAATGGCCCGTTACCTTAATTGGTAATGGGCTTTTTTTATTTCCAAAAATTTTATCTTGTCAAAACACAAACGTCTGTTCTAATATGTATACAAACAGATGTTCTTGTATAGATTAAGAAATGGGGAGTTTCATTGTGCCAATAATAACTAACAATAATACGCAGCTAATATTTGGAGTAGGAGATATTTTGATTCAAACTGGATATAAAAGATTTAAAAGCCCAGGGATTGTTCAATTCCTAGAGGTTGATCCATTACCTATAGGCACATCTTTAAAAATTGGCACAAATGAAAAAGTAAAAATGGATGAAGCTCCTGTTACTTTTATTTTCAATCAAGTGGAAAGCTTAGATGTCGTTATTAACCAGCTACTAAAATTACGTGAGATTATGGGAGGAAATCGAGATGCGAGATCAATTAGTTAAAGCAATGCAACGTAATCAAATTGTGAATATGATGTATATGGCTAAATCTGGTGAAGTAACAAAAAGACGTATCAAGATTATTAAAATTGTTGGTCATACGTTCCAAGCTTACTGTTTTACCAAACAAGCAAAACGTACTTTCTTAATTGGAAGTATACTCGCAGTTACTCCTGTTATTCGAAAAGAGCGTGATGTTGTATGAACTATGAGAATATGCCGAATCGACCAATCATTTGTATAGACATGAAAAGCTTCTATGCCAGCTGCATCGCCATGCTTGAAGGGTTGGATATACTAAAGGACCCAATCGCAGTTGTCGGCAATTTTAATCAGCCAGGCAGTGTGGTGTTGGCTGCCTCACCAGTCATGAAAGAACGATTCAAAATTAAAACTGGCAATAGACGATATGAAATTCCCAAACATCCTGACATTAAACTATTTGAACCGAAAATGAGTTTCTTTTTACAAATGTCCATGACCATCACAAAACTTATAGCTAACTATGTACCTGTGGATGCCATACATGTTTATAGTGTGGATGAAAGCTTCGTTGATCTGACTGGCACTGAAAAACTATGGGGTTCAGCAGAGGAAACCGCCAAGGAAATACAACGAGCTATACTTGATCAGTTTAATGTTCCAAGTGCAGTAGGAATGGGTCCAAATATGCTAATGGCTAAATTGGCGTTAGATATTGATGCTAAGAAAACAGGCTTTGCTAAATGGACTTATGAGGACGTACCAACAAAATTATGGCCTGTGAGACCTTTGTCAGAAATGTGGGGGATTGGCAAACAGATGGAGGCCAACCTTAATAAACTGGGCATTCAAACGGTCGGCGGATTAGCAAATGCTGACCTTGATGAACTAGAAAAGGAGTTTGGCGTAATGGGCAATCAATTGTATCACCATGCATGGGGAATAGATTTATCAAAATTGGGTGAACCTTTAGTTAAAAATCCTTCTTTAAGTTTTGGTAAAGGTCAAATGTTGATGAGGGACTATCACACTCGAAAAGAAATATCAGTAGTACTTTTAGAGATGTGCGAAGATGTAATGAAACGTGCAAGGGATGCAGGTTTTGTTGGCCGCACCATCAGTCTTGGCCTATCATACAGCCGTAATGCTATGACTAAAGGATTTCATCGTTCTAAAACAATCAAGGTGCCAACTAATGAAACACTTGAAATGTATAAAGTCTGTATTGAATTACTCGATGAGCATTTTGCAGGGGAGCCAGCACGCCAGTTATCTGTCCGTATTTCTAATTTAGATCGGGAGCACAGTATCCAATTAGATTTATTCGATGAGCGAAAGCCACAACGTCAACTTATTGGGCCAACGATGGATGCGATTCGTAATAAGTTTGGAGCAACTGCATTATTACGAGCTGTGTCATTTACTGGAGCAGGGACAGCAATCAATCGTGATCGTTTAGTTGGCGGACATTTAGCGTAGGAGTGATTTGATGATAAAAGACAGAGGTAATATAAAATGGGCGTCTATGATGATGCCTGAACATTCGGATGTTCTCAGGGAATACAAACAAGATACTACAATACAACGTCGAGACTTAAACGAATGGGAACTAGAAGAAATACAACAAACAATTGATCAAGCTTATAATCAACAGATAGATGTAAAATTAGAAGTGTGGACGGCAGGCAAATCTACTCAATGGACTGGGATAATTAAATCAATTAATACTACAGAACTCATACTCGAAACATTACTTAAAACAAAAACTATTCCCCTCCACAGTGTTCAATCAGCTCAACTGGATGCTGATTATTATGATTAAAGCTGATGAGAGACAATTACTTCATAAATATCTATTACTAGAATTAGCAATCAAGTCACTGCAGATAGATTATTCAAAGCTTGAGGCTTTTAAAATGAAAGTTGTATTTCTTCCAATGATGGATTCCTTGTTGAAAGAACTAAGACAAGAATATTTTGACCTCAAAAGACAACTCTTTCAACATCGTATACGTGTAGTGAAATGGCATCCAGTTGATGAATACTTTAGTGATGTGCAAGTCGCTACCGCAGGCAATGATGTTGTATTACGTTATGCCAACCAAGCTTTAAAGACTCAAGTAGAAAAGTTATTGATTAGTCACATAAAAAATAACCAGGCGCTCATTTGAAAAATTGAGTACCTGGTCTTTTTTTAGTTTATTGATCTTTGCTAATGATTCCTAAGCGTTCCTTAATGGCGAACTGAAGTAATTGTGAGAAATTTATATTTTCTTCTTCAGCTGCGTCATTCAACCATTTTGGGATTGTTAAAGTTTTTTTAATCGCCTTGTTCTCAATCTCATCTCTAATATAATCAGTTCGCACTTCTATAATCGAGATAAAGGCTCCTTGTGGAAGGTCAATGCTGCTAGGATCTGAAGGGGTAGGAATTGTTTCTCCATCTTCCTCCATTCCATATAAGAAACCTGCTAATACATCCTTCGCCATATATACAGATTCGTCCATATCAGAACCTTCTGTAATGCATCCTGGTAGGTCAGGGAACGTTATTGTATAACCTTGTTCATCGTCGGTACCTGGATCGAAAATCGCTGGAAAATAATATTTACCCATCTATATAAAACCTCCTTGCAGAGGGACTATTTAAGTCCCGCCTGCTTTAGTATTGAGTTTGTAGTGCCTAGTTTAAGGTCTTTCTTTGGATGTGGAACTGTTACAGTTCCTTTTTTAGTAGGATGTTTAAAGTGGTGATGACTTCCAACTGTCCTATGTAAATACCATCCATCTTTATTAAGTATCTTGATTATTTCCCTTGATGATATGTTCTTCAACTCCTTTCTATACTCTTATTATAACACGTATTATTTATACGTACAATAAATAATTTGAATTTATTTTACTTTTTTCCTATTTATTTTCAATAAAAAAGCCACTCATTTGAGTGACTAATTTATATTGCTTTCTAATTCTTCTTTAGCCTTCATGGCCTCTGACATAAAATTATTAGACCATTCGACTTTTTCATTCATTTCATTTATCTTAGCCGTACTATTTGTCTCAAGTATTTCCATAGCTATATCAGCAGCAGATTGTCTATTTGCTGCAGCCATATTTAAGTTCTCGACAATTTTCTCAGCAAGTTTTTTATTTGGTTTACTCAATTCTTTAGTAGGGATTTTACTATCTACACTCAAGGCTTTATAAGCTTCTTTAACCTTTTTTAAATTAGAATAAGCATCCTGAGTTGTTATTTCTTTAGCTTCAGCACGCTTCATTGTAAGAACCCAAATGTTGTTCCAAGTATTATCAAATTTATTTACATACTCATCAACAAATACTTTTGTTTCAGCCTCATAATAATTTAATTCTTTATTTACTTCTGCAGATACTGGTTCTTCATCGTCACTTGGTGTTGGATATTCTAATGTTTTATTTTCAGTAATTGGCTTTTCTGCCTCTTCACATCCCACTAGTAATAATGCTGATAATGCTCCAATGTAAAATAATTTCTTCATACATAAAACCTCCCTCATTATTACCATTTTAGGAAATAATCAATTGAAAGTATACAAAAAAACAGACAACCTTGTTTAGTTATCTGCTTTCACTCGATCATTTTCGTTTTCGCCAAGCCATAATACAACAGAATTTGTATTTGTATTGTATATAACTGTGTCTACACGAAAAACACGATTATCCTTAATAATTACTTCTCGTTCTCTTGGTATAAATCCCATATCTAAATGGATTATTTCTTTTTTAGGATTCAACACTTTCCCGATGATATTAAATGTTTTCAACCTACTCACTCCATTACTAGGTTATTTTACTTCAAACATTTCATTCATATCTGTAATTTCAAGAGCTTGTAGAACTTTGGTGATGTGTTCACGATTAATTGAGGTTCTTCTATTAGTTGCAAGTTCACTAATCACTGTACGTGTTAATCCTGTCTTTTCTGCTAATTCCACTTGGGACATTCCTCGTTCAATTAACACTTCTTTTAGTTTTACTTTTAGTTCCATGATTTCACCTCTTTAATTATATTCTCCTTAAATCTCATTATACACAAATCCTTAAATTTAATAAATAATTTTTATTAAATACTTGAATTACTAAATTTAATAATTTATACTCAAATCAATAAATAATGAAATTTAATTATTTTAGAATGGAGAAGAGGTGAAACACAAATGGCATTCGAATACCTAGCACAATACATAACATTCGATTCAGTAGCAGATATGGATAAGAGTGTGGAGGACCACATGGCGGTTCATTATTACGAACTAACAGAATCAGAACGTGCCATCGTTTTCAAACTTGCTTCACACAGCTTAGAACATACAGGAGTATGCCATTTAAAAGCAAGTACCATTGCTACATCATTGGAAATCAGTACAAAGACAGTTTATCGATCAATGAAGAAATTAGCAGAGTTAGGCATCATCGAAAAAGTACCAAGCACTAAATTAAACGGCATTAAAGGGGCTAGTATTTACCGCCTTTTACCTTATGTCCCATCGGACGTGTCCCAACGAGAGACAGCCGATGAAGCTAGTAATGACGCGGTTTGCCCTCCACAATCTGAAAACCAACCATCTAGTTCTTTTAATCTTTTAAGTTCTAAACAAGCAAATAATATTATGAGTCTTGGCAATGAATTAGCTTTGCAAGCTGAAAAGAAAAAGGAGTACATGAACGAGTACCAAGTGATGCTATTTGATTTTATGCACTCACTGCCTATGAGAGATGATTTAAAAGATCAACTTCACAAATGCATATTAGCAACAAAAATGAACGATATACGTGATTTTGTGAACGCTAAGGACGTTTTAGCTAACACTATTAGCGACATTGTGAACGGTACATTAACTATCACTAGTACATTAAGAGCTGTATTTGTTGGGGCGTTTAACAAGGCTGTAGAGCGTTCTAATAAGAAGGTGACTAATTCATCATCTATAGAAGAAACAGCTAATAGAGAGCGTCCAGTACCTTTCTATAATTGGCTGAATGAGCGTGATAGCCATCCACAATCAAATACAAGAACAACAATCGATAACTGGTTGTTGTGGTAAAGGGGAGATTATTAATGACTCATTTTGAGTACATGCAGCAACAAGGTCAATTAACAATCTTTGATTTACTGGATCAATATGAAGAGATGCAGTTCAAGAAGCCATCCACAAATGTTAGTAAGCCTGTTGATAATGATAAAAAGATGTATATAGAGCCTCGTAGGAGAGTGTATATTGTTCGGTGATTTTATGCCCACTTGTATACCCGACGCCATGCCTTATTGAATGCCATGCGAGTATTGAAGTGGGCATATATGAAATGCTGTTGTATCAATTGTTTAATAGCCAATTTGAAATGCTCGATTCAAGCAACTCTTACTACGTAAGAGAACCGTGACGCAGATGAAATTAAAGAAAGGATGAATGTGTGCTTTTTGAAATATTAACAACTTCACTAATGGGTGGAATTGCATTGAAAGCTTTCTCTAAGAGTAGGGGAGTGTCCTCAAATGATTCTGGGAAGATCCAGCGCATTATGTCTTTGTCTGGTTTAAATGTTCGAGATGGTAAAGACACATTAACCACACAACTTGTTAAGAAGAAACAGTTTGAATGGGGATGGGAATACAAGTACAGGATTCCACTTGGTCGTTCATTCGCTGATTATGAATCAAAGCTGAAGGTATTTGAGGATGGTCTGAATAATCGTAGAAAGAAAATTTCATTCAATGATTTACGACAACTGGATTTCAATAAAGACCTTCTTCTGCAACTGCAAGAACTGTGGAAGACAAAACTGACTGAGCAAAAGGAAATTGAACTGTCATATGACGGTCTATTAATTGTGCGAGTGTACGATAAGCCACTTACAAAGGAAGTAAAATTCACACCAGGTAAAGGATGGAGAGTGCCTGTAGGAGTCACAAGAGCGCGCAATGAGTTTAAGTATCATGACTTTGAAATGGTGCCACATGTCATCCTTGGTGGTGCTACGCGATACGGCAAAAGTAATTTCATCAATTCAACTATTTGTAGTCTGGTGCAATGTGAACCAGAGCACACAAACCTTTATTTAATCGATCTAAAAGGTGGAGTGGAACTGTGCGACTATGAAAATATTAAACAGACGATTTCCATTGCCTACGAGCCGTATGAGGCCCTCCACACATTACAGATGACATATGACAAAATGCGTGAAGTACAACGTGAATTAAAGCGTAGAGGAAAGAAGAACGTACAAGAGGCATGCATAAAGAAACGTTACTTTGTTTTCGTTGACGAGGTAGGGGAGCTTAACGCAGCCGAGGCAGTTACTAAGGAAGAGAAACGTTTAAAGTTAGAATGCCAAACTATTATGAGCCAAATAGCAAGGCTAGGAGCAGGCTTAGGCTTTAGGCTAGTTGTAGCCACTCAATATCCAGTAGGTGACATTATACCAAGACAGGTAAAGCAAAATGCTGATGCAAAGTTATGTTTTCGTGTACAGTCTAGCGTAGCTTCACGTGTTGTATTGGACGCAGAGGGAGCAGAGGCATTACCAATGATTAAGGGTCGTGCCATCTACCAAACAGCAGATAAAAAAGAAATACTTCAAACACCACTAATCACACCACAAATTATCCACGATACTATTCAACCTCATATTGTAACGAAAGGGGATCGCGTTGAAGAAACAACTGTCATCGAGAGACGAACAGATACTGTTATTTTTGAAGAAGTTTGATTTTATGACACGTGATCAACTTAGTCGATATTTTAACCTTGGAAAGAAGCGAAATACAAATAGGGTCCTCCACAATTTATCTAGTTATCTATTCTCTATTCGAGACGGCTACGAAACAATTTATTATCTCAATAATTTAGGTCGCCTATATGTTGACTGTGACAAGATTCGCAGAAAGGCGGCCATGTACAACATACCATTATGCGCAATGAGTTCTGGCTGTATTATAAATGTCCGAGGGATTGGAAGAATGAAGTCAAAATATCAGACAGAACCACTTCAATCATTGTGGATGGCATGTTTACAAGGAATGGTTTTCAGCATTTTTTAGAAGTCGATAACCTTCAAACTATGAAGAAGAATAGGGAGAAAATCAAACGTTATAAGGAGCTCATGCCAAGCGTTGTAAAGCAATTAGGTTATTACCCAACACTTGTATGGTTGACAACAACAGAATTGCGTAGGGAACAGCTAGAAGTATCCTGTGGAGGGCTTAAAGTTAAAGTATATACATTTGAAGAAATAAGAGGGGGAATATAGATGTTTAAAAAACGAATTAAACCTGAAGTGGTACCTGCTCATGAATACACGGATTATAGTGATCGATTCGAGGGCGATGAAAAGTATGCCACATTAAGGCATGTAGCTTTGGCTGCATCAATTCCTACAGTAACAGCAGTTGGCACAGGATTATTTATGTTCAACAAATTTAATGACACATATTCCTCCACAGTTATGCCTGTAACTGCTCCACAACAAGTAATGGCACCAGTAGTAGCACAAATACCTTCCACAATCCCTGTTAATACAATCGCTGAACCAACTGGCATAATTGCTGAAAAGTCATTAGAGATATTAGCAACTGCATTAGATCCAGTTGTACAGATATTAGTTGCTATTAGTTTTCCAATAGCCAGCGTCATTATGGTAGGTGGTTGTTTCTTCTTTATGTTAGGAAATAGCGAACGCGCTTGGAATACAATTATGAATGCTGGATTGGGTTATGTATTAATTCAAATGTCTCCGTTATTCTTGGAGATACTAAGAACGATTGGTAAAGCTGTTTAAATGGAATAAGGTATCAGACCACCAATCTTAAACTCCTATTCATATATTAAAAGTAATAAACATGATTGGAGGTGATAATAGATGGAAGATAATAAAAAATGTTCTTGTTGTGGTAACCCATATAAACCATACAAGCCATATAAACCGTATAAGCCATACAAGCCTTATAAACCCTATAAACCGTATAAATCTTGTATACCCTCAACACCTGAATACACTAGGGTGACAATTGTATTACCAACACCACCAGGGGTAGAACCTTTACCTCCATTTATTTATTTTGACGTTGATAATCGACTAGAGAAACAAAAAGTAGGGCTAATTATTGCGACATTAATAGGCTTTTGGGAACAATATTATGAACAGTTAGCTTCAATAGGTACTTCTGAATGGGGTAATTGTTCACTTAAGTATGCTAAAAAAGAATTTACTCCAGTGTGGATAGATGAAGAACAAGGTTGTTTTATAGATAATGGGGAACAAGCACTTAATTTTTTAATGGATTCACTTACAGAATTTTTTAGGCAAAATGGAAATAGAGAAGCAAGAGTGGCTAAAGTACTCTACTTAAACCCAAACTCAAATGCAACAATGTGTAGTAGTAATGGGGATAGTGAATTTTGTGTTCCTTTAGACGTAGCAATTAATCCCAATGCATTGAATAATGATTTGATAAGTGATCTAGATTTAACTGGTTCCCTTTTCCATGCTTGGACACATAGAATAGGATATAGGCATCCTGTAAATGTATATTCAACTTACTTTAGTGCAGAAGCAGCTATGTGTCTTATGAGAGGTTTTCAAGATAAAGTACCTAGTCAACCTGATACTTTATTAACTCAATACTTTGACTGTACTAAATGTAATTCTTAATTTATTTCCTTCTATATTATAGATACGAAAAGACCACTCCGTGATGGGTGGTCTTAATTTCTTATACATAAAAACAAGCGACTTCGAGTGACTAAAAAGTGACCAAAAGGTGACCCCAAATGAATTTTAGTAACAGTTGGTGATTAATAATGAAAACACAATGATTGAAAATCGTTAATAAATAGAGCTTTTGATTTACACTGAAACCTTATGAAAGTTATAGTTAACTATCAGGCTGATATTTTTTCCAACGAGCCCGTGGACATCGAGGACTTTGAACAAACACAAGAAAAATGGCATTGTCGTGGCTGTAATTTTAGGGAGTTATGTGCGCAGAAATATGATGAAAAATTGAGCAAGTGACCAAAAAGTCATCGAAATGGTCGCTTGCTTCATTTTTATCCTTTTTGGTTAAATGACTATATGTGTTGATTGTCATTTTTATATCAGAGTGACCGAGTTGCTCCTGTATGATCTTAAAATTTACATACCGACTGACCATAAATGAGGCATATGAATGTCGTAATGCGTGAAAATTCAACTTTGGTAAACTGTACTTTTCAATAATTCTTCTCCAAGCAAGATTTATAGCAGCAGGTTTTGATGGATTACCATCTGATTTTTTGTAAAGTTTAAGTTTAAGGGAGTTCCATCATCATCTTTTATCAGATTCCAAGCATCACTCTTTTCATTTTTTAGTTCCTAATAGCCATCAACAAATAACTTTAGTTCACGCATCAAACTCTTTGGGACGTTAACTAATCGAGGCTTTTTGTTTTTTGGGGGTAAAATTTTTAGTTTTCTAACTTCAATATCAAATTGAAGGGTTTTGTCTACATAGATAGTATTATTTTCAAAATCAAAAGATTCCACACATAATCCTGCTATTTCTGCTAGTCGTAGTCCAACCATTGCTGCCAACTTAATCTGGAGCTTGAGTTTAGGATTTACGTTTTCTAATACTCTGAAAAGATGTTTTAACTGTTCTTCGTTGTAAAATTCTAAGTCCTTCTTTTTAGGTTCCAAACGAGAAGATTTAATGTTTGTCCATAGGATTATCTTTAATTAATTTCTATTCAATCCCTTTAGAGAAGATGCTTTTTAAAACAGTATATTGTCCTTTTGCTTCACTAGGACATCTTTCTCTCCATCTTTTTAGACATTCTACTAGATATAGGGTTTAGATGTTAGAATGTTTATAGTCACCTAAATCCTCTATAATACATTGATCAATAAAATTTGCAAATTTAATATTTTCAACTTTTCATCTTCTTTATTTAATACTTCGATTTCAAAATCTGTAATAGCTTCCTTTATTGCATATTGCACGATCAGACATGGATTTCGTACGTATGGTTTTAGTATATCTAAGTCGTTTACCAGTGTCTTCATCATACCCATGTTCAACAGTAACTTTTATTCGAGGTTCTCCTTTCTTGGTAGGTGGTAAAACTACATATAAATCCTACTTACTCTTGTACCCTTCAAGAGCTTCATCTAAAAAGTCTTCAGTTACGTTAAGAAAATCAGCTAGCTCATAACGATTCACTATTTGTAATTTATGAGCTTGTATTATTTTTGAAAAGGAAACAAGTATCATGTATCCCAATCCACGTGCTCTCAACTCTTGTGGAAACTCTGTTCCGCCACCATTTGCCGAAGCATTTGTATGAGCAAATTTACCTGAGATGTGTGCAACTAGCAGTAGATACGCAATGAATATTTGATAAATTTTGTAGAGAAGGGAGAATGGAAATGAACAACATAGTTATCCACGAATTAAGGAGGAAGTTGCAGCTATTTTAAAACAATCACCAGCAGAGCCCACATTTGAAGATACAGTTATAGAAGGAAAAGAAAGACGTTATACAATAATTAATGAGCTTGATGTTGAAAAGTATTTAAACATTGGAGAGCGACAAGAACTAGCGATTGTGTTAGTTAGGATCTCCAAAACATTAAGAATGGGATAAACCGTTGGGAAAGAGTTGCAGATTTTCCTTAGAGTTAATGAACAATATGCTATTTCTTTTCATATTTTTTACTATCCCATGCCCAATTTAAAAAAGCATAAACAATTACTGCCCATAAAGAAAAGAAGAGATTATTAAGAAAATCCCAATTACCTTTTTTGAAATAATCCGAAACAGATAAAAGTAAAAAAAGTATAACGAAGTAAACAATATTCAAGTATTTTCTGATAAATGTCATTAGAATCACCTTAATATGTATTTTGTGTAAATTATAACATAAAAAGTCTTAGTGATTTGTGACTTAATGCTTCTAGCCAATGATGACTACTACCAAAACCTAAAACGCATCATCAAGACTGTGGAAGACCTATACAACGAGTTAGGTGAGGATATGCATACCATTGTAGATATGCGTTACTGGATACAGATGACTGTTATGAATGCGAGGACATAGCCGATAAGCTTATATTTCACGTCATAAGGTATTGTGTAAACGTAACATTTTAATAGATAAAACAGCAGAAAGTATTGGTTGGGTTTAAAATTTATTTCATTTCATTTGTATTTTTTAACACTACTAAAGTCATGTTTTATTATAAATTAAATATTATTATAGTAGAATCTTGATTTGAAAAAATAGATGATTCAATATAAGAACCTTCATCATTAAAGAATGGAGGTTCTTTGGCAATGAATTGGTGATTTAACACTTTATAAATTGTAACTATTTGTCATTTAATAAAAGGTAATTAAATACTATTTAAGTTTATTTTGTAAAATTATACAATTGCGGTGTACCCAGAAAAATAAAGGAGTGGAAAAATGAAGAAATTTAGCGGATTATTGATAGTTTTATTTATGACTATATTAGTAATTCCTGTAACAGCAAAAGCTAACGATGATATTTTATCGGAGTTAGTAAAAAAAGAGGCACAAGATTACTGTGGTGTTTACACTCTAAGTCCAATGGACGGTTTTGAACCTATAGAAGTGCCTGAAGGCGAAATTCCAACTGATGAAATAAACTTTGCTGAAGAGAACGAGGCAATGAAAGCAGCGTCACCGATGAAAGATCAGGTGGCAACATCATCCTCTGGTTCAAAGATTGTAATGCCAGCAGCTAAAACTAGAAATTACGGTTATTGTCATATTTATGAGTATCATATGAAGTTTTCTAAGGGGAAAATAAAATATGAAACTCAAGTAAACAATGAATGGAAATCACAATTCAAATATGCTTATTATCCAGCAAAATCTATGGATATCGCAATGGAAGTAATAAATGGAACAGACGAACTGTTAAAAGATCCTACAGTTAAAGATCGTTATACAAAAGAATTTATTTCGTTTAAAGAAGGACAAAGAGTTAGGGTTGCAATTCAAAAAGGGAGTTCATGGTCAGGGTCATATTCAAAGTATGATTGGATTATTGTATCAATGTTCCCTGTATTCTAAATGTGTGTTATAATCTATATTATGGAAATTTTTAAAGAAAGTGACTATGGTATGGAAAATAATAAAATTATACAAAATGTGAAACAAACTATTTCTGGGATTGAAATTGGGTATTTTACCACTGCCAAAAACTATATTTATGATGAGTATTTTAAATATTTTAATGATGATGATAAAGAAACTAAAAAATATGCATTATTAATTTTTACATGCATGTTAGGCAACTGGTTTAATAAGTCTACTTTTGTCTTTAAACCTGAAAAGGAACGTTTAAAATACAACAATGAAAAAGGAACAAAATTTTTTAATTTTGAGGATTATATAACTTCATTGTTAGATAACTATCAAAATATTAAACAAGAATTTCCTTATATGTTTGAGATTATTGTTGTGTATTTAATTTTGATAGAAAAGGATAAACATATGATTTATGAAGAATGGTTTCCAGAAATTAATCCGGAAATATTTCAAGAACTTAGGGAGAAAATTTTAATTCCCAACAAAAATCTGGTCGATGATTGTCATCCAATAAAATATTTATTTAGAGAAGTTGGAATTAAACCTTTTTTCAAAGGTGATTTTTTTGATGAATAAATACTAAAACCACATTTCAAATGTACAGCACCCCCTAAGTTAGGCCAAAAATCTAACTTTTAGCCTGTAGACCTCGAGGACTTTGAACAAACACAAGAAAAATGGCATTGTCGTGGCTGTAATTTTAGGGAGCTATGTGCATCAAGGTGAAAAAGAAGCGAGTGCTAATATAGCCTCTCGCTTCTTTTTAAGTGATTTTCGTAAAGTGAGCTTTTGTGCTTTTTTTAATAAAGTAAAGAAAAATTAATTGCACAAGTAAAACGATTAGAAACATGATGCCCAAAATAATGAATGAAACCATTTTCACTTCAGGTGTTTGCACAATCCCTGCACCATCAACATTTCTTGCCCCAATAAATACGGCGATGCCAGAAAAGATCAATAACCATACAATATTTACAGCCCACCAGAATATTTTCATACCCAATATAAACACCTCTTTCTTCTTGTAATTCCCTCTTGGAGCTTAATTATAACAATTTACCTTAAATTTGGAAATGTCCGATAGACGGTGCTACATCTCAGCCTACAGACGGATTGACTATTTTAAAAATAGAAGTTTTTCATAGGCTTCATTCCTTGTTTAGGGGATATATGGTAAATTTGGTATGTGCATATTACGTATTACCTTAGAAAGGAGGCAGCATATGATGAACAATAAAAAGACGTTTATAGGATCAATCGTTATGTTGGGTATTTGTATGTGTCTGTTTTTTCCGTATCCCTACAATGAAGCGATGATCGCACATACTACATTCATGTCGATTCCCATCGAAACACAGGATGGATACGTGTTACTTGGCATCTTTGGCTCGATTTTATTTATAATTGCTATGATTTTACTACTTAGGAGTATCAACAAATATCATTTTCGAACATTTGTTATTGTAGTATTACTTTATTCATTTTTACCTCATTTGCTTATCATGGCGTATCAAGAAACCTTTGCTAGTGGCATTATGGCCATTTCATACAAAGGGGATGGAGAATGTCGTTTTGATATGGTGAGAAAAGACTTAATGAATGGGGAATGTACCATTGTCCTACATAATCGAAGCAATGAAGCTGTGTCCTTTGATTTACAATTTATCGATACGAATTTTTTTAAAGGCGATAAGCGGA
Source organism: Lysinibacillus sp. A4 (assembly GCF_024919535.1). Taxonomy (NCBI): domain Bacteria; kingdom Bacillati; phylum Bacillota; class Bacilli; order Caryophanales; family Bacillaceae; genus Lysinibacillus; species Lysinibacillus sp. A4. The sequence goes on along the minus strand of NZ_JANWTB010000001.1, from coordinate 243,322 downwards.
TGAATTCACTTATGAATATAGCAGGGCCATATCATGTGACCATCGAGGCCAATCGTGAAAAAGCTATTCATCTAAAGGAATTACTCCATTTAACAAATGTTCCTAATCATATAGAGGGAGGTGGCTCCTCCAAGGTGCATGTTCAATTAATAGACGGTGACAAGGAAAGAACTTTATAAATAGTCCATGCGTGGAAAATATTTTGCGTCTTATACATAGTTCAACATTGTATTTGCTTTTGTGGTAAACTTGTATTAAATTATAGTAAGCTATGAATTGATCTTGAGAGAGGAGGCAAAAAGTCATGGAAACTATTTTCAGAAGAACGGCGATTGAGGTAAAGACATTTTTACAATTAGATGATTTAGGCTCAAAGGGACCAGTCTGTGGTTTTTTAAGAAAACAGCATAGTGAAAGTAGTAACCGGAAGCTTTTTGCTTTTGTCAGTCATGTGTGAAAAATGACTTTTTAACCATACAAAGTAATTGGTAGACGCCGGTTTTATGGCGTCTTTTTTGTTGTGATAAAACGGAGAGAGGGTGAGTGAATTGCTAAAAAAACTAAGACAATTAAGGAATGTTGCAGTGTTCCAAGCGCTTCTAATTTAGAAAAATAATTAGAAGCGAGGAATTTACTATGAAAAAACAACCAATTTTTACTTCATCATTTCTTTTTCTATTCATAAGTAATTTTTTTATTTTTATAGGATTTGAAATGTTATTGCCTATTTTACCAGCCTATTTATTAAGCATAAACGCCAATCCGATGCAAGTAGGCTTGGTGACGACGGTATTTACACTAGGTGCCATTACGATAAGACCTTTTGTAGGGTACTATTTAATGGATCATAAGCGGAAAAAACTAGCGATTGTGGCAAGTATAGCCTTACTCATAATTACAATGCTGTATCCATTGCTTAACACGATTTGGATTTTCCTATTACTCCGACTTTTCCATGGAACAGCGTGGGGTGTATCCACGACAGCCAATAGTACAATGGCTGTAGATAGTATCCCTAAAGCTCGATTAGGAGAGGGAATGGGCTATTTCTCGGTATCCACAACCGTGGGAGCGATTGTTGCACCAAGTCTCGGTATCCTTATTTACAGTACTTTTTCTTTTCACACGCTGATTTGGTCGTCAGCCTTCCTAAGCCTATTTGCGATCATAATGCTTTCCTTTGTGCATGCAACAACACCTATTCAAAATGACAAGCAGCCATTTCGGTTTATGGAAGCGATATTTGAAAAAGAAGTAAGGTTTCAAGCAGTATTGACTGTTGTGACGACGCTGGGTTTTGGCGCTATTATTACATTCTTAGTTCTTTTTGGTGAACAAAAGGGATTAAAGCATATTTTTCTATTCTTTCTTATCAACGCAATTGTTTCCACTTTAATACGTCCTTTTACAGGGAAATGGTTTGATAAGCATGGACCATGGTCGATCATTATTGTGTCAGCGATTTTCGGTTTTCTATCTTTAATCGTGTTATCCTATACTACAAATAATTTCACATTGATTATCGCCGCGATTTTATTTGGTGGAGGCTATGGCACCGTTATGCCGTGCCTACAAACCTGGGCTGTTCAAAAAGTAAGTGAAGCCAAAAGTGGTGCAGCCAATGCCACTTTTCTTTCCAGTTTTGATGTTGGAGTAGGTATGAGCGCATTTATCTTAGGAATTTTAGCTGAATGGATAAGTATAGAAATGATTTTCCGACTTGTTAGCCTTAGCTTTCTTCTTGTCGCTCTGTTAGTCTATCGGGATTACATTCTTAATAAGAAAACAAACCATTAATATAGGAAGAAGGACCAGTCTCAAGTGTCTGGTCCTTTTTTCTTTGACTTATATAACGCAAGGGTAAACTATTTTTCCCAAAGCTCAATCAGTCGACCTTCTGGATCTTTAATCCAAATAAACTTTCCAAATTCGTTACACTCTAGAGGTTTTGCGAGTGGGACATCAAGATGTTCAAGATGCTTTATCATCTCGTTTACATCATGAACTTGGAAATTTAACATCACTTGCTGTTCTGCTGGAAAATAATTGTCCTGTTCAGTGAAAAAAGAAAAGATCGTTTCATTGCCTTCTTGGGGTTTAATGATTGTCCCATTCCAATCGTTTATTTCTAGCATCAAGGTTTCGCTATACCACTTTTTTACAGAATCTAGATTCTTTGTTCGCCAAAATATACCTCCAAAGCCTTTTATCATCGTCTCGATCTCCTGTCTGTTTAACGTTTCCTCATCTTTTCCATTACTATAGCATGACAAGATGGCCATAAGAAAGAGACCATGCCATTTTGGATGGTCTCTACCTATTATTCGGTAATCGTTTCTGCAAATGTTTTTCGGCCAGGGCTTACTTTATTAATATGAATATCGATTTTACTGATGGAATCTTTGCTTAAAGGAATTTTGCCATCCTTCTCTAATCTCTTCCAAGCCTTTACATTACTACGATAGAGATATTCGGATAGACGAAAGACATCCGCATCCATTTTTAGTCCTTCCTCAAAGGTAGTTAGGATTTCTTCCTTGACGGCTTTTTCTACTTTTTTTCTTACCTGATTGGGTGTCAGCTTTCCTTTAAAACCATTTAAAATCGTATCGAATTTTAAATTTACCTCAAACTTTACATCATTACCTTTCACAATTGGCTTGACTTTAACATCTAGCTTTTTAATATCGACGGTTAAGTAATCACTTTTTTCATTATTTTCTAATTCGACGGTGATTTCTCCTTGCTTTGTTTCATCATTCATCCACTCGATTCCACGTGCAGATTTGCCTTTAATATAGCCTTTAAAACTATCCTTTGAAAGAATACCAACGCCAGCAAAAAAGGTTTCTGTTTTGGGGCCATCCATTGTCTCCCAGTTTTCGTTGACGGTTACATAAGGAATTTTCATTTCGTGGTTGGGCTCATTTAAGCCAATGACGAGCTGTCTTAAATTAACAGGCTCTACAAATGACTCCTGCTTCGCTGTATTTTTAGGATTACTTAATTTGGTGGCAGTTGGTGATTTCTCTAACAATGGAGAAACTAATAAAACATCCTCGATAGGATCTTGGGTACAGTAAACCCAAATATGATATCTTGTCTCTCGAAAGCGTAGAAAAGTATCAATAACCGCAATCGCATGTTCAGCTTTCATGGCACTCTCTGAGAAGAGAAGAAAGGTCATATGTCCCCAAAATACTTCTTGGTCCATTGAACGATACAATTTGTAAATGGCTTCTTCTATTGTCTTACCCTTCGCTTGACCAATTTCGGTAGGCGCTGCATTAGGGTTAGCTGATTCTGTTTTCGCTACGTTAGCAAAGTTGATAATTTGTAAGTATGCTGTATATTCATTATCCTTGTAGTCAACCCCCACACCTTGTACGTAATACATGCGTTGCGGCTCTGTTACATCCCAACAGCCTGATAGCAGTAGTGTAGTCGTCAGCATTAAAATAACAATCGCAATTTGTTTTTGGCTCATATATCTCCCTACTTTTTGAAGTTCGTGTATATTAGTTTGTACAAGAACGCAAGGTATTATAAGTAGAGACCATTTGTATGTAGGAAAGTGCTGCTCTCGTCAAAATGACGTAGAGACAGCACTAATGATTTTAGTGGAAATATTTTTGGACGCGTTCAACGACCTCGTTTGCCGATAGTCCATTCGCATCAATCACAGGACCTTCCATAACTGGATCACTAATTCCCATGACATCGCGATCCTGACCTGTAATAATACAAGCATCACATTTTTTCGCATCCTCTTCATTGCGAAGCTGGATGACTTCAAAGCCTTGTGCTTTTAAAGCATCTTCGATATTCGTTAATGATTGTTCCACACCAATAATTCTAGACATTTCTTGTCCACCTCCTACAAATAATGTGCCATTTCAGGTTGCTCATTATTCATACTATTTTTTAGTGGGGAGAGATAATTTCTAGAGATCCGTGCGTAATAGGGGTTGTGTACTACATCTAAAAGAACCGCCAAAGCTTCGAGAAATCGTAAAATCAACATATTCTACGGTGATACCTCTCTTCGCTAGTTGCTCGCCAATCCATGTAAATTCTTTGTCTGTAATATAGACTTCTTCATTAATAGGTAAGCCGTTAGTAGCAAGTTTTGCGGCATCTTCTAGGGAAACGTGAATTTTATCCCAATCTTTTAGCTGTTTGGGAATACCATCAATGAGTGCTTCCTCGCAGACAATCATTAGACCCTCTCTAACGAGGCTAAGCGCACAGTCGAGATGAAGAATGGTTGGATGAAGCGGCACTTCGACCACCGTATAATCAAAGTTACTTGCTAAATTACGCAGCCACTGCACACCATTTTTATTGGAGGCTAGTCCTGAATTCCCGACAAAAATCGTTTTATTTAACACTAACACATCGCCGCCCTCTAAAAACGGGCCAGCTTCAGAATCTAAACCATCTGCCATATCAGGCTTTGGAATGGAGACATAGAAGCATTGATTTTCATTTGCTTCCTGTGCTAAAAGATTACGTACGGGCAAAACTTCGTTGCGTCTATGTGGGAATCGAAGGGAGCCCTCGATTAAAAAATGGCCGATAGTGAAAAAGGGATCGCGAACGAAGAAATTGCTATAGCCATCTTCTTTTCCTACTTCTTTTTCATAGTCTGTTAAACGTCTTGGTACTTGTACTTCTACCCCGTATTTTTCTAATACTTTTTTTAAATTTGCTCGTTCCAATTCCCATTGCTGCTGTCTTTCTGGAAAGACATCTTTAAAATTTTTACCGAGTGTATCTACGCTTGCATAAAGTGCTAGTGTTTCTTCTGTTAAAAATTCATCATCTGTTGGAGCCTCCTTAGCTGGAAAAGCAAATTCCGATTGCGCCATGACAACTCGTTTTAAAGGAGCAAACTCACTTTTTACAAAAATATTCGTCATCTTACTGCCTCCTGTTGTATGATTTAGAAAAAGTAGTGAAAATTTTTCCTGTAATGTTCCTTATCGTAAGATATATAGTTACTATATAGTCAAGGATGGGCTGTAAGGTGGTGAAATGATGGGCATTGCAGAAGTGTTGACCATTGTCTTTGTCGTATTAAAGCTAACAAATGTCATTACATGGTCGTGGTGGCTGGTATTATTACCAGCGATTCTTTCATTTAGTCTGTATGCCATTATTGGGCTGGTGAAGCTTGGGATGGTATTGATTGCTGTGGTAGCAGTGAAAAGGCGGGAAAAGAAAGCAGAATTATGAAATCATAGTAGCCAAATTCTAGTAATCAGAACAATCAGGTCCTTCTTTTGTTTCGCATAGTCATGTAGGATCGTATTGGAGATTAGAGCATGAAAAAGGTGAGGATAGTTCAATTAGGTCCACCCTCACCATTTTATTATTTGCTTAATTCATAAGTTTTCACAGCTGGAGGAACAAAGCTTTCACATTTATCTAATAGTGCTGCTGCGTCCTCATCAACAATAAGTGCATCACGATATTGTGCTTTTAAAAATTGTTCATTTTGCATATGGTCAAAGAAAGATATTAATAAATCAAAATAGTTTTCCATATTGAAAATAGCACAAGGTTTTTGAAGCAGCCCGATTTGATTCCACGTAAATACTTCAAAAAATTCCTCTAATGTTCCAGGTCCACCAGGAAGGGCAATAAAGCCATCTGCTAATTCCATCATTTTACTTTTACGTTCATGCATTGTCTTTACAACAATCAGCTCTGTCAGCTGTTGATGCGCAATTTCACGTTCTTCTAATAATGTCGGAATCACCCCAATGACCTTGCCGCCTTCTTCTAGCACTGTATTCGCTACTGTTGCCATGATGCCTACAGAAGCACCACCATAAATAAGAGTAATTTGTCTTTTGGCTAATTCTTTTCCTAGTAAAATCGCTCCTTGACGATAAGCATCGGAAGCGCCTAGACTGGATCCGCAAAATACGGCAATACTTTTCATAGCTGATTTCCTCCATATCTGATCGAATTCTTTTATAGTATAATTTATTTTGAAGAGGAAGGAAATGGAGGAAACTGAATTGGAACTAAATGAATTTCAACGCTGGGTAAAGGATTACTATGAAGCACGTGGCTGGTCAGAGCTTAATATTTTTACACGTATTGGCTTCTTGGCAGAAGAAACAGGTGAGGTAGCCAGGGCGATTCGAGCAATCGAGATTGGTAGAGATCGACCAGATGAAAAAACACCATCCTTTGAAGAAAATAAGCAGGAGCTAATTGAAGAGCTAGGGGATGTCTTAGGAAATCTTATAGTGATTGCCAATCAGTACGATATTCCATTAGAAGAAATATTTGCAGCTCATCAAGACAAGCTGATAAAGCGTTACCAGGAATAGGAGGATCGAGATGGAATATCAAGTAGAGGTTTTACGGGGACAGCATGAGGATTTTACAAATTTTTTAAGCGAAAAAATTCGTGCCTTTAATAATGAGCAATCTCCTTATCATCGCGAAAGTAGAAAGAAGGGTGCGGTTCTTCCTTTACAGTTAATCGTCACAGATCAACAGCAGCAATGGATAGGTGGTATAACAGCTGAAGTCTACTGGGGATGGATAGAAATACATAAATTTTGGTTTAGTGAAGAATATCGTGGAAAGGGAATTGGCACAAAGCTCTTAGCACAGGCAGAGTTAGTAGCCAAGGACATGGGGGCAACAAAAGCCCTACTGACAACCTACGAGTTTCAAGCGCGTACCTTTTATGAGGCACATGGCTATCAAGTAGTGGGAGAAATTAAAGATTATCCACCAGGCAGTAGCTACTATACGATGGTGAAAGTGCTTCCTTAAGAATAGGCTGTCTAAGGAGATAGACAGCCTGTTTTAATTGACATCGCCCAAATAGATTGTTGTTTGTTGTCCTCGTATAAATTTCTGTAATGGTTGGGTAAGCGCTTTGGGGTAAAGTCTATATGTATGAAGCTTTTCAATCGGTATCCATTGTGTCCCAATTTGAAGACTATCAGGATTCGTTGGTTGACAAGTTTGCGCATTTAGCTGACAGAGAAAATAATATTCTACCTGATGTACATCAGCGTCAAAGGCGGCATGCTCATGATTTTGTCCGATGTATTCACGGATAAATAACAGCTCTCCAATGTGAACGGAGGAGCCAATTTCCTCCAGGCATTCCCTTTGCAACGTCTTGTGAAAGGTCTCTCCATGCTCCTGTCCACCACCTGGACAAAGGTAAAAGTAGCCCTCTATATCTTGATTTTTTGTTAGCAATAGTTTCCCATCCACGATGATGATGGCTTTGACAGAATTTCTAATCATGGACTTCTCCTTTTAATTGTTATTTTTCGTGATCATGACTAAAACGCTTCATGAATGTCTACCTTAGTAAAAAGGGGAGATGAAGCGTGTATTCAATGTCCAATTTTAAATTACTTGTCGAAAAACAGACCGAAATTGATACCATTTATCAGAAATGTAATGATTTAATTCAATCAACTGTTACGCCAAAGCTAGATGCAGAGGTCGAGCAGTTTTTAATGCTAGTTGAACAGCATTTGACACAGCAAGGCTTTACAATTACGAATACATCAACAGGGTTAATCGCCAATTATCAAGAGGCTGTCATTAATGTAGATAAACATTCAAAGCATTTGGAAGAATGCTTTTTTATCAATTTAAATAGTTATGCTGAGGATCAAGTCTCTATTGTACTCGATATCTCACCAACGATGCTACCGAAAATTTCAAACCAGCTCGATGGCTACACAGATATTATTGAGCAAATGACGGATAAGCTAAAGCAAGCAAAAAGTCTAGAGAAAGCCTGTACGAATCCCAAATTTCTTTATAAAACGCAAAGCAACAAAGTTTTTCATACCCCTCAGGAAGTGTTGGATTATTATTTTCAAGGATAGGAGAAGCAGCTAGAAAAAACTAGTAGGTGTATAAAAAGTGGAAAATTGATGTTGAGGACTGACCTCAACAGTATAGACAAATAAAAAAATACACCTTCGATTGAATATGGGGTTAAAAACTAAATTTCAATTAGGAGGTGATTTTTCTAAGAGTAAAAGGTTTTAAATGAATTAATTGATCCCATTTGCGAAATATATATATAAAGGATGATGATTCAATTACAAATCACCATCCTTTTTAGCGTATTAAATCTGTAAATAAATCATTCCTTAATCCGTTTCAAAGGGCTTTTCTTTATACTTGGAAACATCATAACGCCCAATTACTTGATAATTAGACGTTTCATCGTCAGCCTTGAATTTATTGAAATCAGCTACATCCAGAGCATCTGTCATCATCTTCAATAAATATTGTGGTTCCGGAGCTTCTTCTACTGCTGCAAGAACTAGTGCATTTCGTAAATATCCTGCATACTGTGAGAGCAATTGAGCATTGAAGTCTAGCCTATTTGCTTCAGCAAAAAGCTTCATGAAAATCGATACCGTTCGTGTATTTCCTTCTCGGAAAGGATGAACACGCCAAAGTTTTGTCATAAATGAAGAAAAGTCCTCAACAAGGAGAGGATTAGAATACTTCCATTGCTTAGATTTAGACCAACTGAAAATAGTTTTTAAATCAGATACAATGTGATCTTTATCACTATAAGCAACAGATAATCCACTTAAAACATGTTCGCTTTTATAAATATTGACTGTGCGGAATTCTCCTGCCCATAAATATAGCTCATGAAAAAGGAAGTGATGAATCTTTTGGAGACTTTTATATTTTTGGAAGTCAATCTCATGCGTGATAGAAGAAATATCTATAATCCCAGCGATTAACAGTTGTGCTTCAACGTCAATCAATTGTTGTTCATCTCGAATATTTAATTTGTTGATTAAGACATTTGTATTAGGATAAATATATGGGTCCATAAACTACTGTGAAGCCCTTGTATATTTTTCAACAATCGCTTGTTTCAATTGGCTGGATGATACTTGACCATTTTCATATTGGTTTAAGAGGTTCTGTGTAAATGCGCTCGGTTTTCCACCGTCAATGGCAGCCAAACCAACTGCGAATTGCACTTGCTTTTTACGTTCTAAGGATGAATTTTCTTTCATAAATAACACCCCTCACTTTAATGGTATATCTATTATATCAGTTTTATGCATCAGGAGATAGTTAGATCACTGCACGATGCCTACTGACATAGTTCAATCTTTGTCATTAAGTATTTACACTTTGAGTGAGAAAATTCAATAGGTGCCAGTGGGGAAAATTTAGAGCTAGGCTATCCTATAATCAAAGTGGGTGAAATTTTACGAAGAGTAAAATTTCACCCACTTTTTCTATTCGGAGGAGAGGTTTTGTTCTAGTCTTTCATCTATCTAAAAGAGATAGCGATTGGAAGCCCGCTTTCTTCCATTATCGAATAAACTTTCTCCCGCAAAGCCACATTATCAAGGATAGACCTAAGAAATAAAGTGGCATTGTCAGTAAAGAACCGTTATGCAGTAAGCTCATACCAGATGTGATGGCACTGACGAGTAAGTAATAGCCGAGACTAAAGATAGCGCCTGCTGTGCCAATCACATCCTGAAAATCTACTAACGCTAAACTTAAGCAATTAGGAAGTGCGATGCCCGAGCCTAGCAGTGTGATAAAAATAGTAATCAGCATACCAATGGCCATCATGCTCGCGTGCAATGGCAGGGTACAAACGATGGTCAAAAGCAAAGTGCCAACAAGCATTACCAAACAGCCCACATGGATGATTTTTTGTGGCGAATGGCTGATGACGAGTCGCTTTGAAATCATAGCCCCAATTATGGAAGCAAGGGCAACGATAATGCCAAGAAATCCGTACAGGCCAGGTGACAGCTGGAAATGCTCGATGAATATAAAGGGTGCTTCGGCATAGTAGCTAAATAGAACACCATTAATGCCTCCTATTAGTAGCCCATAGACAAGCACGATGGGTGAAGCAAAGATGCGTTTGACGACAGGCCAAATCGCTGTTCTTTGTCTTGTTGCAGGATTGGTTGTTTCTGGAAGTCTGCAATAAGCATAGATAAACAACAGGATACTCATGATGACAAGGACAAAAAACACGGCTCGAAAGCCTAATGCTTGATCCACCCAACCACCAATTAACGGCCCTATAGCTGGGGTAAAGGCAATGACGGCTGAAATTTGAGCAAACATAGCATGGCGTTGACTTCCCGTCACACTTTCACGCAAAATGGTTTGCGTAATAATGGAGCCAGTTGCAGCGCCGAATGCTTGTAGCAATCGACTTGCTAATAGAAAAGGGATTGTCTCTGCGTAAAAGCAGAGTAGGCTACCTATTCCATAAAAAATTAAACCACCTAGCATGGCAGGTCTACGGCCAATAAAATCAGAAATCCATCCCCAGCAGAAAACACCGAACGCAAAGCCAATAAAATAGATACTTAATGTTAATTGGACAGAGCTATTGGCTACATCAAGTGCAGCGGCAATATCCGGAAGTGATGGTGTGTATATTGTTTCACTAATTTGTGGAAAAGCCACAAGAACAATCATTAATAATAAAGATGGTACTGCCTGTTTTTTCAACATATTGCCCTCCTACAAGCAAAATTCTACTTTGTTAGTTACAAGTAGATTGCGTAGCTAGGGAAACGGCGGGACCATTATAAGAATACGTTCATAGGATGTCATGTTGAAATCACCTTTATATGCTTGAAGTAGGAGTGCATAGTCTAGCAACTATTATAGGCTATTTTACAATAATTATATAGTAATAATTGCTAAAGCTAAGAGATATTGCTTGTATATGGAAGGGGGATTTTGTAAAATGGAACATATGTTCTTTCGAGAGGGTGTATCTAATTGAATTTTGAGCTAACTTTATTTACTTCTAGTGATATTCAGGGATTAATCGAGCTATCAGCTTCCGTTGGATGGGATTACGATGCCTACGAAATTGAAACGATTATGGCAGCAGGTAGAATAGTTGGACATAAAAATATGAAAGGAAAAATTGTTTCCAGTGCAGCCATTATTCCCTACGACACAAATGTAGCTTCCATTGGCATGGTGATTGTACATGAGCAATGCAGAGGTTTTGGCTTAGGTAGAATCGTTACACAAGCCTGTATCGATAGTGTTTCAGCGGAAACAGCGATTATGCTCGTAGCTACAATAGAAGGACAACCTTTATATCAAAAAATGGGCTTCACGACTGTTGAGCATGTACATAAATATTTGGCAGACAAATATGTTGAGACGACTAGCAAAGCCGATTTTTTAGGCACTATCAAAGAATTTCAAGAACAGGATTTTGAACAGCTGGCCCAACTTGATGCAGCAGCCTTTGGGGATAGTAGAAGAATCTTTTTGCGTAAAAGAATACAGCAGTCACAGCGCTGTGTTGCTATCAAAAATCAAGACAACCAAATGATTGGCTATGGCTTAACAATCGCGGGGCCAATTTATCTACTTTTAGGACCAATCGTCGCGCCAAGTAAAGAAATAGCGCATCATATTATCAATGAATTGGCTAAGGGCTATCAGGGAAAATTACGTATCGACTGTCCATCAGTTCAAAAGGAGCTTGGTCCAATTTTACAACAAAGTGGTTTTACGATGGCTGCCACACCACCTGTCATGATCTGTAATGCCAAAAAAATACCTACAAGAAATCAAACATTATTTGCTCTAGCAGCACAAGCTTTCGGGTAATCAAACGTGCAAGCCTACTTTGGGGTTTGCACGTTTGTATTGTCAAAAAAGGATTTTGTAGGAAGAGTAGAGAATGATATGGATGGTAGAGGAGGGGAACAGCATGTTTCCAGAATTAGAAACAGCAAGACTTAGGTTAAGAGAGCTCACAGAGGAGGATGTTCCTGCGATTTTTCGTTGCTTTTCCAATGAGGCTTTAACACGCTATTATGGGCAGGAGCCTTTTGCTGACACACAGCAGGCTGAGCAGTTAATTAAGCAATTTGCTAAAAATTTTGAGGAAAAGCGCGGAATTCGTTGGGGAATTGAACGAAAAGATTCGAATGAAGTGATTGGTACAGTTGGCTTCCATTTATGGTCGGCGGCACATCAACGAGCAGAAATTGGCTATGAAATTCATCCTGATTACTGGCGGCAGGGTTATACAAAGGAAGCTGTGCAGAAAGTAATTGCATATGGTTTTGGGGATATGAACTTAAACCGGATTGGAGCCGTTGTTTTTTTAGAGAATGAGGCATCTTCCAAGCTGTTAATTCAGCTTGGATTTCAACAGGAAGGCATATTGAGGGACTATATGTATCAAAAGGGACAAGCACATGATACATTTATCTATTCTTTGTTAAAAAAAGATGAATAACGTAGCTTTAGCGCTTTTATAGAATAATCATTTACTTGGAAATGGATAATAAATAATAATTTAGATGGAGTTTTGAGGCTGCTTTTTTCGGTTATAGTTCTTATATGAACAACAATTCATAAGTTCGTGTAAAAAAGTAACAGATGAGGGGCTGGGTGTTATGGAGCAATATAGCACAGCTTATTTTCAAAAGCTAGATTTACTGTCAAGCTTATACGCGGGACAGGCTGCTTTAAAGGATTCCCTTCCAACAGAGAAGGTCAAGCGGATGGAGCGCTATCAACAAATTGAAGCGGCGATTACAAAACTAAATAACGAAATTAGAATAATTGAACGGACCATATTAAAGTCCTCCCATCCTACTAGAAATAGTTAATGGTAGCTCAACCCATGCATATCCCAGCATGGGTTTTTCGTTTGATAAGGTAATCTTATGTATTTTTATAATAATTATAGATTTTTCTTATGGGTGATCTACTAGTACACTAAAACAAAAGGGGAGGGTGAAGAGAATGGGGATTGATTTTCATAGTCAGCAACATCGTACGTCTTATACAACTAGACAGGCAGATAGCTCATGGAAGGCAGCGTTAGCGAAACATATTCCTTTTCATAGTATGGGAAAGGCAGTAGATATCGGCTGTGGTGGAGGGATTTATGCCAAGGCACTTGTCGATATGGGGGTGGCATCTGTAACAGGTGTAGACTTTTCACTAGCCATGCTAGACGGAGCGAAAGAAAATTGTCGAGCATATCCGCAAATCACATTTGTGCAAGGAAATGCTTTCAATACAGGGCTTGCAGGGGATACTTTTGATATCGTGCTTGAACGAGCCTTAATTCATCATATACAAGATGTCAAAGCATGCTTTCAAGAGGCATTTCGGCTTTTACAGCAAGGTGGTTATTTTATCGTACAGGATCGCACCCCAGAGGATTGCTTACTTCCAGGGGATGCTCATCATATAAGGGGCTATTTCTTTGAAAGTTATCCTTCGCTTATTCAAAAGGAAGTAGAGCGCAGACACACTAGTCAGTTGGTGACAGAAAGCTTACAAGAAGTAGGCTTTCAAGAAATTAGTGAACTCAAACTATGGGAGACGAGACAGGTCTATGCTAATAAGGAGCAATTATTGGCTGATTTACAAGGTAGAGTGGGGCGTAGTCTATTACATGAGTTAAATGACATCCAATTATCGTCCCTTCTTGAGCATATAAGGAATGCAATTACCACTGAAGGTTCCATCATTGAAAAGGATCGATGGACGATTTGGATCGCCAAGAAAAAATAATAACCACCTTCTGGAGAGGATCAACCCTCTCCATTTTTATTCGATTCCAGCATCAAAATCTTACTCCGCTTTCTCAGAGCTATCCGTCAATTCACAGGATCTATCCCCCACTTTTAACTTTCTATCCATCACTTTAGGGTTGCTATCCACTACTTTGCACATTTTATCCGCTTTCCCAGAGAAAACCCTTATAGCATCACTATAAGGGATTATTTAGCAAGTGCTAGCAAAAATTCATCGCGGTCTGCTTCTTCCTGCATTTTACTATCGACAAGCATTGCACCTGATTGAACACTTGTGATGTCGTTGTCTACCAGAAACTGTACATTGACCTTGGCTACTTCATTGTTCACCGTGCAATCACCCTCAAACTCTACAACATCCTGTCCCTTTTGTGTTTCAAAATAGACCCAATATGGATTTTCACAGGCAGAGGCAAAGGCACTCTCCAAAGTTTTTGCGCTATTTTCATAGGAATAGTTTTTTACGTATGTAATATATTCATTGTCTGTAATATCCTTTTGTGGACCATAGAAGTACCAAAATACCGCTAAGATACCGATTGGCACAATCCACAGTATATTTCTTTTACTTAATTTCCCCATGTGTTATATCCCCCTTTATGTGAATATTTTAACATCTTCTTTTGCATTTTTGCTAGCTTACGATAATATTTTCTATTGAAGGCTGCGATTCTGTTCACAGCGTGAGCTTTGAATTCAGGTGGCAGTTATGATAACGTTAGTTGATAGATTTGTTTCGATGTCGCCAAATGGCTTGGTGAAGGAGGTTTTTACATGCATAAAAGAAGACGTGGTGTGCTGCTAGTTCTTGTGCTGATGTTAATGGGTCTAGCCTTTTTTATCGGCATGAAAGTGAGGCCAGTCACACTACCGACTAGAAATCCTGAGACAACGCCCGTTCAAGAGGATGCGTCCGAACAGGAAGGTGGTTCAGACAATATAGAGGTCCTCATACAGGATATTGCTCAATTCGCGCGAGAAGGAAAAGTACCTGATGTGCCATTTGCAGCAGGAGATACAGAACAACAAGCGGTTCGTGAGCAATGGGGAGAACCGCAGCAGGTCACGGAATCCGCCAATGGACAATATGAGGATTATGAGGATGTGACGATTGGTTATCGAGGTTCACAGGCCTTCGATATCCGTTCATCGAAAGAGAATATCAAAAGCATTCGTTTAGCAGATATTAAAAATAAGTTGGGTGAACCTGATGAAGTTCGTTACTATCAGGATCCTTCAACCGATCAAATTATTCTTGTCTACCAAGTAAATGCCAGCTATCAATTAAAGTGGATTTTACCGAAACCGATTGACGGTGATGCCAATCCTACTGTTCATCATATTTCGGTCTATACGGAACTGAAGCCACAAGCGCCAGATACGGTGGAACAAATGACATTGGACGAGAAAATCGGTCAAATGATGTTTGCAGGTGTTTCAGGTACGACGCTTCAGCAGGAGACAATAAGCCTTATTCAAAAGGCTAAAGTAGGTGGTTTAATTCTTTATGGCAATAATCTTGAAACACCCCAGCAAACGGTCACATTGATGAATGACTTAATGGCTGCCAATTCGAATAATCAGCTACCACTTTTCCTTGGCACCGACCAAGAGGGTGGAAAAGTAGTCAGATTACCAGGCGCTTTAAAAAATTTCCCAACGAACCGAAAAATTGGGGACATTAACCAATCCAAGTTTTCATTTGAAGTAGGCCAATTATTAGGGGAGCAATTAAAGGCATTTGGCTTCAATCTGGACTTTGCGCCTGTATTAGATGTCAATAGCAATCCGAATAATCCAATTATCGGGGATCGTTCGTTTTCCAATGATCCAGCTATTGTCAGCAAATTGGGCATTCAAACAATGAAGGGTCTGGAGTCGGAGCAGGTTATTCCTGTCGTGAAGCATTTCCCTGGGCATGGTGACACATCTGTGGATTCCCACTTAGAATTGCCAAAGGTGACAAAAAGCTTGAACGATTTGAATAGGCTAGAGCTTGTCCCATTTAAAGAGGCCATTAACAATGGTGCAGATGTCGTCATGGTCGCACATATTTTATTGCCAAAGATCGATCCCCAGTATCCTTCCTCCATGTCGAAGGAAATTATCACAGGTATACTAAGAAAGCAGCTGGGCTTTGACGGTGTTGTGATGACTGATGATATGACGATGAAGGCCATCACGAATCATTATGCGATCGGGCAAGCAGCTGTCGATTCAATCAAGGCTGGTAGTGATATTATTTTAATCGCTCATGAATATGCCAATATTACAGATGCGATAGAAGCGGTGAAGGTAGCCGTCAGCAATGGGGAAATAACAGAGGAACGCATCAATGAAAGTGTCCAAAGAATCCTAAAACTAAAAGAAAAATATCAGCTTGTCAATCAGCCCGTGCCAGCAGTTGATATCAACAAGCTTAATACGGACATCGAAAAAGTTTTAAATACGTATATGAAATAAACGCAAAAAGGGACATACAGCTACCAGTGTATGTTCCTTTTTGTGAATGATGGATAGGGTGAGAACGTGGATAAGGAATTCAAATTAGCTAGTCAATTATTACTGTTACTAGATTCTGAACAAAGATGGTTTACTTTAGGGGAGGTTGAAAAAAGCTTACATATTTCAGATAAGACCATACGGAAGCTCGTAGAAGAGATCAATCGGCAATTACCAGCAACAATGACGATTGACGTATCTAGAGGAAAGGGAATTTTTCTACAACGAGATGGGCGAAGTACAACCGTTAGTGAAGTGCTTTCGAGCATGTTCAGGCAAACCATCTTCTATCGCTTCATGCACTTATTGTTTATCAATGGGCAACCTTATTCGATGGAGGAGCTAGCAGAGGCGATGTTTATGAGCACTTCCTCGTTGAAGAAGCTGATTACGCAACTAAATAATCATGATTTGAAGCCGTATAAGCTACGCATTACATACTCGACGCCCGCCGTAAAGGGAAATGAATTGAATATCCGCTATTTTTATTGGAAATTATATGGTGATGCCTATGAGTATACAGGATGGCCATTTACCAATAGTGACTTTGATTTTATCAATCAATGCATCACGCAAATAGAGCATGAGCAAAGCATTGTTTATTTTATTAACTCCAAAAGGAAATTATCCTTTTTAGTGGCGATTGTCTTGGAAAGAGCCAGAAAGGGGAACTATGTCAAAATTACGGAGGATGATTACGCCTGGGAAAGAGGAATGTTCTATTTGCCGGTAAAAGACTTTGCACAGGCACTGGAAGAAAAATTTTCGATTGAATTACCAAAGCGTGAATTGTTTTTTATGCAATCTCTATTTAGTCTAAGCCAATATCATTATTATGAAGGATCAGACATGACGCCAATGAAGGAAATCGAATTATATAAAAATAAAGAAATTGATCAAATGGCGCTGCAGTTATTCACCTTATTGGCAAAGGCTTACCCTAATCTACATATGAATGAGCGGTTTAGCTTGGAGGTATATGAGTTTTTAGACAAGCTTTTAATCGATAATGCCATCCCTGAATGGCTGATGATTTCAAAAAGTAATTTAACAAACTATGTCCAAATTGAATGTCAGCAAATTTACCAAGATATGCAGGTCTGTATGCAAACATGGAAAAAAGCGTACCCTTCTATCCTGTATAATGACTTTCATTTAACCAAGCTTACCTTGCTTGTTCGTTCAGGGCTACGTTATAAAAGTAAACGAGCCTTCTTGGTCATTGGAGAGGAATTTTCAATCCGCCATTATATCGCCAATTTAATCAAGAATGAAATTGGGGACCAGCTGATTATTAATACCTCTATTATGAAGGGGTTAACGGATGAGATGGTGCAGCAGCATCACATTGATTTTGTCATAAGTAATTTTCCCGTTGCCTTGACGACAGTGCCGGTTGTTATTATATCTACGATTCCTACCAAAAGGGACTTAGATAATATTCGTCAAGAATTACTTCGGTAATTTGGTCAATTATTTCCCGTACACAACGTAACAATCTGGTCTAGTTTGTCAGGATTATTAAACCTTATACTCATAGTAGTTTCTGAACAGATTTCTTGTAAAAGAAGTAGTTTTGGAAATGGCTATGGGTATTTTTTATTGGTAAATGAAAACGGTTACCTAATTGGATTGGAGATAAATGACAAGTTTTTGGAGGAATGAAAATGAGTAGACATTTAGGAGCAAAAAAGGGAGAAATAGCTGAGCGTGTCTTGCTGCCTGGAGACCCTTTACGTGCAAGATTTGTAGCAGAGCATTTTTTAGAGAATGTCTATTGCTATAACGAAGTAAGAGGAATGTATGGGTATACAGGAACGTTCAAAGGTGTACCGATTTCCGTGCAGGGGACGGGCATGGGGAATCCATCGATGAGTATATACGGTACTGAATTGGTCAACGATTATGGCGTGAAAAAATTGATTCGTATTGGCACATGTGGCGCGATGCAAAAGGACATTCAAATCCGCGATATCATTCTAGCCCAAGCAGTGTCTTCAGACAGCAATTTGACGGAGAAAATTTTCTACGGCAATAATTACGCACCAATTGCGGATTTTTCCTTATTAATGAAAGCGTTTCAACGAGCGCAAGGGAAAAAAGGCAATGTGTTTGTTGGCAATATTTATAATTCAGATGAATTTTATCGTGAAACATTAGACAGGCTTCATAAGTTTATGGAATTCGGTGTTTTAGGGGTAGAAATGGAAAGCACCGCCCTCTATACGTTAGCCGCAAAATATGGGGTAAAGGCATTGTCTATTTTGACGGTAGGTAGTCAACTATTAACAAATGAAAGCTTAACGCACGAGGAAAGTGAAAAATCCTTTTTTGATATGGTGGACATTGCTCTTCATACAATCATCGATGCGTAAGGGATTGCATGGGATGGGAAGAAAAAGCATTTGAAAACATTGTTCGTTACGGAGGGGACAACATGCATTATATTATTTCGATAGTAGGTCTACTACTCGTGCTATTTTTAGCATGGCTTGCAAGTAATAATAAGAAAAATATTAAATATCGCCCAATCATTGTGATGATTGTTATCCAGCTTGTTTTAGGGTTTCTATTACTGAAGACAGGTATTGGGGAATTTTTAATTAAAGGATTTGCTGATAGCTTTGCAAAACTACTTGAATATGCCAATGAGGGCACAAATTTTGTATTTGGTGGGATGGCGAATGAGGGTGCACATACATTTTTCCTCTATGTTTTAATGCCAATCGTATTTATGTCAGCCATCATCGGCATATTGCAACATTATAAAATTCTACCGTTTATGATTAAATATATAGGTTTCGTATTAAGTAAAATCAATGGCATGGGAAAACTAGAATCCTATAATGCGGTTGCAGCGGCAATCGTAGGGCAAAATGAAGTATTCATTTCAGTGAAAAATCAAATCGGCTTTTTACCAAAGCATCGGCTTTATACCTTATGTGCTTCTGCGATGTCAACGGTATCGATGTCCATTGTGGGCTCTTATATGACGATGCTAGAGCCAAAGTATGTAGTGGCAGCTCTCATATTAAACTTGTTTGGTGGTTTTATCGTGGCCTCAATCATTAACCCGTATGAAGTACAAGCGGAGGAAGATATAATCGAAGTGCAGGAAGGTGAAAAGCAAACGTTTTTTGAAATGCTAGGCGAATACATTATGGACGGTTTTAAGGTAGCCATCATCGTCGGGGTTATGTTAGTAGGCTTTGTAGGGTTAATTGCCCTCATTAATGGTGTGTTTGATGGCATTTTCGGTATCACATTCCAAGGTTTCCTAGGCTATGTCTTTGCCCCAATTGCGTTTGTCATGGGTGTACCTTGGCATGAAGCTGTGAATGCAGGGAGTATCATGGCGACAAAGCTTGTGGCAAATGAATTCGTTGCCATGCTGGACTTCGTTAAAATCCAAGATAGCTTCAGTGAGCGTACAGCAGCGATTGTCTCTGTATTCCTCATATCCTTTGCTAACTTTGGCTCAATTGGTACCATTGTAGGTGCTGTAAAAGGGTTAAATGAAAAGCAAGGCAATGTAGTGGCACGCTTTGGATTAAAATTGCTATACGGTGCCTCACTTGTAAGTGTTCTATCAGCCATCATTATTGGGATTGTATTTTAATTAGAAGAAATTAAAGGGCATATTTTAGGCGTATCAATCCCTAAAATATGCTTTTTTTGATCTTTTGTCAGGTGAGAAACATTGTAACATTCTTCCCCGATTTTCGTTTGATAGATTAAGGGGTTTAATTGTACCTATAGTAAAAATTTATAAGGGGAGGGATAAGAATGAAAACTTTCTATCATTGTTTAATCATGTGGATACCTTTTATAGTGCTGTTTGCCTTAGCTGGATTTGGCTTAGAAGTTTTAGAAGGAAGAAAAATCAGGACATCAGAATATATGACGGGATTTCGTGATTTAGGCGTTGGTTATATGTTCTTAATGAGCTCTTTTGCTTTTATTCTCTATCCGATTTCGTTTTTACCGCTAACATTTATTGTGAGTCGTTTTATGAAAAATTGGCTGTTCAAAGTGGTTACCTTCACTTTATTTGGTGGGGCAATAGGGGCTTTTTCTTTCGTAATCATTTATGATTCGCGATTTATAGAAGAATATAATTTAAGTATTATCAATTCGATGCTTATTTTTGGTATTGCGAGTTTACTCTATGCTTTAGTAGAAAATGCGGTGAAGAAAAATATAAAATTTGTTTAACGAATGAATGTGTCTTTTTTTATCTAGCGGCATATGGAAAATTATTTCTACTCATTTCAGTCTAATTACCGATAGCATATTAACGGATTATCCTTTATGGTTAATAGGTCGTAAAAGACACTATCAGGAATATCCTGCAAATATTGAAATGATAGGTGGAAAACAATGAATTATCGAGTTTTGTTATATTACCATTACACGAAGATTGAAGACCCAGAGACGTTTTCAGCAACGCACTTAGAAATGTGTAAAGAAATCGGTTTAAAAGGTCGTATTTTAGTAGCCAATGAGGGCATCAATGGGACTGTTTCGGGGACGATTGAGCAAACAGAGCAATATATGGCAAACATGCAAGCAGACCCATTATTCGAAGGCATTGTCTTTAAAATTGATGCGGCAGAAGGACATGCATTCAAAAAAATGCACGTTCGCCCACGTCCTGAGTTAGTCAACTTAGGCCTAGAAGAAGACGTCAACCCACATGAATTAACAGGTCGCTACCTGTCACCAGAACAATTCCTTGCTGAAATGCAAGATGAAAATACAGTAGTATTAGATGTGCGTAACACGTATGAATACGATGTCGGCCATTTTCGTGGCGCGATTCGACCAGAGGTAAAAAATTTCCGTGATACACCAGAATGGGTCCGTGCAAACCGTGAGCTATTCGAAGGGAAAAATGTTTTAACATATTGCACGGGTGGTATTCGTTGTGAGAAGTTTTCGGGTTGGATGAAACGTGAAGGCTTTGGCGATGTCGGTCAATTACATGGTGGTGTAGCAACATATGGAAAAGATCCTGTGGCGAAAGGTCAATTATGGGATGGTCAAATGTACGTTTTCGATGAGCGTTTAACGGTGCCAATCAATCAAGTAGAGCATGTGATTGTCGGTCGTGATCACTATGACGGTGAACCTTGTGAACGCTACATTAACTGTGCAAATCCTGAATGTAACAAGCAAATCATCGCATCTGAAGAAAATGAAGCAAAGCATTTAGGTGGCTGTACAATCGAATGTACAAAGCATGCGCGCAATCGCTACATCGTGCGTCACAATTTAACAGAAGAGCAAGTAGCTCAAGCAATTGAGGCGTTAATTTAAACAAACAAAGCGTTATTAAATATCTTTCATAACCTACTTTATAGAGGTTCTTCAAACACTCAATGTAAGTGTTCAAACTATCCATTTCAACATTGGACTAGTCTGCTCGCTTATATAGGGTGTTTTTTCTTTTGTAAGGAAAATGTAAATGACTCCATCATTGGTGGAAGGGCAGAAGAAATCTGATGCTGTTTAAAGTAAATGTTCAGAGGGTATTCAACAAAATGTAACAGTGTAAGCACACAAAGTGTTTGTCACGAATTAATCAAAATAGGAGATGATAGCTGATGGGAAACCCACATCTAACCGATCCACGTAAAAAATTTCATACCGAAAAATTCCCAAATCAGGAACAGAACACGCCAGCGCTACAGCGTGGAATGATCCCCAAACCTGACTGCGGAGAAGAATCATATAAAGGATACAATCGTCTAGGAGGGCGCAATGCCTTAATTACAGGAGGCGATTCTGGGATTGGCCGTGCTGCCGCTATTGCCTATGCACGTGAAGGAGCCAATGTAGCCATACAATTCTTCCCTGGTGAAGAGGAAGATGCCAACGTCGTTAAAGAATTAATTGAAAAAGCAGGAAGAAAAGCATTACTGCTACCGTATGACTTGCGAGAAGATAACGCGGCCACAGAGATTGTTACAAAAACCATAGAAGCCTTTGGCGGATTGGACATTCTTGTATTAAATGCTGCGCAACAGATCGCACAGCCATCCCTAAGTGACTTAACAATTAAACAAGTGCAAGACACTTTCAAAGTAAACATCATCAGCATGTTCGAGACCGTAAAAGCTGCTGAAGAACATTTGGAACCAGGAAGTGCAATTATCACCACCACATCGGTTCAATCTTTCGATCCATCCTCATCTTTAATGGATTATGCCGCGACAAAAGGTGCAATAAGCAACTTTATGGTATCCCTATCCTCGTACTTTGCTTCTAAAGGTGTCCGTGTCAATGGTGTTGCACCTGGCCCGATTTGGACGCCGCTTCAGCTAGATAACGGGAAATTAGAAGGAGAGATTCCTGAGTTTGGTCAAAATACGCCTCTCGGCCGTGCGGGACAGCCAGTAGAGCTTGCACCCGTTTATGTTCTTCTGGCCTCGGATGAAGGAAGTTATATCACGGGTCAGATTTATGGAGTGACAGGTGGTAAGCCGATAGACTTATAAACTTACTAAAACCACTCTCGACATTAGTGATGTTCTACTGTTTATGTTAGATAAACAGCTTAAGATTGATAATGAAACGAATTAAATGCTATGCCCCCTATAGTTAGTAGTTTGTCTCTAACTTAAGGGGGCATCTGCTTTTCCGTCACCAATTTGAATCCTCGTTTATAAGTAGGAGCGCTTAGCTGGCCATGAACCTTGTAGTTTACGAAGTTGAACAATTTGTCCTGTATGGTAAGCGTCGTGCAAAAGGATATTTAGATATTGTTGCCAAACTGGAAGAGCGGGACTAGGTTGATCTAATGCCTCTTCTTGCAAGGATGCTAATGAAGATTGTAGGGCATCATGTACGTGAAGTGTTCGATTCACTGTTTCTTGCCAAGCATCTTCATCATGAGCACCGCCTTGGACAAACGTTTCATCATTATTTTGTGGAGCAACAAATGTCTCATCTTTATGTATGCGAGAAAGTAAGCGCTCTTTAAAGATTAATAAATGGTTTACATTTTCCCAAATCGTATTAGCGGCATTTCCTTCTGGTTGCCAACTAGCTTGCGCAGCACTGAGATTCGTTAATGCTTCTGATAACGGTGGGTACCATTCCTCTTCGTAAAACACCTGATTGACTCCATTTTGCAAGAGCTCTTTTTTACTCATTTGAATAACCTCCTTTTTGTAACGCTCAAAACATTCCTCACTATTAATTTATCAAATTTTCAGAAAATAGTACATAGTAATAGAATTTTGTTGTTCTTTACTCGACATTGCCATTTCATCTAACTAAAAATCAAATTGTAAAGTTTGCTTGACATATGTAGTGATGTAAAGTAAACTTTACTTAACATTAAATGTATAGTTTGCTTTACATTTATAAAGGAGGCATTATGAAAAACAGAATTCGAGAATTACGAAAATTGAACAAGATTACGCAGGAAGAGTTGTCGAAACAAGTTGGTGTTTCACGGCAATCGATCATTGCTATTGAATCAGGCAAATTCAATCCATCCTTAGAGCTTGCCTACAATATTTCCAAAGCGTTCAATAGCACAATTGAAGAAGTGTTTATATTTGAAGAGGGGAGAATGAATGATGGAGATTAATATCTGGGGTATGATTGGATTGTATGGGGGAGTGATTGGTGGACTCCTTGGATGGTGGTTCGGGCGACAGAAAGCTAGAAAAAACAGAGGTTTAGACGAGCTGTACTATCATATTTGGCAAAAGGCGAGATCCTATTCATGGTATGTGACATTAGGAGCGCTGTATGTTTTCTTTACGTTACTCAATTTTGGAATTGATTTAAGCACTGCTATGGTTTTAGGTATCCTTTTATTAACACACGTAGCGAGTTGGGGAATCATTGGGATTATTTTGACCATCAATATGTCCAGTGCAGCCCCGTTACAGCCTTCACGTGTGAAGGTGGGCCTATTCGTCTTCATTACGTCCATTATTGTATTCACGATCATCTCGATCCTGACGACAAACTGGCTGTTTTTATTATTTAGTATTCCACCTAATTTAATTGCACTTATTACTGCACTTACGCCGAATCGAAAAGATTCCGAGATAACCTACTAGTATAATATCGTACCGTTTTTTCCCCTATAGATATGGTGGTCTATAGGGGTATTTTTTTATATATGACATTAAAAGCATCTAAATGGAAAAATGCTTTTGACTAAGTTACAAAATTTAGGAGGTGTTTACTTGCATA
Organism: Lysinibacillus sp. A4; assembly: GCF_024919535.1. Lineage (NCBI taxonomy): Bacteria > Bacillati > Bacillota > Bacilli > Caryophanales > Bacillaceae > Lysinibacillus > Lysinibacillus sp. A4. The sequence goes on along the minus strand of NZ_JANWTB010000001.1, from coordinate 218,999 downwards.
CAAACTATGTTCTATATAATATTGTTCCTTTCGGATTTTTAGTGTTGTTGGTCTATATTTTAATAGATGTATTTCTTGATTACTTTAGAAAAGAAATCAAGCGTAATCAAAGACGTGTTCCTCTATACAGCTTTTTCTTCTATTTACTATGTTTACTTCAAATTAAAGTAGGGGGAATAACACTTTTACCTCTAAATCCAGCAGACAATAGTAGTCGTTTTATTAGAGCTAATGATTGGTTTGGAATTTTTGATCGTATCCACTTCAATATGTATTTGTGGACTTATTCAGCTATAGTTTATAATTTTTTATTATTACTTCCTTTAGGGATATTTTTATTCGTTCTTTTCCATTTTAAAAATATAAATAAAGCCATTTTTATAGTGATATTGTGTTGTTTAGGTACAGAGCTTTTGCGTCTTCTCTTAGGGGCGTTTAGTTTAGTTCCTAGGAACCTTAGTTCTGTAGATGCTATCTACTTGTTATGTAATATGCTTGGTGGAATCATTGGTATATTAATAGTGAAAATATTTACGCATATACAAATGAAGCGAAAAGATAGAGTTTATCATGGTAGTTTTAATTGAATAATAGTTTTCGGCAATTGGGCGCGTTTATTTATCAACGTGTCTTTTTCTTTTAAGGGCAATATTATTGAATAATACAGTTATTTGAAACCTTTCCTACAATTTACCGTTAAGTATTGTTAAACAGCTATACAAATAGAATGGGGGATTCGTTATGATGGGTTGGCTTAATATTGGCAGTCTCTTACTAGGACTAATCGCTTGGATACTTCCAGTTATTTATCTAATGGGAAATAAAAAACATGAACAATCTAATTGGGGTATCCTTTCCGTTCTCAGCATCAGTGCCTGTGCTATTTCAATTAGTTTTCAGATGTTCTATCATTATCATTTAGTAAAAATTGAGGATTGGGCGGCACTCATGGACACGACACGTGCAGTCGTAATAGCCACAGCAGTTCTTCTCATTTTTACATTTATAGTAAATGGAATTGCTTTTATTGTATACCGGCAGAACAAAAAGTAGGATATTCGTTGCCTGTTCGTATGATTGAAATATATTTTTGGTTTTCAGAGAGTGTAATGAAGAGAATGGTAATTTTTGGGCCTTTTACAATCGGGCGCTTTATTTAGCGAAAATCTACTATTTCTCGTGAGATGGCTAGAACAAAGGCTATGAAAAAAATAGTATCAATTATTTTTACGAACAGAAAGCTACCGGTTGATGAGAGGTGCATGTAAAACGAGTGAGAATTCATCTTGGAGCTATGTACCGAAAAGATCATTCTAAGTAGGCTACACCCGTAATCATGTGCGAGAGTATCGTCAAATGACCGTACTTCTTAAGGTAAGTAATGTGAATTGCTTATAAATTAAAGGTGGTAACACGAGTTGAATCGTCCTTTTGGTTAATCCAAAAGGGCGTTTTTTTTATTCCTTTTTTGAACAAGTATTTGAAAATCTAAACGTATGAGGAGTAAGCATTATGAAAGATAATCATCAAGATTCACAACTAAAGCGGGAATTAAGTACGCGTCACATGCAATTAATGGCACTTGGCGGATTCATTGGGTCGGTTTATTTTATGACTCTAGTTCAACCACTCAAATGGCAGAGCAGGCAAAGTGAGGAATAGGCTCTAAAGTAGCGGTTAAAACATGAAAAGTAGCGGATACAACGTGAAAAGTGATGGATAGAGCAGGCAAAGTGAGGGATAGGCTCTGAAGTAGTGGTTAAAACATGAAAAGTAGCGGATACAACGTGAAAAGTGATGGATAGAGCAGGCAAAGTGAGGGATAGGTTCTAAAAAGGCGGTTAAAACATGAAAAGTAGCGGATACAACGTGAAAAGTGATGGATAGAGTAGGCAAAGTGAGGGATAGGACCATCTATTTTGCTCCTTTTCATTTAAGGGTCATATTGTTGAGTAAAGCAATACATCTTACATTTGCGTGTTTATCTTAACATTGGGTCCAATTGTTGAATAACATTCTTTTAAGTAAAGTTTCCAAACAAAGCTTCTGGCACTTTAAGTTTCAGCATTTTAATACATGATATACTTAAACGCACTTGAATTAACACAAGGTATATTGTTATCTTTGTAGAATCTAATTATTATAATAAATTGCGGTGAAATTCAATTATATAAAGGGAGTGTAAAGGTGGACCTACTACTTTGGGTAACTATTGGTTTCATAATAATTGGATTTGTTGTGCTCGCTTCTATGAAAAAAGATATGGAAAGTAAGGTCGCTTTTATAAAATTGAATCTGGAAGAAGAGGGAAATTCATCAAAAGCAAGATCTGTAGTTTGGTGGATATGGAGTACCACTGCTTGGGGGATCGTAAGTCTGTTTCTTGTTGTTTGGTGTGTCCATCATTACTTTGGGTAACTTTTTGGCTTCAAATGAGTAAAAACAGGTACTGCACATTTCTAAATGAAATATTGTAGCAAAATATATTAAAAGCAAAGGGTGGGCATTTTGAAAATAATCGAGACGGAACAATTATGCCTTAGAGCGTTAAAAATGGACGATCATCATGAATTATCAAAAGTGCTTTCCGACCCTGAATCTATGCAATATTACCCTCATCCCTTTAATCAAGAAGAGGTTAAAAATTGGATCAGATGGAATGAGAAAAATTATAAGCAATATAATCACGGACTATGGGCAGTTGTTTTAAAAGAAGGAGATCTATTTATCGGTGATTGTGGAATAACCATGCAGAACATTGACGGTGTATGGTTACCTGAAATCGGTTTTCACATTATTAAAGCGTATTGGAATAAGGGGTATGCGACAGAAGCGGCATCTGCTTGTAAGGAATATGCATGGAATGTTCTGGGCAATTCTGAAATATTTTCATACACGACCTTAAAAAATATCCCGTCCCAAAAAGTTGCGGAAAAAATCGGGATGGAAAATTATAAGATTTTTGAGAAGAATGGTGAACAACAAATCGTTCAAGTTACCTACAAAAGTTTATGAATAGTTAGTAACTCATTTTTTAGTCCAGAAAAGGGCGCGTTAATATAGGAACGTGTCTTTTTCTTTAAAGAGTTGAATAGCATTCTTTTTGGGAATTAGATATTTATTTTATAGAAGGAATGTTATAAGGGAGATTGAATGAAGAAATATATAAAAGGTTTAGTGCCTTGCATTTATTTGATGTTGTCGTTCTTTGTACTATCTGGCTGCAATGCTCAAAAAAGTGGTAACACTTATTATTTATTATTGATGGGTGAAAGTGAAAGCTGGAATCTAACTGGGTATGAAATTGTTATAACACCAGAAGACTTTAAAGCAGGATTTGGGACCTTAAAAATGAAAAACATCAATACGTATAAGACAGATTTCTTCCACTTTGAAACGCATGTGGTTATCGAGAATGATGATTCAGTCGTTCATACTGATTCAGTTACTGGTGAGACGAATATAGCAGAATATACAACTGGTGCTATTGCAGGGCCATACATCAATAAAAATGGTGACTTTATTACACTGAAAGATATACATGAGATTTATGTGGTCGTTGATTGGTGGGATACTAGTAAGAACGAAAGTATAAAAGAAAGAATAGATTTATTTAACAAATCGGAAAAAGAACAGTCCTTCTTGAACGAACTATAGGTAAAGTTGAATAACGATCTTCTCGGACGCTTTTCTGAAATAATAGGAAGCGTCTTTCTTCATGAAAAGGGCAATTATCAGTAAGCCCATCTAATACATAGGTACTGTGGCATCATCTAGAAGTGCATTGCATACTACTGCAATCTTGATAAAAAGGCTACTCTAAAATATTTCCAGGAGATTGAACAATTTTTTAGAAAACGAGCGTCTAAGTAGTAGGATTGAAACGAGGTGAGTTGTTGTTGGAACAAATCGTAGAACAATATGGTGAATATTTGTATCATCTTAGCTATTTATATATGAAGGATTTTCAGCTTGCAGAGGAGATTACACAGGACGTACTCATGAAGTACTTATTACATAAAGACGATTTTAGAAAAGATGCTTCATTGAAAACGTATTTAACCCGTATCGCTATTAATTGCTGTCACGATGAACTACGTAAACAAAAGAGAAAATCATTTATTTCAAAGCTTTTACCACTAGGTAGAACTGAACCCTCTGTAGAGCAAACATATATAGCAACTGAAGATTTTGCAACTTTAAAGCAAATTGTCTTTGCCTTACCACTTCATTATAGGGAAGTCATTGTACTGTTTTATTATGAAGAATTTGATGTTTCTGAGATTGCTAGTTTATTAAATGTCTCACAAAACACCGTTCGTACAAGGATTCGTCGAGCGAGAGAATTGTTGAAAACAAATCCGGAACTGGAGGCAATATTTTATGAAGGAATTTAAAGACAAGCTAAAAGAAGAATTGCGACATGATGCCCCATTTACAAATGACATCAAGCAACGTATATTGCAAAAGAAACCCATGAAAAGAAAGTTGAACTGGCAGGTTGTCTCCGTATCTATTGCAGCTTTTTTCATGATTGGGTTCATGCTATTCGTTGAATTTTCTCAAAAGAATAACCTACAAAACGCAAGTCAGCAAAATGAGCTATTACCAATTGTCGATGATGTTTCCTCTCTAGACATCATTGAGCCGAACTATGCCCATCTACTTGGGAAACAATGGATGCTGCATTTTTTGCCAATGATTATCGATAAGGAAGCCCCCATTACGTATGGAGATTATGTTGCTTTTTATGGAACGGATGGGCTTGTCGTTTCAACTGTATTAGGATTAGGGAATGATCATGTAACAATGAAGCAAGGGCAAATTTTAGTAGAGAATACCCCATTAAAAGTTCATGGATTAAATGAGCAAATAAAAAAAGAGGATATCAATGACCCAATGAAAAATCCTTACTTTTTTCATAATTTTGGAACAAGACCAGCGCCATTCAATGACAAATCGATTTCTGCGAAAGAAAAAGAAATGGTTGTTTATGACAGTGACGAAGGTCATACGATTATGAAAATTAGTGAGGGGCAATTAGTCGGTAAGGTCGTAGGCTTCCAAAATTTTGAGCTAACATTTGAATTGACTGAAGAGGAGCAGCAAGTTTTTAATGCCTTTAAAACGGATTATAATATTGAAAAGTTAAAAAATATGACACCCCAAGCGATTACTAAAATGTTTTTAATGAGTGATATTGAAAAAGATTTTAAAACATATGAAGCATTGTTCACAACAAATAGGAACGATGAAACTGAAAGTGTTCGAAGATATTATGAGAAATCGAAAATCGTACGACAGGCGTTGTTTACAAAGGAAATAAATCGCCTTATTATCGCAAACCTCTTTGCTGGGCTAGAACATGCGGAATTTGAGCAACAAACAGATACAACAGGAGTTATAAAATTTATCTCACTTGATGGACCAAGAGAGCTAGGTATGGAGAAAAATGCCCAAGGAATTTGGCAGCCAGCCTTTAGCAGGGGAATTTATTAGCTTTTTAGAAAGGATATCAATTCTAGTTGATAATTTTCATCAGTATCCTTATCTAACAATCGGACGCGTTTATTTCGAAACGCGTCTTCTTTTAATGGGTCGTGTAGATTGAATAAAGAGCAGAATAGTTTAACGATATAGGTGGATTTTTATGGTAAAATATTTAGTGGAATGTATTTTTGGGGAGAATAGTGACTTTTAAGAAAAGGAGTGTTCAAAGTTGAAAAAAGTGTTCTCAGGAATTTTTCTTGGGTTGATTCTAATCATGACTTCGTCACCGGCATATGCAGCCGATTTTCAAATAAAAGTTGACGGTGTTACAATTGCATCTGATGTAAATCCAGAAGTTAAAAGTAATCGGACAATGGTTCCTTTACGTGTAATTAGTGAAAATTTAGGGGTAAATGTTGTATGGACGGATGCCCAAATCACCCTTACTAAAAACGATATACAGGTAACACTAAAACTTAATCGTAATCAAGTGGTGAAAAACGGTAAAACAGAAACGCTTGATGTAAAGCCATATATGAAGAATAATCGTACTTTTGTTCCGATGCGTTTTCTTGCCGAAACATTTGGCAGCAATATCACTTACAAAAACGGTACAGTAACGGCTGAGACACAGCCTCTCTTTATTGATGGTATAAAAGTAAAAGCATTGCAATACGAATATCATATGACATTAGGCGGAGTCGTACAGCAAATCAATGGGAATGGTTATAACGAAGCTATTTATAATACTTTTATAAAAAATAATGGAAGTAAAATTGAAGCACCTACTTATAATCCATGGGATTCTCATCCCATTCCAGTAGGAGACTATGATAAAAATGCGCAATTTGATTTTTTAGACCAAGACTCGAACAGTATCAAACGGTTTGATATTTATTTTTCCACGGGGGACTTGGGCGGAGTTTTGGTGCATGATACTACTGCAAATCATTGGTATGTCTACAGTGATACCGCAAGACTGGGAATACTTCAATTAATTGATACAGCCTCGTTGAACGGCTTTGTGACGGTTATGAGTAATACAGTTCCTTAAGGTGGATGATAGTGTTTTACTATTGTTTTAACGGACTTACTTTAATAAGGAGTAGAGCCTTTTTCTACTTAAACAACATTGCAACTTTGTTTGTACCATTACGCAGGTTTATATTTTCATGTTGTCAGAAGAAATGAGGTAATTTATTTGGATGAATGGAAGAAAGTTGTACTTAGTTTACTCGAAATCATTGTAATTCTATCGATTGGTTTACTTTTCACAACTTATATTTTAAGACCTATATACGAGAATTTTGGAATTCAATTTACAGGTGACGTATGGGTAAACTGGTTTGGATTATCGTATATTTTATTCGTCTTATACTCGTTGATTGTCGGTATTTTTATTTTTCAGGAAAGTAATATCTTTAAACAGCGACGTACATCCGTACTCTTTTGGCTCATTTTTATTGGTTCAATTTATGTAGTTTTTATTCCTTTTATAAAAGGTGAAAATCCATTCTAAGACTTCTATATAGTTCATTATTTCAACAATCCCAAAATCTATTACCGACACAAAGTAGGATAAAAATCAAAAACTGCATCCATTTAGATGCAGTTTTATTTTTTTCTAATCAGGGTTTCACCAAGTGGGATTCCAACCACAACAACCAAAACCGTTAAAATTAACAGTGCTCTAAAAATAAAATATGCAGCTTCATCAAACATCGTATCCCTCCTTCTTTTTTACAATACCTACCTCATACTCCGAAAAAATTATGGTTGTGTTTTTATAGTTTACGTCATTACAAGGTACGTATGCAGTTTTTAAAAAATTTGTGGTCTTCAGACATTTCTTTAGTAAGGAATGCATCATGCTTCCTCTAAAGGGTCGCTTTAATCCTTTAGAAAATGGAAGAATATAACCTTGTATTGATGCTATACAAGATCTTCAATCATTATTTGCTAAAGAATGAGCTAAAGGTTAATAATCCTTTACCCGAGATAATAAATAGTAAACGATACATAAGTAAATTTAATGGAGGTTATGATGATGAGGGTAGCGAAGAAGATAGCCAAGATAGCAGGAATCCTTCTAGTTATACTGACCTTGTTTATGGGGATTGGATACGCTATTCTTGTGATTAATCCCTTAGGAAATAAACCAGGCAAGCCAGTTGCGGATATTGAAGACAAGGTGGAGATTTGGGGAGAAGAAGTGGCAGGTAATCATTCAGAAAGTAAGCTAGACGATATGAATATTAAGGGCAATCCTAACAGACTTTTGGCGACATTCAAATTTTCCACTGGCATTGTGGGAGAAGACTATAAAGACAATGAAGCGGTCATTGATACCTTTACCTATATCCATGAAATTGAAGGGGGCTATGAAAAATCAACCTATGAAGATGAGCCCTATCTGATTCCTTATACGGTAGCGAACAGTGACAGTGCCGTCATTATTATGCCAGGTGGTGGTTATGGCTTTAAGGAAATGGATGGAGGAACAGCAGAAGGAAAGGAAGTAGCTGCATCATTAAATAAAGCAGGTATTAATGCATTCGTTCTCCACTATCGTTCCAATCCCTATGAGTGGCCTATTCCACAGCTAGATGTTCAGCGTGCGGTCCGTTATCTACGTTACCATGCCAATGATTATGGTCTCCATCCAGATCGAATTGGTTTAATAGGTTTTAGTGCTGGAGGCTATCAAACGGGTAGCTTTATTAACCTTATTCAGGGAGAAAAACTGTTTCCTGCTAGTTATCAGCCTGATGCCATTGATGCTGTTGATGATCAAGTGGCATCCGCTGCTATGATTTACCCTGCATTGACGTATCGCTATAATGTGCCCATGCTCTTTGCTTCTTTTAATGATGAAGCTGTCAGAAATCCAGAAAAACGTGAAGAGCTCTTGCAGCAGACAGATTTATCTACGCATTTCAGAACAGCTCATATACCTCAGTTTATAGCTTATGGGACAAAGGATTTAGCAATCGGGGTAAAAGGTCCACAGGAATATATCCAATCTGCACGAAACGCAGACGCGGATGTGACTGTGATAGTAGCAGAGGACCAGAATCATGGCTTTAAGCAGGAATACTATATGCAAGCGTATCTTGAATGGGTAAAGAAAATTTTTGATTCTTTATAATTAGCTATAAAAGTGGTCAAAGATTTTAGTAAGTGCTATTTTATATGGTTTAAAGTAAAAATGAAGAGAAATAGGAATGACAAAAAAGGGTTCAAAGCAGCCTTAAAGGGTGCTTTTTTACGTCTCTTTTGACTATTAGTTTTTATTTTTCTAGTATTAACCAATCTTCAAATAGGGTATCATCTTTTAAATCAAAGTAGTATTTTACGAATCTCACAAATTCTCTAATATCAACTTCTTTATATCTATAAAAATGATAATAGCTTTTTATAAACTATAAATTTTTTAAATTTATACATATTTCTGAGCTTTATAGTTACTACGTTTCTCTACTGAAAATGTCGGATTTGATAATGATGTTCTACCTACAATTACAGGAGAAATTGTTGAAATCGAAAATGGAAGATCTTTTGGGGAAAGCACAACGAAAAAATCACCAGATGGGAAACCAGGTGTGATTTGGTTTTCAACAGATGTTGTTACATTTTTAAAAGTGGGATAAAATGTTTCAGTTTGGATAAAGGCAAAAGAACAAAGTTATTTAGAACAAGCGAGGGCGGATTAAATCGAAATTAATGATGAAAATTGATGGAGTAAATCAACAATTAGATATTCAACAATCGGGGCAGATTGTTGAGTAATACACCACAAATAAATTAGTATGAGTGTTAACATATAGATATATTTGTAGAATGTTCGTTTAATTTTACTGAACAGTTAAGTTCATCAATTTTTTTACAAGTCATTTAAAATAGGAGATTAAAATGGATATTGTATTAAAGAAAATGTCAGAAAACGAATTTACAATTTATTTCGAAGATAAGGTAGAGAGATATAGCAAAGTTCAATCAGAAAATGTACATGAGGTAAGTAGCGAAGATCCTCTTTCAAAAGCACGTAAACAGTTATACAATCTACTTCCTCAAGGAATAGAAACCTCTAATCATCATTTATATAATATATATGAAGGTGATTCGTTAATTGGATTTGTTTGGATAAAGGTTGAACAGGAAAAGAAAAGCGCATTTCTTTATGAAATTTTTATTTTTGAAGAATACAGAGGTAAAGGTTTCGGGACTAGAGTGATGAAAAATGTTGAGGAGTGGTTAGAACGGAAAGGGATTTATTACTTTAAACTTCATGTTTTTGGAAGTAATAAAGGGGCTAGAAAACTATATGAGGAACTCGGATTTGAAATAGCGGGAATAAATATGCTCAAAACTATCAACTGACATTTAGTAATTTGTCATATTGAAGTAACGAGGGCTTAAAGTTGAATCACAATCTTCTACAATTGAGCGCATTTCTTTAATAAGGAATGTGTCTTTTTTCAAGTAAGGGCAATTTTATTGAACAACCCTTTTTCTTAAATAAATGGTATTTATGTTAATAATTAGGGTGATTAATTGAATAATAATGAGGTGATAGGGTATGGATTTAAAATTTTAATAAATCAGATATTAAATTCAAAGTAATTTGTGAAAGTTTTTGAAGAATCATAGAGTTCTATTTCCATCCTTATGGAGAAGATCATGCTCTAATTTTAGAAGGAGAATTGACTTATGATATTTCATTTAAAGAACAAATAGTTGTTAATAAAAATAGCCTTGTTTTTGGATGGACAAATTATGTATATGGTTATCATAATTTAAATGATATGCCTTTGCATATTTTGGTTTTTGCTACTCCTGAAAATATTTTTCAGTATACAACCAAAGTAAACTTCCAATACAAGCAAATACAGGTATTAGAAAAATTGAAAAGCCAGATGAACTGGGACAACTGACTACACAAAGAATAGCTTTTTCTTCTATACAACCAAAGGATTTTACAGATACTCTCATGATTGAACTTGATAGTTAAAACATAGGACATGGTCAGTGTAGGAATAATGACAGTAATAATAAAATTTATGTAACATTTAAATTGTCAGTGTATTATAGAAGTGTTAATAAAAAATCTATGTGTATGATTTCAAATCTTATATTAAGTTGAAGAAGCTTACTTCACAATAGGGCGCTTTTCCGTAATAAGGATCAACGCTCATTTTCATTAAAGGGCTATTATTGGAGTAATGAGTATTGCAAAAATGGATAAAATTAGAAATAATTTAATGAAACATTCATCAATTGGGGGAGCTAATATGCGTTATTTTAAAAGCTACTACTTGTTTATAGTTATTACATTGTTGTTAACAGGATGTGTAGGAGTAGAAACAGAAAAATCTCCATCAAATTCGAAATTAACTATTGAGTCCTACAACATGAGTGAAAAGGAAACCTTATTAATTAGTAAAACAGGTGTAGAGCAAATTAAATTTTTCAAGTTGAATGGCACTTTGAAAGAAGATGATGATTTACAATTTTCGGTGGAAGTTTTTGAAAACGGTAAGTTTAAAGAGGAGTTACTAAAGACTTGGGGTGAACTCGAAACAAAATATAATGACAGCCTTATTTCTTTTGGAATTATTGACAATAGAGACGAAGATCATTCTTTAAAACTTTTAAATGGAATACCTTCTGGGCTTGCTACAACGTTTTATTCAAATAACATGACTACATCATCTTTTGGTTTGCTAATCGATAGAAAAATGACTTTAGAAAAAAATAAACCTATTTATTTAACAGCATGGCTAGGTACTACTAAAAACGAACTGCGTTCTGGCGGTGGCACAACTGGGGAACTGCCACAGGGTATTGAAGAAGCTGAGCTAGCATTTATATACAAAGTTTTATGGACCGACAAGGAAGAGAAATAATTTTTCCCTAAGTTATTCAACAATTGAGTGCGATTCTGTAGCAAAGATCAGCGCTCGTTTTCATTAAAGAGCCATTTAATTGAATAAAATACAATTGTAGGTTTGTCATAAAGTTTGATTAAATGAATGGATATCAACTTTGATATGAGAGTAGATCTAAAGAGCATGTTTTGAAAAAAGATTGATCAAAACATGCTCTTATTTAATGTAGCAGATTAAATTTTATATAAAAAAGTTTGATTATTTTTTAAACCCTAGTTGTACTATTGGCCAATTTGTTTAAGTACAGGTTTGTCATAAAGTTTGATTAAAAGCACCTCATGCCACCATTCAAATTCATATTTAAGAAGCAACCATTGAATGAGATGTACTCAAGCGATATTCTGCAACCCCTTCCGCCTAGGATTTGTTTTTCTACCATGGTGTTTCAGTTTTATGTTCAATAACTTGTACTACTTTCGGTTCAACAGCTTTTAACATTTGTTCACTTGAACGATTGCTTTTAGGAACATCATCATTATTTTCACCTTGAATTTGTCCTTCAGCCTGTGTATTTGCAATCACATCAATCACTTGTTGTTTAGAGACATTTTTAGATGCTGCAATCTCGACAACAGATTTACCTTTTGCTAATTCTTGTTTTAATTCTGTTGGGCTAATTTTTAGTAAAGAAAACAGTTTTTCATCGTTTAAAAAGGAATCAGCAGTATAATCAGGCTTACCATTTGTAGAGAAAAAACCTTCTACTTTATTGTTTAAAGGTGTAGTCTCACCTCCGATTAGAGAAACACTGATTGTATTGTCTTGAACAAATACCTGGTAGAAAGGTGTTTTTGATCCCTTTTTGGTGTAATTCAACATAAACGTTTTTTGATCCGGGTTCTCCATTTGCTCCATAGCAAACTCGTACTCTTCGATGTTGCCAAACATTTTATCAATTAGATCATCTACCTTCGACCTGATTTCCTGATCGGTTAAGGCAGTGAGTGGTTTCTCCTTTGGCTCCCAATTCTCCTGATTCACGTGTTCAATCGCACCTGTAATACCATTTGTATGAAGGGAAATCTTTTTGCCAATTCCTCCTTTTTCCTGCAGTATGATGCTTGTTTGGACACCTTGAACCTTGCTTGCATTGATAATCTCAAATGATTTTGTTTCGGGAAATGCGTTATACAGCTTCTCTAGTGTTGCTTTGCCATCCTCATCCACCTTGACTTGTTCAACAGTCATTGGTGTTCTAGTAAGCATTTCAATCAGGTTAGGGGCCGCAAATGCTGCGGTTGGAATCAAAATCGCAGTAGCAACTAATCCACTAATTAATCGTTTTTTCATATTTATTTCGCTCCTTTTTCGTTGGAAATATTGAGAATAGGATTGTTCTATTCGTTTGGAAATGGCTGGAGGGCATTCCATAGTTTCTGCCTCTTTGTGCAGATATTCACGGATTTTACGTTCAATTGGCATTGATTTCTTCCATCCTTTCTGGGGGGAGATTACTTAAGTTTTTTCGAAGCACCTGAAGACCAGCATGATACCTGGACTTGACTGTACCCAGAGGAATTTCGAGCAATGTCGCTATTTCCTCAAGTTTATAGTCGTGAAAAAAGCGGAGGACAATCACCGATCGTTGTTTATCGGTCAGTTTTTGGATTGCCTGTGTTATCATTTGCTTCGTCCCATCCATCAACACAGAAGGTTGATCCCAATGAGGCTCTTCCTGAGAAAAGGCACGGATGCGTTCAAAAATTCGGAATCTCCGCCAGCTCTTGACCCGAAATCTCTGCACTTGACGGATTACCAAGCCGTTTAGCCAGAAGTGGAAAGGTCTGTTCGTATCATAGTTAGCAAGTGAGGTCCACATTTGCATATATATCTCATTCATGACATCTTCCCGATCCTGCTGATGATCCACCAGAAAGGAGACTGTCCGGTAGACGTCCTGATAGGTGGCATCATACATCGTACGAAACGCCTGTTGATCACCTTCCTTCATTTTTTGGAGTAATTGGTACATATATTCATTTTGCATTCAGAGGATCCTCCTAAGTAAGCTTACACACTATATTGTCTCTTTATCAAAAAAAGGTTCGGTTCTTTGTTTTTTTGCAAACAGCTGAGTGTCGGCGGCCATCAATCAGGAAGACAATCAGGAGTACAACGACTCTATGCCAGCCGTGGTTCATTTGCTAATAAGCAATCAGGGGATAAACGTGATAATTGGATCATCGATGACTATTTCTGTGAGTGGGAAAGAAAAGAGCTTGGATTGGCCAAATAGTGGTGAATTATCATCGTACAATCGAATATTATTTTAATAGCATTTAACAAGCTGGTTTTTCAGTTCTAGATTTACGTGAAGGTACACCAAAGCGTGAACATTTTAGTAGGGAAGAAGAATTTATTAGAAGACAAGGAATTCCGATTTTACTGGCTTTTTCTTGTTTGAAGTAAATAAATTTCCTAATATTGATTCTTGAACTAATAGGGGCTTTAGTCAATAATGATCTTCCACAATCGGTCGCTTTCCTGAAAACAAGAAAGTTCCTTTTAGATTAATTAGAGTTCGAAACTATCACTATTTTTTAGGGTGTTGAATATCCTTGTATGAAAAAATCTTGCATTGAAATAATAAAATTTATCTTTTATTTATTTTGAATATTCTGTTTTTATTGTTGGTAATCCAGAACAATCTCCTTTATTGCCGTTGGAAGAAACAATTGTCATTGCTGATGAATTAGGTCTAAAACATCCTCCAGACTCTAAAACAAATGAGCCAGTTGTAAAGACAACGATTGTTACTATAACAACGAGTTATTGAAAAGTTTGAGATTGAACGAGTTTATTACGAGCGAAGGCAAATTGATTGGGTCATTGCAACTGATTTGGAGATTACTAGTGAAATGGCTCGGAATATTAGCTATATTCATGAAGGTATGATTAGTTTGTAAAATAAGGGGTGGGGAGGTATTTTTGTTCAAACTTTATTTTAAAGCAACATCTTATATTTACTGTAGCAATAAGTAGACAAATCTCAACAAAGGAATCTAAAGGGAAAATAGAATACAAAATCGATTGGCTTGCGACTAGAGATTTAATATATGTAAAGGGAGTTCCTTGTACATAGATTTTAGTAAGTGCTATTTTATATGGTTTAAAGTAAAATAGTAGTAAGGTATTTCACCATCAACTCAACTAATCTGATTAGTTGAGTTTTATGTTTTTATAGAAAAGCTACTAAAATATTGTAAAGAAGATGTGATGATTAATGGGGAAAATTGCTATATTAGCAGAGAAACCATCTCAAGCAAGAGCATATGCAGACGCCTTTAAAGTGAAGCAAAAAGAGAAAACCTTTATTGAACTGGAACCTTGTGCTACTTTTCCTCATGGTGCAGTTATTACCTGGGCAGTTGGTCATCTTGTTGAATTAAAGGAGCCGAAAGAATATCAAAAGGAATGGGAGAAGTGGTCGCTTGCTTCACTACCGATCATTCCGCAAAAATTTGAAGATAAAGTGGTCTCTAAAATGTATCCACAATTCAATGCAGTCAAAAAAATCTTTAGTGATCCCCAAGTAACAATGATTTATAACTGCTGTGATAGTGAACGTGAGGGTTCAAATATCTTCTACTCACTTTTGAAAATGACAAAAGTAAATAAGCCCGTTAAACGATTATGGATCAATTCATTAGAAGTAGAGGAAATCCGAAAAGGTTTTAATCATATGCAAGGTAATGAGCGGGATTTGCTTATGTACCAAGAAGCCAAAACGCGTCAAATTAGCGATTGGTTAGTAGGTATGAACTGTAGTCGCCTCTATACGCTACTGTTGCAGAAAAAGGGCTTCAAGGGCAGTATCTCCATCGGACGAGTACAATCGCCAACCGTCTATTTAATTTATAAAAGACAGCAGGAAATTGAACAGTTCAAGCCTGAAAAATTTTATGAAATCGAAGGGGTTTTTAAAGCTCAACATGGTGTTTATAAAGGGAAGGCGAAGCTAAAGACAAAAGAGCGGGCTGAGGCAGTGCAGTTATTGCAACAGCATGGGATTGAACCGAATGATACAGGTCTCATTACAAGTGTCACGAACAAAACGAAGCGGATGGCACCACCTAAACTACATGCGCTATCAACTTTACAAGCGGCTGCCAATAAACGTTGGAAATACAGTCCATCACATGTGTTGAAACTTACGCAATCACTTTATGAGAAAAAGCTCGTTTCTTACCCACGTACCGATTCACAGCTCATTACGCATAATGAGTTTGCTTATTTAAATGAATCCTTAGGAAACTATCAGCAGCTCGTGGGAAAAGCATTTCAGCCAATCAATAGAGGGAAGAACAAGCGCTATGTCGACAGTGCCAATGTTGGAGAGCACTATGCGATTATTCCAACGAAAAAAATACCGACGGCCAAAGCGTTGCAATCCATGAATGCTGATGAACGAAATATTTATTTTGAAATCCTCAATACGACACTCGCTATGTTTCATCAGGATTATGAATACGATGAAAAAACGATTATCACGAATGTCAAAAATGTAGAGTTTAAAACAGTAGGGAAAACAGAGCTTGTCAAAGGCTGGAAAGAATTATTTTCAAATGAGACAGAGGTGCAGGCGCGTGAGGAGTCTTTACCTGTTGTCTTCCAAGATGAGCTGGTACAAAGTAAGATTGCTATTGTAGAAGGCACGACAACACCTCCGAAGCCCTATACAGAAGGTCAACTCATTACGATGATGAAAACCTGTGGTAAATCGGTTGAGGATGAAGAGGAAATCGAGGTGCTGCAATCGATTGAAGGGATTGGGACGGAAGCAACTCGGAGTGGCATTATTGAGACGATTAAGAAGCATGGATTTATTGAAGTACGAAAAAATATCGTGAGCATTACACCGAAAGGACAGCTTTTATGTCAGGCAATTGAAGGAACATTACTGTCAAGTCCTTCTATGACGGCCAAATGGGAAATTTACTTACATAAAATTGGCCATGGGGAAGGCTCTGCCAAGCATTTTATTGAGAGCATAGGCAAGTTTATTCATCAATTAATAGCAGAGGTGCCTAAACAGTTAGAGGCACTGACAATTGAAGCGGAGCAGTTTAAACCAGCCGTGGTAAAAGATATTGCCATGTGTCCAGCATGCAAGGAAGGGAAAATAAGCTTGCGTAAAACCTTTTATGGTTGTTCGAATTATAAAAATGGTTGTAAGCAAACGTTCCCACAAAGGCTATTAGGAAAAAAACTAACGGAAAAAAACATCCATGATTTATGTAAGAGTGGGAAAACTGCTATGATGAAAGGCTTTAAATCAAAGAATGGCAAACAATTTAATGCAGCCCTACGTTTGGTAGAAGGAAAAATTGAATTTGAATTTAAAGAAAAGTAAATGCTGTTAGTTTCAAAGGACTTCCAACATGAAAGTAGGATAGTGTGTTTGTATAGGACATGCTATCCTATTTTTAAGTAAATCAGTCACCTAAAAGGAGCGATGCAATGACGACTATAAAAGAAATTGGCAGCTTATGTCTGACGGATAGTGATGGATACATAATTAATCATGCAGATTGGAATAAAATCAACCCTATTTTTCTTGCTGTCATCAACGATGTGGTTCATACCTATCGCACCCTTCTCCAAGATGACTTACATAGCATTTATATAAGGGGATCGATTCCAAAGGGTATAGGTATTGAAGGAGTAGCTGACTTAGACACAATAGCGGTCACGAAGCAAAATCCTAAAAAACAGCAGGTAAAGCGGATAAAAGATGTAGAGCAAGCGTTAACTCAAAACCATCATTGTGTAGATGGGATTGAGCTAAGTGTATTCGGCAAAGAAGATATTTTAAATACGACATCTTTTTCAATCATTAGTTTCATCCTCCAAACCCATAGTATATGTGTGTTTGGAGAGGATTTAATACCTCGATTACCAAGATATAAAGCGAACGAGGCTTTAGCGAATGACCACCTTATCCAATTGCAGGGGCAAATAAAAAATGCCTGTGATGATCTTCAAGATAATTCGGATAGAGAGGATATTAAAGATTGTTGTAAGTGGATTATGAAAATTATAGTAAGAGCAGGGCTTGCACTTGTCATAACGAAGGAAAACACCTATACAAGGGATTTATACCCCTCCTATAAACGGTTCTCAGAATATTTCCCTGACAAGGAAAGCGACATGAGAAGGGCACTTGAATATGCAATAACACCCATAATCGATACGAACGTTTTGTTATTGTTTTTAAATGAATTTGGAACGTGGATGGTCAGTGAAGCGGAGAAATGGTTACAATTCTATAACCCTACTAGAGAATTAAACATGAAAATCGTATAACTCGAGACAAATAGAGAAAGGTAATCACATATGCGTTGTGATTACCTTTTGTTTTTGTTGTTAATTGAAATTTGGTGTTCTGCTTTATCTTTCAAAAGGGTTGTCAATATAAGGGCCTTTAATGGTAATACGCATTAACTGGGTCGCCATAAATTTGGGGGTATAGGGCATATCATTTTCTAACCACCAGACGATTACTTCAAGAAAGGCGGCTGCATAAAAACGGACGGCCATTTCGCGCGGCACGGTCAGCTTTTGGTCGTCAGGCTCCATCATTTGAATGCCGCTCGAGACAAAATTGATAATAATGTCTTTAAGGCCATCGGAGAAATAAGGGATATTTTTTTCTGTGAGATAGACCTTGTATAGTTTACTATTCAGCGCTATTTGTTCAAATAAATGCATAAATGTCTCATGTGGCTGGTCATAATTTGGTAATAAATCAAAATCCTTCTTCTCTTCGAAGGGTGGGTGAATACTACTTACAAGCTCATGCAAGGCTTCTTCTGAGCTTTGATAGAGAAGGTCTAATTTATCACGGTAATGTAAATAAAAAGTGGCACGGTTTAATGTAGCCCGTTGTGTAATATCTTGTACCGTAATCTTTTCATAGCCTTGTTCATCAATTAATGCCACTAGTGCATCTCTTAATAATTGGCGCGTTCTGATGACGCGAGGGTCCATTTTTTTCGACATTTTGAAGCTCCTTGTATTAAATTTTCTATTTAAACAACAGTCCGATTGCAAGTGTTGTGAAAGCATCATTATGGGCTTTGGTGTTGTTTGCCCTTTTTCAATTGCGCGTTATAATTATATTAACGACACCGTGTCGATAATACAACTAGTTGTTAACGTGTTCACGAATTGTTCATTTATATAGAAGAAAGGGAGATTTATGATGGGTCGTTTAAATGGGAAAGTAGCAATTATTACAGGAGCAGCAATGGGAATGGGCGCTTCTGAGGCAAAACTATTTGCACAAGAAGGCGCAAAGGTTATTGCAACAGATGTACAAATCGAGCCCTTGAATAATTTAGTAAAAGAAATTAAAGAAAATGGTGGGGACATTCTTGGTCTTCAACATAATGTTACTTCTGAGGATGAGTGGAAAGCAGTGATTGCCGAGGCTGTAAAGGCATATGGCAAAGTGGATATCCTCGTCAACAATGCGGGCGTTTCATCACCTAAAACAATTGCCAACATGGAAATGGCTGAATGGAATAAAATTATGGATATTAACCTGAATGGTTGTATCATTGGCATGAAATATGTGATTCCTGAAATGCAAAAAGCTGGCGGTGGTTCAATTATCAATATTTCTTCGATCGGTGGAATCGTGGGAATGGCTGGTACAAGCCCTTATACAGCAGCAAAAGGAGCGCTTCGTGTGCTTTCTAAATCGGCTGCGATTGAATATGGTAAAGATAAAATTCGTGTGAATTCTGTTCATCCAGGCATTATTGTAACACCAATGACAGCGCCTACGATGGAAGAGGGCGGTGCATTGCCATACTATCAAGCTTACACGCAATTACCATACTTCGGTGAACCTGAAGATGTAGCTTATGGCGTAGTGTTCTTAGCATCAGACGAATCCCGCTTTATGACAGGCGCAGAGCTCGTAATCGATGGCGGCTGGACAGCCATTTAATCCAATAGCAAAATCAAAACTAGGCATCACTCGACGTGAGCCTAGTTTTTTTTATATGGACGAGGGTGAATACCGGCAAATCGAGTGAAGATAAACGCGGTCATACCTGCGATTAAGCAATAAATCCTCGATAACGAGCGATAAACCAAATAAATAAAAGAGAAATCCCTGCTGAAGGAATCCTTGATACATACAAAAATAGCACAGACATAGTGGATATTTGTGCATATCATAAATGGAGTAAGCGTTTTCTTCATTTATATAGAAGAAAGTCAAAACCGAAAATTTCACGATTATGTGAACGTCACGAAAAAAAATTCACAAAAACCTTAACTATTTCATGTGAAATCCGTATAATAAATCAAACAGTACGAAAATTGTCCATATTTCTCGAAAAATTGCGTGAATTTTTTAAATTGTATTGACGTAGGAAACGATAATTTGTACACTGTGTACAGTCAATTGTTTTGTGGAGGAATACAATTAATTTGAAAAAGTTAGGATTTGATAGATATGATCGTGTGTAAATTTGGTGGAACATCTGTAGCAAGTGCAGAACAAATACAAAAAGTAGCAAACATTGTAAAATCTAATCCGGCGCGTAAGATTGTTGCCGTTTCAGCACCAGGGAAACGTTCTGGTGACGATATAAAAGTAACTGACCTATTAATACAATTAGCAAATGCAGCGTTACTACAAGAGAATACAGAGGGAAAATTGCAAACTGTTGTGGATCGTTTTAGAGCGATTGCTGATGGTTTGGGGCTAGATAATGCCATTTGTGACGTAATCGCAGAAGATTTACGTGAACGTGTACAAGGTGACAAAACCAATGTGGAATTATTCATCGATAGTATTAAAGCAGCAGGTGAAGATAATAACGCCAAGCTTATTGCCGCTTACTTTAATGCCATTGGTATGCCCGCACGCTATGTCAGTCCTAAAGAAGGTTTAGTGGTCAATGATTTACCAGAAAGAACCTTTGCATTACCTGAAGCGTATGCTAATTTAGCCCCTTTAAAAGACACAAAAGAAATTATTGTGTTCCCAGGGTTCTTCGGTTACACTAAAGCGGGCGTATTGCGAACATTTGACCGCGGTGGCTCTGATATTACAGGCTCTATTTTAGCAGCAGCCGTTGAAGCGGAGCTGTATGAAAACTTTACGGATGTGGATTGTGTGTTCTCCGCGAATCCGAAAGTCGTCAACGATCCAGTGGAAATTAAAGAAATTACGTATCGCGAAATGCGCGAATTATCATATGCAGGCTTTTCAGTGTTCCATGATGAAGCGTTAATGCCTGTCTACAAGATTGGGGTGCCCGTTAACATAAAAAATACAAATAATCCATCAGCCCCAGGTACACGTATTGTACCAAGCCGTCCTGCAACAGGTCGTCCAGTTACAGGTATTTCGGCAGACAGTGGCTTTTCAACTTTATATGTCTCTAAATATTTGATGAATCGTGAGGTAGGCTTTGGACGTAAGCTACTCCAAATTTTAGAAGATGAAAATATTTCTTATGAACACACACCATCTGGTTTAGACGATATTTCTGTCATCATGCGTTCGAATCAACTAACACCAGAAAATGAAGCACGCATTCTTAGTCGTGTGAAAGAAGAGCTACATGCAGAGTATGTAGAAATGCGTCACGGTTTTTCCATGATCGTGATTGTGGGCGAAGGGATGCGTCATAACACAGGATTAGCTGCCCGTGCTGCCACAGCGATTTCAAAAACTGGCGCAAATATTGAAATGATCAATCAAGGTTCTTCTGAAGTGAGCCTCGTGTTTGGTGTCCTTCAGGAATATGAAAACCGCATTTTACAAGCGTTATATGAAGAGTTTTTTGCCCATGCAAAAGCATAATGACACAATCGTCACTAATCCAAGTGTTTCTTGCTTGGATTAGTGTTTTCTTTTTGCTGAGAATACGGTAAAATCGAGGGCGTACATAGTTGGGAGGGTTATTCGTGAAGAATTTAACAATTGGTATGCTTTTTTCGGTCATTGGAATACTTTTTGTCTGTTTAACGATTATGGATATTTTACCGTCATCGACAAAAACAATGAAAATTGTCTACATAGGCATTGGATGGGTCTTTATTATCATCGGCTCTGTCATCCGCTTTAAGAATCTCAAACAAAAGCAGCAATAACACTTTGAAAATGGAATTGTGACAATCGCCAAAGTTATGATACAATTTCAAAGAAAATAAATAATTTGAGTATTATGAAGTTGTTATTCTGTACAAATGTTCAGAAGGTTCAAATTTTAATAAAGAATCGACCGTACAAATTCTTCTTTGTAAGAATTTGTTTTTTTATGTTCCGTAACAACTTTATCGCGAGGAGGCGATTGATTGCCTATACTTACTAAGGATTGCATTCATATTTTTGACGATTATGTTGCCCTTCAAACAGCTTCAGCCATGAAGGTTGTATCCTCAGCCATGCATAACCCAGGCTTTGGTCATTATACGCATCTGATGAATCGAACGGTGCCTATTACCTATGATGAGCGACAGCCACATCAGGAATTGCTGCAGTTTTTGCAGGCACAGCATTTCCCGCATGACAATACAGTGGCTATGATGACGGCTGTCCAAGCCAAGTTTGCGACTATTCGTGACTTTACATATGAGGGAATCCACCTTGTCATTATGATTACCGCAGGACTTGGCAATGCGGTAGATATTACCCGTGCTTTTCATCGAGAGGAGCAGTATCATCCAGGCACTATCAATACTTGGGTGCTGATCAATGGCAAGCTGTCTGATGAGGCACTTTTTCAGGCAATGATTTCAACTACGGAAGCCAAGGTCAAGGCTTTAGTAGATGAGGGTGTTACAGATCCTACGACAGGCACGCTAGCTACAGGTACATCTACTGATAGCTTGCTTATTGCCTCGACAGAAGAAGGGGACTTCCATCAATATGCAGGTCCCATCACTATGCTTGGTAAGGTCATTGGCTATGGTGTTTATGAAACGATGTGTGAGGCGGTTAGGAAATACAAAAAAGATAAAGAGGAGAGGTCTAAATGATTGCTATTGTGATTGCCTGCATCATAGGGCTTATTTTTGATTTAGTAGTAGGGGACCCTCCGAAGCTTCCTCATCCTGTACGCTGGATTGGACACTTGATTCAATCGCAAACAGCTTTATGGAATAAGGGCAAATGGCGCAAGCTACGTGGGACAGTGATGGCACTTGCTGTTGTTGGCACGACCATGTTTGTGGTGACGCTAATTCTATTACTAAGCTATCAGGTGAGTATCATTTTTGGCATCCTTGTAGAGGGTCTGCTGATTGGTATCGGACTGGCACAGCGGAGCTTGAAGGAAGCGGCGATGGCTGTCTATGTGCCGCTTGTCAAAGGGGATTTTGCCGAAGCACGTGTTAAGCTGTCTTGGATTGTCGGACGTGATACCGATAAGCTAGGTGAGGATGAAATTGTGCGTGGTGTGGTAGAAACGGTTTCTGAGAATACAAGTGATGGTGTGACAGCTCCACTCTTTTATGCCTTTTTATTTGGGGCAATTGGTTTATGGGGCTATAAGGCTGTCAATACCTTGGATTCGATGGTGGGCTATAAAAATGAAAAATATAAAGACTTTGGTATGTTTTCAGCCAAGCTTGATGATGTCCTGAATTTTATTCCAAGTCGCATTACAGGCTTACTGATCGTGCTTGGTACGAAAAATGAAACAGATCGTTCGCTTGGCAAGCGCTTAAAGCGTTGGGTACAGGACGCTAAGAAGCATCCTAGTCCAAATAGTGGCTATTTAGAGGCAGCGACTGCAGTGCAGCTTGGTGTACAGCTAGGGGGAAAAAATACGTATCAGGGCGTTGTCTCTCATCGAGCAATTATGGGAGAAAAAATAGTGCCATTAACGAAAGAGCATATTGCAACGTCCATTATTCATATGCGTATTGCCACAGTACTGTTTGCGCTTGTTATGTTAGCAGTGGAGGTGTTAATTTATGCGGTTACCTAATCACGGAGCAAATCCGCAAAATGTTTATCAGCAATTAGGCTTAACGATGCCTGAGGTGGTATATGATTTCAGCGAAAATGTCAATGCGGCAGGACCACCAGCCTTTGTGGAGGCACGTTGGCGTACTTTTTATCCACTAATTCAACGCTATCCAGATCCAGATGGGGAGCCTTTTTTAACGAAGGTCGCAGCTTTTCATCAGGTAGAAAAGAATACGATTTTACTAGGCAATGGGGCTTCAGAGCTTTTTAGTGTACTAGCAAGACGCTATGCCAATAAGCGTGTCATCATTGTGCATCCAACTTTTTCAGAATATGAGCGAACATTGCGTGCTGCAGGTGCTACGATTGTTCCTATTGTCGTGACGGATTTTATTAATTACACATTGCCATTAGAGCAGCTACAGCAGGAAATGATGACGGCAGATGCTGTTTATCTTTGCACGCCTAATAATCCGACTGGCGTACTGCCAAATAAGGGAAATTTACTCGCCTTAATCGCACACGGAGCAATCGTTAACTGTGAGCTTGTTATCGATGAGGCATTTATGGATTGGGTAGATGAGGCGCATTCGCTGATTCAGTTTAGTGCCCAAAACCCACATGTAATTGTCGTTCGTTCGATGACTAAAATGTATGCGATCCCAGGTTTACGACTTGGGTATTTGGTTGCGCATGCTACAATTGTGGGCGCCTTAAAAGAAATGCTACCGCATTGGAATTTAAATGCCTTTGCGCTTGTAATTGGGGCAAGCTGTTTAGACGAGCAGCACTATTGTCAGCAGGCAATTACCTATGCCGCTGCGCAAAGGGAATGGCTGCATCGTTACTTACAGGACAATGGCTGCCAAGTAACGAATAGTGTGACGAATTATGTATGCTTCTCCTTACCGAAAACACAGCAAGCGGACGCCTTTTTCAGCTATTGTCTTGCACAGGGTGTTGTGCTGCGTCACACAAAAAACTTTCAAGGTATGCAGGGTGAGTGGTTCCGTATTGGCATAAAAGACATTGCAGCCATGACATCTTTACATAATTGTCTACAAACGTGGTTTAACCTAAATAAGGGGAGAGAAAAGTGACAACTTTTTATCTAGTAAGACATGGGGAAACACAATGGAATCAGGAGCATCGACTACAGGGGTGGCTGAATTCTCCATTAACGGAAAACGGTAGAGCAGCGGCTGAAAAACTTCACAAGCAACTGCAACAGATTCCTTTTACCGCTGCTTATTGTAGTTCAAGTGGTCGTGCAAGAGAGACGATGGCTATTTTGATGGCCAATCGCAAGCTGCCTATTGCCTATGAAGATGATTTACGGGAGATCTTTTTAGGGAAATGGCAGGGGCAGACAATCGACGATATACTGGCGACACATAAGCTTGATTATGAGCTATATACGAACTACCCTGCGCAGTTTGTGGCGAGTCATACAGAAAGCTTTGGAGCTGTAACAGAAAGAGCGATGTTTACATTAAAAAAAATAGCAGCCCAACATCACAATGAAACGATCCTCATTGTCTCCCACGCTGTAACGATTAAATGCATTATCAATGCTATTTTACAGCGCAGCATTAGTGAGCTGTGGGCAGCCCCATACATTCATGGGACAAGTGTGACAGTGATTGAACGGCAAGGTCAACAATGGCTTGTGAAGGATATTGGTAATCTACATCATTTACAATAGGAGGTGTCCTACATGGCGCTTATTTTTATTACAGGTGGTGTACGTAGTGGTAAATCCCATTTTGCCGAGCAAGCAGCGCTTCAGCATTATGAGGCACAGACATGTACAGCGAAACGCTTGCTCTATTTGGCCTCGGGTATTGCCTTAGATCATGAAATGGAAAAAAGAATCTTACGGCATCAGGCAGATCGCCAGGCACAGCCTATTCAATGGCTGACGGTGGAGGCTCCCTATGCAATTTCTGAAGTATTTGAGACACTTCAGGATGGAGATGTGGTGCTGTGGGATTGCGTGACAACTTGGCTGACCAATGCTTTTTACGAAGGGTATGACAAGGGGACACCCTGTTTACAACAGCCTGGTTGTTTAGCTAAGAAGCTACAGGCCGTCAAGCAGGCGATCCAATCACTACTGAAGAAGGATTTGACTTTTTTTGTGGTATCCAATGAACTGTTTGATGAACCTCCTTATGCTAGTGAGGAAGTAGAATTATACCGACGAACGCTCGGACAGTTCCATCAATGGTTGGTTTCTATGGCACAGGAGGCCTATGAAATGAACTATGGCATTGTAAAGAGATGGAAATAATCAAGAAGGAAGGCAAGAGGATGAAAAATTTTTGGCATAGCCTCCTACTGGCATTTCAATTTTTTACGGTATTGCCAGTACATAAAGAGCTTCCGCTAACAAGGTCCACCATCACAGGCATGTTTGCTTGCTTACCGTGGATAGGTGCTTTAATGGGAACAACGGTGGCAGCTGTGCTTTATAATCTTATGCAGTGGACAGCCAGCAGTGAAGTGATGCTAGCTTTCACTGTGATAGGGCTATTTGCTTTATGGACAGGTGGTTTGCACTTAGACGGCTTTATTGATATGGGCGATGCCTATTTTTCCTATCGAGATCGAGAAAAACGATTGGAGATTTTAGATGACCCCCGTGTGGGAGCGTTCGGAGTATTGGCTGTGGTGTTTTTATTAATGGGGAAATTTGTTATTCTACATGAGCTTTTAGTGCAGCAGAAATTCGACTTGTGGATGGTACTATTCGTTCCATTTCTAACAAGGGTGGGCATGAGCTTTTATTTTATGTCACTCCATTGCTCAAAGGAAAAAGGTCTTGCTTATTTTTTTAAGTCTCATATGAATGCTAATCGATTAAAAGTGTTCATGCTGTTATCGCTCTTATTGGCGATGACGGTTATTTTTATCAGCACGCAGTTCTTACTTCTTCCTGTTGTCCTAGTCGTCGTTTTAGCCATTGCACTTTTTATTTTTCGACAATTTACGTTGCGTAACTTTGGTGGAGTATCTGGCGATTTACTGGGTGCCTCCATTGAAGGGATGGAGGTTGTGCTATGGGTGACATTGTTACTGTGTGCTTAATACGGCATGCGCCTACTAAAGAGAATCTTGAAAAGCGTTACCTTGGGTGGACGGACGCACCATTAGCAGATACAGCCAAGCTTGCTGTTGTGGATGCATTGGTTAAAAAGGTATATGGCAGTGATCTACAGCGCTGTCGACAAACGGCTGCTCATTATTTTCCCAATGCTAGCTATCAGGCAGAGGCATCCCTTCGAGAGACGAACTTTGGTGCATTCGAAGGGAAAAACTATGAGGAGCTAAAAATGGATGCTCACTATCGGGCATGGATAGATGATCCAATCCGTACACCCCCTCCACAAGGTGAGGCATTCGATGATTTTATGAAACGTGTTGTAGATGGATTTCATTATTTACCGAAAAATGAGGATAGCTATTATTTAGTGGTTCATGGTGGGGTTATTCGTGCCTTACTTGTTGCCTTTGCGCCAACAGAACAGCCCTTTTGGTCCTATCAAGTGCCACATGATAAACAATTTGTTTTAACATTTACAAGAAAGGCTTGGGAGGAGGGAGCACGATGCATGTCTTTATCGGAGGTGCCTATAACGGCAAAACCGACTATGTGAGGCGCTTGTATGAACCGCAACAGATGGTGATGATTGCTGGTGAACTACCTGAGGTAGCGCCCGCCTGTGATGTCCTTGTCCTAAAGAACTTAGAAAAATGGCTTGTGACACAAAACTTGGAGGAAGATGAACAAATCGTACAAAAGGTGCTAGCTACATTACAAGAGCTTGAACAGCATTGTACACTCGCACTTATTGTGACGGATATGGGGCGTGGGGTTGTGCCAATGGAAAAACAAGCCCGACAGCTACGTGATACCTGTGGTCGTCTATATCAAGCTTTGTTCAAGGAAGCGGAGCAAGTTGTACGGATTTGGTATGGAATAGCTGAGCCATTGAAGTAAAGTAGACATTCAACAGAAAAGAGGGAATGAAATGGAACGACAAAAATTAAGAAAATTGATTTTGACGGCGATGGTAGCGGCCATCTGTGCAGTAGGAGCAATGATTAAGGTACCAGCGTTTATTTCAACGGCTGCACTGGATTCGGCTCCTGCCTTTTTAGGTGTTGTCTTTCTATCCCCCATCTTAGCAGGGGTTGCTGGATTAATCGGCCATTTTATTACAGCATTAACATCTGGATTCCCCCTAGGACCTTTACATATTATTATTGCGGTAGAAATGTTGATTGTTGTATGGGTCTTCGGGGTGATGCATAAAAAAGGCATGCACTTTTGGAAATGGCCAGTTGCCTTAGTATTAAATGGTATTGTTGCGCCACTACCATTTTATTTTATTATTAGTCCAGCATTTTTCTGGGGTGCTTTAGGTAGTATTCTAATGGCAACGGTGATCAATTTAATCATTGTTGCGGTAGTAATGCCCGTCCTATCAAAGGTTTTTGTGCGTAAGGAAGGTCGTGCACAGTGAGAAATGCGATGAAAGTAGGGGCATTCATTGCGACCATGGATAATGCCGCGGCCATTGGACAAAAACCGCAAGATGTTGTGTCGGCACCAGACCAATTGACAGCCTACATGACAGCCCGTGTAACGTTTTTAGAACAGCTTGCTGCACAGGCACTACCTATTCAAGTTCTACTTGCGAATTTTTCTGGAGATGCCGCATGGCCTCGCTATGAAAAAGGTATACAGCAAGTGTTTACAGAGGCAGGCCTTACATGCCCAGCCATTACGGGGAGTACGGAATCCAATATGCCCACATTGCAGTCAGGCTTAGCTGTTACAATGCTTGGAGAAATTCAGCAGCAGCGTCGAGTATTTGACCACGATCAGCTTAGCTGGTACACCTATGGCCTGCCGCTTGTGGGTGAAGAGGTGTTGGCACAGCCTGAAGATGTGGCGCAGTTGCTGCCTGTTTTCAAGGCATGGCAGTCAGAAATTGTTCAGCAAGTATGGCCAGTCGGATCAAGGGGGCTGCAAGGAGAATTTGCCCGTCTGTTTGGGGAGCGACATGTGGAATGCGCCCTTGATGGTGCAAAATCAGCAGGCCCCTGTACGGTCATTTTGCTAGGCATTGCTCCAGACAATGAATCACAGGCACAAAAAATTTTCCTGCGAAATTTTGAGAAACTACGCATTTCTGAAAAGTGATGGGGCTTGTTTTGGGCAAATGATCGTTTCTTGGGACAGGGCCAGATAATTCAGAGCGAGTGTTATTTTACTTCTGTAGTATCCTTGCTCTGGGTAGTTCCTTACATATTAACAGGATGACGTTGAATCTAAAGTAGCTGGCTGTTGCTTGTAAAGGAAAAGGCCTGCTCTGAAAGGGGAGGAAGTCGCTCTTAAGGAGAGCAAAGAGGCCGCTCCAAAGAAGGATAACCCCGCTCCAAAGTAGAACTTCGCTCTAAAAAGTCACCACCCTCCAAAATCTGCTTAGAAATTAGATTTTTTCTCCTTATGAAGACACTACACCACAATTAAACCACTCCAATAATATTACGAGACCCGAAAAATTATTTATCAAATGGGAATGATTTTCAGTTATAATAAGGAACGAATGGGATTTGAATAGAACGGAGTCGAATGTATGCAGGCAGTTAAACAATTAGGGCAGTATTTGGGGCCTTATAAATTTTTCACGCTGATTGCACCGTTATTGATGGTGCTAGAGGTGACGATGGATTTAATTCAGCCGACCATCATGCAACATATGATCGATACGGGGATTGCCAATGGGGATAATCGTTACGTATTGAATATGTTTGTGTGGATGCTTGGCAGTGCAGTGCTCGGACTTATTGGTGGGGTTGGTTGCTCGTATTATAGCTCGAAGGCGGCGATTCATTTTGCCTCGGATATTCGACAGGTTCTTTATGAGAAGATGATGACTTACTCAGCCAAGGAGCGAGATGCTTTTACAACGGGGAAGCTGATTACGATTTTAACGAGTGATGTGGAAAGTATTCAGCGTGCCTTTATGATGACGCTGCGTATTTTTGTGCGTGGGCCCTTGCTCTTTATCGGCGCAGTGATTATTGTGTTTGTCACAGCACGTGAGCTTTTTTCCATATTGCTCATTATCGTACCATTGTTGGTTATAGCGATGTATTTTTTTACGAAATATTCGGGTGTATTGTATCGTCGTGTTCAGGAGGCCATTGATGCCGTCAATACGAAGCTACAGGAAAATTTGGCGGGTATTCGTGTAGTTAAAGCCTTTCGCCGTGAAACACAGCAGGTAGCACAGTTTGGAGAATTAAATGAGGCGTTGACGAAACGTTTTATTACAGCTGAGCAAATTGTCGGCGTGCTTGTACCCTTTACGATGTTTGTTGTCAATCTAGGGATTGTAGCCGCGCTTTGGCTTGGAGCCATTAAGGTAGACGCTGGTACGCTGCAAGTGGGCGTTATTCTTGCATTCATCAATTATTTAACGATTATTTTAAATGGACTGATGTCCTCTAGTATGGTGCTGATGCAGATAGCGCGAGCCTTGCCTTCAGGAGAACGCATTGTGGACGTGTTAAACAAAGAGATTGCTGTTAAGGAAGCGGAACATGCGCTGACCGATCCAATAAAAGGGGCCATTGACTTTGATCAGGTGAGCTATCGTTACTATGAAACAGCTGAGGATGTCCTCAAAAAGATTTCATTTTCGGTGAAACCAGGGCAAACGGTCGGTATTATTGGGAAAACAGGTAGTGGTAAATCGACGCTGGTGAAGCTATTACCTCGCTTATTTGATCCCTCTGGTGGCGCAATCCGCATAGACGGAAAACCGCTAAAATCCTACTCACTCGCAACCCTACGTGAGCATATCGGATTTACCTCACAGAAAGCATTATTGTTCTCAGGACCGATTGAAAGAAATATTCGTCTCGGTAAGGATGATGCTACAGCTGAGGACATACAGCAGGCATTAGAGGCGGCCTGCGCCAGTGAATTTGTAGAGCGACTTGATAGGGGTTTAGCACATGAATTATCACAGGGTGCTACGAATCTTTCGGGTGGGCAGAAGCAGCGCCTTGCATTAAGTCGTGCGTTTATTCGAAAGCCTGCTATTTTGGTGTTGGATGATACAACGTCAGCGCTCGATAGTGCATCAGAACAACAAGTGCAGCGAGCTATTGCCACCTATTATCAAGACACAACGACCTTCATCGTAGCGTCGAAAATTGCCTCCATTCAGCAGGCAGATGTTATTTTGGTACTAGAGGATGGCGACATTGTTGGGCAAGGAACCCATCAGCAGCTTCTACAATCAAATGCGCATTATCAAGCAATTTATGCGTCACAGCAAAAGGCTGGTGAACAAGGATGAGTCAAGGTCAACCAAAGCAAATGAATTTTGGACGTGGACCGCGTATGGGAGGACCAGCTGAGAAGGCGAAAAATCAAAGGGAGACATTGTCACGTGTGTGGCATTATGTCAAGCAACAAAAAATAGGGCTGTTTTTCTCTATCTTTTTTGTCATTGCCTCGACCTTTTTAAGCCTTGCGGGGCCCTATATGATTGGGCATATTATTGATGATTATATTATGAAAAAGGATATCGACGGAACGATTCGTTTAGGCATCCTATTGGCCGTTATTTTTTCAGTAGCCTCTATTCTGACATGGTTGCAAACCTATGTCATGATTCATGTGGCGATGAAAACCATTCGGACATTGCGTCTCGAATTATTTCAAAAG
The DNA here is from genome assembly GCF_024919535.1 of Lysinibacillus sp. A4. NCBI lineage: Bacteria > Bacillati > Bacillota > Bacilli > Caryophanales > Bacillaceae > Lysinibacillus > Lysinibacillus sp. A4. The sequence continues at coordinate 187,867 of NZ_JANWTB010000001.1, read as the reverse complement.
CTTCAAACACTGACATTACGCTTCTTTGATCGGCGTGCACTTGGGGATTTAATGAGCCGTGTGACCAACGATATTGATAATTTAAATACAGCACTTGCGCAAAGTGTTACGCAAATCGTGTCGTCCATTTTAACTGTAATCGGTGTCAGTATCGCCATGTTTACATTAAGCTGGCAATTAGCAATCGTGACATTGATTATTATTCCGCTGATCGTTTTCACAACCAAGCAAATCATTAAACGCAGCAGTAAAAATTATGCAGCACGACAACGGGATCTTGGGAAGCTCAACGGCTATATTGAGGAAATGATTACAGGTTCGGAGGTACTTACGCTTTTTGGCAAGGAGCAGCAAACGATTGATACGTTCCATCAGCAAAACGAAAATCTACGAAACTCTGCCCAACGAGCAGAAATTATCTCTGGCTTACTAGGTCCGATTAATAACTTTATGAATAATTTAGGCCTTGCTGTCGTCATCGGAACAGGTGCCTTTTTAGCAGTAAAGAGTATTATTACAGTGGGGATTATTGCCGCCTTTGTGACCTATACACGGCAATTTTTCCGTCCGCTTAATCAGCTATCTAATCTATTAAACACCTTCCAGTCTGCTATTGCTGGGGCAGAGCGTGTTTTTGAGATACTAGATGAACCCTCAGAGGTAGCCGACAAGCCTAATGCGATCAAGACGGCATCGCTCAAGGGGGATGTTGTTTTCAAGCAAGTATCATTTAGCTATGGGCCAAATAAGCCTGTGTTAAAAAACATTGACTTCCATGCCAAGGCAGGAGAGACATTTGCTCTTGTTGGCCCAACAGGCTCAGGCAAAACAACGATTATCAATTTATTAACACGTTTTTATGACGTCGATCAAGGTGAGATTTTAATTGATGGGCATAATATTGAACACTATCAGATGGCGACGATTCGCCAAAGAGTTGGTGTGGTTTTACAGGACACCTATTTGTTCTCGGGAACGATTCGTGAAAATATTCGCTTTGGTAAGCTAGATGCGACAGATGAAGAGGTTGTGGAAGCGGCAAAAATTGCGAATGCCCATCATTTTATCAAATATTTACCTGCCCAATACGAAACACCCGTGCAGTCAGGAGGAGCCAATTTAAGTCAGGGGCAGCGTCAGCTTATTGCGATCGCCCGTGCGATATTAGAGAATGCAGATATTTTAATTTTGGATGAAGCGACATCTAGCGTGGATACCCAAACAGAGGTCGATATTCAAAAAGGCTTACAGCATTTAATGCAGGGACGCACAAGCTTTGTCATTGCCCATCGTCTGAAAACAATCGAAAATGCCGATCAAATCCTCGTGATTCAGCAGGGAGAAATTGTCGAGCAGGGCAATCACCAAGAGCTGATGCAGCAGCAGGGGATCTATCGTCATCTTCAACAAAAACTATTGTTAGAGCAGGTAGAATAGGGAATAATAAAGGTACATCTTCCAGAGGGCGAGGGATTGACATGTATGAATTAAAGACCAAAGAAACCGATGTAAGTGTCATTGAATTTATTGAAAGTGTAGACCATCCAAAAAAGCGAGAAGACGCCTATCGATTATTGGACATTTTTACAGAGGTCACAGGCTATGAAGCCAAAATGTGGGGACCGAGTATTATAGGCTTTGGTAAATATCATTACAAATATCAAACAGGCCATGAAGGGGATGCCCCACTAGCTGCTTATTCCCCTCGCAAAGCGAAAATTAGCTTATATTTTGCTCCTGGGGATGAACGAGAGCAACTATTACAACAATTTGGTAAACACACAACAGGAAAAGCCTGCGTTTATATTAATAAGCTAGCTGATGTGAATGAAGACATCTTAAAAGCCCTTATACAACAAACGATCGATTTTTTACGAAAAACCTATCCAGATGCTTAATCAAGAGAGCTGCCTATTAGTTAGGTAGCTTTTTTGTATGAAATTTATCTATTTTCTCCAAAAGTTTAGTAGAAATTTATTTTTACCGTGTATCCTTGCAAGTATCAACGAAAAGAGGAGATACGTATGAAAAAGAAAGCAAAGAAAATGATTGTCTATATGGGGGCATTGATTGTGCTTGGAATGGTGATAATTTGTATTTATCACTATAGCTTAATACAGAAGGAGTCAGCTATTTTACAACCTAACGGCACATTAAACAATGTAGATGGTCAAAATTTCCATGTTTATCAGGAGGGGGCTGGCGAGGATACATATATTTTTATGGCTGGCTCAGGTATCGCAGCACCCGTATATGAGCTAAAAGGGCTGTATCGTAAGTTTTCACAGCATCATCAAATTGCAGTAGTGGATCGAGCTGGCTATGGCTATAGCGACGTAGCCCATGATGATAGAGGAATCGATACGATTTTAGCGCAAACACGACAGGCACTTCTGCAAAGTGGGCTTGAACCGCCCTATGTCCTTGTGCCACATTCCATTTCAGGGCTAGAGGCCATTTACTGGGCGCAAAAATACCCAGAGGAAGTAAAGGGCATCATCGCGCTAGACATTGGCCTACCTAGTCAATATGTAAAGCATGAAATGGGGACGGTCGATCGTTGGATGGTGAGAGGCATGCACCTCGCTACTAAACTCGGCTTACATCGACTTTTGCCAACACAGGTCTATAATCCGCAAGTACTTCAACTGTCGTTTTTAACAGCACAGGAAAAGGAAATCTATCAGGCGTTGTCCTTTAAGCAATTTTTTAATGAAGATATGCAAAATGAGCTGTTGCAGGTCTACGAAAATAGTTTACAATCAGAACAGCTCAAAAAGCCGCAAGACACGCCTATCTTACTGATTGATGCGATTGCGGAAGAAAATAAACATTCGAAATATACGAAGCAAAATCGGCAGGATTATGCTGACTTTGCAAAGCAATTCACTTATGCACAGGTGAAAGAGGTCAGTGGGACACATAGTATTTATCTCTATCAGCCAGATGAAATCTATCAACTGGCAATGGAATTTATGAAAACAACGGGTGATGAGAAAGGTCGATAAGTATGAAAGGTTTTAGAATCTTAATTATAGAAGACGATCACATGATTGGTGATCTACTGCAAAAAATAGTACAGCGTGAGGGCTATGAGGCAATCTGGAAAACAGATGGCAAGGATATGATGGCGCTGATTCAGCAGGTGGATTTAGTCATAATGGATATTATGCTGCCAGGAGAGGATGGCTATCAATTAAGCAAAAATATTAAACGTTTAGGCTTAAATATTCCAATCATTTTTCTATCGGCACGTAATGATATTGAAAGTAAGCTAGAGGGATTGATGGTCGGAGAGGATTACCTGACAAAGCCATTTGATCCGCGAGAGCTGTTGCTAAGAATGCAAAAAATGCTAGCACAACAGTATGGTACACTTACGCAAATTCAGCATTTATTGATCGATGGGGAGCGCCGTCAAGTATTTCATCATAGTATCCATGATGAAATCGCCCTGACAGCAATTGAGCGAAAAATTTTCTTTTATTTATTTGACAATCGTGACCGAGTATTAACAAAGGAACATTTTTTTGATTATCTTTGGCCGCTCGATGAACGCAATCATAATATTTTGAATGTCCATATTAAAAAAATTCGAACAAAGCTACAAGACCCAGCAGGTACTATTGTGCAAAATATTTATGGAGAAGGGTATCGTTTAAATACCTATAATAAAAAATGACCTTAAAAACAAAATACCGTACTTTGTTATTTGTAGCCATTGGGAGTGTGCCTGTTGTACTATTAGGCATTAGTGTGGCCATGTCAATTTTGTATGACAAGGCCTTTAAAATGAAAAATGACGGCATTCCGTTTCATGAGTCCTATGCCTATCCTGTGATGCTGATTACGTTTGTGCTAGCGTTAGGAATGCTCGCATGGCTATTTTCCACATCGATTCATTCGTTACTATCCAAAATTACACTACTTAATAAAACGATACGAGAACTAGCAAGTAATGAGCGAATACCTGACACTTTAACGATAAAAAGTGAGGATGAAATTGGACAGCTTAGCCAATCTGTCAATCTTTTAATTGAGCGTACAACTTACCGAGAATTAGAGCTTGCCCAGCAGCAGGAGCTTCAAAAAGAGCTGCTACAAAAGTTGCGACATGACATTCATACGCCGTTAACGGCTATCCGTTTGCAGCTGTTTTATCTAGAGGATCAGCTACAGGGGCAGCCCAAATTGGTGGAATCCTTACATGCACAAATTCACTATATCACGAATTTAACTAATGCATTTCAGTTACAGTCCTTTGATACGAGTGAACAGTCCTATGTCATGCAGGAGGAGGTTCAACTTGTCCCATTGTTACAAATGATGATAAAGAAGTGGCAGTATCTATATCGCATGCAGAATATTACGCTGCATTTTCAGCACGATGATTTACAAGCAACTTGGCTTAGCAATGAATTGTGGCTACAGCGTTTATTCGATAATGTCTTTCAAAATACATTAAAGCATGCCCAAGCATCCAAGCTAGAGGTGACGATCAAGGACGGGCAAGTTGTCATGTGTGATGATGGTATTGGCTTTACGACGGAAGATGAGCATGGCGGACTTGGGCTTAAAATCATTCAGGATATTGCTAAAACATTGAATATCGAAGCTTCCTTACAATCAAACAAAAATGGCACGACCTTCTACTTTACACACCAATAAAAAACAACGGCAGCCTTTGCCGTTGTTTTTTCTTTTACACTGATTTTCGTTGCTGTAGTAAGAACAGGGCAAGTCCTAGTAAAATGACCACAATACCGATCCCCTGTTGAACGGAAATCATCTCATCTAAAATAAAATAAGCTAATATACATGTGCCGATTGTTTCGCCTAAAATACTCATGGAAATCACCGTTGTACTTAACCATTTCAATAGCCAATTAAAAATGGTTTGCCCGAAAATCGTTGCAATGACAGCCAGCCCTACAAGGGACCACCAGGTGGAGGCTGAATAATCAAAAAACGATTCTTTCATAAAGAGGGCATAAACGGCTAAAAAGATCGAGCTACTGCCATAGCCGATAATAGAATAGGGAATGAGCGATAAATCCTTGCGCACTGATTGCCCAATAAAAAAGTAGGCTGTAATAATACCTGCCGCAATAAAGGCAAGAATATCGCCATAAAGGGCTTGTCCACTAATCTGGAAATCTTGCCAGCCAATAATGAAGCAGCCGATGATCGCTACGAAGCAGCCAACAATCGCTCCTTTTGAAAATCGCTCTTTAAATAAAAAATAGCTGCCTACTAAAGAGAATAGTGGCTGAAGTGTCACAATGACGGTTGAACTAGCCACAGATGTGTAGTTTAATGATTCAAACCATAACACATAATGACAGGACAAAAATAAGCCTGATAAAATGCCGAGTCCCCATTGTTTTTTCGAGAGACTTGTAAGCTCCTGCCGCAAGCTCTTCTGTGCCAATAAAAATGGAAGAAGTACTAGCATCGCAAAAAATAGTCGATAAAAGGCTGTAATCGCTGGTGGTGCATCAGCTAGCTTAACAAAGATTGCTGAGGTAGATAATGCAAATACTGCAAAAAATAACGAGATGTAATAAAACATGATGTACTCCTAAGCATTTACAAGATTAATAATGACAAACCTATTATAGTGTAGTCCGCATGAATAATATAGGGTTTTTAGAATATTAGCACAAAATAGGTTTATGGAGCTAATTCTGCTCAAGCAAGGATTCAATGACCTGTTTTAATTGCAGAATGAAGGGCTGCTTACTGTCATCTTTTTTATAGATATAAACTGTTTCGATCGCACTGTGAAGCCCATCTAAATCATAAAAATACAGGTCGGGACAAGGATAAAGTGCTAGTAATTTGGTATTTAATACAGCCAATGTATGCTCGATTTCAAGAAAATCTAAAATACTACTAACTGATTTAATTTCCTTCATCGTAAAAGGTACCTGCTTGTCAGTGAGCCATTGTGCTAATGCATGGGTATACATGCAGCCCTTACTTAACACAAGCAATGTGACAGGTGTTCGTTGATCAAAGTCAATGATATGGGCGGAGCTTGAGATAACTTCAAACGTCTCTGTGGCTAGTACATCATAGTGTAGATCGCTATAATGCTTGATTGGATTACTTGTCAATGCGCAATCTATTTCCGCCAGATGGACTTTGTGATTTAAGGCTGTACTTGATTCCACAGTGAAATCAACATCTATCGGACTTCGACTAGTTTGCAGTGCGTTCATAATGGATGGTCCATATATTTTAATGGTTGTATGAGATGTACCAACCAAAATGCTCGTTTGTGTAGGGCCGATGGTATGTAAAAAGTCTTCATACTGCTCGGCAACTTTCTTTAAAAACTGTAAATAATGTTGACCTACCTCTGTCAGCTTTAAGCCTTGGGGTGTTCGTTTAAAGACGTCCTGCCCAATTTCACGCTCCATTTTTTTCACCTTTGCTGTTAAAGCAGATTGTGTATAATTGGTGATTTCAGCCGATTTACTCAAGTTTTGCCTCTCTAAAAGCTCCATTTTTAAGGCAATTTCTTCAATGTTCATGTTGTTCCTCACATACCTATAGATTTTTTTAATAGCCGCTATCATTTTCCTCCATTTTACGTTCGCTAGCTGTCCACGTACACTCTAGATAATGAAAAGGTAGACTGCAAAAGCAGTAACCTGATGGAGGGTTTTTATGCATACATATTATCGATGGGTCATCTTGCTTGTGGCTACACTTTCGCAAACAGCCGCAACCTTTGTGACCTACGGAATGGGGCCAGTTGCCTCTTTTTATCAAATGGAATGGCACTTAACGTCCTTCCAGACAGGGCTAATTGTTTCAGCCGTCAATATAGGGCCAATTTTCTCCATGCTGCTATTTGGTTATCTCATGGATAAAAAGGGAGAAAAGCAGATTATTGGATGGGGCTCGATACTACTGGGCCTGTCAGCCTTATTGCTAATACCCGTGAATCATTATACGACATTGCTTCTCGTATTAATAGTTGTGGGGATATGGTATGGCAGTGCGCAAACAGGTGGCAGTACTGCTATTGTGAAATGGTTTCCTAACAAGCATCGAGGACTTGCTATTGGGATACGCCAAACAGGTATTCCGATTGGTGGTGCATTGGCTTCCACTTTGCTGACCTATTTGTATCAACATCATCATCTATCCTCTGTCCATTTAGCACAGGGCTTGATGGCGATTGGTGGGGGACTATTATTTTTATTGCTGTACAAAGAACCAAAACAGCATGACACCGCTACGGCACCTCTCATTCCTTTTAAAGAGAAGATGCGTGCTATTCGGCACAATCGAGCGCTCTATCCTTTATTTTTTGTGGGCATGATCATGATGTCCCTCCAAATGATTATCATTGCTCACTTTATGAGCTATTTACATCATGAAGGTGGGTATACATTAACCGAGGCGGGGCGCTGTTTAAGTCTGATTTTATTTGGTGGGATGTTTGGGAGAATTGTACTTGCTTGGATGAGTGACCATTATTTCGCTCAAAAACGAGAGCCATTATTAGTGCTCGTCATGGTCGCTACATTCCTGATGGTTGGCTTTTTGCCCTTTGTCATACATAGCAAGGGCCTCATGATTTTATTTTGCAGTCTATTTGGGTTTTTAGCGCTTGGCTGGTATTCCATATATATCACTTGTGTCACGGAGCAATCCGATTCGCAAGCAGTAGGACTAACTGTTAGTGCAGCGTTAACGATTAATCAGTTCTTTATTGTCTTGGCACCAACGGTTTATGGTTTATTGGTTACTGTTTTTTCCAGCTATCAGCTCGCTTTGGATGTTATCGCTGTGATGGTTATACTGGGGGCATTTCACTTATACAGAACATCCCAAGGTAGTCTAACTTCTGAAAGTTCGGTAAAATAATGGAAAAGAGGAAATGGAGGTTGCTGCGAATGACCAGTTCGATTTGGATTGAGGCAAAGATTGATAAAGTATGGCAGGCGATTACAGAGGAGCAATCCCTCTCCCGATGGTACGCACCAGACTCCATATGGGACATCCCTATACTAACAGCTGGGGAAAAGATGACATTTACCTTAATGCCAAATGCCCATAACCAGCTTTCTGAAAAACTGCCGATGGAGCTAACGATTCAGCAAGTGAAGAAAAATGAGGAATTTTCCTTCTATCTAGAAGTTCCTGAAACATTGATTGCTATTACGCTAGCCCAACAGGGTAATGGCACTACGGTGAGCTTTAATTCGTCAGGCTATGATGCCTCTCTTGCGAATTTAAAGGCATTACTGGAGGGGCATGACATTCCTTATCAGTAAGCCTCTCTACGTCTTAGGTCTTAGATGAATTTCGAGCGGAGGGTCGTATTTTAATTTCCTCCCTTCTATATAATGAAATTATTGGTAGATTATACGGTGGGAGGAAATAATAGTGAAAAAATTAGTGGGTTTAGGTGTCGTGATAGGCACGTCAGCATTGGTATTATCGGGGTGCTTTTCCTTTATTCCAAATAAAATGCGAGAGGAAGCCATTTTGGTGGAAAAGGATAAAGCGAAAGCATTAGAGGTAGACATTGATTTAGGTGTTGGCGAAATGAATGTATCGAGTGGTGCAAAGGAATGGGTTGAGGGCAACGCAGAATATAATGTAAAAAAGCTAGCCCCTCAGGTAGACTATGATCTACATGGCGATACAGGAGAAGTGGAAATCAAGCATAAGGGCTCAACGAAGCTGGGGCTCTCCAATATTAAAAACACATGGGCGATTCAACTGAACGACAGCATCCCCATGGATCTAAATGTGGAAACGGGTGCCTCTCTTGCCAATCTTGATTTACAGGGTCTTCAGCTGGAAAAGCTCGATATTGAAGCGGGTGTCGGTGATCTAACGGTTAATCTAGGTGGCGACTGGAAAAAGAGCTTTACAACGACTATTGAAACAGGTGTCGGTCAAACAACAGTTATTTTACCTTCAAAGGTTGGCGTGAAATTAACGACAGAAAAAGGCATTGGCTCGTCTAATGTGGAGGGCCTTATATCAAAAGGGAATGGTGTCTATGTCAACGAAGCTTACGACAAGGCGGATGTCGTGCTAGAGGTCAATTCGGAATTGGGCATCGGGGAAATTACCTTTAAGTTAGATCGATAGAAAATGGAGTAGGCTACTTTCATTGAAGTAGTCTCTTTTTGTATGGCCAAAAAAATAAATAAAAGTGAAACCTTTTGCTTGGATAAAAGACTCTAAGTATGGAAGGAGGGGAAACAAGCATGGAACATGATTTATCTATCGTTAAACAAGCGATTGCGGGGCAGAAGGAAGCCTTTGAACAGCTACTTGTGCTAGAGGAAGAAAAACTATATTACACGGCGTTATCGTATGTTGGTCAAAAAGAGGATGCGCTAGATGCTATTCAAGAAGCGGCATGTAAAGCCTATTTAACCGTTCATCAACTAAAAAATCCAGCATTTTTCTCGACATGGCTGTTCCGCATTTTAATTCATGAATGCTATCGTTTGCTGAAAAAGGGCAAGAAAATGATTCCCTATGAGGAGAGGGAATTATTAGAGCGGTTGCATGATCAGGAGCAGGTCATAGGGAATCCTATTGATTTAGCAGAAGCTATCCAACAATTAAACCATTCCCAGCAGATGGCGCTCCTTTTATTTTATTATCACGATTTACCTATTAAAGAAATTTCAGACATGATGAAAAAGCCTGAGAACACCATCAAAACCTATTTGCATCGTGGTAAAAAACAGCTAAAACGACAATTAGAAAGGAGTGCAATGTTCAATGAAAAAGTCAGTGACCCTACCTGAATTTCCACGGGATGAGGTACGAGCAGCGATTGCACAAGGTATTCAACAAGCACAAGGTAAACCAATTCAAATGAAAAGAAGAAGCAAGCGTAAACCATTCGTATTTATTGCCAGTACTGTTGCCGTTTTTAGTTTAACCATTGGCACAGCCTATGTATCACCAACATTTGCGAGCACATTGTCCAAGCTACCAATTATCGGTTCCGTATTCAATGACTCAGGCTTGCCTGGGCTAAAACAAGCCAGTGAACAGGGACTAACCAAAGCTGTTGGCGAAACACAAACCATCAATGGGATTTCGGTCACAGTAGATGAGGTGCTTTATGATGATTCTCGTATAACGGTTGGGGTAACGATGCAATCTGAGCAGGAATTGAGTGAACTATATTTTGGAGCAGGCTTGGAATTTACCATTAATGGCGCCCAACCAACTGTCAGCTCAGGTAGCTATTCTGAACAGAGGTTAAGTCCTACGGTTCGGACAGGTATTGCGACGTTTGATGTCAAACAGGTTGAGGAAATGCCAGATTTCTTTCAATTGGGCTTAATATTAGCAGGCGAAAAGGGAGAAAAATGGACGTTTTCGACCCCGATTGAAAAGATTACAGAGATTGTCCATGTTCCTGTGAATCATCGACAGCAGTTTGAAGGCATTGAGCTTGATATATCCAACATCTCCTTCAGTCCATCGGGGATCTCCCTTGACTATGAAGCAAAGATGAATGGAATCCTCGATAACCCACCAGCATCTATAGAATTTTTCATAACAGATGGGCAAGGCAGGGAGATCGCCTCTCATTCGGGCGGTGGAAAAGCGCAATTTGATGATGGGGTGTGGAAATTAAGCAGCACGAAAGCCTTTGATCCAATAGCACAACACGTTGGAAAATTAACCATTACGCCTTATGTTGCTATTCCAACAGGGGGTGGGAGCGTTCAAATAGATGCTGATGGCAAAGAAACACATCTTCCATTCAATCCATCAGCCTATAAAGAAGTGAACTTCCAACCATTTACAGTAGAAGTACCCGTACAATAATAGGGGCGTCAAATACATCCTTTGTATTTGGCGCTTATTTTATGGTAGTTTTAAGAAAGCAATGTTTCAAAGGAGCGAATAGATTGAAGACCTATACATACAAGCAACCAGCGGCCATCGAGTCAACAGAGGCCGTTAAAATTTTAAATGAAGCGGGGGAGGTATCGTCCACCGTTCAACGCGTGTATTCCAATGCACTAAAAAAAGCATTCGATAAAACGATGGACTATCGTTATTTCGTTCGTTTTGATGTTCACGATCGCAATGGTCAGCCGCTTTTTACGTGTAAAAAAGTATCCCGTCGCGGGCGCGTGCATTTCCGTGGCAAGGATTTGGTAACAGGGAAAGACTATATGATTGCCTATGATGGCTGGCAAATTATGATTCCTGATTTAGTTATTACCGATGGCGAACAGCAGATCAAGCTCAACAAAGAAATGGAGGACTGGTCTGTTTTTACTGTGAATGAGCAGCCTATCGCACGCTGGCAAGCGACTTTCTGTGAGACGCATTTTGATATTACGCTAGAAATTGAAGACAGTAGTCCCATCCAGGAGGAAGCCTTTTTTATTGCGATCGGACAGGCTGTGCTGTTTGTTGGGGCTTAAATAAAGGTAGATGGAAGAAAGGGCTTGATGAAATGCTAAACATATTACCAGCAAAAGAGATTTATTTACAGGGAAATGAGCATGCCCTATTGCTTTTACATTCCTTTACAAGTCATACAAGAGATATGAAGACAGTAGCCACTGCATTACATAACCAAGGCTATACTTGCTATGCGCCGCTGTATCGTGGACATGGCACTCATCCAGAACAGTTATTACACTATCAGGTAGACGACTGGTGGCAGGATGTAGTGAATGCTCATCAATTTTTATTGGATGAAGGCTATCAAAAGATTTCGGTCATCGGTCTATCCATCGGGGGAATTTTCGCATTGAAGCTTGCTCAATTAGAAAGGCTCGAGCAAATCATTGTCTTATCTGTGCCGTTTGATAAGGAGCCAGAGCAATTAAAACAAAGGATTATTGACTATGCCCATAATTACAAAACAATAGAGGGCAAGCCACCACTTCAAATCGCTCAGGAAATGGAGCCATTTGAGAACATGCCATTACATGCAATGAACGCATTCCAAACATTTATCCAAGCAACGATGGAGCACCTTGATAGAATTACCATTCCTATCGCTATCTACTATGGTGAAAAAGACGATGCCTTATACACGCAAAGTGCTGAAATGATCTCTCAACATGTTCATTCATCTAGAAAGCAGAAGAAAGGCTTTGGAAATTCTAAGCATCTCATGACATTAGGACGAGATCAAGAGGCTATCATAAAGGAAATGATAGAATTTCTTCAAATTTAGGGAGAATTTCATTTTATAAAAGGAGTGGGGGTGCTCCGCTCCAAAGAGGGGTAAAAGCGCTCGCTCAAGAGAGAGCCCCGATTCTAAAAAAACAGCCACCTCTAACCATAGAGGGGCTGTTTTACTTATATTTCCAATATCTCGTTCGCTAATTTTTGTCTGCTCATCCAGTAGCCTTGGAGGGTAAAGACAATGAGGGTTGACCCTAGGAAGGCGAGACTTGTGAGGCCCAATGTTAGAAAGTCATAGGACATTGGAGAGCCTCCATCAATGAAGGCTACCATTCTCGTTAAGACGAACCCCAGAAATGTCCCGACCATGAGACCATAAAGGACGAACGATAGGACTTGTGTCAGTATGAGCTTCATCAGCCCATTTGGTGACAGACCAATTAATCGTTGGATGGCATAGTCACTGCGTTTTGTATAAATGGTATGCAGTAATGTTTGGAGGACACCAAGCCCCGTGGCAGCTATTAAAATAACAAAGACGCCAACAAATAAGCTCCACCGTTGGAAGAACATTTCATTGGATTGTGCTAATATGGTCGCTTTATCTGTCAACTTCAGGGCTGGCCAGCGCTGTCCCAAGAATGACAGCTCCACCAATGCCTGCTCTGGGTGGGATGTTTCGACCATAATGTCTTCGATAATTGGGTGATCCTGTGCCGTGAGGAATGATGACCAATCAACGATTAAATCAGCACGGTGAATAGGTGTATCAGTAATTCCTATAATTTGTAACTCACCAGTAGGTATATCCTGCTGGGCCGTAAAATCATAGGTACCCATCGTTACACGATCACCCACTGCCAAATGATAACGCTCGGCAAAGCCCTTTGTCACGACAAGGCCATTTTGTAAATTTCCTTCCTCAATTTGAGGCAACTTCTTTAATTGCATAAATTTCTTAATATCAATGGTTGTATAGTTCTCTGGTAGCCATTCATCACCGAGTTGTAGAGCAATATACGTATTATTACTTTGTGTATACGCGTACTGTACGCTTGGCAATGCTTCTATTTCCTCTATAATTGCAGGCGTGATCGTTGGATCATTTAATTCATTATTGATTTTTATGGCTGTTTCGTATTGTGATTCTGTGTAGACAAGGTCATTGTGTTGTAAGGTTTTCATTAATGAACTTCCAAAGGTTAAAATAACCATTAATCCTATCATGCTGAGCACCACGGGCATATTTTTGCGTACTTGTGGCATGAGCTGCTGGCATGCTAAATAGGCTTCCTTGCCAAGTACCCTTCGAATCGGCTTTAAAGCCAGATGAAGGATGGCTGTAAATAGATAGGGGATTAGTAACAGTAAAATCCCACATACAAATAGTGTTCCGAGTAAAATAAATAAGGCACCTTGATCGCTTCCTGTCCCAGCTAAATAGGCTTGTAAAAAGAAGAAGGTAGCTGACACACCTACAATACTGACAATAATTGTTTTCCATTTTGTCCAACGCAGCTCTAAATTTTCATTATCTGTCGCGATTTGTAATGGCAGTAGTCGAGAGCTTTTCGCTACTTGCCATTTTGTCATCACTTGAAGAATGATGAAGCTGGAAAGGGCAATTAAAAGAATAAACACAATAGGAAGCTCTGTTTTAGCTTCGGGTAAATGCAAAAAGCTAATTAATTGTGGTAGCCAGCTTTTTATTATCACAAGGCTCAGCGTTGTTCCAAGTGTAACGCCAAAGCTAATAATCAGTGATAGTTGGAGCTTGACTATACGTCCAACCTGTTTCGCGGATGCCCCGAGAGCCCGTAAAATCATGAGCTGCTCTTTAATTTTATAAAATAATAGCTGGAATGTGGACAGCAATAGGACACTTGAAATGAGTAAAATAAAAACGGATAGTACAATCATAAAAACCATTAAGCTCTGTAAATTTCTTTTAATGACATCGTAATCACTCATAACATCAACACGTAATGTTTCATCCAGTTGTTTGATTTCTGCGCCTACTGCCTTGGCACGCCCCTCATCAGTTTTAATGAGCGCAAATATGCCTGCCGTTTGTGGCTGACTGTTGTTCATCCATGCCTTAACTACGTCATTCGCTAAGAGGATGATATTAGGGCTGTCAGTGCCTTTCATCGTCGGTAAAATTTCTTGCACGATAAAATCCTTTGATTGAATATGAATGGAGTCCCCAACTCGTTTGTTGAAAAGACGGGCAACATTTTCCGAAAGAATGGCATCGTTCGGTCCAAGATTGACCGCAAAATGGTAGCGACTTTTCACAAGGTCATCATTTTCGACGCCAACGGTATAAAATGCGGTGTACTTTTCATGTTCAACGATTGTATGAGCTATCGATAAGCGGGACACTTGTGTGACACCGGCTAGAGTAGAAAGCTCCTCTATTTGATTTGTCGTCAACAATTTTTGCTGATCGGGATTATAACCAACCATTAAATCCATTTCCCCATACAACGCTTGGATGTCTGCCTTCATCTGGCTATTCGCATTCCAAATGTAGACGGTCATCGTCATCACCAGGCAAATCGAGATCGTAATAATACTAATACTCGTTAGGACATTTGCCCAAGCGGCACGAAAAAGCTTGAGGGCAATATTGCGCATCGTAAACATTAGCGATCCTCCCTCGTTATTTCCTTGAATTTCATTAGAATACAATCTAAATCCTCTTCATTTTGCCGGTTTTGATAGGAATCCACAATCGCCCCATCATGGAAGAACAATACCCGATTGGCATAGGTAGCCACATAGGGGTCATGTGTGACAAGTAATATCGTTTGCTGGTTCTTTTTTTGCAGAGCAACAAGCAGTTCTAAAATTTCATCTGTTGTATGAACATCCAAAGCCCCCGTTGGCTCATCTGCCAGTAAAATAGGAGGATTGGCAATAATCGCTCGCGCAATGGCGACACGTTGCTTCTGTCCACCAGAAAGCTCATGTGGTCGATGCTTTGCCCAAGCAGCGATGTTTAAGGTTTCCATCATGTGCTGCACACGCACCTTAATCTCCTTGCTAGGAATATCATTTAAAATAAGGGGAAGTGCAATATTATCCTCGACGGTTAAATCCTTTAGCAGATGAAAGGATTGGAAGATAAAGCCGATATTTTCTTTTCGAAATTGCGATGCTTTTGGCTCTTGATAAATAGCCTGCGCTTCCTTGCCAAATAAAAATAATGCTCCATCTGTTGGCTCATCGATTGCACTGATCATATTCAGAAGAGTACTTTTACCAGAGCCGCTTGTCCCCATAATCGCCACCATTTCTCCTTGATAAATGGTGCAATGGATATTTTTCAAGGCATTCACAGTATGATGCTTTTGCTGATAAATTTTGGACATCCCTTCAACACGTAGCACCTCTGTTAAACGTCCTTCAGGGATGGGTATTGCATTAATGACTTCTTTCAGCGGATTGAACCCACTCATCGAGATATGCCCCCTTTAATTGTTGTCGTAATGCATGCAAGCCACGGCGAATATGTGTTTTCACGGTACCTTCAGGGCATTGCAAAATCGCCGCAATATCCTTGACAGAGTAATCTTGATAAAATCGTAGCAATAACACCGTTTTGTACTTTTCCTCGAGCTGGCAAAGAGCCTGCCATAAATCCAGCTCTTCTTCGATGTATGTAGGAGATGCGCTTGTTAAATCCTCGAAAGTTTGTGGTTCAACAGGCATAACTGTTTTTTTCTTCGCAATATAGGTTTTACAGCAATTTATCATAATGCGGGTAAGCCAAGTGGCAAAATAGTGAGGCTCCTTTAATTGCGGTAGCCCCTCATAGGCTCGAATAATGGTTTGCTGAAAAACTTCTACGGCGTCGTTTTCATTTTGTACGTAGACATAGGCCATTCGGTAAAGCTTATGCTGCTCCTGCTCAATGAGCTGATAAAACGCCTGCTCATCACCTTGTTGGGCTAAGGCTACAAGAGTTTGTTGGGTGCTCGTAATGAAAATCGCCTCCTTTTCAACCATTAGACTCAGCAAGTCATCATTTCGATTCAAGTTTTTTATTTTTATTGAGAAACGTCATAAGCATACCCATTTAATAGAAGGTTATCAATTTACTGCTATAATGATAGTGGCTTCATCAAAAAAAGGAGTGAGTTTATGAGCAGAAAACCTATTTATGTCGAGATAGACATTCAGGCTCCTATAGAGAAAGCATGGGATTATACACAAAATCCTCATCTGCATGAGCAATGGGATTTACGTTTTACATCGATTACATATATTCCTAAAAAAGCACCCGAGGAGCCACAGCGTTTTAACTATGAAACGAAGGTAATGCCAGGCTTACAGGTAAGCGGCTGGGGAGAAAGCAAGGGGGAGCATCATAAAGAAAATGGCACGCGAACATCCTCACTGCATTTTGGTACGCCTCAAAAGCGCTCACCCATAGCGGAGGGAAAAGGCTATTGGCAATATATCCCGCATCAACAGGGGCTGATATTTCTGACCCAATATGATTATGATACACGCTATGGCAAGCTTGGCGTATTCTTTGATTTATTTTTTCGTCCATTAATGGGGTGGGCGACGGCACTCAGCTTTGACGTTTTAAAAAGATGGCTAGAAAAAGGAGAAAATCCTACCGCACAGTATAGACGATTCTTTTTAACGATGCTTCTGTGTCTATTCTTTTGCTTTGTCTGGTTCTATCATGGTCTTGTACCAAAGATCATCCATATGCATCCGCAGGAATTAAAGATGACCGCTTCATTACTAAACCATGCAGATCAGCTAGTTATGTGGATAGGGGTTGCGGAAATTCTCTTTGCTTTTTGTTGGCTTTACCCGCGAGGAAAACGCTGGCTCTTTGGCATGCAAATCATCGTTTTTCCGCTCTTGACGATAGCTGCTATTGTTGCGGACCCGACAAGTGTACAAGCACCCTTTAATCCACTTACCTTTAATAGTGCTTTATGGGTGTTGTCGATTGTCGGATTTAGCTTAAGTAAGGATGTACCGAGTGCTAAAAGTTGTAAAAGAAAGCGAGGATAACAAGGATGACGATCTATCAAACATTATTAGGGGATGATTTTGCAAGACTTCATCCGATGTTACAACAGCGTTATGCGTTACCAATTGATGAACCATTTTTTGCTAAGGGCGTGATGCATCAAATAAAATCTGGTGCTAAATGGATGTGTCCCTTCTATACACTGGCTGCGAAAACGCGATTTCTGTTCCCAGAGTCAGGGGAGGATATCCCCTTTACTATTTCGAATACATGCAGAGCCCTGCCAAGTGGGGAACTAGACGTGCTATGGGAGCGCACCTTTTATTTCCCGCAGAAAACAAGGCATTTTGATGCAAGGATGACCATTGATCCAATCCAAAAAATTGTGAAAGATTATTTAGGCACACCCGCTCTTTTTTATTCCGATTTGCACTTTACGGTGACACGAGCGGGGACATTGGTCATTCGTTCAGGTAAGCAGCGCTTTGTCCTCTCGCGTTTCGAATGCCCGATGCCTAGACTGTTAGAGGGTCGAGTCATTGTAGAGGAAGGCTTTGATGAATCGAAAAATGTCTTTACCATTCATGTCTCCATCCATAATCCATTCATAGGGAGGCTCATGATGTATGCTGGTGAATTTACGCAACAATCGAAGTAATTTCATTTTTTTACTAGGTATTTTGTTCACGGTGATGTGCTTTGTGCTTAGTGGGCAACCCGATTACTTATGGTTACTAACCGTTGCTCAACTAGTTTTCGTTCCCACCATGGTATCAATGGTTGTGGATGTTCAGAAAGTCGGCACAGCCATTATTTTAGGGATGATGCTAGCCGTTACACTGCTGCATTGGTCGACGGATGGCGTTTTGGCTAATGTTTTGGCAGGCATGTATGTACTGTATACCTTCTATATCGCCATGCAAGGCGTGAAAAGATTTTTACAACGAGGTTTTACAAATATTGCGGAGTTTGCTATCGACATGGGGCTTTTCTACCTAGCCCTCGGTGGTCTGTGGTTTTTCGCCTATGTCATCAACATGGATACTGGTTTTTCACCATTAATCACGTGGTTAACGGCCATTCACTTTCATTATTCGGCTTGTTTATTACCCATTTCAGTCGGACTTTTAGGTCGATTACATGATAGTAGCGGCTATCGTGTGATGGTGATGATGTTGCTGGCAGGACCAATCCTTGTTGCGATAGGTATTGCCTTTTCCATTCTCATCGAAATCATCGCAGTCATTCTTTATATTTTCGCCATTTACGGCTTGTTTTTCGTAGCGCTCAAAACAAAGCTTCCGTTTGGACAGGGGCTATTGCTGAGGACTTCCTATGGAGCGCTCTGTCTGACGATTCTTGGATCTTGTCTGTATGTTTACAGTCGTGTCAGCGGAAACGTTTCCATCGACATTCCAGAAATGCTTCAATTCCATGGTGTGATCAATGGTGTTTTCTTTGGGGGGATAGGGGTCATCGCCTGGCTAATGGCTGTCCCCCCAACAACACAGCGTCCGTTTGAGTTCCCTGTAAGCCAAATTCGCGGGAAGCTACATCATGAGAATATACCACACCCTGGCTTGGTCGATGCCTTACAGGATTTTGTCGATACTACAAAGCTACCGCCTGTCATTCCACATTTTTATGAGTATACGACGACCTATCGGCTGCTTTCGACGGTGCAATGGAAGGCTTGGTTTCGACCTTTTGCCTTTCTGTACCAAGGAATGAGCCGTTTGCTCCAACAGCTCAATTTACCCTTTTCCAGTAAGCAAGTTGAGATGACGGGTAGCATTGTTCAGGTCGATTCTGCACGAGATAGCCGTCCGTCTCCACGTGCATGGATTCGGACAATTCATCAGCAAACCGTTTTTGTCGCGATTTATTCGAAGCACACAAGCGACGAAACGACCTATATGAATATAGCCTTACCACTCCCGTTCTCAACAATGGTTGGCATTTTGTATGCCTATGAAGAAAATGGTCAGCTACACCTAACAAGTCGCCATGATGGAGATGCAGGAATTTATTTGGCGATAGGAAAAAATGTGATGAGGCTACCTCTACAGGAGCATTTTCAAATTTCTGCGGTAGATGACAAGACATTGTCAGCACGCCATCAGATGACGTTATTTGGTATTCCATTCCTACAAATTGATTATCATATTAAAAGAAATGCATAGATTGGCAGGAATTTCTTCAACCGAACGAGAAGGTCCTATTATAGAGACAAATATCAAGGAGTGATGGATGGCTTGCGTTTAACAAAAGGAATTTCTGGTTTCGATGCAGCGCATTTAATTCAGCAGGACATGCGCATGTTTCAGTCGATGGTGTACCATTTAGTGACAAGTGAACAACGAGCGAAAGTACGGCAATTTATCGATCAAGCGCCCTTTGTCTATATGCAGGCAGTAATTGAAATCGATGGAGAAACACTGACAATTCTTCATCATCGTTTGATGCCGTATATCGCCTTTGCCAAGCAGGAGGAGAGTAGCTTTACCTTTTTATCCAAGTCTCACCTGCATAAATACTTTCCTATGCGAAAATGCTTGGAAGCGGAAACACTTACAACATTACTAACAAAAGATGAGGCGTTCCATAGCCTATCTGCTATAGAATGGAAATACGTTACTTATTTTAATAGCCAAACCATTGGCGATGTAATGTTCAATAGCTGGGATTAAGTCTAGTACTAAAGGCGCACGATAAAAGATGCTATAAAAAACATTATATTGACCAAGTTATTTCTGGAAATATAGCAAAAATTCCTAAAACCGCTAATCTTCCTAATTAAATGGTAGATTTTTAAGGATGGAATAGATTAGGAAAATAAGGGGTTTTTGCAAATGAAGTTCAAAACAATCAGTAGACGCATTGTTTTTTCCTTTAGCATTGTGATTGCAATCATGATAGGATACATTGTTTACAATTACTTTGCCATCAAGCAAAGCAATGATGCGACAGAGCAAATTGTACAGCAAGAATTACAACTATTAATTATCGATTACGAGCAGGCACAGTCCATTGATTTAAGAATAGCGGCAGCTAGAGGCTATGTGCTTTCTGGGAGAGAAAAGTATAAAGAGATATTTCAGGATAATGTTGCAAAGGAACTAAGCAATGAAGAAAAGCGATCAGCATTATCTTCCTCAGGCGAATTCGGACAATTTGCGGAAATGTCTAAGGAATGGAACCGTTATATTGAGCAAGAGGTATTTGCGGTATATGATCAAGGGAACACCGAGCTGGCTACCCAAAACCTCACAAAAATGGATAACACAGCTACGACCATTCGTGAAGGCTACGAAGACTTAGCGGCGCAACGAAAGCTAGCCATTAATGAGGTAGGGACAGACAGCATTGCTGCTGGAGAGCAGAAACAGCGAATCGCCTTTATCGTAGGTATTGTGATTGTTCTTCTAGCAGTTATAATTGAGCTATTAAGTGCTCGTGGTATTTCAAGACCAATCGTGACGTTAACCAAGCGTATGCAACAAATGACTAATGGTGATTTAAGTGAGCCGCCTTTGAAGGTTCAATCGAAGGATGAAGTAGGGCAACTGATGGAAGCGACCAATACGATGTCAGATATTTTAAATCGTCTATTAAAGCACATTCAAACGGTGTCCAATGATGTAGCGGCACATAGTGAGGAGCTTCTTCAGTCAACTTCAGAGGTCAAAACTGGGACAGAGCAAATTGTTCATACGGTTACGGAAATGGCAAGTGGGACAGAATTACAGGCAGATCATGCCTCTGATGTCGCTTCCGTCATGAATGATTTTACTAGCAAAGTCACTACGGTTCATCACGGCAGTAAAGATGTTCAACAGTATTCGCAGAATGTAAAGGCTTTAACACAAGAAGGTAGAAGCTTAATGACCACTTCCACCAAACAAATGGAAGCCATCCAGCATACAGTGAAGGACGCGGTGAATCAGGTAAATGGCTTAAGTAAGCAAACACAGGAGATTTCTAAGCTTGTAGCGGTCATTCAAACGATTGCTGCCCAAACTAATTTACTCGCATTGAATGCAGCGATTGAAGCAGCCCGAGCTGGGGAACATGGGAAAGGCTTTGCCGTGGTGGCTGACGAGGTTCGGACATTAGCCGAACAGGTCGCCCTCTCCGTTGATGATATTACAGCGATTGTCAGAAAAATTCAGGATGATTCCGATACAGTAACCTCCTCGCTAGAGCAAGGCTATGAGGAAGTCGAAAAGGGCACAACACAAATGGCTGCAACCAATACGACATTCTATCGAATTGCGGATGCTATTGAGGCGATTGCGACAGGCATAGAAGGTATGTCAGTGGAGCTAGCAGAGGTTGTTCACAATACTGTCACGATTAATAAAGCAGTCGATGAAATTGCTGCGGTCTCCGAACAGTCAGCGGCGGGTATTCAGGAAACATCGGCTACCATTGAGCAAACTGCAAGCTCCATGGCGGAAATTAAACATAGTGCCGAGCATTTAGCAGAAATGGCTGAACAACTAAACGCCCTGATTCGTCAATTTAAGCTATAGTAATTAGCTGTGGATTTCAAACTTCCCTCACATTTCATCTGTATACTAAAGCATTGGAAGGTGGAATCATTTTGAGAAAATATTTACTTTTATTATTGATGAGTACTTTATTCATGGCACCCGTTGCCTACGCCCATACGATGGATAAAAGTACACTATTCACGGATGTCCCTGAAACAGCCGCCAATATTCAGGACATTATGGTACTACACAGTATTGGGCTTCTTGGGTACAATGGCAAGGATATGGCCTTAAACCCAACAGACAATCTTTCACGCAAGGACTTTGCAGGCTGGGTAGGTGGCTTTTTCAGCCTTGAGGGAGCAACAGTGGATGAGCTAGCACAAGCAGCTCAAAAAGAGGATTACGTGTCTTCGCTAGAGGGAGATATTACGTACAAGGAAATAAATACAGCACTTTTTCATCATAAACTTGAGCTAGCCAATCCTGATGCAACCATGACGAAAGAAGAGTACATTGCATTCTTAACAGAGCACCTTACATTTGATATGGGCGGACATACGCTTATTCAAATGGGCGGCTTTGCAGAAGGACCAACGGGTACGATTGAAGACGTTGTCACAGGTGACCAAACAGGAATCATCATCGACGGTAAAACATACATGCTGTCAGGACACCCTCGCATCTTTGCCGATTCACCAGATGCCAAAAGCTGGGTAGGGCAACAGCTAGAACGTTCTATTTTTACAACAGCAGCGGATCACCATCATGATCATGACGGTGGGCAAGAGGAAAGCCACGGGGATCATGCAGAAGGCCACGGCGACAGCCACGAGCATGAAGCATCCGCCTCCAATGAAGCAACACTACAATATGTGCAAATTAGCACTGCACAAGTGGTAAAAGAGGATGCCAAAGAAATGGAGTCTTCGAACGCTACACCAAGAGAAGAGCAACAAGCAGCCGCAACAGATGACACAACATCCAACTCAAACACAGTATGGATGATCGCCATCCTAGCAGCACTAGCCGCTATTTTTGTTATTGTATTTGTGAAACGCAAGAAATAATGTAAATGAAAAGAACCAGCAATGACCGAGGGAATTCGGTTGTTGTTGGTTTTTTCATTTTTCCCCACTTTCATTAAACCGTCAAACATTCCAAATAAACACCTGCATATTCCAGCAATTTTACACAAAATTGAATAAGCACAAGCATGTTCGGTATATAAATAGGGTACGAACATTTTTTGGTTAGGAGTGTGTAAATGGCTGTACTTGTGGTGAAGAGGAGCATAATGCATCGTTATCAAAGTATCGGGCAGGCGATTGAAGAGGCGGCGCCTGGGGATATGATTGAAATTCGGGATGGGATTTATGAGGAAAGCTTGGATATTGCCAAGCGGCTGACGTTGTATGGGGTTGGCAATGTGACCATCAAGGGTGGTGTATTTATTCGCTATCAAACTCCTGTCGCGATGCGTAATTTACGGTTCCGGCAAGGGCAGGGGCTATATGTGAAAGGTGATTTACAGCTAGAGAATTGTGTCATTGAGGAGCAATTGATTCGAACGCAGATGATGGTGAGCTATGGTAGTTTGCTGATGAAAAATTGTGCAGTGCTTGCTACACCACTGAATCATTTTGGTTTGCGTGTGGCGAATGGCTCCAGTGTTATTCTAGTCGACACGACATTTGAGCATCATAGGAAGGCACAGATTATTGCTCAAAACTGTGAGCTGACCTTGACGAATTGTATGCTGTTGGAAGGGAAGAAGCATGGTGTTTTTGCGATTCGCCATGTCAAGCTGACAATGGAGGACTGTGAAATTCATGGGCATGACAAGGCACAAGTAATGGCTGCGTCGAGTGAGATGACGATGACCAATTGTTTAGTGCACCAAGGGCAAGGGGTGGGCATTCAATTGTTTGATAGCACGACTTTCAGGATGGATGGCTGTGAAATAAAAGAGCATCTTGATACGAATATGGTGGTTCATCGCAGTGATCTAATGGTATCTGATTCTATTTTTTCAGATGGTCAAAGTCATGGGTTGTATCTTGGAGAAAAAACCGAAGCTAAGTTCTATGATTGTCAAGTTTCTCGGCATGTCAAGGCGCAGGTGTTGATTGAAAATAGCAAGGTGGAATTTCATACATGTCATGTTCGCAATGGTATGGCTGTCGGACTTACCATTGTGGATGAAGCAAATGTTTCGATGAACCAATGTAAAATTCAAAACCATCAGCAATTTCATATTATTGTTGATGCTAGTGGATTAAAGCTACAGCAATCGATTATTCAATTTGGGCAATCAGGTGGTGTTTATGGTAATGAACATGCCAAAATCATGATGCATCATACAACGATACGAGAGCTGCAAAGCCACCATATCTATATCAACAATGCCCGATTATTTACACAATATTGCACGTTTGAACAAATGGAAGGAAACGGAATCACTTGCATTGATGCAATTTTTGAGATAGCTAATAGCTATTTTAAAGATGGTCAAGAAAGCTCGTATGCCATGATTTGGTCAGATCAATCAATGGGGCGTATTGAAAATTGTAGGGTGGATAAGGCGGCTAGACCATTTTTAGCGCTGTCCAATAAATCATTATTGGAAATGCGTCATACAGATATAGCTGCGGTAAAGGCTCCAGCGGTGGTCCAGGAAAACAGCCAATTATTTGTACAAGGACATGTGCAGTCAGCAACATGGCAGAAGGATGCAGCATCAAAGGTTTCGCAAATGGAGGACATGAAATTAGAAATAATGAAACATGATATTAAAAAAATAATATAAAAGCCGATTATACAAATAAGACAAGTAGTTTCAATTTTGAAATTACTTTTTTTATGGATTCGCGTATTGATATTTCATATATGTGAAAAATGGGTAAAGGAATACGTTTGGGTTGTTAATTAAATTTAAATTGTGAAAAAAAACTATAATTCGACAAAATGCAAGAATATTTTTATAATGGTATAGATGTCTTGTTGCAATTACTGCAATATTTTGAAATATTCCACAGGAAAACTTATACAATCTTTGTATAAGTTATAACCAACATAATAAAAGTTTTTACTGAATGTAAAATAAATATTAAATAAATGTGGATAATAGATTGATTATTTTCTATGTTTAAACCTATAATTAGTAAAAATGGTTCATGCAATAAGATAAATTTTCGTTAATTATGAAATGGGAGTAATGATTTTACAATAATAAATAGAGAGAGTATTGGGGTGATATGAGTATGTTTGGGCTGACAAAAGAAGAAATTATGTTAATGCTAGAGGAGATGGAATTAGCAGAGAAGCACAAGAATGTGATTGCTGATATCTTACATCTAAATAATATGCGAATCGAACAACAACTCGCATTAATGATCCATTTAATCATAGATGAGCGCGAACGAAATATTTCCAACAATACATATCTAAACTAAAAAAATGTCGAAAAATCACAGGTGCTATGTTTGCAACGCCTGTGATTTTTTTGTCAGCCATTTTTATAATTTTTTTGTGAAGCAAATGATGCGATTAGCTTCTGTAAAACCGAGCTGAAGATGAACCCTTAGGCTTTCGTCATTGTCCCATTCACAGTCACTGGCAAACTCTAGACAGCCCCTATGCTTTGCCCATTGCTCACATTTCTCCACAAGCAGTCTTGCATAGCCCTGCTGGCGATATTCCTCTCTCACAAAAAGGCCTTCTAAATAGCCGACTGGACTCGAGTTAGTCCCTTCTACATAGTCTGTTCTTAACTGGCATTGGGCAAATCCAACTGCTTCGTGATCATCATAGACAAGGAAAATAGCTGCGTTTTCTTCCTTTAGCAGCTGTGTCATCTTTTCGGTAAATTCCTCTCGTGTATGATTGGGCCAGAGCAGTAAGGCTAATGAGGCTGCAGCATGAGCGTCCTTCTGGTTTGCTTGTTGAATCATAAAATCTTCCTCCTTTGTAAAAAATGAAACAATTTGTTTTGAAGTACGTACAAACTAGTAAGCGTTTTTATTTTAAAGCTCTAATTCTATTTTAACAATCTTACTTGAGGGGGGAATCCAATCATGTCACTCTTACAAACGTTAATTGAACAAGCGAAAAAGCCAAATGGATGGATTGGCTCAACGATGCTACAAATTATGAATTTTGCCCATCGTGGTATGAATGCATGGTTCATCAGGCAAGGAGCTATCAATGACGGTGATCGTGTGTTAGACATAGGTTGTGGTGGTGGGAAAACGCTCCAAATTTTATCCAAATTGAATCCAAATGGTATAATATATGGGATAGATTTTTCCACACAGGCAGTGAAGGAATCAATCAAATTGAATAAAGCAAATGTTGCCAGGGGTAGCGTCATTGTGAAAGAGGCAAGTGTTTCAAGCATTCCATACGATGATCAGTTTTTTGATGCGATTACAGCCTTTCAAACACACTATTTTTGGCCATCCTTGGAGCAGGATGTAGAGGAAGTATGGCGGGTTCTGAAAAACGGTGGGAAATTTATTATCATAGCAGAGCTCTACAAAATGAACTATCATATGAAAGCCTATCAAACACCTGAGGCAACGAAGCAATTATTAGAACGTATCGGTTTTCAAACCGTGTATGTCACCGAAAAATCAAGTAAAGGATGGCTTTGCATTACAGCTATTAAGTAAAGGATACATAAAATGGAGGGTATAAAAATGAAAAGATGTGATTGGGTCAAGCTAGATGAACCTTTGTATGTGGAATACCATGACAAGGAGTGGGGTGTACCTGTCTATGATGACCAGCATTTATTCGAGATGCTTTGCTTGGAGGGGGCACAGGCTGGCTTGAGCTGGTGGACGATTCTCCAAAAGCGTGAAGGCTATCGTGAGGCATTTGATCAATTCGATGTGGAAAAAATTATCCATTATACAGCAGACAAGCTAGAGGAATTGCAGCAAGACACACGGATTGTACGCAATAAATTAAAAATAGCTAGTGTGGTGACAAATGCTAAAGCATATCTCCAAATACAGGAAAAGCATGGCTCATTCTCAAATTATATTTGGGGCTTTGTAGATCACAAACCAGTTATGAATGAGTGGGCATCCATCAAAGAGGTGCCTGTGACGACAGAAATTAGTGATCGTATGAGCAAGCAATTGAAGAAAGATGGCTTTAAATTTATCGGTAGTACAATTTGTTATTCCTTTATGCAGGCAGTAGGCATGGTAAACGACCATACAACAGATTGCTGCTGTCGACAAAAGGAGCTAGCGGATGGCAATTGAACATATTCGGGCTCAACTAGCCACGCAGGCCACGATTTTTCAAACGGGTGGTATTCGACCTACACATGATTTATTGGAAAGCTGGATTGGCTATGTGGGCTGGTCCTTACCAGAAGAGCAGCCACCATCTGGCTATCAGCCGCTCGCTACGTTTTTTCTAAAAGGTCTACCCTATGTACCGATGGCATTACAGCCTTTTCACTTAGTCACAGTCTTTGTCGATGAACGTCTATTAGATCATCTCATGGAGGATGATCTTAGTTCTTATTTTAATATTAGAACGTACACCTCTTTGGAAGGCTTAGTAAAGCGCGAATGGCAGCATGAACAAATTCGCGCATTTCCACTCCTACCACAGCATATCACGAACGACTATCCAACATGGGATGGGGGCGGTATTCCTGCTCAATTGGAGGAAGAGATTTTGACGTTGGAGCATGAAGAGCAGCTCGACTATTTTGAGGATATTGTTGAAGACCTCTATCCACTCCATAAAATTGGTGGCTATCCAAGCTTTTGTCAAAGTGGCGTTGATTTCGGTGACGATGCGCTATTTGTCCTCCAAATTGCCTCCGATGCAAAAGCGCGTTTGAACATCGTGGATCATGGTAATTTTTATTTTTTCTACAATCCAACCATCCAGACTTGGCACGTCTATTGTGATTTCTACTAAAGGGATGGCGGCTTGTCTCTTTCATGAATTGTCATCATGATGAACCGGTAAATCAGATATAAGCCAAGGTACGCCCCTGTAATTAGAAAGACAGGGTTTAAGAACACAGCATGGATCGTTGTCATAAAGACTACATCCTCAAGAATAATGTTCGTTATAGCTGTAGCGGCAATCGTGCTAAACAGAATCGCAGCAAGGACACCTAGTATGTTGAAAAGAAGGCGAAAGCTAGCCCATTTGTGCTGAAGATATGCCATAAGGCTGGGGATGCCAATCGTGGCAGTCAGCATGAAAATTGTCATAACATCACATCCTTTCTTTCAGATTGCCCTTGTTCGTTCCTGCATAAACATAGAAAACGATAGGAGGGAAACCGATTGCGATGGCAAGAAGGAGAGTTAAAAAGCACTAGGAAGGTGAAAAAAGTGGAGCATAAAACGGTGGTCAAAAATGGCATTGGCTTTGGTTCGGTTTTAGCGATTACGATCTCCTGGAGTGTGCATCACTCCATCATTTGGGCAATCATTCATGGCTGTTTTAGCTGGCTGTATGTTATTTACTACGCCATCATGCGCTAAGCTTGTAGGTCAGCCTATCAACTAAGATGTTGTTTGAATAAAAATAACATTGGGTACATAAAAACAAAGCGTTCATAATTTTTAATGAGCAAGCATAAATAACAAAGTGCTCTTTTCCAAAGTACCAATTGTATGAACGTAGAAGAAAGGTTGATAGAATGACACATCAAGTAACGGCTTTAAGTAATGTTAATGGTAATGCTACAGGCGTGGAAGGTATATTACAAAATGTAGCATTTATTTTATCGACGTTTACGATTCCTTGTCCGCTCCGCGAATATGTGACAAGGTCTGATATTCGTAAACCCTTCCAGCGTATGAAGAAAATAAACACAAAACGCCTCATAGAATGTATCCAACGTTTTGAGCCACGAGCTGTCGTAGTAGATGTTGATTATCTTGGCGATGTGAATAGAGGAAAATTAGAGCCCATTGTCAAAGTCATTGTCAATGAATAGCTGAAAAAATATGAATTCTGCCAGGTATGGTTTCACGAACCTGGCAGAAGATTAAATGTGCTTATAGTGGTAGGATTATGGTATATGAATTGTTGTCAAGTAGGATAATGGAACAGTTACGCGTTTCTAATGGCAATAATTTGCTGGCAATCAATGATAAGTGGTGTTGGTGCTGCTGCCTCTATCTCTAAGAATGTAGCACAGCAAGTTTTAGGATCTAAGCTGATAAAGGAAATTCCTGCAAAGCTACCGCCACCTGCTAAAATAACATCTACCAAAGTACCAGGAGATAAGCATCTTAATAGATGACAAATACAGCCTTTACACTTGTGATCTTTGGAATAATCCTTCTCGTAGTAGTACTCTTCCTCCTCTTTTTTGCAAGAGCAAGAATCCTCCTTATGTTCCCATTTACAATGGTCATCCTTTTCATGACACTTACATCGCTGGTGCTTCTGTTCCCATTTGCAATGCTCATGCTTGTGTTTGCATTTGCATCCTTCTTGTTTGTGTTCACATTTTTTTTCTAAATGACAATAGCATTTTACATATTGTTCACAGCACTTTTCTTTTTTATGATTCCAATTCATATATTGACTATATCTACTATCCTGCATCTTTTAATCTCCCTTTTTGTTAGTTTTTTAGTAATGGTAGCGCTAACCTTTACATTTCTAATCTATGAAGCCACAAACAAAACTTCTTGGTAATTTGCCCTTTGTACAAAAAGAAAATTATTTTTTAATAATTAATGAGAGAAATAGCTATACATAGCTGTGAGAATAATAACAATTTCAGGGAAAAAGATTGCTAGACTTCCGCCTGTAAATTTCATGGAGAAATGGAGCGAGTGTATGAAAAATGTCCTGCAAATCTTCTTTTTATTCATGTGCTTACTGGTTGTGGTGTCATTGTGGATGGTACAAAGGGAGCCTTCAATTATAACCCCGAGCCCTGAAAGAGCGACTATCTATGCAGAGGAGCTTGGCGAAAAATTACAAGCTACGAATTTTACAAAACAAGTGTTACAGGCGATACGGTCGGCAGGCTACTCGCCTGATAGTACAGTTGGTTATCTAATAGACTCTCCAGCGCATCAAGTCATCACTATTCAATTACACGATGGGGAAGAAATTGATGTAAGTACAGAAAGTGAAATTCGATCGATTATCGATGAGCTAGCTGAAAAGAATAATATGCATCTATTTATGGTTGATGTTCAATTACTAGAGCGTGAATAGTAGAGGGGAGGCACTGTGATCTGTGCCTTTTTACATATATAGGGAATTGTAATATAATGATAAAAGAGGTGAGAGAAATGAAAATATTAATATTAGGCGCGAGTGGTCGTGTCGGCAGCCATCTGGTGGAACTAGCAATAAAGGATCAGCATGAGGTCACCCTATTAGTCCGAAATCCCGATAAATTACCGCACCATCATCAACAGCTGTGTGTAATGAAAGGGGATGTTTTAAACAAGCAGGATATCGAGCAGGCAATGCATCATGTGGATGTGGTGGTGAGTGCATTAAATACAGATGGAGGCACTACATTATCGGCTAGCTTACCATTGATTCTTGAAGCGATGACAAAGCAACAGGTGACAAGAATCATTACGATTGGAACAGCAGGGATTCTACAAAGTCGTGTAACGCCGACTCTTCTTCGTTACCAATCAACGGAATCGAAACGAAAATCGACCTTTGCTGCACAGGAGCACCAACGTGTATTCGAACAGCTACAGCAATCTGCAATGGATTGGACAATTGTTTGTCCTACCTATTTACCTGATGGGGCCTGGACAGGAAACTACCGCGTTGAACGCAACTTCTTGCCAGAGGGAGGTAGCGAAATTTCAGTAGCGGATACAGCAGATTTTGCCTACCAACAAATCTTTAGCAAGGATTTTTTGAGAACGCGCGTCGGACTTGCCTACTAGAAAAGGGGAGCTATGGTGAAATATATTCATGCCATCATCGGGATGACAATCATTGTCGTAGGATGTGCCTATCTCAGTACAACCATAGAAGAGGCACCTGTGAGAAATGTGCTGCTGAAAGTCTATGGAGTTATCATTGTTTTCATCGGGTCATTCTACCTCAAAAAAATTGCGAAATTTGGTAAGCAATAAGCACTTTTACATAAGGATAGTCTAAATGGACTTATGACTTTAACCTTTTTTTATCCTAAATCGTCCAAATGATGGCTATTTTAGTGAAAAAATATACTGTTATTTTCCTTTTTATAGAAGGTTTGCTATACTTTATGTCGAATATATCTATTGAAGAGGTGATTGTATGGACAAGGAGATATCAAATAACTATCAATATCCTAAACACCTAACAAGCCTTGATGGAATCGAAACGACAGAATTATATGTCATCAAGATAACAAAGGAACAAGTGGATAGGTTGATTGAGGATATCGATCAAACATTAAAGACGTCGACATGACGTCTTTTTTCATGCCAAAAAAGGCCACCTTCCAAGGAAAGTGACCTCAAAACAGGAGAGCTGTGGAAAGGCTAGATTTGCTTTACACTACTATTTGTATGTAAAAGAAATCTTGTTAGCTAGCCATTTGCCTGAAAGATAGATGAAATTTACTCGATTTTCTAGCAACTCAGTTCACTATCCATATATGTACTACCTCAGTTCTTCTGACATGAAAAGGAGTAATTCAAAGCCAAATAATCGCGGATGATAGTAGGCTGTCCGCCATTTTCAAGACATAGCTTACTGGCAATTTTAATTTCCTTCTGATTATAGTGAGATTGTGCTCCAATCAAAAATATGCCTGACAGTATCAATAATGTACCGATGCCCAACACATATTTTATAACCCTTTTCACTCATCTTACCTCCATTTCGATACGTTTACCCTACTGTCTAACATATGTTGAAGCATGAAAGCATTATGTTTAATTGACAATTTGTATACATTTGTATACAATCAGTTTAAATTAATGTATACAAATGTATACAAAAGGAGTGTTTTAGAAATGAGAGGATCTGGATTTAGAGAGCATATGAGAGAGGGACATCACCGTGGAGGACGCCACAGAGGAATGGAAGGCGCGCCACAGCGAGGAGCAAAAACGTTCCGACGCGGCAAAGCGATTTCATTTTTAGAGATGCTGCATGTGAAGCGAGCTACCATTAAACAGCAATTAGAACAGCCAGAATTTCAATCGATTCAGCAAATTTTAGTCGGTGAATTAAAAGCCATCGATCTGGTTATCCAAGAATTTTGCCAGTTGTTTGATATTCAAGAAAATGAAACCGACGTCAGTCTACAAGAGGAAGATAACGCACATGAAACAAATGAATAACTATATAGATGAGGTATTTTATCAGGACGATGCCCTATTAGAGGATGTCCTGTCCTCTATTGCCGAAAATGGTATGCCTGCTATTTCTGTCTCTCGATCATCAGGAAAGCTGTTGACGATGCTTGTATCGATTACTAGGTCAAAGGCTATTTTAGAAATTGGTGCTCTTGGCGGCTATAGTGGTATTTGTCTGGCGAGAGGAATGGAAGGGAAAGGCAAACTGACATCCCTAGAGTTAGAGGATAAATATGCACAGCTTGCCGCCAAAAATCTTGCCAAGGCAGGCTTTGCCGAGCAGGTAACGTATATGACAGGTCCTGCATTGGATAGCCTTGAAAAGCTTGTGGCAACGGGACAGTGTTTTGATTTTTTCTTCATTGATGCTGATAAGGATAACTATGAAAATTATTTAGCCTATTGCATACAGCTAGCAAGCCCTGGTGCATTCATTGTGACAGATAATGTCCTAGCAGGAGGCAGTGTAGCAGACCCTATGGCGACACCCAAGCGCTATACAGCCATCATGAAAAAGTTCAATGTCACAGTGGCTAATCATCCGCAGCTGGATTCGATTCTTTTACCCATTGGGGATGGTATGACGGTTTCAAAAGTTATAAAATAATGCATATCAGAAATTAACTATTAATGGTAAAATCTTGTTAGCAAACGATAAGGGAGAGATGCTTTTGAAGCAAGCACTGGTGGTCATTGATGCACAGCAAGAATTAATCGAGGGAAATCAGGATGAACAAGCCGTCTATGGCAAGGATGAATTGCTTAAAACCATCAATGCTGTTATTCAAAAAGCTATTGAGGCAGAGGCACATATTATCTTTGTGCGTGATCAGGATGTAGCGGGTGGAGAAGGGGAAGGCTTTCAGGTACATCAAGCGATACAAGTACCTACTACCGCTGTTTATTTTGATAAACTGGCTACAAACGCTTTTTATAAGACGGGCTTACTCGATTATTTACAGGCCAATGAGATAGAACATTTGGTGATGATGGGCTGCAAAACCGAGCATTGCGTGGATACAGCAGTTAGAGCAGCAACTATACAGGGCTTTGATGTCACTTTAGTGGGAGATGGCCATTCAACAAATGGTTCCGACTACTTATCACCAGAAGATACGGTTGCACACCATAACGACATCCTACATGGCCATTATAATGTGGATCATTTCTCACTTGTACGAAACGCCGACGAAGCATTATTTGAACCAACACATAATAGTTATCGCTAATTAAAAAATGACCAAGAATCTAGGCTCTTGGTCATTTTTACATATAGAAGTGATTGAGCAACCAACCTATAACAGTACTGAAGATACCAACTACTATCAAAACCAGCCCATGGGTTGGTGCTTGATAATCCTTTTTAAGTACAAACCCCATACAGATAGCCATGAGCCCACAAAAAGCTTGGAATAGGAGAAGAGCAGCTATCACATTGACCCAACCGATGATTAAAAGTAATCGCTTACTATTGCTTTCATGTACCATTTATTGTTCTCCTTCATCATTGCTATGTAAATAAAGTACCGTACCTAACACGCCTAGTAGTAGGGTTGAAAAAATAATAGACATAATCGCTTGATAGACAATGGCGGTTATAGCCAAAAACAGTAAAATAATCAGTATGAGGAGGCGCAGTAGGAATTTTGTTTTTTTACGAATGGCGAAAAAATCCTGTAGAATAATGAGTAAAAAGCTCACTCCAAATAGGAGAGCATATTCAAGAATGATTAGAGGATGCACATTCGATACACCCTCACCACGAAAGTATTTTAAAATAATTATAGGAATGAGTATGTATTTTAAATACTTGTACCACTGGAAAAGACGATCCATGTTGCTGCCTCCAGCTCAATAGACTGTTTTTACAAATATTGTAACGGAAATTATGAGGCGACACAAGAATCTTTTTTTTCATAGGGCCACTGTGCGAGCAGTGACCCTAAGTATCAAGTCAGGAGGTGTAAGGCTAAAATTAGCTTTACACTATTATATGTATGTGAAAGTAGCTTCAAAAGCTAGTTATCTGCCTGTTCAATAGATTATTTTTTGGAAGGCGACTAAATGGGGCACCAATTGTCGGATGGAAGGCTACTATTCCTGCTAAAGTAAAGATAAGGAAGGTGATAGAAGTGGATTCTTTAACAAGGTTGAATGAGGCGATTACGTATATCGAGGCCAATCTAACAGAGGAAATTGAAGTGCAAGAAGCTGCGAGATTAGCTTATTGCTCGGAATACCATTTTAAACGTATGTTTTCCTTTCTAGCAGGCATCTCGCTATCAGAGTATATTCGTCGTAGGCGTCTGACGCTTGCCGCACTGGAACTATCAGATTCAACTATGAGAATTCTCGATATCGCGATTCGTTATGGCTATCGCTCTGCAGATGCATTTACAAGAGCCTTTCAGCAAATGCATGGCATCACACCATCGGAGGCGAGGCAAAATGGTCAGCACCTAAAAGCGTTTCCACGAATGACCTTCCAACTTACCATACAAGGAGGTTGTGAAATGAATTACCGACTCGAACAAAAAGAAGCGTTTCACATCGTGGGTCTTATGAAAAGAGTACCTATCGTCTTTCAAGGAGAAAATCAAGCGATAACTGAAATGGCACGTGCGTTAACAATGGAGGATATTGGGCACCTAAAAAAGCTGTCGAATGTAGAACCAACAGGAATCATCCAAGCCTCCACAAACTTTTCTGAGGACAGAATGGAGGAAAAGGGCGAGCTTGATCATTATATCGGCGTAGCCACAACCGAAACGTCTCACCATTTTTCACAGTTGGATGTACCCGCTTGTACGTGGGCTGTCTTTCAAGCGGTTGGACCATTCCCACAAACACTGCAGGAAACATGGGGGCGCATTTATGCGGAGTGGTTCCCATCATCTGGCTATGAACAGGTTGCTGGTCCAGAAATCGTGCGCCATACAAGCACGGATTTTTCCTCACCAACCTTTACAAGTGAAATCTGGATACCACTTCAGAAAAAGAAGCCTCTTGCATAATGCGAGAGGCTTTTACTGTATTTTCGTTCCATTGGGCAGCTGCTGATCGGGCGTTAACAGGATTACATCTCCTTCCACAGGTACACCACCAATGACTAATACCTCTGACTTAAAACCCGCAACGCGACGTGGCGGGAAATTAACAATCGCCACTACTTGCTTCCCAATGATGACTTCGGGTGTATAACGCTTCGTAATTTGTGCGGAAGACTGTTTAATGCCCAATTCTTCACCAAAATCAATTTTCATTTTAATCGCAGGAACCCGAGCCTTTGGCAGTTCCTCAGCCTCTAATACCGTGCCGATTCGTATATCAAGTGCTATAAAATCTTCTATTGTCGCCATCACTGTACTCCTTAAGCTTTTATGACAATGTTAGCATTTAATAGAAAAAAATACAAAAAAGAAGAGCACATAGCGTGCCCTTCTCTCGTTAACGACGATGCTCTACCAGGTCAATCGCACCTAACACAATGTGTGCTAATCCGAAGCCAAAAATCGTATTGGCCACCATTTTGTTAGAGCCATGTTTTTGCTTCATTGCATAGCCTGCCGCCGTAACAGCTGACCCGAGTATAGTGGGGATTAAACCTTCACGAATTCCATTCATAAATTGATCCCTCCGTCGTATGATTCGGCGTGAGTTTCACACCATACTTACTATGAACGTTTGGCGCGGATACTATACTAGGCATCAACCGTATCAATCATGAAAGCAGTGATCTCCGTTTGATCTGCATTTGTATAGGCCTTGCAAAAAAGAACCACAGCACTTTCTTCATCATCAAACCATAAATAGCGAATTTCTGTTGTAAAACAACTTTGGTCATTCATTTCATACACATCAATAGCTACGGAAGCTTCATCCAGCGGCCATGTTAAGATACCTTGCAAGGCGAAAACCTCCTGCAGAAATATAGCAGTATCCTCTGTTAATATCTTCTCCTGTTGAAGTTTCTCGTATCTATTATGTACTAAATCATCTAAGGTCATTTTTGTTAATGCTTCTATTTTGTCTTTCATTTGCATAGCCTCCCTCCTTATAGTTATTTTACTGGAAAAGGAAAAATTTTGTATAGGTAAATAGGGATTTATTGAAACGAAAAAGAGCGGTTAGCCGTATAATAAACGAAGGGGAGCTGAAAATGAAGTATATAGGCATTGGCACCATCTTGTCCATTCTAGGTGTTATATGCTCCATTCTCATATGGGGTACAGAGAAAGCCCATTTGCTTTCAGGGCTACTCGGTGGAATTTTCATCGTTTCTGCCATGTTATTGTCAGGAGCCATCGCAAGCGGAGATCGAATGCGCGCCAATTTCGCAACAGAAACCAATGAAGACAGAAACGAACGCAATCTTCTCATGAATAATGCGTTACTATTAGCCATACCAAACATTATCGTAGCAATCTTTGTGTATTATCTATGAAGCTAATAGCAGCAATCAATTTAGAATAAGTATTGTATTCAACTCATTTAGCATTCAATCCACCGATTTGAATGAGCAACCCATTCTAAGCGTTTCAATCGGTCAAAATAAGAGTTGTATCCGTCAGATTAGACATTGTATCCGTCAAAATTAGCATTCTATCCACTGATTTGAATGAGCAACCCATTCTAAGCGATTCTATCCATCAAAATGAGCGTTGTATCCGTCAGATTAGACATTGTATCCGTCAAAATTAGCATTCAATCCACCGATATGAATGAGCAATCCATTCTAAGCGATTCTATCCATCAAAATGAGCGTTGTATCCGTCAGATTAGACATTGTATCCGTCACATTTAGCATTCTATCCACCGATATGAATGAGCAATCCATTCTAAGCGATTCTATCCATGAAAATGAGCGATGTAACCGTCAGATTAGACATTGTATCCGTCACATTTAGCATTCAAACCACCGATTTGAATGAGCATCCATTCTAAGCGATTCAATCCACCGATATGAATGAGCAATCCATTCTAAGCGATTCTATCCATCAAAATGAGCATTCAATCCACCACATTTTACAGGCTATCCACCAATCGTTACATATAAAAATCATAAAAAGTGTCACATCTACCCTAGGTGTGGCTTTTTTTGTTGCATTTAATAGAGAGGAGTACATTTGCAATAGAGAGGTGGTACTATGCAATTAACAGATGGTACACAGATATTTGACACGGACATCATTGATGAGGCTGCTAAAAAGAGGGAGCGTGATGAGCAGGAGCGGGAGATGCTCAACGCCTTTGCCCGCTATGCATACCTACGATATAAGCAAATACGAGACAAAGTAAATCCGCGGAAATGCAAATATATGTATATTCATCAGGTGCGTCAGCAGTTAGCATTACCGGCTAGACTACAACGTGTTTGCAAGCTGCTAACGATGACGGAAGAGGAAGTTCTCTACATTGTTGAATTTGTGCGGAAGTATTTGAAATACGTTAAATAAGCCTCATCTTCATAGATGGGGTTTTTTTACATAATTTCTAGGGAGAATTGTTTCTCAACAACCGCTCCATATAGTATGATGAACGTGTATAAAGGAGTGAGCGTAGTTGAGATTGATTAAATTTCTAGTGGTAATTGCTATATTTGTTGGTGTAGTGGGGTATGGTGTACTACATTTCGGCACAAAATTTGCCTCTGAAAAAATTGTAGATACCTTGTCGACAGAATTAGAAAATAGCGGACAAAAGGAAGAAATCAAAAATACCATTGAAAATGATCCACAATTAAAAGCCTATATGGAAGAGGCGAAAACGGTCGATAGCAGTACATTACCGTTTACGACTAAAGAAGAGGCAACGAAAGTCTTAATTCAAAAAGTGGGCATTACCGATTTGAACGACTTGCGTGTAAAATTGCAGGACGGCTCGATGACGCAGGAAGAAGCCCTGAAAATGGTGGAAGGCAAATTATCCGATGAAGAGATTGCGGCTTTAAAAGTCATTGTCTATAAAGAGCTTTACGAATAACAAACAGCAG
Source organism: Lysinibacillus sp. A4 (assembly GCF_024919535.1). Classification (NCBI taxonomy): domain Bacteria; kingdom Bacillati; phylum Bacillota; class Bacilli; order Caryophanales; family Bacillaceae; genus Lysinibacillus; species Lysinibacillus sp. A4. Next base: position 149,890 of record NZ_JANWTB010000001.1, on the reverse strand, counting down.
AAGCAATTGTTTGCTTCTGCTTTCATTTTCCATTACAGATCTCTGCTGATTGACGTAAATCTCGGACATGAATAAAAACATTATTCACCTTCTTTTTAAGAGGGGACGTTACAAAATTCATTCTTTCTACCATCTTTCACTTGTTCTTAAAAGAGCATGCTTCATGGCATGTTCTTTTTTTATGTCCCATTTTTAAAAATTTTCTTTATCTAGTTAGAAAGGACATTAGATGGAAAGAGGGATCGTCATGATTTATCGAGTAGCCAAAAAGGAGAATTATGTGGTTTTGGATAAAGCCTTTTTAAAGGATGAGCAATTAAGCTGGAAAGCAAAGGGTCTGCTTGCCTATATGCTGTCTTTGCCAGATGATTGGTCATTTAGTCTTGCAGATTTAGCAATACGTAGTAAATGTGGGCGGGAAGCGACAGCCAAAATTTTGGACGAACTCATAGAGGCGGGCTATCTTCAAAAAGTACAGGAACGAGGAAAAGACGGCAAGTACGGTAGGGTAGAATTTTTCGTCTATGAAGCATCAAAACGTGCTGCTATACCGTCAACGGGAAATTCGTCAACGGTCGTACCATCGACGGAAAAGCCCACACTACTAAATAATAATTTACTAAATAATCAATTACTAAAAGATAAAGATGATAAGGAGTCTACTAACACTGCCTACCACTTTTATGTGCAACAAGGCTTTGGCACACAAACAGCCTATATTGCTAGTAAAATTCGTCATTGGCTCACTATTTTTTCAGAGGACATGGTCATCTATGCGATGAAGCTAGCGGTGGTGCATAATGTTTTACGCTGGCGGTATGTCGAGAGCATCTTACAAAATTGGTGCAATCAGAACATAAAGAGTCTTGCAGATATTGCTATCGACCAGCAGCGTTTTCAAGCCCGCAAGCAGCAAGTGTCATCACATTCTAAAGCCAGAAGACGGAAAATCATTCCGCAGTGGTTTCAGCAGCGTGATCAGGAACAAGAATCTCGGCCAACAATTGATTTTGCAGCAGAACGACAAAAAATTTTAGCCCTCTTACGGAGTGAATAAATTCTCCGCATACCATATAGGCTTAATCGATGAAAAGTTATCATGATCCTGTAAAATCATGTGAATTCTTTCCAACGCATCATCAAAGGAGCGTGGGTCATAGTGACGAGTCCAAACAATGGTTGAAAAGACAGTCATGGCTGCATAGAGAGCATATAAACGCCAAAACATATCGTCTGGTGCAGATGAAAAATAGCCATCAATCTGCCCAATACAATAGGGGATACTTTGTCGTCTACTAAACAAGGCAAGATTATAAAAGTCATGATAAGGATCGCCCACATCATAGCCATTAAAATCTATCACCCTATTGTAAGTATGTCCTTTACAAATAATATGACCAAGATGAAAATCATCATGAAGCAGGGTGATGGGGCGTTGCTTTAATAGCGGTAAGTGCGTTTCAATAAAGTGCAATAGTTTAGCTTCTTGTGGAAGTTGATAGGCATCTTGTTGGTATGCCTTCAAATAGGTAGAAAACTTTTTGAGCTGTGTTGTCTCCCAATGAATTATTTGCGGAGGGCTCACTTGATGTATTTTTCTCAATTCTTTCCCCGCCGCAAGACCAAGGTGGAATTGCTCAGAGTCAGAAAGTTCCTGAATAATTTCATCTGCTGGTGTTTCTTCTAAAAAGCTAACGACCATTGCGGATACATTGGCTTCCTGAAACAAGGTATAGTTAACGGCTTTATGTGTTCTTACACCCTGCTTTGCTAACTCTTGGAGCAAGGAAAACTCTACTGCACGTTTGTCATGATGTGCTAGATCTGACAAGCGCACCAAATAGCGCGTTTCACCAACTGTTACCAGATACTTGCTATCAGGTGAATAGCCTTTGTTAATTTTCACTAGCTGTGTAAAGCCGTGTAAGCTTGGTATTTGACGAATAATCTCTACTGCCTGCACACTTTCTTTCCTCGCTTTCAATATTTTAGAAGAACTAAAATACTACAGAAAATAATACTTTGTCAATGCTTGGAAGCGAGAAAAGAGGTTATAAAATCATAATGAAAAAATAGTAAAAGAGCACAACTAACTAGAAAACACTTTTGTGCACGCATTTACTAATAGTAAGTGGATGTCCTTGTGACATTCACACTTCATAGCTTCGAGGAAAGAGAGGTGATAGCCTTAAGCGCGAAAAGAAGCTAATAAGCCACAAAAGGAACCTCTAATTATCTGTTGTTTACCCTAAAAAACCCAAAAGGAAGAAAAGAATAACAATAGCATCAGTCGCTAAAAATAATAGGAAAGGACGGTGCAACATGAGTTATGTTATTGAAAAACAGATGATGTCAGGGCTACCGAATCAAGCGCTAACGGCAGTCAAATACGTTGTGGCGCATGAATCAGGTAATGGCAGCAATACAGGTCCAAATGCATTGGAAAACGAAATTGCCTATATGAATCGAAATAAAGCCAATGCCTTTGTTTCTCACTGGGTAGGCGGTGGTGGAAGAATCGTACAAGTAGCCCCAGTCAATCGCGTGCAATATGGCTGTGGACCAAAGGGAAATCCGTATAGCTATGCCCAGGTGGAATTGGCACGGACTGCTGATAAGGAACAATTTAAAAAGGACTATGCGGCTTATATTTGGCTGTTACGTAAGCTTGCGATAGAGGCAGGGATTCCCACTGTTTTAGATGGTAGCGGCAACGGCATTAAGTCACATCGATGGATTGCAAAAAATCTAGGAGGCACTACGCACAAAGATCCTTTTGACTATTTAAAAAGTATGGGGATTACAGAAGCACAGTTCCAGCAAGATATTAAAAATGGGCTTGAGGAGGGATTAACAGTGTCACAATATAATGAGCTAAAACAAGAAATAGAAACGTTGAAAAGCTTACTAGCTGAAAAAGCTAGTTTACAAACAAGCAGAGAAGTGGGAGCAGCCCATAAAGAGGCTTGGGAGTGGGCTATTAGCGAAGGCATTATCCGAGGCGATGGAAGTAAGAACATGAATCCAGCAGGCGCCTTAACAAGAGAGCAAATGGCGACCATGCTGAAACGCTATTACGACAAATTTATAGCCAACTAATTGTGTAGGATAAAGCTCCTATGTCATCACGAGCTTTATCCTTTTTCATTGAATAAAGGTTTTTTCAAAATTTTGTCGAATGTAGTAGAAGAGAGGAGGGGTTTTGATGTTAACTAAAATAAGAAAAGTAAAATTTGAACAAGAAAGAAAAAATCCATTATACCAGGTGGTGATGGAATGTCCCGATGGTAAGCAACTCTATGTAAAATTTGATTATACGTATAAAACAAAAAAATTTCTGGCCATTAGAAGTGAATTATAATAAAAAGAACTATGGTGCAAAGCTAGCATGGTATACAAATGAAGTCGAGAATATGACAGTGGCTTTGTTTCTAGAAACGATTGCTGGTAAAATCAACAAGAAGTATGATTTTAACTTTAAGAAACAATAAAAAAAGCAGCACCTTGTAGGAGCATACTGCTTAAGACTTGTCCATTATTTAGTTGAGATATAAACAACAAGTGCTGCCTCATCAAATGTTACATTTGCGCCAAGTGCTTGACTGACAAAGCGTAAAGGCACCATTGTTGTACCTTGATATATTTCAGCAGGATGGCTGAGTGTGATTGTTGATGCAGAACCATTTGTATCAACATAAGCCGTTTTATTCCCCACACCAATCACAATTTTTTTACTGTCCTTTGTTGCCGTTACTTTTTTCGTTGCATTATCATAGCTAACCGATGCCCCAAGAGATTCAAAGATTGCCTTCATTGGCACTAAGGTTGTGCCATTTTTCATATAAGCGCTAGGCGTATAATTTTGCTTCACGTCATTTAAATAGACAGCAACCTTCGTTAATACAGGTGCTACCGTTGCTTTAGGGGCTGGCGTAGAATAACTTTGACCGCCTGAAGAAGACCCTGCATCATTATTGCCACCATTGCCATTATGATAATGATAGCCAGAACAAAGCCCTTTAGCCTTTGATTTGTCAGAACAGTTGTGACCGCCATTGTTATCTAAACGCCCTGGATGTGCGCTCGCAATAGAGGCTGTGGTGAAAAATAATGTAAGCATCGCCATCAACAAAACCAATTTCTTCATATAAATCCTCCAATTGTCAAAATATGTAATTATTATACTATTGAAAAGAGAATTTTGATATGTTTTTATAGGAAATTAGTTTTAACCCATTAAAAGGCACTACCAGTCAAGATTGGTAGTGCCATTTTGTTATACGGTTAATTGATTTTCGTTTTGGAGATCAATGGCTTTTTGGAGCAGTCGATGCAGAACGGCTGCCAAGGTTGCAATCGTACTGGTTACAAAGATGCTGATAAGTGTCAGCGTAATAATTCCTGTAATATCTTCCTGGCCAGTAAACATTATCATAATTGATGCAATACCTAGCGCAAGGCCGGCTACAATAGTGAGAGCACAATTTTTGATCGTTCTCAAAGCCCGTACAGATGATTTGGAGAACGCTTTATGCTGGTCGATGTTCGTTAAGAGGCGATAGGCCTGATACAACGCCGTGTAATAGGGAATGCATAGTGCATACACATAGAGTAAAAAAAGATAAGACAAATAGGAGGATTCGGGATGTGCCGCTGCATCTCTACTGGCTATCCCAGGTAGCCAAAATAGTCCTAAAGCTAATACAGGGATACCTAGCAGCATAATCACACTCTTTAGGAAAATGGTTGAGCCCTTTTTATGTTTCATACAAAACACCTCACTGGTAATGGTATATTGATTTTAAAATAAAATTTATCGTTTTTCAATAAAAACATATTGCTATTCATTGATTTTTTCGTTTTAAAAGACATCTATCCTTATAGGATAGATGCCTTTTAAGTGGGATGATTAACATCTTACATATTTACGTTTAAAGCCAATTCTGCCTCGCTCTATTTCCTTTTGAATTGTTTCATAAGCATTTAGCTGTGTGCTTTTCTTGTTGTCTCGCTTCATTTCTACAGGACCAATCGCTTGTGCGGTTGCTACTGCTTGTTCGTGGAGCGGCACATAGGAAATAGCCACTGTGTATAAAAAATTATTCATGGCCGATTTTGTACGTTCGGGTACGTCGTGGATGGTATTTTTCACGACATCCAGCATGTTAGCCAGCTTGCTCTCGGAAAATTCGCTATCCTTGCGATTCCCTAATAGCCAGCAATAGCAGCTCCAGCCCGCAGACATTTTCAGTTCCTCACCACTGGCAATCCACGCATCCGCCACCTCCTGAGCAATCGGTGCCTCTGCTAAAGTAACCGCTACTACATAATCCGACAGCATATAAAAATAAGCTGCCTCCATCCATCGATTAAAATCTTCCACAGTCATGGCTTTTGGATCTGCTATGATGCCAGCAAAGTACATCGCATCATAGTTGCCCGTAGCATAAAGCTCTTCTGCAAGACTCTGATCTATTTTAATTTTCTTCGCAATAGGCTTCATGGCACCTGTTGCCACACCAAATAACGGCTCATGGGCGCCATTTGACATATACATTTTTTTCGTCCGTTCTTTGCCAAGAGCCTCTAGCTCCTGCATCACTAATTCAGCATTCATAATAGCACTTCCTTTTCTTTAAATATCGATTGCCTTGAGACAGCTAGTATTATTTACACCATATAGCGTTTTAGTTCCTTCTAAGTGGTCGCTTAAGAACCGATCCACCATTTGAATAAGCTCTTCAACGGAAAAATCAAGCTCGCCCTGTAGCCAGCTAATGGTAACAGCCGTAATGGATACAGTGAAAAAATGGGTCACAAAACTCATATATTTTTTCTCTACCTCTTGACACATTTCCGCAATTTGCTTCACAAAGTCTTCAATAATGCTATATATTTCTTGATGAAAAAAGCGATTAAAATGCTCATGGCCCATGGAGTTAATAGCATTTAGTGCAAACGCTCGATTTTTTTCTAAGTACAATAATATATCTCGATAGCCTTCTTGCCAAAGGCTTTCATCCTTATAATCATCCAGTAACTCAATTGCCTCTCGCTCTAGTGTCCACTTCAATAAATCATAAATATCCTCAAAGTGATAGTAAAACGTCTGTCGATTTAATTGTGCTTTCTCCATGACTTCCTGTATGGATATCTTTTCTAATGGCTTGAGTACCATTAATTCTTTTAAGACACTGGCTAATTGCCTTTTTGTTTTTTCACTTTTTTTCATACAGATCACCTTTTTTACAATTTTGCATTTTTGTCTGAATTTATACAGATCACGTTATCTGTCTATATCTTGCTCTTCCTTTCTTGATATACAGTATAGTCAGTTCTAATTGGAAAGGAAGAAAAGCATGAAAAAGTCATGGATATTGAGTCCTGTTTTTTGGGTGATAACAGTTATCGTGATGCTGATGATAATGCCTAATCTTGAAAAACTTGTACTAGATAAAGGACAAATCACATTGCCTAGTGACTTAGAGAGTGTCATTGGCACAGAGCTGTTAAACGATATTCAAAACGAAGGGAAGGATACCTATTCGTTTGTCTATGTATTTCATCAAGAAAAGGGTTTAACAGCTACTGATTATTTGGCAATCGAAGGGGTCCTTCATCATTTAAACACAAATAAGCTTCTTATCACAAATGCGCTCTTCCATACAGACAGTGAGCAGGCGGCGAATCAATTGGTTAGTAAAGACCATACAACCGTCATGGCACAATTGTCAATCGATAGAAAGATCGGTACAGCCAGTGAAGCAGCAGCGCTATTAAGGGCGGAAGTAAAAAATTTACCAATGGATACATATGTAACAGGAGCCGATATTGTGATGGATGATTTCTCTGCCACAACCCAAGAAGGTGTGAAAAAGACTGAAATCATTGCTATTGTCTTTATCATTGCCATATTAGTGATTATTTTCCGTTCACCGATCATTCCATTGATCTCGCTTTTAACAGTAGGGTTGGCTTATGCTGTATCATTATCCATCATCGCCTTACTTACTAATTATTGGGATTTTCCGTTTTCTAACTTTACACAAGTATTTTTAGTTGTCATATTATTTGGGATTGGTACAGACTACAATATTCTTTTGTTTACTCGCTTTAAAGAGGAATTGGCTAAAACAAATCATATCTTAAAGGCGATACAAAACACCTACAGAACCGCAGGCAAAACCGTATTACTAAGCAGTTCATCTGTGTTAATAGGCTTTACGGTGTTGTATTTTTCAAAATTTACCTTGTATCAAAGTGTTAGTGGAATCGCGATTGGCATTTGTATCTTATTGGCGGTTTTGATGACATTAAACCCATTCTTTATGGCATTGCTTGGCTTTAAGCTGTTTTGGCCAAGTAAGGTTATATCAGAGCATACTGAAAATAAGCTGTGGGGTTTTTTAGCAAAAAACGCCTTTGCAAGACCTATCGTTGGCATTATCTTTGCCTGTATCCTCACTGTACCATTTATTTATCACTATTCAGGAGAGCTTAATTATAATGATTTAGTAGAAATCGATGACAAATATGAATCGAAGCAGGCAATTAGTTTGATTGAAAAACATTATGAGCCTGGTATGAGTGCGCCCGCCACACTTGTCATCCAACAAAATGAATCGCTCGCAAGCACTGATTATTTACGTGCATTAGATGAATTAACTGGCATTATTGCGAATACACCTGGTGTAGCGAAAGTCTATTCTCCGACACGTCCAGAGGGGGAGCGTATTGCTGATCTTTATGTGAATGAACAAGCAAATACACTACAGGGGGGCTTAGGAGAAGCACAGGAGGGTGTCAGTTCCATTCAAGAAGGACTACAGGATGCCACCAATCAATTATCGAAAGAACAAGATGTCAGTGGTGTCCAAAATTTAATTAATGGCACCATACAATTACAGAATGGGGCTAGTGATTTAACGAATGCTTTACAGGGATTAACGAATGGCTTAGACAATGCAACAAATGGTTCTACCGATTTAATAGACGGGACAGTATCCCTAGAAGCGGGACTTGGGGAGCTTCAGCAAGGGCTCAATCAATTACAAACCTCCTATCAACAAATTGATACGGGCTTTCAACAATATCGTTCCATTTTTTCTCAAATCGAGCAGCTAATCACGTCCTCTAAACAAGCGTTCGAAGGTATTTTAGGGGCCATGAATGCGTATGTCCAAGCAAACCCGGAAGCAGCAGAAGATGACAACATCCAAACAACTATAAGGACTGCTCAGCAGGGACTAAGTTCGTTAAATGCATTAGATGCTGTATCACTTTCAGCCCATTTTAATCAATTAACACAGACTTTTGGGCAAGCCAATACTTCCTTAGGTAATGCTCAATCAGCCATTGTGACTTTAAAAGCAGGCGCTCGTACTCTAAAAAATGGTGTCAATGATTTATCCCAAGGAATAGGGACAGCAGCACAAGGAGCCAATCAAATAACGACTGGTTCACACAATTTAACCAATGGATTAGCTGAGGTAAAAGCAGGTCAACAGCAATTACAGCAACAATTAATTAGTCTACAGGATAGCATGGTGGAACTGCGCAATGGATTAGGCGAAGGAGCAGAAGGGCTAGAAGATATCTACGCAGGATTAGATGATGCAAATAGCTATTTACATGAATTGTCAAACAAAGAAACAGGGACATTCTTTATACCAGCAGAGGTGTTACAGGGTGAATTCCAAGAAAGCTTAAATGCCTATATGACCGATGATCGTCATGCCGCAACCTTCATGATTATTTTGGATGTCAATCCCTATAAGGAAGAAGCTATGACGATTATGCGTGACATCAAGCGTCGAGTAGACAGCTATGTGGAAAGTTCGTTATTGCAGCAAGCAAACGGCTATTTAACAGGTAAAACAATGAGTAATATCGATTTACAAGAAATTTCTTCAGCTGACTTTATACGAAGTGCAGTACTGATGCTTGCCGGCATTAGCGTGATTCTATGGTTAATCACACGCTCCTTTTTACAAACACTTATTATTAATGCCAGCTTATTAATCGCGACATTTTCCAGCCTTGGTATAACTGAAATGATAGCGAAACAGCTGCTAGATTATGACATGCTTAGCTGGAATGTACCGTTCTTTACGTACATTATGATTGTCTCACTTGGTGTGGATTACTCGATTTTCTTGTTGATGCGCTATAACGAGACAGCACAAGCAGGACTGAAGGAAATTATTCCGACAAGCCTACAGATGGGAAGCATTATTTTAGCAGCGGCTGTTATTTTAGGTGGCACCTTTGCTGCATTAATGCCATCTGGCGTTATTACGCTGATTCAGGTAGCGATGGCAGTCATTATTGGATTAGTGATCTTGACGTTTATGATGATGCCAATTTTTATTCCAGCTTGGTTTGGGTTTGCCGACAAAATAAAATTATTCCTAGCAAATAGAAAAGAGAAAAATCTGTAATGTCATCTATTTTTTTAGAATAGAAAAAATACTATTATATGAAATGAAGATGTGGATTTGGTATTTTCCAAATCCACATTTTAGCTAGAGCCTATTCCAAATAAACATAAATTGAGCTGCATCCGATTCGAGGGCAATTTGATGATAGTCTGTTGAATCATCATCTGTAATCAAGCGACCTTTTTGCACGTTTAAAATGGCATGTTTAACAGAGTCTGGATGTTCAATCGCATAGTGGGAGTCTTTTAGAAGAGTGAGGGCAGATCGACATTTATGTTTATCGATGCGCTCATTTTTTCCTTTAAAATACAGCTTAATTAAATAGGGCACATCGTCAATGATTAAACCGAGCTCAGGATTGGAACGCACAATTAAATCGTCACAATACCAATTTGCCTTACCTGGTTCAAACCACTGAACGTTTTTATTTTTTAAGAATTTTATATAGGCTTTAACGGCTTCTTGGTAATTTTTCTGGCGTGCAGGAAGGGCATTATCCACGATGTCGAGTAAATAGGTATCATTAAAACGCTGCTCATGGTATTTTTTTAATCCATCACGCAAGGCTTTCCAATAATCTTTTATTGGATGGTACTCTCCCTGATATTTGATATCCTTCACAAATTTTGTTTTCGCTGCACTTCCCTTCATTGTGAAGTCTGTAAATTGTGTTAAACCAATAGATGGCTTTGTGAGCGTCGTCATTTTTCCATCACCCTTCTTTCATCATCGATGACATACTATAGATTAGTATTATATTGGAAAGGGTACATGTATATGATTGATGGGCTTGTTAACAATCAGCTCCTAACAGTATTCTATTACAATAAGAAAATCAATTTTTTAAAAAAATATGTTTAGATGTGTTTTGACTGGGAATATAAATAGCGAGCTAGTAAAAAGCTCAAAAAAATATTTAGGAGGAATAGAAATGGCTAACAAGCAAAACAATCGCAACAGAAACAACAATGAAAACATGACTGTCGAAGAAGCGGGACGTAAAGGCGGAGAAGCTACCTCCAAAAATCATGACCGTGATTTTTATGAAGAAATAGGACGTAAAGGCGGCGAGGCTACGTCTAAAAATCATGGACATGAATTTTATCAAGAAATTGGCCGCAAAGGTGGAGAAGCTACGGCTGAAAACCACGGCGAAGAATTTTATGAAGAAATTGGCCGCAAAGGCGGAGAAGCTACCTCTGAAAAGCACGACGACGATTTTTATGAAGAAATAGGACGTAAAGGTGGAGAAGCACGCAGTAAACAGCGTAGTAACAACTCCAACGGCAATCAAAATCGTCGAAATAACAATAATAACTAATCACTTTTAAATAGCTTGAAACCCTTCACACACAGGGCGTTTGTAGTTTTAAACTACAGGCGCCTTTTTTGTTGTTAAGTTCCTCTCAATCCACAGGATAAATTTGTTGAATTTCTCCTAATTGTAGTATATATTTAATCCGCTTCTATTTGTTTTTAGAGGAAATGAGGATAGAGAGAATGACACAACTTAAAGATAAAGAACTATTTCAGGTAATTCAATCCGTCGTGCAGGCTGTGAACATGACGGTCAAGATAAAACAAGATGATTCAGGTATTAATATGAGCTATAACTTTATTGGGGATTATGTAGGATTTGATGCGAAACGATTAGTAGAGGCAAGAAATGAACTAATGCTTCCAACTTCACTTGAAATTTATGTCAAAACAATGACCCTTCATGAGCTAGGTCATGCAGTGGATCGACAAGCATTACAGGCGTCACTTCCACGTACAATTGAAATCTTTACGATGAAAAAGCAACATGCCTTAAAAGAAATATATCGTCAGGAACAACTACTAGCCATGCTGATTGAAGAACATGAAATGAATATTCAATTTGAGCAAACGGCTTGGGAAAATGCATGGATGCTTAACCATACACATCACTTAGTTCCTGAAAAGGACTTTGACTATATTAAACAGCATAGCCTAGCGACCTATCAGCGTTTATATGAGCAAGATTTACAAGCTTATCACCATCTTTTGAACCAGCAGATGGTGCAATTAGTTTAGCTAGAAATCATCATTTCATACCGTCGCGGGAATAGATCAAACCAAATAGGGCAATGTAATACTACTTGGAGGTGATCATTTTGACAAAGGGCAAGCAATATAAACGTCAGTCAGAGTTGGCGGAATTAGCGACAGATTTAAGTCCAGATGATTTAGATGTGCGCGAAGAAAATGCTCTAACACAAGAGCAAAAGAAAAATTCGAGCGAAGGAAATCGTTCAAAAAAATCTGCCACACGCAAATCGCAATCATAACGTAAACACCACAATCATTTCCGATTGTGGTGTTATTTTATCTATTTGCCACTTTTACATAGAACTGTACTACCGAGCATTGATTTAATGTTACAATTTATAGAATGAATGAAAGGAGCTGGAATAAATGATTTTATTTATCGTATTTGTTGGAGTTGTCGTTGTCATAGGCATCGTCAGTAATGCAAATAAAAATCACAGCAAATCGAATGAGCACAACCACCATATCCATTCCCCTAACGATTTTTCAACAAATGATGCATATCTTTCCTCCCAGGACAGCCAACAGTGTGCTGATTCTAGTGCTACTACGAGTGACTCATCCTGTGGCTCCGGTGGGGAATGAAGGTGGCCCATTCTGAATTATGGAGATATTGCTAGTAAATTGGCTTACGAGAATTCAAAGTAATCGAACTAAGAGCAAATTTTTTATAACGTGATCAAAAGCGGAGGAGGTCTGTTTTGCACCGATCTCTTCCGAAGTACATATGTAAAATTTCATCACCTCACCACTAGTAACTATTGTTACTAGAGAAGTTGTGAACTGTTCTTTAAGATATAGCGAAAATGAAGCAACAGGCGTAAGATAGAGGAATAGATAGAGAGAATTTGGAGGTAGTAGTTGATATGATTCGATTCGAAAATGATTATGCAGAAGGTGCCCATCCACAAATTTTGCAGCGGTTAGTGGCTACAAATGAAGAACAATCTCCTGGGTATGGTATGGATGAGCATTCCGAAAAAGCAAGAGCGTCTATTAAAAAAGCGATTGCAGCGGAGCAGGCAGACATTCACTTTTTAGTGGGGGGTACACAAACGAATACGACCGTGATAGCGTCTATTTTGCGTCCTCATCAGGGCGTCATTACTGCTAGTACAGGTCATATTGCGGTACATGAAACAGGAGCTATTGAGGCAACTGGTCATAAGGTGCTGACATTGCCTAGCGGTGATGGCAAACTAACTGCGGCACAGGTGAAAGCCTGCTATGATGCGCACTGGCTGGATAGCACACATGAGCATATGGTGCAGCCAGGCTTAGTGTACATATCTCACCCTACAGAAAATGGCACGACCTATAGTAAGACAGAATTAACAGCCTTACGTGAAGTTTGCCGAGACTGTGACCTACCACTGTTTATCGATGGTGCTCGTTTAGGCTATGGTCTAGTGGCACAAGACAGTGATTTATCACTCGCTGATATCGCTAAGCTTTGTGATGTATTTTATATTGGTGGCACTAAAATGGGTGCATTGTTTGGCGAAGCAGTCGTGATTGTTAATCCTGCGTACCAAAGGGATTTCCGCTACATGATCAAGCAAAGAGGGGGGCTGCTTGCCAAAGGTCGATTATTAGGCATTCAGTTCGAAACGCTATTTGAAGATACGCTCTATATGGATATTTCGCATCATGCGGTAGATATGGCAATGCTGATACGACAGGCATTTCTCGATAAAGGCTTCGCAATGCGCTATGATTCAAAAACGAATCAGCAATTTCCAATTTTACCAAACCATCTACTTCCAACGTTAGAAGAAAAATATTCCTTCTCCATTTGGGAAGCATACGATGATACTCATACAGTTGTGCGCTTTTGCACAAGCTGGGCTACGACCAAAGAAAATGTGGATCGTTTACTAGACGACATCCACCAATTAGTATAGCCAATCAAGCTGCACCTTCCGTCAAAGGGTGCAGTTTTTTCCTATTATTCCCTAACTCTTGCTATACTATAAATAACAGGAAAGGTGGAAGCGAATGACTAAATACGTAGCACTTTTAAGAGGTATTAATGTAGGTGGGCACAATAAATTAAAAATGGCTGAATTGAGAGACGCGTTGCAACCATTAGGACTCCAAAATATTCGGACCTATATTCAAAGTGGCAATATCCTGTTTGAATCGAGTGAATCAGAAGAACTTTTACAACAGCAAATTCAAGAGACCATTCAAACTACCTTCACTATCACGAGTACAGTAATCATTCGTACAGCTGAAGAATTTTGCTCTATTGTGAACAATTGTCCTTTCTCAGATCAAGACTTAGCAGATGCAAGAGCTGTAGCTACAGGGGAAAGTCTCCATGTTGCACTACTTCCAACAGTTCCAACTGAAGAGAACGGTGCTAAGTTATTACAATATGCAAGTGAAAAAGAGCGTTGCATGATCAAGGGGAGAGATGTCTATCTTTTATTTTACGATAGCATTCGCAATGCCAAGCTTAGTCAACAACTGCATAAGCTAGAGGTGCCTGCTACAGTTCGCAATTGGAAAACGATGATGAAGCTTGCGACAATGATTGGTGAGTAGAGAAATTCATCTTTTCTAAAAGGAGGCGTGTTTAGATGAGACGGGATCAAGTAGGTTATTTTATTTATCCTTTTTTATACTTCATTGTTAGAACGGTTAATCAATGGAGGAAGCATGAGTCGATTGCATGGGGAGAAAATGTGACGATGTTGGTCATCACAATGGTCTTCATCTATTTCTTTGTTTGGATGTGGAATTGGTCCAAAAAGCCGTATCAATGGGGAAAAAAGACTAATAAAGAAACATAAAGCAAGAGAGCAAATTTCATTTATTGAAATGATGCTCTCTTGTTTTTTATTTGAACTTTTCGGGTTTTGTGGCTTTAATAGAGGCAATTTCTCCACATTGCGTACAGACAGTGAAAATAAGGGGTGAACCTGAGGAAAAGATGGTATTCATGGGTCTTAAAGCAGCATAGCCATCTAATTTTCCTTCAGAAAAAGATTGCCCGCCACAGGCTTTACAACTATATGTATTTGTTTCCATATTCTCACCTCATAATGTAAGTTTAAGGAAATTATAGCATAGAAAAAACTACAGCGATATGCATCACTGTAGTCAGAATTGGTTGATACCCTTTGAGGTTTTCAAAAGTATTATAGCATAACAACTTATTCATTGTATAGATGAAGGAAAATAACTAGATGTTGCGACTTCATTTGATTTTATCGAATTGGCTATTTGAACGAAAAGATTGGGTGTTTTCTGATTGGTGATATCTTTATTCCTGAAAATATGCTGTTTAACTACGTTATAGACATAGAGAATGTTTAGTGAATCATTTATGCCATCTTCACGATCTTTGTAAAATCAACAAGTTCACAGTGGAGCTATAAAATGCTAAAGGTTATTAGTTTAAAATTAAATAGTTTAATGTTAAACTATTTTACGTTAGGAGAGCTAATTTGCTCTTTTTCGTGTGATTTGAAGGAGGAATTGAAAATGGATCGAGTAAAAAATAAAGTGGCATTAGTAACAGGTGGGGCTTCTGGTATTGGTTTATCGGCAGCTAGCTTGTTAGCAAAAGAGGGTGCAAAAGTAGTCATTGCTGATTTTAATGTAGAGGGTGCGAAAGAAGCAGCAGCAACTTTAGTCAATGATGGGTATGAGGCGGCAGCGGTTTTCCTTGATGCAGGGGATGCTTCCTCCATTGAAGCGGCCGTGAACTTCACTGTAGAACAATACGGCTCATTAACGGTGCTCTTTAATAATGTTGGTCTAACTAACCTGAAGAAAGATTTAGATGTATTAAATATTGATTTAGATGAATGGGACCGTTTAGTCAATGTGAATTTAAAATCGATTTTACTGGGTAGTCGTTTTGCCATTCCACATATGCAAAAAGCGGGCGGGGGCTCAATTATTAATACGGCTTCTATGGCTGCATTCGCCAGTGACCAAATTCGTACAGCCTATGGGGCAACAAAAGCAGGTGTGGTGAATATGACAAGAAACATTGCTACACAATTTGGGAAGGATCATATCCGTTGTAATGCGGTTGCACCAGGTCTCATATTAACACCTGCCGCAAAAAACAATATGCCAGAAGAAATGCTGGCCATTTATGCGAAATTTAATGCGCTACCATATCATGGGGAAGCGGATGATATTGGCCATGCAGTTGTATTTTTAGCCTCTGACGAATCAAAATTTATGACGGGCCAAACATTACAAATTGAAGGCGGACATTACCTCGCTAACCCAACCATCGCTGATACGAATAACTGGCTAGCATCTTTATAGTTAATCAATAAAAGAGGTTGTCTTAAAATAGACAACCTCTTTATTAGTTGGCACAAGCTTAGCTACATTTGAGGAGCTTCCAACCCAAACTGAGCCCATTCCTCTTTCGCTGGACCATAAATACCTGGAACAGTTAAACCAGCCTGACGCATCAGAACCGTCATTTGACCGCGATGATGACTTTGATGCTGTAGTAAAAATAATAACAGGGAACCATTGGGCATTTGTCGACCAATAAATTCAATCGTTTCAGTCATTGTCTTGTCAGTCCATTGTGATTGTATCGCTTCCACAAAGGCTTCACTCGCTTGGTGATAGCCATCTGCAATGAACTGAGCAGAGGTAGGAACTGGAAAATCCTTTGCTGGGGCTTCAAACGCTAAATTCGAATTCGAGGTAATAATTCGAATTGCAGTAACCGTGTGCCAAGCAACGCGTCCTAAAGTCCAGTTTTCCGGAGTGATTGCCTGATGTAGTGATTCATCTGTTAGATGATTAAGTAATTTTTGCGTAGCAGCGGCTTCAAATGCCCAAGACTGTAAAAAATGATCGATTGTTTGAAACATGAAATCCCCCCAAAAATAGCCTATGATGTCTTATTTTCCTATGCTCCTAAAAGAAAAGCAAGATAAAGCACTGCATAAAGGGGAAGGGCAATCGAGAGCAGGATGTACATGCTCCATTCACCAATCGATAATTTCCGTTGCCACCTCGTTAATTTTAGCTGTCGACAATAGACCATACTAGCAAGTAAAAAAATTAATAAAGTAAAATCCTTTAAGTTATCTAAAAAGATGTTCAGAATATCAGCTCCTTTAGGCATTGGCAATATATGTGCCAACAAGACGTTCAATGACCATAAGCTGAGCCAACATAAAAAGTGCGTTTCTATCTAACATAGAAACGCACTTCCATTTATTCATCTCGAAGGACAATAAAAACACCACTAAAAATTAATAGGGAGCCTATCCAAAAGGAAAGCCCAATCGTCTCTCCTAATAAGAGCCAGCCTAAAAATGTGCCGACAATTGGTTGAAAGAAGAAAAATAAGCCGCCACTAGACGCATTCATTAGTTGAAGCCCTTTATTCCACAATAAAAAACCACCAGCTGTTGAGATAATGCCTAAGTAAAGCAAGCCTCCTGAAATGGTCGGTTGTAAAACACTTGCCAGATCTAAATTCTTTAGCCTTGGAAGGACAAAAGGGGTCAATAACATCACGGCAATCATAGATGTATAGGTTGTGACAACAATTTGTGAGTAATGGCTTGGTACCTTTTTGACGAATACCGACATCAGTGCCCACGTTAAGGCAGCAAGCAGTAAATAGAGTCCACCTAATTGCTGTGTCACATCGATTTGACCATTGCCTACAACGATCCCGACACCAATCGTGGCAAGAGTGATAGACAAGCATTTTTTCAGCGTAATGCTTTCTTTTAAAATCAAACGGGCGAAGACAACCATAAAAGCAGGGGTTGTAGCAGTAATAATTGCCCCCATCTGCGCGGTGGATAGCATTGTGCCCATTTCCTGTGTCACAATTGAAATCGTGTTCCCAATAAGGCCAACAAGAAAAATGATCAGCCAATCTTTTTTAGCTATTTTCCAGGATTGCCTCATCATGACCCCAATGATCCCAAGTGCAATCACCGCGATCAAATAGCGCATCCAAACAAGCTCTAATGGTGGCACAACCTCCACCACTACTTTAACAACTACATACATGGCACCCCAAATACTCGCAGCAAGCGATAAAAAGATAGCACCGATTATTAGATTTCTCATGTTTTTTTCCTCCGTTTTCATAGATACCTATGCCCTTAACGGAGAAAAAGAGCTTCTACCGTTAAGGAAGAAGAAGTGCTGGTACGTCCTGTTCAAATAATGGAGCAAACATCATAATAATCCCACCATCCTCAAGTCATTTTTTATTAGTATAATAGAATAGACATCGTTTTCATAGGGAGATTTCATGAAAGCAAAAAGAGGGGGATGAAAATGGTAATACTTCAATATGTGATGGAAGAGAAGGATTTGCCAATCATAAAGGAGGTCTATCAATCTGTTGGGTGGATGAAACATGATGAACAGATTATCAAACAAGTTTTCGATGCAAGCACACATCAAGTATTCGCTGTGGTAGATGGAAAAATAGTGGGCTTTGCCAGAGCTTTGTCAGATGGCGTCTTTAATGCCGCCATTTACGATGTGATTGTGCATCAAGCCTATCAAGGCACAGGGATTGCTCGTTTACTTCTGGAGGATCTGATCGCACAGTTAAGGGAGGTATCCTGCATTCAGTTAATCGCCACAACAGGGAATGAACCGTTTTATGCAAAAATGGGCTTTAGAAAATTGAAAACGGGTATGGCCATCTATAAAAATCAGCAACTAGCTCAAGAATATTTGGATTAAAGGGAAGGGGCGGAAACCCACCAATGGTTTCCGACCCTACATTTTTAGACTGGATGAAATAGCTGTTAGTGGATACCTGCTTATAGTGCCCTACACTCCACTCATTCAAGTTGATTAAATCCTTAAGGGATTTGGGGACAGGGCAATTCCAATCTACATTTGCTATTGTTAGTGGGAAATTATCCTCAGCCGGATTAGGTGTATGGATATTAGCTAAATCCAAACCAGCATCCTCCTCTACAAACTCCATCCATATTTGATAAGGTTTTCCCAATGTCGAGAGCCTTTCTGATAAGCGGTTATATAGGGCTATATGTGCTTTGATGTGCTCTCTTCTTATCTTTAAACCATCATTGCCGTACCCGTAAAAATCAAGGTGAATTGTGCCACAAATTAAACCAACCTTCTTCGTCAATGTCTACAATAGATAGCTCTGTGGTTGTTTGTCGCCATAAGTTACGGAAATAACGCCTTTTCCCACGAAATTTTTTCATATTACTGTTCTTCCATTTAAAAAGCTGTTCCTTTCATTACGTTGCCTTTTATTAAAATAAAAGCTTTGGCAATCCACTAAGATGCGCGATAACAGAGATTTGCCCAACATGGTAAGCTTCATGTGAGTAAACATGATGAAACAACCAGTTACATGTAGGGACGGAAGGTGGCGTCCAACCATCGGAAAACTTCGGCACCTCGACTATTTCATTGAGCTGCGATTCGTCTAATGTATGTAGAATGTCATCTGTATAATTTCTAATTTGAATATAGCTATCTAGTATTTCCTTAGGCGAACAATCATCGTGAAGGTTTAATATACAAGGATTTTTAAGTCCAATTTCATTCACCCAATAGTCTTCGCTACTTGATAAATGAGAAATAATCCATGCTACATTATTTGGATAAAAATCAGATGTCTTAAACCAAAACGCCTCATCAAGTGTCCTTAGGTAAGGTATTAACGTTTTCCTTAGATCATTACGATATGGAAATAGCACATCTATACATCCTTTCTTTTATTAATAGGTTTATTGTAAAGGAGCAAGCACAGGATAGGAAATGAATCCTTTTTTCTCAGATTAAAAGAGGTCTGGAATATTAAAAAAATCACCTAGAGGAAGGTGATTAGATCGGATTGATTTTAAGTTCTCTTAGAATTAAAAGAACGCCCACTCCATACACGATAGAAATGGCTAAAGGTACAAGTGTGAAGGCTTGATCAACAAAGAAACCACCTAAAATCAGGGCAGAAAAGCAGACACCTAGAGTCACAAATAAATAAGCCTTACTTTTATAAATCCATATGTATGGCAGAAAATGAGAGCCTGCAAGTAAACCAATTGTAAAGGGAAGATATTCAGGTATGTTCATATACACAATGATAAATACAGGTATGTAAAAAGCTTGAGGAGCGGCAACGATTCCTCCTAACGTCCCTAAAGGATTGCCAGTAGCGTTTAAATTAATCCCAAGAATTTTACTAATGCCTAAACCAATAGGGAAAATGGCACCTAAGCCAAATATCCAACTTAAACGAACCGCTTCGATTGGCAAAACTAAGGGCATTAGAGTAAAAAGTAAAAAGACAACCGCACCAGAAAGTAAAATGGGAAATCCCTTTTTTACTTCAACAATCATTTCCTTTTGTAAATCTTCCAGTGTTTTATCCATCAACGCACCATCCTTCATGAAATAAATAGAATATAACCTATAATATACCAGTATATTTCTATTTTTACCACAGATGATTTGAAATGGAGTTTTTTGTAAAGTTTGAAGGTGATCGAATCCTATGTCCCCCGAAAAATTATGAAGACAAAGATAATTATTAAAATTGTTGAAAACACTTGTAAAGAGAAACGAACATTAGCAATCATTCCTTTCAACTTTCTTACATTTTAAATACCTATGGAGATTTGACAATATTGATTTTGGGGTTACAAAAACGCCATCTTCTCAAACATCAAACATGGCTAAAGGTTACTCGCTTTTTTTTTGTCTCAATGTTAGCATTGTAGAATATTGGAGGTATCGTATGGGACGAGATAAAAAATTTTCTGAACAAGACCTTTGGCATCATACGCATCAGCTTTTGCTATCTGTTGGATATCAAGGGTTTACAATGAGCTTGCTTGCACAAAGTATCGGTGTATCAAGGGCCGCAATTTATAAACAATATCCAAATAAAGAAGAACTTATTATTCAATTTATGGTTTGGCAAATGGAAAAAAGCATCGAGAACCTTTCAAATGTTAATTTTTCGCAATCATTTGAACAACAGCTTGAGGACTTACTTGTTCGTATGTTTGATATGCGCGACCTACATCAAATTTTAGGATTCGCCTCACAAATTAATGACGTATCGCTGGTTGTGAAGCAAAAAAAGGAAGTATTAAATAACATGCATGGTGGACTTTACATACCACTTCAACAAGTAATTAAACAGGGGAAGGAAGAGGGGATAATTGCAGAAGATCGTAACAACTTTATTTTGCTTAGCTTCATTTTTCAATTGATTGACATGCCAAACCATCTCAATATGCCTATAGAAAGCTTTTTAAAGGAGATCAAATTGCTTATTTTACATGGTATTTCAAAATAAGTAACAAGCGTGTCACTTATTTTAGTTACACAGGTGTAACTTTTGTGTATAATGAAAAAGAATTCATATTTAGCAGGATTCAATCTTTGCTCATATGAATTCTATTTCTAATATGGAGGCTACATCATGTTTTTAGCACTAAAAGAATTAAAATATGCGAAGTTCCGCTATGTAATGATGACCACAATTATCATTTTAATCGCATGGCTCGTGTTCATTTTATCAGGACTTGGCAACGGTTTAGCGACTTTGAGTGCCGCTACACTGAAAAATATCGACGCAGAATACGTTGTCTATGAAGAAACAGCAGGGGCTACATTCGCAAAATCGATCCTGTCAGAAAATCTGCAAGATGATTTAGAAAAACAAAAAAATGTAGATAAAGTCGCTGCGTTTGGCGCTTCTACAATAGCAGTCGGTAAAACAAAGTCAAAAGATGCCGATTCGAAGGAAGATGTCGCATTTTTAGGCGTTGAGCCAGACGCATTTTTTATGCCAGAGGTAATCGAGGGTGAAAAATTATCATACGACAACAAAAAAGGTGTTGTTATTAACGATACGTTAAAAGAAGCAGGCTACAAGATTGGTGATATTTTACTAGTAGCAAACTCTGACATGAAATTAGAAGTGGTAGGTTATGTAAAAGGTGAAACCTATAATCACTTACCTGCTATTTTCACAGTACTGGAAAACTGGCGTGATTTTCAATATGCAGCTCCTGGCTTTGACAATGATACGGACAAGGCTGTACAAGCTTTCTTCCTAAAGGCTCCAAACTTAGAAGATCCATCTACTATCGACAAAGCCGTAAAAGATGTTGAAACGGTAACAAAGAAAACAGCAATCAACGGTATGCCTGGTTATAAAGAAGAAAACGGCACTATTATGATGATGCTTGCTTTTTGTATCGTTATCTCTGCATTCATTATTGCTGTATTCTTCTACGTCATTACAATGCAAAAGACACAACAATTTGGTGTCATGAAAGCAATTGGCGCTAGCAATGGTTTCATCGGTAAAGCAATTGTTGCACAAGTAGCGATTCTATCAGTATTAGGTATCGTTATTGGTATCGTCTTCACATACTTAACGGCTAAAATTTTACCAGAGGGTATGCCATTTGACTTAGAACCGACCTTAATCATTACCTATGCGATTGTTTTATTAATTATTGCATTATTAAGTTCAATTGTTTCTGTACGTCAAATCGTTAAAATCGATCCATTAACAGCATTAGGGAGAGTGGAATAAATGGCGCTATTATCATTACAAAATGTTTCTAAAAGCTATAAAGAAGGCGCTAGCACTGTCCAAGCATTAAAGCAAGCAACACTTGAAGTAGAAGCTGGGGAACTAGTAGCCATTATCGGTCCATCAGGTTCGGGTAAAAGTACACTACTTTCAATTGCAGGAGCTCTATTACAGATGTCAGAGGGTACTGTAGAAATTAACGGCAGGAATATTGTTCATCTTTCAGCAAAACAATTAGCAAGTTTCCGTTTAAAAGAGCTTGGTTTCATTTTACAAACATCTAACTTAGTACCTTACTTAAATGTACTTGATCAATTACTACTGGTGAAAAAAATGGGTGGTAAAGTGACAAAAGATGATAAAGAGTTTGCAAAGCAACTACTTACAGAGCTTGGCTTAAGTGATAAATGTAAAAAAATGCCGAATGAATTATCAGGTGGTGAGCGTCAACGTGTTGCGATTGCACGCGCATTCATGAATAACTCAAAAGTGATTTTAGCCGATGAACCAACTGCTAGCCTTGACTCTAAACGGGCACTTGAAGTCGTAAAGCTTCTTGCCAAAGAAGCAAAAGAACGTAATAAAGCTGCCATAATGGTAACCCATGATGAACGAATGCTACAGTTCTGTGACCATGTATATCGTATGGAAGATGGCGTGCTCACGCAACAATCTTAATCAATACAAAATAGAGGCTGGTATTTAGCTTTCATCAAAAAGGATTCGTGCTTTTGTGTCAGTAAAAGTGCGAGTCCTTTTCGTTATAGAAAGGAATATTAAATGATTTTTATTGTTAAAACGATCAACCTAAGCTAGGAAAAACATTTGATGATTATGCACGTTTATCAAGCCTCTTCAAAAACTACTACGCAGGTCTTTGGGATGGAACCCTACAATAATCTGTATGCTTTAAAGCCTGTTTTTGATGCCATAACGGAGTATGCTAGGCTGCATAATAAAGGCGGATTTCATGCGTTTATCCCTGATACAAAGGAAGGAATAGCAGAGAGCCGAAACTTTTGCTCACTCTATGGCATTCATGTGGAAGCTGCCACAGGTATATCCAATCGGGCTTTTACCTGTTATTTTTTAAATATAAATGTTTTTAATCAAGAGTACATATTTAGAAAAGCTACCTTTATATTGAATATGCCATTTTCAATATAAAGGTAGGATAAAAAATTAATATTTGACTTTAGTGATAATAGGGGTTTCAACTCTACTATTCAATTTTTGGAATAGCCAGATAGCAAGGAATAAAGCCATGCTTACAGTACCAAAACCGACCCAATTCAAATTTAGGACAGAGGTATGACTGATGACAAACCCGCCTAATGCAGACCCCAGTGCAAAACCGAATTGGATAAAGGAGGTATTTATGCTGAGGGCAATGTCTGGATTTCGAGGTACTAGTGTAACAAGAAGGAGCTGCTGGGCAGGAGAAATACTCCAAGTTGCTACCATAAAAATCATTAAAATCAAGATCAATACAAAGAGATTGATACCAGCTAGTGCGAATAAGAGGAGCGTTACTGCTTGTAACAGCAAGCCAAAACAAATGGTAAAACGCGAACCCTTTGCATCAGCCAATTGCCCGCCCACTCTTGAGCCAAGAAAGCTACAGATGCCAGCTAAAAATAGAATGCCACTAATTTCGGTCATAGAAAGAGGGGATGTGGCTTGTAAGAAAGGCGTAATATAAGTAAATAGGGTAGCGTAGCCACCGACATAAAATAAAGTAATCGCCAGGGCAGTTAGAATTTTTGAATCTTTTAAAATCGAAAGCTGCGACCTGAGTGTAACAGCTTCTTCCTCTTTGATAACTGGAATTTTTTTATAGATGATAAGCAGTGGAAGAATAGTTAATAAACCGATCAGCATAAATAAAACTCTCCATCCAACTATTTCGCTAAAAAATGTGCCAATTGGAACACCCAGCACGAGCGAACTACTTAGTCCCATCAAAATGATGCCGATAGCACGGCCTCTTCGTTCTTTTTCAACTAATCGAGTAGCTACTGCCATGGCTACCACTGTAGCAATTCCTCCGCTAACCCCTTGAATAATTCGTATCCCTAGTGCGTACTCAAAAGAAGAGCTGATAAACATGAATCCGTTACTAATAATGAACACACTAACGGTAGCCATAAGCAACTTTTTGCGATCCACATTGATCGTGAGCGCAATGAGAATTGGAGCGAAAATAGCTGCTGCTAGGGCAAATAAAGTCACTAATAACCCAGCTTCTGAAATCGTTACTCCAAAGTCGACGGCAATCATTTCAATAACGCCTGTAATAATGTACTCAACGGTTCCGATTAGAAAAACAATGAGTGATAAAACATAGATAATCAGCTTATTTTTCAACTCAATTCACGCTTCCTTCAGCTATTTATAATAGGTATTTGTATCTCCATTAATTGGACGTTTTGGGTTGTAGATAATGGTAAATAGATTTCTCTACCTGGTTCGTTTTCCTTGACTTGATAGTTATTTTCTACAATCCAGTTAGCTAAATCAACACAGGCTGTACAAGCAAAGTTAGAATCTGAACGAAAGGTCATTGTGGCCATCATTGGCTCAGAAGGAAGAGTCCGTAGTTGAAATGTTTCAGGGAATGATGAAAGCTCCTTGGTTAAAAAATAGCCGACTTCAAATTCAAACTCGTCTTCTTTCTCCTCTATTTCTTTCCATAAAACAACCTGAGGACTTTGAGCTAATTGGCGCATTTCCTTTGTGAGTAATTGATTAAATGTACGAAACAGATCTGGAATATCTTCTTCTCTCCCGCGTGCTTTCAAAGAAAGGAATTGCTGAGCATCCACTGCCTTGATGCGGATTTCTTGATCTGATTCCACCTGACCCTCTCGTTCTAAAAGTTGCATACGTTCTTCAATTCGTGCAAGCTTGGCCTGTTCCGTCTGGATAATATGTTGAATCTCACTTTTTTTCAGCTTAAACATCCCTTGTATATCTTTTAACGAAATATCTTCGTGGAGCAAACGTATAATTTGTGGCAAGGTAAACCCCAATTCCTTATAGAGAAAGATCCGATTGAGCTCTAGTAGCTGGTCTGCTGAATAGTATCGGTAGCAAGTATCATGGTCCACCTTTCTCGGCTTTAATATGCCAATCTGATCATAATAGCGCAATGTTTTCAAGGATACTTTGCTTAGCCTAGAAAATTCACTGATTTTAAACAAAATATCACCTCCAATCTAATAACTTAATGCAAGTATACAGTTTCCTGTGCAGGGGAAAGTCAAATGCTTTTTAAATAACCTTACTACAATCTAATGTAGTAAGGCGCTTGTGAATATTTCAATGAATGTTAAATATATAAATAACAATAATAATATAATTAAAAACAACTATTATTTATTGTTAATCAATAAATTTCGTGTTAAATTTATAGTGTCATTAAATAAGTGAGGTGCTTTCAATGAATGTTAAACCAGGTTTAACATCTTTTTTAAAGGTAATAATTCTTCTGGCTGGGATGGCCATTCTTGCCCTATGTATATTTTTTGTACCTCCTATGGCTCATTTCGCATCGAGTTTGTATCCGAATTTTTACCCAATGAATTATCTCATTTTCATTGTGATGTATGGATCGGCTGTACCTTTTTACATTGCTCTCTATCAGGCTTTTAATCTTTTACGGTACATTGAAGCGAATACAGCTTTCTCGGAATTATCTGTAAAAGCATTAAAGTACATAAAGTGGTGTGCGATAATAATCAGTGGCTTGCATGTCTTAGCTTCACCACTTTTTCATTTTATAACAAACAAAATGGATCCTCCTTTTGGAATAGTGGGACTCCTCATCATTTTTGTTTCACTAGTTATCGCCATTTTTGCGGCTGTCCTCCAGCGGCTTCTACAAGAAGTGACGAATATAAAATTAGAAAATGATTTAACGGTCTGAGATGGATGATATGGTGATATTAGCCAAACGAAAACTGCTCATAGAAGAGATGTAGAACCTATCAGTTAGAATTCGGAATCCTATGGAAGTTTAATAGTGACGCAAGTAAATTTCTAGATAGATATGTAGTTTAATCTTTTAAGGGGGCTGATCCACTTTTATTCTACTTTTGCTATACTTTATGAAATTGAATAGTATAGGAGGCTATAAAAGTGGATTGGAAGATAAAAAAATTTGATGAATTAACAGTAAAAGAACTATATGAGATACTGAAGGTTCGTGCGGAAGTTTTTGTTGTAGAGCAAAAATGTGTCTATCAGGATCTAGATTCAAAAGACGAAAATGCTTATCATTTATTTGGTGAAGACCAAGGAGAGGTAGTTGGGTATTTAAGAATTCTACCCAAAGGAATAGCATATCAAGAAGCAGCAATCGGAAGAGTGTTAACAAAGCAAACCTACAGAAAAAAGGGATTGTCTCTGGAAATGGTTAAAAGAGCAATTGATTACATTCTAGATGATATTGGAGAAGACGCAATCCGCATTTCTGCGCAGGCATATTTGCTAAAATTCTATGAGGGCTTCGGATTTGAAAAGACATCAGATGTTTATTTAGAAGATGGAATAGAACATATAGAAATGCTATATAAAAGGCTGTAATTATCAGACACCTTGCGTTTAAAGAGGAGGATAGCCCTCGAATAGAAGGATAGAATTCAAAAAGTGGAGGATAAAACTGAAAAAGTAGCGGATAGAACGCTCAAAGTGGAGGATAGCCCTCAAGTAGAAGGATAGAATTCTAAAAGTGGAGGATAAAACTGAAAAAGTAGCGGATAGAACGTTCAAAGTGAGGGATAGCCCGCAAATTAGGAGGATAGCCCTCAAATAGCAGGATAAAATACTAAAAGATGATAAAATAGCAGATTAACAAATTGTAAAAATTGAGCGCTATCCGAGCATAAGGATAAGCGCTTTATTTTTTTCTTGAACTTTTAAGCCCTTAAACTAGTATTTAACCTTCAACCCTAGTAATGAAGCAAAACCTATGGCTTGTTCAGTAGAGACTTCACACCCATTTAAACTTTCTGGAGTTACTTGAAGTCTTTTAAATTTACATGTACTGATGTCTATTCCTTTTAAGGGAGTTTGAGAGAAATCAACATCATTTAGATCACTTTCCTGAAACGCTACTTTATTAAGTAAACAATCATAAAAATTCGCACCTTGCAGGGAGGTGCTATCAAATAGCACTTGTTTAAAGCGCACTTCGGGGAAATTGCATAAGTTTGCAAGGCAATTTTCAAATGAAACATTGCCGAGGTTTGCTTCAGTTAAATTCAACCCTAATAATTTACAGTTTTTGAAGGCCACTCTATGAATGATGCCTTCACTTAAGTTAGTGTTAGATAAATCACAGTTTTCAAAAATGACGTCCGTTAAATCAATTTTTTGAAAGGTACAATCGATGAATGTGACATTTTTAAAGATAACATTAGAGACGATTAATCGTTCAATATCCTCGTGAGCAATGACCGTATCCGTAATCTTGCAATTTGTTAAATAGGGTTCCTCCTCATAAAAAATATCCTGAAAATTTGCTTTGTCAAGATTCGGGGATATTTTTGGTGATATAAGTTGGAAATTGTATGACATATTAGCACACCCTTCAAATATAAATAAAAGCTTCTCCTATTTAGTATAAGTGCAAACCTAAAATAAGAACACCGTCTATACGGTGCTCTTATCTGGTTTATACAAAGGATTCACCATCTTACTAAAAACGGAGGCTAGCACCTGTTGAAACAGCATACCGAACACAACAGGCATGGCGACTTTACCTGGAAAGTACGTTGTGGCTACGATGACACCGACTGCAATATTTCTCATGCCACCAGTAAAAACAAAGGTTGCCATTTGTGGACCGTCTTTTAACAGATATCGACCAATGAGGTAAGCAAATAGATAGCCTGATACTGCAAGGAAGAACACTAAAAGCACCACGAAGAAGAGATGCATGTTGATATCCTTTAAGTAGGGAGCAATGGCACTGCTATTAATCAGTATGACAGCAAATAAACATAGCTTTGAAAAAGGAGCAAGTTTTTTACCGATTTTTTGAGGGATGGCTCCTTTCGAAAGTTCATTCACTAAGATACCTAAAATCGTGGGTAAGACAATCATCCATAGTAAATTCAGAATCAGGGATGCCACATCCAACTCAATTTTTTCACCCGAAACGATATAGAGGATGGAGGGGAGGAGGATGGGTGAAAGGAGCGTATCAATTAAAATAATTGATAAGCCTAACGGTAAGTTCCCTTTGCAAATATTGATCCAAATAACACTCGTTACACCTGTTGGAAGTGCAACTGCTAAGACAAAACCAACAGTCAACAAATGGTCATCGAACAAAACAGTGGATAAGAAATAAGCCCATAAAGGCATCAAGAGATGAAGAAAAAGGATGGAGAATAAAATGAGAACTGGATGCTTCATGAAAATTTTTACATCTTTAAATTTCATATGTAAGCTTCCTGAGAATGTCATGAAGGCAAATAGCCAGGAGACGAGGAATAATAAATGATGTCCAATACTTTCTAAGAATACACCTACAATTAAACTTAATGGTGTCAGGATCGCAATGTATTTTTGGAGAAATACATTTAGTTTTTCTAACATACAAAGACCTTCTTTTTTTATCTGATTTTATCACTTTTATTATAATCGTAGGTAAATTTACCGCAAAAAAAGCAGAAGATTTACTCCTGCTAAGAATTTACATGTTTTTTATTGGTTTCTTTAGTGAACGGCATCCATACAATGCCTACAATCAATAAAATATTACCTGTCCACCTAACCCATAAATAATAAGGCTGGTCTTTTAAAAAGTACAACGAAGCTAGGATAATAACCATCCCAATACCAATCATTAATTTTAAATAAATCGGAGTTTTTGCCATTCTCCTGCCTCCTTTCTATCTTTTCATGAATATGTATCTATATCACTTTTTTTCCTATCCAATGCGCAGTAAAGACAATGGGGAAAAATAGTATGCCAAAAGGCAGGCTTATCAAAACGATATGCCAAGTAAGGATGCCACTAGTAAACAAAGATTTAAATAAAATAATGCTATAGGGAATAATGATGATGGCTGATGTTATAGCTCCTGGAGTAACAGAACGAAATAAGAGCGATTGTCCAATATGGGTAAAAGCATGGATAAAGAAAACAAGTGTAACAGCTGTGAAAAAATAAATAGTAAAAGCAGCCCCGTTTAGAAAATAGTAGTTAGCCAGAATGGTAGAGAGACTGACAAACAAGAAGATAAATAAGACAGCAACAGCAAATTGTGCGGTGCTCATTGAAAATTGTTTTACCACTTTATCGGCTAATTTTTGGGGTAATCTTTCATACAGCTTATGACGATTATGATGTAACCATTTCTCTATCATAATAATTTCTTCAAAATCATGGATAATAAATAAAATAGGAAACAACCAAATTAGTGTTTGAACATTCAACCATTCCATATGAATACCTCTCTCCTTATCACTATGCTTGAAGTGTGACTGAAAATACCATATTTATATAATATATGTTAATAATAACATATTGAAAATAGAAAAAGTTGTAAGCAATTATTGAATCTAATTAAAAAGAAATCGGGGATGAAGCTGTGAGTGAAATCGATAAACGTAATAGACTAAACAAGGAACCATTCTCATATCAAACGACAAAAAAGGGGACTGTCGTTATTTATTATGAAGGGAAGCACATTAAAATCGTCAAGGAGAAAGAGGCTGAGCGTCTACTAGCAAAAATTCAGCAGGTGGAGGGGCAGATAAAGGAAATCCAGCTATTGTTAGCTAAAATGACGGGAAATTTTAAACGAGGTAACGAGAAATTGGCTAAACATAAAAAGGGAATGAAGGCTGAAAAAGGTTTATTGAGATAATAATTATGCAAAGCTAATAGTAACATATTGAATTGGTTTTTCCTTTTTAAGGCAGGCGTTAAGGGAGTTATTACGATTATTTACTGTATGGTTCTCTTTTATAAAAATACAAGCACTTGCTTTGTCCAATGAGAAGGGAAGATAAATTAACGCACAATTAGCGGATTTGAATTTTTTGTTAATTATTAGCTCATTTTACCATTTTGTCGATAACCTGTGTTATTCTATATTAGAATAATAAATTAGGAGGCGGTAATATGTATTACAGCAATGGTAACTATGAAGCTTTCGCACGTCCTAAAAAACCTGAGGGAGTCGATAAAAAGTCTGCTTATCTGATTGGCTCGGGACTAGCCTCACTGTCAGCAGCATGTTTTTTAATTCGTGATGGCCAAATGAAAGGTGAGAACATTCATATTCTTGAAGAGTTAGATATTTCAGGAGGAAGTCTAGATGGCATTCTTAATCCGACGAGAGGGTTTATTATTCGCGGTGGACGAGAAATGGAAGATCATTTTGAATGCTTATGGGATTTATTCCGTTCCATTCCTTCGTTAGAAGTAGAAAATGCTTCCGTTTTAGATGAATTTTACTGGCTTAATAAAGAGGATCCTAATTATTCAAAATGTCGATTAATGAAGGATAGAGGCCAAAGACTTGAGGATGATGGCAAGTTCACTTTATCAGACAAATCCTCAGAAGAAATGATTAAATTATTCTTTACGCCTGAGGAAAAATTAGAGGACAAAAAAATCACAGATGTTTTCTCAGATGAATTTTTTGAATCGAATTTTTGGCTCTATTGGTCTACAATGTTTGCGTTTGAAAAATGGCATTCTGCGATGGAGATGCGTCGTTATATTATGCGTTTCATTCATCATATTGGCGGATTACCAGATTTATCGGCCTTAAAATTTACAAAGTATAATCAGTATGAATCGCTCGTGCTGCCAATGATTAAATACTTAGAAAGTCATGATGTTGATTTCCAATATAATACGGTTGTAGAAAATGTTTTAGTTGATAAGGTAGGAGACAAAAAAGTAGCTCATACATTGGTGTTAAGAAAAGATGGTGTGAAAAAGAATATTGAACTAACAGAAAATGAGTTAGTGTTTGTGACAAATGGTAGTATTACAGAAAGTACAACATACGGGGATAATAATACGCCAGCCCCTATCAATAAAGATTTAGGTGGCAGCTGGTCCCTGTGGAAAAATATCGCTGCCCAAGGTGAAGAGTTTGGTCGACCAGAAAAGTTCTGCGATAATCTGCCAGAGGAAAGCTGGTTTGTTTCAGCTACCCTTACAACATTAGATGATCGAGTGGCTCCATATATTGAAAAAATCAGTAAAAGGGATCCATACGCTGGTAAGGTTGTAACAGGAGGGATTGTCACAGCTACCGATTCTAATTGGATGCTAAGCTATACATTGAACCGCCAACCTCACTTTAAAAATCAACCAAAGGACCAGTTAGTTGTTTGGATTTATGGCTTACTTTCAAACAAGCCAGGTGATTTTATTAAAAAAAGTATCACAGAATGTACAGGCATTGAGATTGCACAAGAGTGGTTATACCATATGGGTGTACCAGTGGATGAAATTCCAGACATTGCACAAAATTCTTGCAATACGATTCCATGCTATATGCCTTACATCACTTCTTATTTCATGCCAAGAGCAATGGGTGATCGTCCACTTGTTGTGCCAGAAGGATCAGCTAATTTAGCCTTTATTGGCAACTTCAGCGAAACAGCAAAAGATACAGTCTTTACTACGGAATATTCCGTAAGAACGGCGATGGAGGCGGTCTATCAACTATTAACGATTGACCGAGGTGTGCCAGAGGTGTTTGCGTCTGCCTTTGATGTTCGCACATTATTAGCATCAACGGCTCGTTTGCTGGATGGTAAAAAACTAACAGATATTGATGCACCATTTATCTTAAAGCAAATCGGTAAATTGGGTATTCATAAAACAAAGGATACAATCATCTATGATTTACTGAAAGAAAGTAAACTAATATAGTGTTAAAAAGAGACAAAGCAGTTTGAGGGGCTTTGTCTCTTTTTTTATAGCCAGTCTTTTACATAGGCAAGTAAACCGATAAACGCACCTACCCCCATGCCAATAAAGACAGGCACTATGAGGTTGGCTTTCTTGTGTACGGTTTTCATTTCTTCCATTGAAATCCCTTCTTTCTCATCACATACTTAAAATTCTAAGCGCATCGTCTGGTTCGTATCCTTGAATCCGTGTTTTTCATATAAGGATTTAGCGCCTTTATTTTCAGTCAATACATTTAACTCCAGATAGTCCAAGTGACGATAGGCTGCCCATTTTTTCGCTTCTTCTAATAAAGCAGATCCAATTCCTTTATTTTGGTAACGCTTGCCAACAATCACATCCACAATAAAAGCATATTTGTGTTCAACCAAGCAAGTATAGGGTGGGGTCGTCGTTTCTTTAATAAGCAAAAAGCCTACTACTTCGTTCTCGAATGTTGCGATTAAAATATCTGAATCATCTTCAATGATCGTAAACCTGATAAAGTTGGCATCTTGTTTGGCAGGTTTGATATATTTAGGTTGAAGAATCGACATCTCTAAAAAAAGCTCTTGGTATAAACGCTCAATTTGTGGAATTTCATCGAGCGTTGCAGTTTTTATTTCCATACTATCCCTCCGTCAGTTTAGTATCATAGTAAGTAATATTTTACACTAATGGTTGATTAATAGAAAGGAGAAGGCGCATGAGGTTATGGCATATAGATTTAATTGCGTATCTACCAAAAGGACAACTACTGTCGCAGTGGAGAGAGCTAAATAGCATATTTGCGAAAGAGGATCAGCATATACTGATTAATTATATATACGAATACCCAAAAGAAGATTTGTATTTGTATACAGAAAAAGTCATGGATGAAATGAAGAAGCGGGGTTATCAAATTCGAACCTACGAAAAAAAGAATAACTACTTTAAGGGTTTGGGCCCAGTAAAGGATAGGAGACCCTTTCAACAGCATCATAATCAGGAATATCTTGAAATATGTTTTTATAATTTAAAGGAGAAATTTATAAGAGGCCAGAAGGATTATGAAGAGGAATTGTATCAGCAATTATGCACATATATAAATAACGTGCTTTAACTAGGAGGGTTATACATGTTAAGAGCGATTATATTTGATGTAGATGGAACGATTTTGGATACGGAGCAAGCGATTTTACAGTCATTGCAAAGAACCTTACGAGAAGAAACACAACAGGACTATCCCTTTGAGGCATTACGATTTGCTTTAGGCATCCCAGGAAAAGATGCATTGCAGAGGCTTAACGTGGATGACATAGAGGCTGTGCATCAGAAATGGTCTGCGGCTGTGCTGGATTTTTCACATGAAGTGGCTGTTTTCGAAAGTCTAGAGGAAGTTATTCAGCACCTTGCAACAAAGCCACTACAATTAGGGATTGTCACTTCTAAAACAGCGCAAGAGGTAGTGGATGAATTTGAGCCGTTTGGGTTAAGTGAGTATTTCCAGCATATTGTAAGTGCCAGTGATACGGAAAAGCATAAACCACACCCAGAGCCGCTGTTAAAATGTCTGGACGCATTACAGGTAGCACCAGAAGAGGCCATCTATATTGGTGATTCTATCTATGATTTCCAATGCGCAAAGCAAGCAGGCACCAAATTTGCCCTTGCCCATTGGGGAGCCAAATCCACCATTGGCTTTGAGGAGGCAGATTACGTTTTTTATGAGCCAAAGGATATTTTAGCAATCGTTAAGTAGCATGAAAAATAGAAGATGGTGTCCTAGATTTCACACCATCTTTGCCTATGAGGAAGGTAAATAGTTAAGAAGGTTAAGACAGTCAAATTCCTTAAATCTACACTCACATGGGATAAAATAATCGAGCGTAAGCTTTTTGCTTTTAGATAAGTAATGACCCACACGATACCTGCTATGGATAAATAGATATACAAATGATAGGATTTACTAGCATAAGAACAGGTGGTAATTTAAAAAAGGTCTGCATCAGTAATTTTTCCGAAGGATGAAAAAGTTAATGATACGATTATTCAACACATAGTTAAAGATTTTATAAAGAATGTTTCTAAAGCAGAAAAGGTAACATTGAGTTGCGAGGTAGCCCTTATTACTTTATTGAACAAACAGACTTTATCGATTCAAAGCAAGGTTTTTCTTTTAGTCTCTGTTAGTAATGATATCTGGCCCGCTCTTATGTGGAGCATCGGCATCATGGTCATCGCATAT
The DNA here is from genome assembly GCF_024919535.1 of Lysinibacillus sp. A4. Classification (NCBI taxonomy): domain Bacteria; kingdom Bacillati; phylum Bacillota; class Bacilli; order Caryophanales; family Bacillaceae; genus Lysinibacillus; species Lysinibacillus sp. A4. The sequence continues at coordinate 115,661 of NZ_JANWTB010000001.1, read as the reverse complement.
TTTTTCGCCATTAAACAATTTAAACGCCAGTTAGGCTAAATTCGTCATTATTAAATAAGCCATACGAAAAAGTCGATTTCTTATTGTATAGGAAATCGACTTGTTCTCGCTTCTATTCAATCTATATGGATAAAGACCATGCTAATTTCGAAAATGATTTCGTGCTAGAAGGGTTGCTGACTGATAGTCAGAAGGCAAATCATCCTCAAAATAAATCGCTTCTACTGGACAAACTAATTCACAAGCTCCACAATCAATGCAAAGATCTGGATCAATTACATATTGGGTATCTGTCATAACAATGCAATTTACTGGACAGACATCCAAACAGACAGCCGCTTTTTCATCCCTGCATAATTCTGTAATTACAAATGCCATTATAAATCCTCCTATACAGACAACTGGTGTTTTAATTCTTCGGGTGAGTGTTTCCAATACGCTTCATTAAATTCAGATAAAAACTGAAAAAGTAGCCTTTTTGAATGACTATCCATATGCTGCAAGTGAAATTTCCCTTTCAGTGCCTTATCTAAAAAATTTACCTGCTCTGGCAAAGATTTATAGCCAAGCTTAATACGACGTTCTTCTTTTGATACCCGTACTTCACTTGCGGTACATCCCGCATAATAGGGGCCATTTTGATTAACCTGAATCGCTACCCAAACTATCCAATAACGATAATAATCGCTACTAGCATGAGCTAGATCAGGTGAAAAACGAACTTTTTTTTCAATTTTACTTCGTCCGTGTAAGGCTTCTAAATCTATAAACACGTGCTCTTTTTCACAATCTATAATAATTGACGTTACATTATTTAGATCAAGGGTACCTACTCCGTAACCTCCATCTCCGTCAGTTGAATCGTTACTTAAAATTGTAAAATGCATTTTCTCTTTCATAGAAGTCACCTCGACACATTTGTATTTCCTTATTAATAAATAGTTAATCGGTCTGAACATACAGTTTTTGCTCATAGCAAAACGCATAAAAAAAACATCACTGTACGCTACGTTGTACAAGATGTTCTACCTGTTGGTAATTTTTCAAGTACAAATCTAACAAACACATTACGTATAGTTTTATAAATTAAGATACTTGAACGTTTTAGTAGTAATTTTTTTCTATACGTAATGGTTGTCTAGGATTTTTCCTCATACTTTTATCGTTAAAAAGTATAAATACAATATAACGTCTAACATCAATGATTGTCTTCAGACTAATGTCTGAAATGTTATGTATTGGAAATTTAACGATAATACAGTGATTGGACCTTTAATTAGCAGAAGGTTGTTGCTATAAATTTTGCCATTCCGTTTTAATTGGTAGAAACCAAGCAGCTGAAAAGGAACTAAGACTCCTGACTCCTGAAAACAGCTATTTTTTCTATAAAGGAAAAAAATTGCTTGTTGTTGTAACAATAATAGTGTACGATACATAGTATAAGTTATACAGTGTATATCATATAGTAAGTGGAATTGAGGTGAGTGAATGAGTACGTTACTGAATTCATTAATGACAGAACTTAGGAGAGGAACACTGACATTAGCCGTTTTAAGTCAATTACGAACACCGCAGTATGGATATTCACTTGTTCAATTATTGGAAGATTCGGGCATTAACATCGATCAAAGTACCTTATATCCATTGCTTCGCCGTTTAGAAAAACAAGAGTTAGTGACAAGTAGCTGGGAAACCTCTGAGAGTAGACCCCGCAAGTATTATGTCTTAAGTGAATTTGGATTAGACGTCTTTTTGCAATTGAAACGAGAATGGATTAATAATTCAAAAGAACTTTATGAGCTACTAAAAGGAGATGAGGATAAAGATGAATCTGACTGAAATTTATATTCAAGAAGTCACGCGGAGGCTCCCTGAAAAAAATCGTGAGGATATCGCACTTGAGTTACGATCAACCATTGGGGATATGCTGCCTGATGATTACAATGAGCATGATGTAAAGGAAGTGCTGGAAAAGTTAGGGAATCCAGCGGCGTTAGCGAGCGGTTATCGTGATCAACCAATGCATTTAATCGGCCCTCGCTATTTTGATGTATACCTCTCGTTACTAAAAATGATTATTCCCATTGCCGCTGTCATTGCGGTAATCTCAATGATTGCTGAATATTTTATTAGTTTTGGCGGGGAAGAGGCGGTTATGAATGCTGTCCTCAATATGATGGGTGAAGGAATATGGAGAATCATTGAAGTAGGCATACATGTCTTTTTCTGGCTAACGGTCGTATTCGTCATTTTGGAACGTACTGATAAAGGAAAAGAGCAGCATCCATTATCAGCAAGTCTTAAAAAATGGACTCCCGAAGATCTGAAAACCGTCATTTATATTCCTAAGAAAAAGGCAATTACCAAGCTTGAAGTATTTGGCTATTTAATGTGGACGGCCATTTGGGCAACTTTTTATTTTTATGCAAATCATCTTTTAGGTATATATGAAGATGGTGGAGAGGGTCTCGAATTCGTAATGCCAGCTTTAAATCAGGATGTTTTACTTCATTATTGGCCTATTGTGATCGTTGTCATTGCTCTCGAAATTGGCTTAGCTCTCTACAAACTACTGAAAGGGCAATGGACGAAAAAGGTGGCAATCTTTAATACAATTGTGGAGCTTTTCGCAACCGTTGTATTCATTGTGATAGTAAGTAATCCGAATTTTATGAACCAAGAAAGTATCGCGTACATGAGTAATTTATTTACCACCTCTACTAAGCAATTTGAAATATGGCTAATTGGCGGCATAATCATTATATTTGTTGTATCTGCGACAATCAGTATATTCGACGGCTTCCGCAAGGCTCGAATCCGTTAATTCATCGTTGTTTATCAACCATGGATACTTTACTTAAAGATGGCCTCCGTATAGAGCCATCTTTTTCTTTTGAAATCTATGTAGGATGAAGTGAAATTACATAAATAAACAGTGGGGGAATTAAAATGGATTTACTAATTGGAATAGCAATTGTACTAATTGTGTTTTTCTCTTCAAGCATAATAGAGAGAAAGTTAAAATCGATTGAAAGGTAAAACAATCGCATAATAGAAATACTAGAAGAAATAAGAGATAGAAAATAAATAGATCGTCTAGGAACAGCGAAATTTAGTATTACGATGAAATACCCCATCAAAGTAAGACAAGCTTTGATGGGGTGCTTTTATGATTCACAGATAAAAAAATCGCATGACATTCAATAAAGGGACAAGCCCATGATTTTAATGAGAAGGTATTATTCAGGCGGATATTTATACGTTTTGAGATGTGTGTGATGAATCAATTTAACATCAGGTCCTGAAGAAATTTCATAGGTCATTCGATCCTTTCCAATAGGAATCCATTGTCCGCCATCCGTAGGTTCAATTTCAAATGTAATTTGCATTTGAAAGCCTCGGAAATGATTTCTTTTTGTATCAATTACTTCAATTTTCCAAGGCGTAATATGAGGGGAAACATCCTTTCTAATCTTTGAATAATAATTGGTCAAATCTTCGTCAATATAAGGAGTAAGCAAAAGCATGAGCATATCCTGCAATCTCAGCTCGTTAGAATCCTGTGTTAGTTCAGCTGTTGAAGCGGGTATGGTTTGAAATGAAGTAATTAGTACAAGGGAGAATATAAAAAACAGTAAAATCTTTTTCATTTTCTTCCAAACACCTCTTTGTGATCTTTCCCTAATGCATTGTATTGTTACCTTTATGGAATGAAGTATGTATGATTGAAGTAAAAGTGTTCGAGTATAGGTTATACAAACAATTGAAGATATTTTCTGACATGACGATTGACAAAAAATAAGGAGTGATACGGTTCATCATAATAAATGGTGTGGAACCAATCATTTTGTCGGAGCCTTCTATATTTTGACCAACATAGGTATTCGATAGAAAATTTAAAATAACCTCTAACATAAATCTACGTCCCATCATAACGAATTAATTTTATATTGGATGGCGATGACGTGTGCAATAGGCAAAAAATAGAAGGGGCACGGATAGAAGTGCCCCTTAGTAACAAATCGGGAGGTGCCATGTTAAACGAATCTGTTTAACACTACTTCTATTTATATGATAAGATTACTTGGTTTTATAGACCATCATCTTGCATATGCTAAAATTTACGCATCATAGCGAAGAATGGCTGTTATCCAGTCCTTTACTAATAGTTGCCATTGGAGCTGTGAACTATCTAAGGGAAGAGAAAGACTTTGCAGCTCTTTAGGGAGCAAGTGTATTTTATGACGTATTATTTCATTGTCAGGTGATTCTGTATCAATAAATAAAAGATAGCGTCCGATTAAATCTTCCTTATACATAGATGGATAATCAAGGGCTTTTAATACACGTGTAGAAAATTCCACACCATTTATCCTTACTTCAAAATGTCCCCGCACATTAAATTCACAGTGAATATGTGTACCAGATAATCGACGTAGCGCTTGTAGGAAAGCAGCTAATGTTCTTTCACTAATGAAAGAGGTTTTCCAATAGTATTGACTTTCTTCATGTTTACTTGAATTAGCATCATATGTATCATATCTTATTTCTAATGTTTCTTCGGCTTCGTCAGATTCTTTCCTAGTGAGGTAGTGCCGAGCAATTTTTTTAATGGTGTGATGATCTAAGTCACATCCATAGCTGAGAATAGTTACTTGTCTACGCTGTGCTTTGGCAAATAACCGCATTTCTAAATTTGCATCACTATTTAAATCCCAGCCATAGCGTGGATTGTAATGAATACACGTACTTTTGTTCATTGCGACCTCCTTTTTGCCATGTCTACTAACATTATAAATAATTTTGTCTAATTTTCCCTATTTTTCTTTTAAAAATGAAACTTTTGGATTTTAAATTTCGTATAAACTGGAAAATACTTTTTTAGGAGGTAATTATGGCTAAATGGAGAGGCACAATCCTTCTTTGTACATTGCTATTAACAGCCTGTACAGCAGAAACCGTTCAACCTAAAGACCAAATACAGGAAGAGCAAAACGATGAAAATATTGTGGTCACAAAGGATGGCAAAATAACCTTTGAGATTAAGAATGAGATTGGTGTTCCACCAGAAAAAGTAGAGGCTATAAAGGATGAAATTGTAACAGCATACGACCACATAAAGGCTTCTATACATACTTCCTACACGCCATCCGAGCACATAAACGTATGGTTTAAGGAAGACGGTCTATCCTGGGGGCTTGCATCGAAAATCGAACTAGTTGGCGTTCAAGAAGATTCCTATCCACTTGTCCATGAAATGACCCATTCTTTACTTGGCTATGGCAACAATTTTGGATCAGACCATGGCTATTTTACACAAGAGGGTTTTGCAAGTTATATGGAGGAGCAATATGGGAAAAAAGAACAATTTTCCTTTGAAAAATTCATGAAGCATTATTTGGATTCAGATAAGTTAATTCCTATTAGTAAGTTAATTGATCCAAATCAAGATGATGTCTATTTTCGCCCAGCACTTTCAAGTGAAGAACAGAATCGAGTCATGATGGAGATGAGCTACACGCATGCGGCATCATTTGTTAAATTCTTAATTGATACCTACGGACTCGAAAAGTTTGAACATATATACAACGAGAAAGAACTAGCGCAAAAATTAGAGGAAGTTTACGGGAAGAGTAGTAGTGAGTTAGAAAAGGAATGGTTAGCATTTATTCAACAACAACAAGGATTTACGCATGAGGAAAAGTTAAAATCGGGATTCTTTTATGATATGAATACAACTCTTCTTCAAATAGATCCAAAATATTTTGCCAATGAATAATATTTTCTAAATTATTCAAGTAAACCCAAGTGCTCTTTATTCGGAGCTCGTGGGTTTACTTGTGTATGAATTCGGATGAAACTGTCTATGTAATAAATGAACGCCCAGTAAAATGAACAGACCACCAATGATTCTTAATAATATATTTTTGAGAAATACAGTATCGTCAACCGTAATGACAATCAACATAGGGCCAACCATAATCAATGCAATGCCTAACAATGCTTTAATTACTCTCATCATGTAAAATTCACCTCAAATTTACCATTTCAGATTTGATTATCGCACGATTGTCTGAAAAGGAAAAGGGTCACTAGGCTGGTAAAGTGACCCTAATAAAATAGCTAGTATGACCTTACAGAACTTAGGAGTCTGTAAAAGGGTTAGGTGCTAATTGGGATGATTAGTACATGAAAGAAGCGCCAACAATAATTAAAAGAATGAACAGAACGACGATTAATACGAATGTTGAACCGTAATAGCCGCCACCGCCAGAGTCGCCGCCATAATAGCAGCTGTTGTTCATGTTACCTACGTTTCCATTGTATCCCACTGAAAATCCCTCCTTTCTACAACTTATAATATGTATGCTTGCAGAAAGGAGAAATGGTATTTACCCTATGGTTCTAAAAAATGCTGAAAACATTCTTGTAGAAGAAGGTTTTTTATTTACTTAATTTTTATTTTTTTACATAATTAGAGAGTAGTGTTAGATTTACAAGTGAAGTTAGAAAAGAAAGTGGGCGTTACATGCTACGGGAAAAGCTAAAGCAAAAAATCATAAGTGAACCAACCGAATGTATGGCTTATTTAACAGAATTAGTGAAGTCAAATCGAATTTATGATGGGGAAGTATTGGCAATCATTATAGATATTATAAAAAATGGACCTGATCAATTAACCAACACACAGTGGGATGTTTTGTTAGATAAGGGTTTATTACCTGATCTCTATGTAGAATGTGATAGCTGTGAAGATACCATTCCTTGGTCAGAAATGTACCGTGCGATCTTCATAGCGAGAGATCATTATTGTCCCTTTTGTAGATATATAGAAAATAAAGAGAATACAAGGTTATTAGACTAGGATGGTAGAGGCAACAATGAAATGGTTCATGATAACTGCCGAATGGCTATTGTTTTTATATGTGGTAATTTGTCTATTGAGCTTTAACATAATTCACCTTGGAAACCTTCTCTATGTGGATATGCCGCATGAAGAAGCGATGACTGTGACAACATCCTTTGCGCAGACCTCACTGTTCATTATAGGAATAGGTGCTGTTTGTTTCTACTATATGAAGTATTTAAGGGGGAGTAATGCTTATAAAAGATCAAAGGCAGTGATCTGGGGAAGTCTATTTACCTGCCATGCATTGGCAAGCTGCTTTTATTTGTTCATGCGATATGGGCTGATATGGAATCAGCATGAAGCAATGGAGCTTTTATTATCGACGGTCATTAGTTTCATTTTAACCATTCAGGCAGTTATGAAATATTACAGGTGTTAAAGGACCGAAACTGGATTGTGTATAAAATGCAGGATATAGGTGAGAAATATGAAAAGAGGATTTAAACGCATTATGTTAATTATATTTACAATTATCATTTCATTATTTGTGTTGATTCTTACTTTGAGTTTTATTAATCATAAAATACAATTATCAAAAGAAGAGGTACGATTTGTTCCAACTGGGCAACTTGTAGAAGTTAATGGTCATCAAATGCACGTTTATACAGAAGGAAAAGGAGAAGATACACTTGTTTTTATGTCTGGTGGTGGTACGAGCTCACCTGCATTAGATTTTAAATCACTTTATACTTTGTTAAGCGATAAATATAAAATTGTTGTTGTTGAAAAAGCAGGTTATGGATTTAGCGAAGTCACAGATATTGACCGAGATATTGATACAATTCTAGCTGAAACAAAAGAGGCACTTTTTAAATCAGAAATTGAAGGTCCATATATTTTACTCCCGCATTCGATGTCTGGCATTGAAGCCTTGAAATGGGCGCAAGATTACCCTGATGAAATAAAAGCTATTATTGGATTAGATATGGCTGTTCCTGCTGTATATGAAGAAGTATCTATCAATATGTTCCTCGTTCGATTAGGTGCTTTTACTGCTAAGACTGGTTTGACCAGATGGATTCCAAATCTATCGGAAAGTGATGCAATAAAATATGGGAATTTAACAGATGAAGAGAAAGTGTTGTATAAAGTAATTTTTTATCGAAGAACATTGACTAAAGATATGGTTAATGAAATAGATTATATAAAAGCAAATGCGAAAAAAGTCAAAGAAGCTGGAATCCCGAACATGCCTATGCTTTTGTTTTCATCGAATGGTGTGGGGACTGGTTTTGACAATCAAAAGTGGAATGGAATTCAAAATGACTTTATTAATAGGATTGATAAAGGTAAATTGATAGAGTTAGATTCATCTCACTATATTCATAGTATTGACTATGAGCGAATAGCTGAGGAATCAGAGGCCTTTATAGAAAGTTTACATCGTTACTAGCGGAGCGCATTAATTAACTAATATTGAGTTGCAAATGCAGCTCTTTTTTCTTTATTAAACTAACGGAGTAGTTTAGTACTATAAGAAAGTAATATATAAGGAGGCCACATGAAAAAAATAATATTATTTTTTTCCCTACTAGCTGTTTTGTTAGTTACTTCGGGTTGTTTGAATGAAATGGGTGGACAAAAAATAACTGTACAGAAACGAACTGGTGAAGAAAATATTTTTGAAGACTTTAAAGAAGTCAATCAAAAAAACAAGTGGAAAAAGCGATTGAAATAGTGGAAAATGCTAATTGGATAAATAAAAAAATAGAAATGGCACGCTATGCTGACTACCAATTTCAATTTCCATTTAAGAACAGTAGCGAAATCGCTTTGGGTTAGCCAAAATGGTGAAAATTTAGAAATTGTTACGGATAGTGATAATTATGTGAAATTAACAAAGCAAGATTCAGAAAATCTCTATGAAGTTTTACTAGGGGAAAAATTAATAAAATAATGTCATGTCTTAAATACGCTTCAACTAACAAAGTCTTAACCTTAACTTAAAGACCAATGGTAGTTTAGTTTGAAGAGCTTTGTTTGACTTGCGTCCAACAAACAGGGCCAGATTGCTGAATAACATTCTTTAACGAAAGGTTCGAAAACGATGCTTTGGAGATTTTTAAAGTTACACTACATTTTAAAAACAGCATCTATTGTGCATACATATGGAAGCTGCTCTTTTTCAGCGTAGATGTTGACATAAAATGTGATTTTTGCGTTGCCAAAAGTATGCGTTTCTTCTTTATCTGCATACACTTCAAAAAAATCAATCGTGTAATGTTTATATCCATCTTTCTCCATGTAACACCAAACTTCATCAGCTTTTCGTGGATCAAGGCCTTTAGTATGTAAAAACTCGACAAGCGTATTATTTTTCATAATTTGCTCCGCATAAAAAATACAATCCTCACATAGGCAATGATCGACAGTACCAACAAGTTCTCTCTTCGCATAAAATTGCTCATTTAATTGTTTCGTGTTCATGATGTCCTCCAATAGATTAATGGTTTGATTTTATCAATAATTCAAAAATTTTTGCACATTTATTTATTCATATAACGAAGTAGAGTGTTGAAAATAAATGTAATATACTTAAAAAAATGTATGGATAATATATGTTATAATAGTTATTAATTACACAATTATCGATTAAATAGTTTCAAGGAGGTTATTTATGAAAATAACCGAAGGCTACGGCAAAGTGATGATAGATGATTTTGAATTTTATGGTGAAATTAAACAAGATAAATGTTCTAAATGCAAATATAATTTAGTATATTACGATGATTTTGATTCTTATTTTTGTCCTAATTGTAATAGTTGGACTGAATCAAAATGTAGTGACCCTACTTGCAAATATTGCTCTAATAGACCAGAAACACCTTTAACTCGCAAATAACGAAATTAAACTCCCCTGAAGGTACTTAATCATCTTTCATTGTCTATGGAGACATGCTAATTTTGACCTTCGTTGATGGCTAAATGAATGCTCAGTAATAAGGAGATTACAATTTTAAACTCATAATATTTTATCAAAATGAAAAGAGAAAGATTGTTGTTCCAGAACTTAGGTAAAGAGAATTTGAAGGACTTTACCAGGAGGTTTCTCAAAAATGAAAAACGAAGAAAATAAGACAAATAAATTCATGCCAAACATAAACTACGATGATACAACTAACTGCGAACATGACATTGAATCTGATATAGTAGTTGGAAATTCACCATGCCCTTGCTGCGAGTTTATTACAATTCCGAACAATGGCGATGCCCTTGCTTATATTTGCCCCGTATGTTTTTGGGAGATAGATTTGTTTATTCAAAGTAATGTTGAGGCAAGTGACCAAAACCATGGCTTAACATTGACTGAAGCAAGAAAAAATTATCAAAGTTTTGGGGCAGTATTGCCCATGTTAAAGAAGTCTTGCAGACAACCAAAAAAATATGAATATCCAACAAAATGAAGAAGCAGATTTAAAGTTGATTGGAGTGGAAAACAGCGACTATGGGAGGAGCGAAGCAAACCCTCCAGAATGCGTACGTCTGAAACAGAAATCAACGGTTTTAAATTGTTCAAGATTCGGGCGCGATTTTGCAATAAGGAACAGCGCTCGTATTCATCTGGATCTTCACATAAAAAATATTGTGTTGTTACTTTATGTTTTGATTCATATATACCCGAAAGACTCAGGAAGCTATTGAACAACTATTATCAAATTTATCTTGAAAAAATCTACCACAATTGTGCGCATTTCTTTAAAAAGGAATGCGTCTTTTTTAATACGAAATAAACAAAAACTTCGCGTTATTAGTGTGTAAAGAATGGAAATCCATGATGTAGGAAATAATGTAGTTCTCGAATGCAAATTACAATTCAAAAGAAAGCAAATCAATACGGAGGTAAAAATGACTGTTCTTGATTGTATCATAATAGGCGGAGGTCCTTCTGGGTTAAGTGCTGGCTTAACTTTAGGAAGAGCTAGGAGAAATATTGCATTAATGGATGATGGGACAAATAGGAATAGAGTGACACAGGCGTCACATGGATTTATTACGCGTGATGGGATAAAACCAGAAGCATTTAAAGAATTAGCGTTAAAAGAGTTGGTGAATTACCCGTCCGTCTCCTATCTTAATGCGACAGTTACTGAAATTATAAAGGATATAGGTAATGAGCGATTTACTGTCAAAACATCTACGAGTCAGGAATTTGTTTCAGAAAAAATCATCCTCGCCACCGGTGTTCAAGAAATATTTACTATACCAAGTATAAGAAAGTTTTATGGAAAAAGTCTATTTAGTTGTCCGTATTGTGATGGCTGGGAGCAAAAGGATAGGCCATTAGTGGTGATGGCAGAAAAAGAAGAGCATGTACTGCATTTGACTAAGTTGATTTATAATTGGTCACAGGATTTGGTTGTCTTAACGAATGGAGCTCACCTATCTAAAGAAGGTAAGATGGAGTTACAAAAACACAATATCAAAATAATATCAGAAAAGGTAAAAGAACTCATAGGTAATGATGGGTACTTGCAAAAAATAGAGTTTGAATCAGGAGCCACCATTATAAGGTCGGGTGGATTTGTGGCCCCCTCTTATTATCGCCCCAATCAGTTTGCTGAGAAGCTTGGCTGTGATATTGACGAAGATGGAAAAGTCATAACAGATGGTGTTGGTAGAACAACTCAAAAAAATGTATATATTGCAGGGGAAACCGAAAGATCTAAACCTTCCACTTTAATGATTTCAGCTGCCAAAGGTAATAAAGCTGCTGTTTCAGTAAATACTGATTTAACGATGGAACGCTTTTGATGACGTCATAACACTTGGAATAGGATCTTAGCAAAACATATCAGCTAATGTATTCTCAATATTGTGTTAGAGTTACTATAAGAAATGACGAAGAACGGATTTTACTTGTAGAATCCGTTTTTCTTGTTCCAAAACTTATAGTTTTACAAGGTAGGGTAACAACTAAAACCAATAAAAAAAGCTCGGGGGAAGAAAAACATGAAACAAGTGGGGACTCTATATTTTTTCTGTGGAAAAATGGGAGCAGGAAAATCAACAAAATCAAAACAATTGGCTAAAGAAAAAAATGCGGTACTTTTATCTGAGGATGAATGGCTTTCCTCTCTTTATCCCAATCAAATCACATCATTTGAGGACTATTTAAAATTATCGGCACAGCTCAAGCCGATGGTGAAAAAGCATGTCCAAGACATATTGAGTGTTGGTACGCATGTAGTAATGGATTTTCCAGGTAACACTCAAAAACAGCGAAAGTGGTTTTTGGATATAGCGTCAGGCGTCAATGCAAACCATCAACTAATCTACCTTAATTTAAATAACCAGCAATGCTTGCGTCAAATTGCGCAAAGGCGTAACGAACAACCCGAAAGAGCAGCTTTTGACACGGAAGCGACGTTTATTGAAGTTACTAAATTTTTTGAAACACCAGAAGCTTCTGAGGGTTTAAATATATGGGAGTTTAGTGGGAAAGAATAACACAGAATTTTAGCAACAGAAAAAATTAGCTGAACTAAACCGCCTATAGAATTGTCATATGTAATTTATGCAGTTTATAAAGAATTTTTTAAAATTATATTGACAAACTATTTTTTTTCTGTAAAATGAAAAACAATTCAAAAATATTTGTATAGAACAAAGGCTATGAAAAGAAGTAGTATCAATTATTTTTACGAACAGAAAGTTACCGGTCGATGAGAGGTGCATGTAAAACGATTGAGAATTCATCTTGGAGCTGTGTACCGAAAGGATTATTCTAAGTAGGCTACGCCGGTAAGCACCCGTAATCATGTGCGAGAGTATCGTCAAATGACCGTACTTCTTAAGGTAAGTAATGTGAATTGCTTATAAATTAAAGGTGGTAACACGAGTTGAATCGTCCTTTTGGTTAATCCAAAAGGGCGTTTTTTTTATTCCTTTTTTGAGCAAGTATTTGAAAATCTAAACGTATGAGGAGTAAGCATTATGAAAGATAATCATCAAGATTCACAACTAAAGCGGGAATTAAGTACGCGTCACATGCAATTAATTGCACTTGGCGGGTCCATTGGGGTCGGTTTATTTTATGGCTCTAGTTCAACCATTCAAATGGCGGGACCATCTATTTTACTAGCTTATTTAATTGGCGGGTTAGTTATTTTCACCATTATGCGTGCATTAGGCGAAATGGCAGTAGCAGAACCTGTATCAGGCTCATTCAGTATGTACGCGAATAAATATTTAGGGCGCTTTGCTGGTTTCTTATCTGGATGGACATATTGGTTCATGTGGATTGTCGTGGGCATGGCAGAACTAACAGTTGTCGGTGTATATATTAACTACTGGTTTCCAGATATTCCACAATGGGTAACTGCCCTTGTCGTACTTGTGATGATGACGCTTGTAAATTTAGCAAATGTAAAAGCATACGGAGAATTCGAATTCTGGTTTGCGATGATTAAAGTTGTGGCAATTATCGGGATGATCGTCCTAGGATTAGCCATTATTTTCTTCGGTGTCGGCAACCACGGTGAAGCAATTGGCTTTGATAATTTATGGGCACATGGTGGCTTCATGCCAAACGGTTTCCATGGTATTTTAATGTCACTTGTATTAGTTATGTTCTCATTTGGTGGGGTTGAGTTAGTGGGTATTTCTGCAGGAGAAGCAAAAAATCCTAGCAAGTCTATTCCATCAGCGATTAACAACATCGTTTGGCGTATTTTAATTTTCTACATTGGGGCATTAGGCGTTATGATGGTTATTTACCCTTGGAACGAAGTTGGCTCAGAAGGTAGCCCGTTCGTTCAAATTTTCGATTACGTTGGCATCCCTGCTGCGGCTCACATTATTAACTTTGTCGTCATTACAGCTGCAATGTCTGCCTTTAATAGTGGCTTATATGGTTCAGGACGTATGCTACACAACTTATCGGTACAAAAAAATGGTCCAGAATATTTTAAAACAGTAAGCAAAAACGGTAGTCCGAGTCGAGGGATATTATTTTCGTCAGCTGTGTTATTAATCGCGGTTGTCTTAAACTATGTAGTACCTGAAAAAGTGTTCATCTATATTTCTGCAGTTGCGACGGTTGCAGTTATTACAAGCTGGATGATTATTTTATTAGCACAGTTGAAATTTAGGAAGTCAAAAACGAAAGAGGAAGTAGCCAAACTGAAATTCAAAATTCCGCTTTACCCACTTTCTACGTATATTGCTATTGTATTTTTATTAATGGTGATTGTGTTAATGGCGTTTATTCCAGATATGCGTGTTGCCCTATATGTGGCACCAGTTTGGTTTTTCATCTTATTTATTGGCTACAAAGTAATACATGTTAAAAAGTAGTGACATCAATACATTTAGCTGATACTTCTACAGCGCAAACGCTTGGTTGAAAATATACTCGATTCGTTACACCTATCTAAGGATTAATAATTTTTATCTATTAGTAAACATACTTTCTTGAATGTGAAGAGTGCCTTTCTTTATGAATAGGTTCGTAATAAAATTGATCTGTATTTAGACAAAAAAGGAGGGGCATGATGGAAGTAATATATTTGGCTGGTGGATGTTTATGGGGCGTACAAGCTTTTATAAAAACACTACCAGGAGTTACGTTTACAGAAGCGGGAAGAGCGAATGGAACAAGTCGTACGCTTGAGGGCGATTATGACGGGTACGCTGAATGTGTAAAAACAGAGTTTGATCCCACAGTTGTAACCATTCGAGATTTAATGGGCTATTTATTCGAAATCATTGATCCTTACAGTTTGAATAGACAAGGACAGGATGTTGGTGAGAAATATAGAACGGGCGTATATAGTGAAAATCCTGAGCATTTAAAAGAGGCGAAGGCATTTCTTAGAGAGCGAAATGATTACGAGCTTATAATGGTTGAAGTGTTGCCCCTAACAAATTATGTCAGAAGTGCAGAGGAACATCAAGATAGATTAACCAGATGTCCAAATGATTATTGTCATATTCCCGCAGAAATTTTAAATAAATATAAATAACGGAATTTACAAGACCTTTCTTTTTAAACTACACAACAGTTTTGAGGGGGAAGTGGATGACACTATCTATTCTGTTTGTCTGTAAAATGAGAGAGACAGCTATTTGTAAACATTATACCTAAAAATGATAGTTAGAATAAGGAAGATAGTGTATTGGTATATAGTATTGAACAATGTATTATCAAATCAATACATCACTATTTTTTTTAAAAGATAAAGCCTGTTTCTTCAATTACCAAGTAATTATGGATACAGGCTTTTTTTGTGGCCTTTTAATAAAGATTGATAATAATTAAGTTCGATTAGTTATAATAAATTTTTGATGAAAAAACTGTATGAAATAAGCAGGAACTAAAAATTATTTGGAGAATTTTAAAAGTATAGTTCAAATTAATGAAGAGGATTGTTATATAATGGAGGACGGTAATTATGAACATTTATAATACAGTTCCATATTTTTTATTAAACTACAAGCCTTCGGAGCGGTTCTTAAAACACTACCATGAAAAGTTCTCCCAACACTTCAAGGAATATTTTCTGTATCATTGTAAAAATGCAGATGAGAAGATTAAAAACGCAATTCAAAAATATCCTTCCAAAATGAGTGAGATAAAGGAATCGAGTGGAAAAATCGGAAGTCTAATTCAACAAGTTGTGTTAACTTACAGACAAAAATATAATGTCGAGTTCACTAAAGATGTACATATTATTGTTGGAGCATATGGGTCAAATGCATTTACACATCGTCAAATTATTCCTGAAGTGACTTTTTGTTTAGAAAAGCTCTCTTCTAATGATAAGCATTTAAAAGTAATTATTGCTCATGAATTTGGTCATACGCTTCATAATATTTTATCAGATCAGGAGGGTATGGATTGGTCTAAAGTTCAGTGGTTTCATCCCTTTACAGCGCTGTTTCAGGAAGGTTGTGCAACGTATTTTTCAGAACAAGTTGCTGATGCTGATAAATCGGTCTATTTTTTATACGATGATAATGGAGAAGAATGGTTAAGATTTGCAGAGGAAAACAAAAATGATATTATCACTACTTTTTTGCATGATATAAACAAACGTACACAACCTGAAATTATTCATGAATGGTTTTCAATTAATGGAGGTTCCAACTTTGGTTTCACACGTTTAGGGTATTTTATTGGCTACAATGTGATTCAAATCTTAATTGAAAAGTATCAAGAGAAAGAGGCTGTTACACTTTGGAAAAAATCTACCTTCAATAAAGAAATAGAGAATGTGCTTTTAGAACTTACTTAAAATGATTTATTTAGAGTTAAGTTATTTGACACTCGGGCCCGATTGTCGAGTAACAGAGGATGAAAATGAACAAGCTTTTTATAAAAAACAAACTTAAAACTGCTAAAGAAGAGTCCATTTTGAACAATCTCTTTCAAAATGGATTCTTCTTATTTATCTTAAAACAAGTATTTACGAGAGGTGTTGCTCGAACTTATTTCAACTTGCTTCTCTGAGTAGGAAATAATATATCTTTATCTCTCATCGCATTTGTAAACATGCCATTACGATACACAACCGGATTCTCTTTAATCCTTCCACTAGCTTTAAGCTAAAGAAATAAAGAACATACCCTATCTATGATGGCATTGACAGTAGAAACTTTAAGGTCATCTTCAATATATTCGTAATCTAATCTCCACATTTCCATGAAATCTAGATGGGTTCTTGAGCCACAATTTGAAGTTAGTAAGAACATCAGGTTTACCGTCTAAAATATCCAACCCTTTTAACTTCAAATACACAATGCATAAGTTGTAGTAGTATGTTCTTATCGTATTAGGAGAATACTTCTCGTTCTGCTCTTGCTTGTATCCTATCAAGATATTCTTTTACCAATGATTTAAAAGTACTCCCTTGCAGTATAGATTTCCAATAAAAAATTCACCGTTCATTTTGTTCAAGAGGTTTTGGTCCAATGTAGAGGTTAGGCTGTTTTAACAGATTTTTTAATGAGTAATTGAATTTGGCTAAAGTTAACTATAGAAAGTTGCTATATTGTAAATGTAGCAGCAACTTCATTAGAGCGTGAATTGCAGAAAAATTAAAGTTTCCATTTTCAATCCCTTTGATGAAATATGGTAAAATGGACAAAAGCATAAGGTTTGGAGGGATGATGTTGGCAGAAAAAAGGTTAAAAGTTTGTGAAAAAGGACATCCATTTTACAAAAGCACAGATTGTCCAAGCTGTCCTACCTGTGATCAGGAAAATAAACCTAGCAGTGGCTTCCTTTCCAAGCTGAGTTCACCTGCAAGAAATGCATTCGTACACGCAGGTATTGATACGTTGGAAAAACTATCAATGTATACAGAAAAGGATATCTTAAAACTGCATGGTATTGGACCAGCCTCCTTACCGATTATGAAATCATTATTGAAAGAAGAAGGCTTGTCATTTAAATAAGTGAGGGGGAAGACAACAATGTCAACGAAAGAATTATCACAAGAGCAAACCGAGGAACTAATCAATACTTTGCAAGTTCGCTTCGAGAAAAATACATCTCGTCATGAAGGGCTTGATTGGGTAAATGTCCAAGCTAGGCTAGAGGCTAATAGGGAGAAACTATGGTCGCTCCACGAAATGGAGGCAACAGGCGGTGAACCAGATGTAGTAGGCTATGATGCAAACACGGACGAGTTCATTTTTTATGATTGTTCTGCGGAAAGTCCTAAAGGTCGCAGAAGTTTATGTTATGACCGTGAAGCATGGGAATCTAGAAAAAATCACAAGCCTGAAAATACGGCTATGGATGTTGCAAAGGAAATCGGCATTGAGCTGTTAACAGAGGAGCAATATCGCCAACTACAGGAGCTTGGCAAGTTCGATTTAAAAACATCAAGCTGGGTACAAACACCTGACAACATTCGCAAACTAGGCGGAGCTATCTTCTGCGATCGTCGCTATGACATGGTCTTTATGTACCACAATGGGGCAGAATCCTACTATGCGGCAAGAGGCTTCCGTGGATCGTTAAGAGTTTAAGAAACAAAGGCATATGTCCGATCTGCGGATGAGCATATGCTTTTTTCTATGGAAATATAGTTATGCCAATGTCTTTCTAGTGAGCTATAACCTTTAGTAGTGTATGATAAACTAAAAGGGGAGGTGGAAAGTTATGTTAAATTGTTTAAAAATTATTTTTTCCATCACAGGCATATCTCTCGCAGCTTACGGACTAATCACACAAGATTTCCAATTGAATTACCTCATGATATTGTTCTTAGGCCTTTTCATGTTCACTTTAGGCATTCAAGAATTTCAAAAACAGCGAACAGTTTATGGTTGGTTCCTAATGGGGGTATCTATATTTTCAATCTATGTGTCCGTTCAAAGCTTTGTCTTGATTTAAAGGAAGCAGCCACTGATTTTCGTAACACCATACATCGATCAAGTCCTTCCAGCCATTTTCATAAATCACTTCCATAATGGCCCTTCATCTGAGGGGTTTTTGTTAAAATTGCATGGCATTTTTTATTCTGTCGATGTCATCAGGAAATGCAAATGTTTTTCCACCGTTTTAACTGTTTCATTATACCCTATAAGAAATAACAAAATGAATAGTAAGATTATTTTCTTCATTATTTCCCTAGATACTTTATAGATTTGATGGGTCAGACTCGCTCATCGCTCATATCAGATATTTTTATGTTATAATTTACATAAATTACATAATGAGGTGATAAGATGGAGAATGAAAAATTGGTTTGCAAGGTTTGTGGTCGAGATAAATTTACGACTGGACAGGTGGGAGGTACTACAAGCCAAGGCAATATAAGACCTATTGGCGCAATTATGGCAGTAGGGTCACCACTCCAAATGACTTTTTGTAAAAACTGTGGCGAAGTTGCTTCATTTAAAGTAGTAAAACCACAGAATTTTAAATAATCGTTGAAAGGATCATTGATAGGAAAGTGATCCTTTTTATATAGTGGACGTTTAAAAGGGGATAAGGATTTAAAAGCATACATGATGTTCGACTTTGGTTAATTGAATACCATGATATGAAACCTCTTACAA
Organism: Lysinibacillus sp. A4; assembly: GCF_024919535.1. Classification (NCBI taxonomy): domain Bacteria; kingdom Bacillati; phylum Bacillota; class Bacilli; order Caryophanales; family Bacillaceae; genus Lysinibacillus; species Lysinibacillus sp. A4. Next base: position 96,739 of record NZ_JANWTB010000001.1, on the reverse strand, counting down.
GACAAACACCCTCTAATTCGTTAAAGGGTGTTTTGCTAATAAATACTAGATCGAGTTTCGATAAGCTCTCAAAGTTGAATGTAAGTTTGAATTCGAACTTGCGATTGATTTTTTATAGTTATACATACCTAATGGGCTTAAATGATTAGAACTAGATCCTAATAACCCTTGCTTTACAGCGCTTTTTAACGTTTCAATTTGTTTGCTAGATAGTTTAGAAGTTTTACTTTCTTCAAGAATTTTATTGACATTATTTATTTTTTCTTGATCCTCTTTTGATGTAGCTTTCACTTCCTTGCTCATTTGTCGCGTCAACCCATAATACTTAGACGAGGACTTTCGGGACATTAAATATTGCATAGTGGAAAATTTCGTTGTCATCATGATACATTATCACCTTCCTATTCACATTTTTAGTTCCATAGTTGTTATCGTACTGGAATTGAAAAGATTTAGTATATTTACTTTTTTTAGTAATTTGAGTTCGAGCTTAGTTAACTTAATGATAAAAACTTAGAGTTGTCAAAACTGAGGTAGAATTTCTCTAGGATTCATCCCAATTATTAATCAGTTAAGATCCTTTCATATGGTCAAGAATTTATTTACTACATTATTACTATGCAGCTAATTAAATAATGTGCTATTTTCAAAAATATTGTTGGATCTCCTTGCAATACAGTAGTTGACAGCATTTTCTTTATCAATATTTAGTATTTAATTAATTCTATATAAATAAGAAGTTCAATCATTTAAATAAATAAACGACTTTTTAATTAATAAATTGTATTATTGCATATTTTTTTCAAAATTATAGAAAATGTATGGTGAATTTTTGTAACATACAAGATACAATACTTACTAGGGAGGTAAATTTATGAAAAAAATATTCAATGTGCTTTTATTATTAATTTTTACTTTTATCTTATCAACTTCTATACCTGTATTAGCCAATGAAACAGTTAAAGCAGAAGGAGAATTTGATGAATTTGGTATCAGGAATCATAATTTAATCAAAAATGAGTTTGATCCTATTAATCCATCGGATGGATGGGAGACAATACATTCAAAGAATAGTGTTGAATTAAATAAAAAGTGGACTATTACATTTACTGGTAGCACTGTGAGTGTCGATAAAATTGCTGGAATCGTAATTGAAAAAGATGGTAGCTTTCTTCCTGTGAAAATTGAGTTACACCTAAATGAAAATAAGGCGACTATAGAAACGGTAAAAGATTATTTAGGAGATCAGTCATATACCGTAAGGGTATTTCTTGAAAATGGACTAAAATATAAAATGGATTTTACTACCAAATCCAAACATTTAAATTCCTCAAATTATGGAAACTCAACTGGTAATCTTCTAAACGGAGGCATTGTAGCAGAAGATAATGACTGGATTTATTATGCTAACTCGAGTGAAAACAATACTTTATATAAAATAAATAAGTCCGATTCAACCAAAATTAAATTAAGTGACTTAGAGTGGGTATCACATATCAATGTTCTTGAAGGGTGGATATACTTCTTTAGTGCTCAAAATGAAGACAGTATGGGATATATACATAGAATCAGAACTGACGGTACGGACCTGCAAAAGATAACTACTAGCAATGACATTTTCAGAGTTAGTAATAATGGCTGGATTTATTTTAAAGATATGATGCCAGCTAATAATGGCAATGGCTATTTTAAAATAAAACACGATGGTACACATCGTCAAATAATAATGAGTGATGAATATTATTATCATACTCCGATTATTGAAAATGACTATATACTCTATACGTTTGGTGATTCAACCCAACTTGTTTTATATAATCTAATTAATAATAGTAATTCGATAATCACTACTGATATTCATACAATTTTTAATTATATATTAGTTGATGATTGGATTTATTATCAGAACGGAATAAATAAAATTTACAAAATGAAATTGGATGGTTCTGATAAATCTGAAGTAATAGATAATGTAGGAATTTTTAATATAAATAGAGATTATATTTATTTCACCAATTCTGATAATTATATCTATCGAATGAATATGGATGGATCAAATATTCAACAATTAAATAGTATGCCATCTCATAATATAAATATAATTAATGACTGGATTTATTTTGAAGATCAAGAGTGGAATTATTACCGTATGGGGCCAGATGGTTCATTATTACAAGAAGTAAATTAAACACTAGATTCTTCTAGAGAATACATTGCACTGCGGAATTATTAAAATATATTTAAGCAAGTCACCCATTTGAAAACCTAAATGAATGGGTGACTTTTTTATTTTGAAGAATATATCTTTCTTTAATATAGACAGTATACTATGGTTAGATCCTCTGCTTTGCTCACACCTTTTCGAATAAAGTTGAAGAAGGTAAGACATCAATGCTTTAATGAGTATTGACCCATATGTTTTCTACAATTCTTTCTATACTAGTAGAACAGCAGAAGCAACCGAATCAGGCACAATAACGTGGTCATCAAGCAATACAGGTGTTGCAACAGTTCATTCTAGTACAGGTGAAATTACTGCTCACACACCAGGCAACACAACCATTTCGTATACAAGTAGTAATGGTAAAATGAATTCTGTGAGTCTCACTGTATATGATGAGGCAACAGCAAAAAGCCCAACATATTCGCAAGTACTGCAAATGGATGAAGTAATAACAGCTTCAGTAGGAGCAGGTTTATCTGCAACAGCAACAAACAAAAGTTTTGTAGCTGAACCAACAAGTGTAGCGACAGTGAAAACTACAACTGGCCAAGTAACAGCTATAAGTGCAGGTAGCTCAGTTATTACGTATGTAGGAATGGATGCTAATGGCGTAGTAATTGAAAAAGGTACGACAACTGTGACAGTTCATCCACAAGCAGCAGTAACAGCAATACCCATGGTGCCAGCACCTTATTCAGTTATTGGCTGGGGCTCAGCAGCAACTAATTTTACGCCTCCAGGAGTCGGACAATCCATCATCTGGACTGTAACAAATGGTACAGGAGCTGCAACAATTCAGCAAAGTACAGGGGCTATAAGAGGTGTTACAGCTAGTGATGTAACGGTAAACTATAAAATAGTGGATAATAACACTAGAGTAGTAGCTTACAAGTCAGCACTCGTAACGGTGGCAATTCCAGATACACCAAGAGTTAATATTTCACCACCATATGTTGATGGGGGGACAATTGGTGGGCCTTATTCCATGTCAACTAATGTGAATTTGACGGTTGCCATAACAGGGGAAAACAATTCAACTGTCATTTTCAGCAATCCGAGAAGCAACGATGACAATATTGCCACTGCAACGATTACGGGTCAAAATCCTTCTGGACATGTTTCTTTAATTGTGCAGAAGATTGGTTCAGGAGAAGCACAGATAACATTTGATTACACAGATATTAACAATAATACTGGGTCGATGACATGGATTTTTAATTTCCAATAGAACAAATTTTACAAGCTAAAGGATGCGTCTATGGACGTGTCCTTTTATAGTGTCGTTCAAAAGAGGCATTGACTAATCATTCCCTCTTTTTTCAGCATAAAGTCGGCAATAAAATCATCACAGCTTGTCGAGCAGGCATTCATATATAGTGAACCTCCAAGTAAATTAAGCGAAGCGAAAACAAAGCCAGTTTGATACAAAGCATGTCGCGTGTTGGTCAATGTATTGATACGGACCGATTGAAGCATTTTGGTGCAAAAGCATGGCTTATGTAAATATTATAAGCATACCGTTAGCAGAAACGTTTGAACGGCTTGAGTCCTTTCTACTTACAGTTGTTCATTTTGACAATTATGTGAATGGTTTCACCTAACTAACATTAAATTGTTTTCAAGGGTTTTTGAAGAAAATTCACAGTAAATATTACTTTAGATGTACAAGTAATGCCTTGTACGCCAATAATAAGGAAGGATAAGTGACGTGATTTGGCGTGATTTGTTTTTTATTTATAAATTACGCCAAAATATACATAATAAACGCCAAAAAAATGGCGTTGATTGAGTATTGATTTAGAAAAGTTAAGAATGTTAGGATAAAATTACCTCGAGGGATATTTACTATAGTAATTCAACAACTATTACTAAATAGATTACAATAGGAGTTTATTTCATGAGAAAATATAAATTAATAACTATTTTAATGATCACAATGACGTTACTTTTTTCAGGGGTCTCTAGTTCGTATGCAATTAGTACTGTTGAAAGTATGAATCAAGAACGAAAATTAGAAAATGATTTAGCAGAAGCACTTGAATTGATTTTTGACAAAGCAGTTTTAAAAAATAATAAAGAAGTTATTGTAGGTTATGATAGAGAAATAATAGAGACAGAATTAAAAGGTAATTCTATGAAAGAGGCGATCATTGAGGGATTAGAAGTAGAAAACCTACTAATTTCTTCTGAAGACGTTAATATAATTTCTGAACCACAAATTACACTATTTGCAGTAGCTTGTGAATGGCATGGTAAAAGAGAAACAATGGAATTTAGAGCAGCAGAAAATGAATGTATTAAAGAAGGTTTATCGAGTTATTTTGGTATTGCTACATCATTAACGATTATTGTTGATGCAATTAGAGCATCTAATTTCAAACAAGCTGCAAAATTAATTTTAAAAGAGTTTCCTAAAAAAGTTGCAGGTGCAACACTTCCAGGTTTAGTAATAAATCTTAGTGTTATCTCAGTAAGCTGTTCTACTAAAATGAACAAACTATTCCCAGGAAGTTCTAATTGTGAATAAGGAAAAATAAAATATGAAATTAATCAGGAACTTTCTAATTTATTTTATAGTCGGTGCGATAATTATAAACATTTCTAAGTTTATTTATAATAAAGAGGACTACTATTTTGATAGTAAAGAGACGATAATGTACGGTATTATTACTATGGTTGTATTTCTCATAATGGATTATGTAAGAAATATAAGTAAGTCCAAAAGTAAATAATTTTGCGATAAACCCAGGTATTCAATAATTTTGAGCCTGGGCTTTTTCCTTTTGTATTATTGGTATATTTAGTAATTAAATATTAAAAAAATAAATTTACAAATAATAATTATTATTTGTAAATGATATTAAAGATAATTTTTTATATGGTTTTCTACAAATTCTGTCTTGAAAAAAATAACGGATAGTAGCGTTATGCTACTATCCGTTATTTTTTTTATGAAAACAAAAATCCACATAATCTTGAAAGAAGAATTATTCAGAACTAAATAGTTAATAAATGGTTTTATTGGGTATCATATCTTGCTATAATAGAATTAACTGAGACTTGAGTCATGGTTCTCTTGGTGGGAATAATCGATTAAGTATATTTCCAGTAGTGTCACAAGGTAGAGAAAATGCTGATAAAAAGGATAAAGGTGAGGAAATTTGAAGTCATTTGATTTTGAAGAAAATAAGAAATTTATTAAGAAAGAAACTTATAATAAACTCAGTATTTTGGCAGGTTTTGTAAGTGTAATGATTGCATTAGGGATAATTTGTTATTTATTATCCTTATCAATATTTATATCTTTTTCTGAGAAATTATCGTTTTGGGAAGTATATAATCAATTATTTCAATTAATTAATTTTGGAAAAAGTAGTATTGAAGAAATTTTTGCTGGTTATAGTATAATACTTTTTTCAACCTTATCAATATTTTCAGCTTTTTTTTATGCAGTCATTTTGATATTCTTAAAGAAAATCGAATATTTACGCAATAATTATGAATATCTAAGAGAACAAATTTATGATTTGTTAACGATGTTAATTTTTCTATTTGGTTTTCTACCGATAATTGTAGGTTTTTTAACTACCAAGGATAATGAAACATTATTAAGTGAAATTAGTAATCTTTATCTAGTATCTTTAATAGGAATTTTACCACCGTATTTATATTCAAGTTTATCTAAGATATATTATGCTACAGCAGAAAAACAATTTAGTAAATCACTTATAAATCATATGGAAAAAAAGATTAATAATAAATAAATATTATTTGCGAATAAAAGTTCTGCCAGCACCCTGGAGGACAACAATGTTATTGTCCCTTGAGGATTTGTTGCCGACGATTACAGCGAATTATACTTTAAACATGTCATCATACAGTGGAGGGTTCCATTCAAAAGTTGAAAACGCTGCAATACGAAATGTAGAGCATTATAAGCAAGCGAAAGCAATTCTTTGAAAGATTTAATCGTGCATTTTATAAGCTTACGCAAAAAGAGCGACAGATTATTATTATGGCTTATTTAAAGGAAACCTAATTGTATAATTATTAAATTTCAAAAAAGCTTCATATTTAGTAAGCGAACGTTTTATCGTATAAAAGCACAAGCATTTTATTAGCATTGCGTTGGCAGAATATGATCCTGTTATGTTCTTGGTAATGGGCTTTTTTAATTAATTTAAAAACAGACTCCTCATAAATGACAGTATAATAATGAAAAATTTATCAATAGGAGGATAATTTATTGCGGAAAAACTTGGATAGCTGAAATTGAATGTGCTTTAAATCAATATTAAATAGAAGCGACCAGGTATATAATTATTATTAAGCTTGGTCATTTTTCCTCTATGATCCAGTTACATTCAATTTAGTTCCATTTTTTAGGTGTGTAACGACCCCAAATAAAACCACTATCCGTTACACAAAAAAATCACATTCCCCCCGAAAACCCACGAAATCAGGCAAAAAGCATGTCTTTGTACATTCACACAAAACCTTGCTATAATAAGCTTTGCGAATACATAGGAAAGAGGGTAAAAGCATGAACGCTTATGATGAATATATGAAGCAGGTTGTAAAGCCGATGCGTGAGGAGCTTGTGGAGGCTGGATTTACGGAGCTAACGACTGCGGATGCGGTGAATGAATTTATGGCGGAGACGAAGGGAACTTCGTTAGTGGTGATTAACTCGGTTTGTGGTTGTGCGGCAGGGCTTGCTCGTCCAGCGGCGCGTGAGGCAATTGCAGCGGTGAAGCCAGATCATCTAGTGACGGTGTTTGCGGGGCAGGATCCAGAGGCGACTGCGGCGATGCGTGGTTATTTTGAGGATGTGCCACCTAGCTCACCATCTATGGCGATTTTAAAGGATGGGGAGTTGGCTTACTTTATCCCACGTGAACAAATTGAGGGATTCCCTGTGGAGCAGATTGTCTCTCATTTAACTGGCGTGTTAGAGCAAACATGCGAGAACTAAAAACGATTGTGACGACAGCGGGCAGACCAGACGATGTATCGATGGCGCTCGCTGCTTTTGCGTGTCAAGAATTAGGTGCTGCGTTTGAGCCACGAAACAAGCGCTCTGTTCGCAAAATTTCGCAGGAGTTGCAGGCACATGTGATGGTCGCTGGGAAGAATCGCTTCGAGTATTATGTCTATGGGGCGCAGGAGCCGTTTTTCTTTCACCCCAATTCTGCGGCGTTTCGATTAAAGCGTGTGGCCCGTGGTGAGGCAGAGCCTTTTTTGGAAGCGGCACAGCTTCAACTGGGGGATTCGGTGTTGGATTGTACGTTAGGTTTAGCGGCAGATGCCATGTTAGCAGCTTATACAGTGGGTGAAGCAGGTCGTGTTGTGGGACTGGAAGCAAATCCAAATGTAGCGTTTATTGTTAGACAGGGGATGCAAGCCTATGATACATCAGAGCTACCGTTAACTGCCTGTATGCGACACATCGAGGTAATACAGTCTGAGGCTGTTCGCTATTTAAAAACCCTACCAGACAACGCATTTGATGTGGTTTATATGGACCCAATGTTTGAGAAGGTTATAGAAGAGGCCAATAATTTTCAGGCATTACGGCTAGCAGGGGAGCATGTCACATTAACCGATGAATGGGTTTATGAAGCCAAGCGTGTAGCGAAAAAGCGTGTGGTGTTAAAGGCACATTTTCGCTCAGAGTGGTTTGCGACCTATGATTTTCAGCAGCATGAACGGATAACTGCAAAATTTCATTATGGTGTGTTAGAGGTATAGAGGCTTGTTCTTGAGACAAGCCTTTTTTTAGTATATGGTAATAAAAGAGGAGGGTGGAATAATATGGTGAACAATGATAGACGAACTCCCTTTGAGCTAGAGTTGCTGGCGAATGCACAATCGTTGATCTGCACAAAACCGCCTATTCCATGGGCCTATGAAACGAGTATTGCTGCCAATGGTGTTTTGGCTTGCGGTTGGGATCATGAGGAAAACATCGTGCTAATTAGTGGCTCTGGCTATAGTGTCACTGAGCCTATAACAGGTCGTCGTCTTCATCGAGAACGAGACGTGGATGAAACCTACGACAGAATGAGTGATGACCGTTTAACGTTTCAATTGCCTCAGGGGACAATATCTATTTTCGGCTTTGAAGCTGGGGATGGGATTCATGTGACAGCAGATGGCTGGCAGGTTGAAGTTATTTATCCTTGGTGGCCACGTGCAACAGTGGTACTCGATTATCTTTATACAACTAATTATACTTATTTAAAAAATGCGACAGCTATTGATTTACAGCGATTGGATGGCATGATTAAATGTGGATTTTCGCCATCTGGCAAGCATTTAATAATAATGGGCTCAGGCGGTGCATTGATTTATTCGAGAAAGGGATGAGGTCATGGATGATGAACAAAATGGCTATGTTTCCATATGGGCTGGTCATTTTACAAGCGAAGAACAGTTACATACATATCTTGCCACTGTCTATCAGGGAGAAGATGAAACGGACGAAGCCTTTTCACAAAAATTAGCAAAGCTTTTTTTACCAGAAAATCAGCACCGTACTTGTGAGGAAGAGTTTAAAGCACTTTATGATGAATTCTACAATCAATTTGAATACGATTTCGGCTTAACCTTCGACGAGGATTTTTGTGAAGCACTATTTTACGAAGCAGCTTCAAATCAACTTAAGCAACTACTTTGTGATGAATTTTCCTATTCGCAGCAATTTAAACATCAAGTGCTAGCCAAAATGGGCAATGAACTACAGAAAGCTTATAATGCAATAATTTTACTATATGACATGAAATATGAGGGTCACATTCAATCTGTAAGCCATGAAGCGTTTCATATCGATTTTGTATGCTCTATTAAATTACAGGAAATGTGATGAAAGGAGGTTTTGATGATGTTACCAGCAAAAATTCCTCGTTAAGCCCGTGGTCCACCTTGGTTCAATAACAACGATCTTACTTATAAAAGGAGCGATGTAAATGATTGGACCAAGAAAAAAGACAAGTGATGAACGCAGGCAGATTGCCCATTCGATTGCGCAACAAGTTCTCGCAAAATATGGAGGAAATGTTCGAGCAATTGGTATTTATGGCTCGTTGGCTAGAAAAACGGATGGTCCGTTTTCTGACATTGAGCTTAAGTGTATCTGTCATGAATTAGAGCACAGCTATAGCTATGAATGGACAGCAGGAGATTGGAAGGCAGAGGTTAATTTCGATCAGGCAGAAGTGATTATCGAAGAAGCAATAACGGTTGAGGAAGATTGGCCATTAACAAATGGGAAGTTTGTCGATTTACAGCCACTTTACGATCCTTCTGGCTTTTTTCTAGAACTCAAAGACAAAGCGGCCACTGTGGAGAATGCCCGATTTAAGGAAGCAATTTGCAAAACCATTGTAGAAGAAATGTATGAATACATGGGGAAATTAAGGAACATAGCTGTTCAGGGTCCCACCACATTTTTGCCGATACTGGCGATGAAAATAGCGGTGACAGGTGCCATGATAGTAGGATTACACCATAAGCAGTGCTATACAACATCTGCACAAGTATTACCTGAGGTTTTAGCGATGGATGATCAGCCACACGGGTTAAAAGCATTAGCTGAAATGGTCATGACAGGCAATCTAACGAATCCTCAGCAAATCATAGCTGCCTGTGAAAACTTTTGGCAAACACTTCTCCAATGGACAGCTGAAAAGGGTTATCAGATTAAATGCTCTAAGGAGATTCCTTGGTAAATTTTTATAGACCTTTACTTTTATAGTATAAGGTGCTATAATAGAACACGTGCTATTTTAGGTAGCATATTTCCGTAATCTGGCATTCTGCTTTTTGTTTTTGTAGATACTTATTCACACTGGCGCATGCTTTGGGGCTGCAAGGACGCAAAAGATGGTAGGGTTTGCGTTGCTTAAGTTAGAAGGCACACAGTGGAATTTTACCGCGGTGATGAAACGATTTGGTTTCAAGATAATATTCCCCAGACGATTGGGTTGAGACTTTTACAATTTACGAGAATGTTACCTATAATACTAAAGGGGTAGTTTCGCAACAGCGAGGCTGCCCCTTGTCTAATTTTAAGGCCAGTCATGTCCAACCATGACAGGCCTTTTTGGTATACATTACCGTTTACTCTCTTCCATAAATAAGTGATAATAAAAGCATGAATTTTAGTAAAAATCTAAATTCTGCCTAAAGAAATCAGAAAAATCAAAAAGGTGAGGGATGTCAATGGGAAATATCGACACACTATCGACGAATGTCGTGACACAATTAGAAGAAATGGCTACACGGCAAGACAATATGGATCAGCTAGTATCACGCTATTGCCAAGAAAGACTGCTTTATCGCCTATCCGTATCCTCCTATGAAGATCAATTTTATCTAGATGGGGATCTACTATTATTTGCTTTAACAAATGGATTGGTGAAGCCTTCCAATGAAGTCACGCTGACAGCTCAAGCAAGCGTTCATCAACACGATATAGTGAAACAGGCCTTTAAAGAAATTTGCTCACTAGCAATACCAGCGGATGGCATTGAATGGGATGCACAGCGGATCGAATCGTCTGTATCGAGTGACAATATTCAATTAAGCATACCAGCTACATTGGGCAAAATGACTGTATACATAGAAGTTTGGATTACCTTTAAAGAAAACATGCGAATAACACCAAAGGCCATTAATTTTCCGAGCTTGCTAGACAATAAGGCTGCGGTAGTTTATACATATCCAACAGAATTCGTACTGGCACAAAAATTTATTAAAATTTACCAGTACCCAGCATTAGAAAAGACTGAAAAAACAATAAATGAAGTACAACAATTGCTACAAACGCAAACTATTGAAGGACGAAGATTGCAGACGTATATTGTGGACTTATTTGATCGTCATCATTTTACAATCGAGCTAACTTCTACACTCGAGATGACAGGGATTCTGAAACAATTCTTTATCCCTATTTATGAAGCTATTTTGGCTGAGGACGAATTTTTCAAGCAATGGAACAATCGAGCTTGGCAATGAAGAGAGGGACCCGCAAATCATCTACGGTTTGCGGGTTTTTGCATGGCTATTATTCAGTAATTTATTAGGGGGATACATTTGTATGTCTCATGAATGGTTTCTTCTTTTTATTAAAATGTAGCTAAAGTGTATCTGTTGCACGAATAGATAAAGTTGAATCGTATTATGTCATGAAGGAGGTTAGGTGAAAAATATGATAAAGTTTGCTGGCTTAAGTGTGCAAGAAATTGTTCAAACATATAGTGACACCCTCATACGAATTGCTGTGCAACAGACCAATAATATGGCTGAGGCGGAGGACATTGTGCAGGAGGTTTATATGACACTGATGAGGCAGAACAAGCCCTTCGCTCATGAAGCACATTTAAAGGCTTGGCTTATAAAGGTGACATTTAATAAGTGCAAGGATTATTTTAAGTCCTCACGTGTGAAGAAGACGGTACCCATTACAGACGAAATGGCCTTTATTGCAAAAGAGGAGCAGATGGTTCTTACTGAAATTTTTGAGCTTCCTTCAGAAGAGAGAGTCATTGTTTATTTACATTATTACGAGGGCTATACAACTGCAGAAATGGCTGAGTTATTAGAGATCAACGTAAATACAGTAGGCTCAAAGCTCAGAAGGGCACGAATGAAGCTGAAAACGATTCTAGAAGAGGGGAGCAAAGTATGATGAATGCTTATAAGAATGTGATGAAGCAGATTCATGCTTCTGAGGAATTTAAGCGTAAGATGCAGGAAGAGATGATGAAATATGAAAAGAGGTCCTTTATGAAAAAAGTAAGAATTAGTGTTGGAAGCTTAGTAGCCTGTGCAGTGATTGCTGTCCTTGCTATGGTAAATATCAATCATGATACACCAATTGATTTGACGGAGAGAATTGTTGCGGACCATTCAGCTCCTGCAGCAAGTGCGCTAGTAAATATCGAAGGGACCATTACGGAAGTTGGAGAAGATGGGCTGAGCTTTACATTGGATAACGGTATGGAAGTAGTCGTGACAGATAAAACCAAAATAGGAATAGATGGACCGACAGCACCACCTAAGGAGGAACAGCTATTTGAGCCTACTTTTAGAGTAGGTAATTTAATTGGTGGCTATACAGAAGATACCTCCTCAAACCCAGTTCAGGCTGCTGCCATTTATACAAATTGGAATTTTGAACATCCAATACGATAAAGATTTAGATGCGCAAAAAAGAATTTCCGAGGGGAAATTCTTTTTTTATAGCTTCTGGTTAACTATTTATTCCTTTTTATCCTAAAAACGAGATTGAATAATACTATTTATAAAGAAATGATTATTTTTATACAAAAAAGTATTGTCTAAAGAGAATATTGTCACTATAATTTACGTAATAGTCTCACATTTCCGAATTGCGAAAAATAATACGCATTATGGAAAAAATATCATACTAGGGGGATGGGCTATGAAAAGAAATTTAATGGTGTTGCTTACAATTATGGCAGCTTTCACGCTAGTTTTAGCGGGTTGCGGCTCGAAAGACAATACATCATCAGGTGATGGAGATAGTAAAAAAGTTTATAAGGTAGGTACTGAGGCTACATTTGCACCTATCGTATCTCTTGATGATAAAGGGAATATTGTAGGGATTGATGTGGATGTACTTCAAGCAATCGCGGATGAAATGGATTTTGAAGTGAAGTGGGAAAGTATTGGTTGGGAGCCTGTATTCCAAACAATTAAAAATGGTGAAACAGATATTGGTGGTGCAGGGATTACAATTACGGACGAGCGTAAGGAAACATTTGATTTTACTGAGCCGTACTACGAATCTCAATTATTAATCGTGGTGAAGGAAGATTCAAAGATCCAATCATTGGATGAATTAAAAGATAAAAAGATTTCTGTACAAATTAATGCAACTGGTCATATGGCTGCCAAAAAGCTACAGGGTGAATCTAGTCCCAACATTTTTGCTTTCGAAAATCAACCAATTGCTATTCAAGAGATGCTGAATGGCAACGTAGAAGCGGCGATTGGAGATAATTCAGTTGTTTATGAATATATCAAGGCACATCCAAATGACAAAATCAAAGTAATTAAAGATGATTCCTTCGAAAAAGAATACTATGGTTTCATGGTTCAAAAGGGGAACAAAGAGCTTTTAGATAAGTTAAATGAAGGCCTTAAAAAGATTAAAGAAAACGGTAAGTTAAAAGAAATTACAGGTTCAGACTTTTAGTAAAAAATAAACCGTAGAAGCTCACCTCAAGGGGAGTTCTACGGTTTATTTTTTAGGTGCTAGTCTTGTGCTTCAGCAACTGTTTTGACCCGTTCTAAAAATTGTACGACTACTTTGTCCGATGCAAACAATAAAAATAATTTGACGAACCATTTTAACGCATTATTTGTTACGGAATAAGTAAAGGAAGTCTCTGTTTCATTTATTTTATTTAATTCATAGTAAGCCGTAATTTCAAACAAATTAGCGAGTACAAAGCCTACTTTCAATATTTTTTTATCAGGTGTATTCGAATATTCCAATGTTTCTACATCATACGTTTCGATACGTTTTCCTTCTTTATATTTTTGGCGATAAATACTGCCAACCCCTTCTTCTGTTACTTTTACAGGCTTGTTTTCAATTACCTGTGGCATAATCTTCTGCATGTCAGCTAAAGAGCCATCAAGTAATTTCCAAACGTTTTCGATGGGGGCATTTATGTTTATAGTCTTTGTCCATGTTTTCATCCAAACACCTCTACTTTCAAAATTACTTATCTATGCTGTAAATTAAACTAATTAATAAATGTAAGTATACTAAATTTTAACGGTAGCCACATGATTATTAACATTTGAGGAGATAAGGGAGAGAAAAACAAAAAAGATTGAAGCCAATGTAGCTCCAATCCTTCTTATTTACATATTCATCCTATTAATGGAAGAGCTATGCGTTAGTTTTCATCTTTTATTTTCCAATCGTTATAAACGATATCTTGAAGTACATTTTTCAGTTGTACAAATTGCTGCTCTGAGATATTCGATTGCTTCATCACTTGGCGGGACACTTCAGGTAGTTTCCTTCTTACATCTACGCCTTCCTTGGTTAAATATATTTTCATTAATCGTTCGTCTTCCTTAGAACGTTCACGACAAATGTAATTCTTTGCCTCTAATTTTTTTAACAACGGTGTTAATGTTCCTGAATCTAAAAATAAACGTTGGCCCAATTCTTTCACCGTTATCTGTTCGTTTTCCTCTAAAGCTAATAAAGTGATATAGCCTGTATAAGTAAGATCGTAAGGCTTCAATAATAATGTATATTGCCGAGTGATTTCCTTTGATGTTGCATACAAAAGAAAGCACAGCTGGTTATCTAAATGATTAGGCATAAAAATCCCCTCTTAAAGTTCTTCTACTACCATTTATATTAAAAATAAAGTTCCTACTTGTCAAACGCAATTAAATTGTGTACAATTCAATTTGTAAAAATTAGATTGTACACAATTTAATTAATAACAAAAGATAAGGGGTTTTCAGTTATGAAAGAATTATACGCAACTACAATGATTAATGAAGGTGGCCGTAGTGGCACATCCTATGCAGAAGATCAATCTTTATCGTTAAAAATTGCACCACCAGGCTCCAAATTAGCGGATGTTACAAACCCAGAACAATTATTTGCGGCTGGCTATAGTGCTTGCTTTAATAGTGCATTAGATTTAATCAAACGCCAAAAGAAACTAAAAAATGCATCAACCATTAAAGTAACAGTGAAATTAATGGAGCAAGCTTCTTTTGACTATGTGCTTGCAGTGGAAATCGAAGGGCATATTGAAGGACTAGCAGTGGAGGAAGCACAGGAATTATTAGAGGTCACACATACGGTATGCCCATATTCAAAAGCAACAATGGGCAATATTAATGTAACAATAAAAGCAGTTTAAATTGTGAAAAGAGGGAAACTACATGTTATCAACTACACCATTAAAACAAATTATGCAAATGCGTAAATCTGTTCGTAAATACAATGCAGAGACTAAAATTCCGCGTGAAACCATCATGCAGCTGTTGCAGGATGCTACTTCAGCACCTTCTTCAAGTAATATGCAGCCATGGCGCTTTCTTGTCATTGATGATAAGGAAATTCAGAAGAATATCAACTTCTTTTCATTTAATCAAGAGCAAATCGAAACAGCCTCTGCCATTATTGCTGTCATTGGTGATATAGAGATGTATGTAAATGCTGAGGAAATCTATGCAAAAAACGTGGAGCTGGGCTATATGCCAGAACCAATTGCTAATAAGCTTGCACAAGATGCGCTGACAATGTATGGTTCAGCACCAACAAAAACATTAGAAAATATCGTACACTTTGATGCTGGCTTAGTATCGATGCAAATCATGCTATTAGCGAAGGAAATGGGCTATGATACCGTTCCGATGGGTGGATTTGATAAAGCAAAATTCGCTGAATACATGGAATTACCAGCAAATGAAATTCCTATTTTATTATTAGCCATTGGTGAAGCGGCAGCCCCAGCATATGGTTCTTCACGCCTACCAATCGACCGCATTGTTCGTTTTAATAAATAGTTTCAAGCAATGTCCTTGATACACTTGAGGACATTGCTTTTTTAAAGATTTTTTAGGAGGGAATAGGATGTCTTCATTAACTTTTATTTTAAGCTTAGTCGTAGCAGCAGAGCATTTGTATATTATGTATTTAGAAACGTTTGCAACTACTTCTAAAAGAACAGCAAAAACATTTAGTCTTTCTGAAGAAGCGTTAGAAAATGCAAATGTTCAAGTTCTTTTCAAAAATCAAGGCGTTTATAATGGTCTGATTGCGATCGCCTTATTGTATGGATTATTTTTGTCACATCAGCAAACTGAAATTGTTGCCATTTTTTTAATCTTTGTATTCATTGTCGCTTTGTATGGTAGCTTAACAAGCTCTAAATCGATTCTATTAAAACAAGGTGGACCTGCTATTTTAGCACTTATTAGTTTATTTTTCTAAAGGAATCTCTACAATAATAAAAAGATTGAAGTTAATGTAAACTCAACAACAGACATTATACATTATCTCTGTTCTAATGGAAGTATAGTGGAAGGCTTATATAGTTGTGAGCAAAGATTTCTTTTTAAGGAGATAATTAGCTTACGTCTAATATCCAGATTGCCCAAAACTTTATTAACAGTCAAAAAGATATATATTGTGATGATTGTCTCTCTGAAAAATTGGATATTAAACCAAGACAACAAATCAATCAAATTTGTAATAAGTTAAAAAAACAGGTCTTTTATAAAGAGAGGTTAAACAATGTTCTTCTTGCGCCAAAGATAGAATTTAGGTAGAGTTTTTCATAACATCCTAACTTTTTAATAAAGGGGTAAAATAGATGATGCTTAAAAATAGAAAAGTAATAGTAACAGGTGCAGCTTCTGGTATAGGAAAAGAAATTGTTAAACAATGTTTAGATGAAGGTGCTTCAGTACTTGCTTGTGATATTAATGAAGACGCCTTAAGGGAATTAAAACAATCAATGAATGTCCCCTCAGATTTGTATACATATCAATTAGATGTAAGTATTTATGAAGAAGTAGTCAATTTTTTTGGAAATTTGGAAAGAGAACATTGTGATGTAGATAGTTTAGTTAATAATGCAGGGATTTATTTGGGTAAGAATATACTGGATTATCAAACCGAGGAAATTGATAAAGTAATAGATATAAACTTAAAGGGATGTATTTATTTTTCTCAAATGTTCGGGAAATATCTACTTCAGAGCGAACGTACAGGAGTCATCGTGAATATGTCTTCTGTATCAGGTATGGAAGGCAGTTCAGATGCAATATATGGACTCTCAAAAGCTGCTATATTGGGATTAACTAAAAGCTGTGCAGTGAATTTCTCACCATACATCAGAGTTAATGCCATTGCCCCTACAATGGTAAACACTCCTATGATGGATGCAATACCTATTTGGAGAAAAGAGGAATATTTAAATCATCAGCTTATCGATACACCTGTAATGCCTGAAGATGTTGCTGATACTGTTATTTTCCTCTTGTCAGATAGATCAAAGCATTACACAGGTGCGACATTTGATATTAATAATGGTGGATATCTAAGGTAGTTCAAAAACTTATTCAACTGTTTTGCCAAACTAATTATTTACTCAGAAATTTTTGCTTTTCTCAAATAAGGAAAGCGTCTTTCCTCATGGAAATAAAACAAATGGGATGTTGAGTTGTTCATTAGAAGTTGTTCAATGAAAGGAATCGTTACATAATGATTTTTGGTTAGGGAGGGGTTAGTTCTGTTGATCAAAATGTAGTTCGCCAGTCTAAGAGGCTTGGTGCTCAAATATTAATGCCATTTTGAAGAATCACTTTCAGATGTAATACATATAAATATGTACCCCTAGGTCAATGAAAAAGGTACTTTTGCAATGCAGAGACAAAAGTACCTGAAAACTTCTATATTAGGGTTTTAAAACCACTTTAATGCAACCTTCTTGCTTTGTATCGAATATTTCATAAGCATGTTTTGCTTTTTCAAGGGGGAGTACATGTGTAATGATATCACCGACATTCACTTTTCCTTCAGCCATTAAGTTATAGACATGGGGCATGATATGAACAACTGGAGCCTGTCCAGTACGAATCGCTACATTGCGTTGGAATATATCTCCAAGTGGGAAGGCGTTGTATCGACCGCCGTATACACCGGTAATTTGGATTGTTCCTCCTTTACGTACCGCTTGACTGGCTGTGACAAGGGCTCCCATAGCACCACCTTGAAGTTTTACCCCACTTGCAAGAAATTCTAGAGGTGTCATTTTTCCGCTCATCCCTACGCAATCAATGACAACGTCTGCACCGCCCTTGGTAATCTCTTTCAAGTATTCACCACAATTTTCATGGTCTTCAAAATTAACGATTTCCACGTTATTTGTCTTCTTTGCATGTTTAAGACGATACCCGATGTAGTCAACTGCGATTACTCTTTCTGCTCCTTTCAGCCAAGCAAATTTTTGTGCTAGCAGTCCAACAGGTCCGCAGCCAAGAATAATAACAGTATCTCCTTTCTTTACACCAGCATTATCTACACTCCAAAAAGCAGTAGATGCGGCATCAGCAAGGAGAACAAGACTTTCATCAGGAACTTCTGATTTCTCTGGAATTTTGAAAGGGATAAAATTACCATAGGGCACTCGCATAAACTCTGCCTGTCCTCCTGGAAAACCGCCTGTTGTGTCTGAATAACCAAAGTAGGCACCCATTTCGCCATTATCGTTTGCATTATCACATTGACTTTCCAGATCATGATTGCAGTACCAGCATTCCCCGCATGCAATATTAAAAGGAATGACAATCCGGTCACCCTTTTTAACCTTCGTCACATCTTTTCCAACTTCTTCTACAATACCCATTGGTTCATGACCAATGACATAATCTTGTCCAAGATTCGGAATCATACCATGAATCAAATGCAAGTCTGACCCGCAAATGGCAGTAGTGGTTAAACGAACAATAATATCATCGGCTTTTTTTATTTTAGGGTCTTGTACTTCTTTAACCTCAACATTTTTTACACCTTGAAAAGTGACAGCTTTCATTAAAAAAATCCCTCATTTTCGTTTATTTTTTCGGTGGGGTAGGGAACATTCCTTTTCGATTCATATCTTTAGGGAATAAATCCAACTGGGCAATACTAATCGCATTTTCTGCTGATTTAATATCCAGTTCCTTTTGACCTGCAAGATCATAAGGTTTCAGCCATTCTTTTTTTACCATCAGTTCAGAAATTTCGAAATATAAATCGACCATCACATCCAGCTGAGTTCTCAAGATTTTCTGAAGAGCAGGAGAAGCTGTTTCTGTTAAGGCAATTGAAAGATTACGAATACCCGTTTTGGTTGTAAGTAAAAACTCAAGAGCAATCCCCGAATCAGTTAGTTCAGGCATTCCAACTGAATTTATAGGATCTAAATAGTCTTGCATACAATTGTCCTCCTAATATTCCAATTCCGATTTTGAGTAGAGCTTAACCATAGCAGTGAGTGCCGGGGTAGATAATTTTACATTTTTGTCCAATAACGCTCTTAAATCATCATCAAAGACCACACCTTGACTCAGCTTCGATTTAAGTAAACTAGTTGTCATAAAGTTAATGACTTCATGAAATTCCATGGTTTCATGAAGTGCTAATTTTTTCTCAAACACGTAATTCGCACCTCCATAATTTTCTTTAAAAAGTCTTCCCTGTAGCAAGTCTATTTATGCAAATTCGAATTGGATTAAATCTAAGACTATATTGATAGCTAGAATCTGATTTAAAGTTGAATTTCCTCCATTCTTTTCACTCAACCCATTTTTTACATTACCTATGTGCTTGAAACCTTATGAAAATTGGTTTTAGGCGTTTTTCTCTTTGTCTAAAGAAAATGCGGGATGTATCCTAAAGGGCGCTTTTCTGAAATAAGGGAAGCTTCTTTTTTTCATAAATGGGTCATTTAATGGAAGAAGGGAGCAACGCTTTTTTTAGATAAATTTATATAAAATTGGATATAAAAAAGGACCTTCAGTCTCTATAGCTGTCAGGTCCTTATTTTTTATACTATTTCATTTGTTTTTTAATATCTTCTACTTTGGTAAACTTCAAGACAACAAACAAGCCCAATAACTCTGGATATAACGCTTTGAGCTTCAATGGTTCATCATCTTTTGAATGCAACCATAAATTTGCTTAACACGCCGCCAAGAATTATTAACATTATATTATTCCCAACAAGCCAACTGTGTGCATGCATTACTATACATTGTAATGTAAAGAAAAATAAAAAACCCCAAAAGCTGCATATAACAGGCTTTTAGGGCTTTGTAGGGTACATATTACAAAATATAAAAATTAGTCCGTGAAACATAAAGATGATAAGTAACCTAACATTAATAAAAGACCAATACCCATTGCGATGCTCATGCTTTGTACCTCCTTTAAAAAAACGACACATTATTCATAAATATTGTACAATGAATTATAGAAATATGAAACCTTTTAATGGCGAGAACGTATATAATAATAGGAGAATTACCAATTTGTACATAAAGAGTAGGTGACAATAAATGAAAACGTGGGTTAAGAAAAGTATAGTCATCATGGTTGCGTTTTTAACATTTGGTTTAATAACGCCTACACATGAGATTTGGGAAGCATTTGATCAAAATCCCTCGAACCGTGCATCTATCGGCCCTTCATCAGGGACAAGCACTGCTTTAGCGGCTGAGCATGATGACAGCAGTGAAGAGCAGCTACAGATACAAGAGGAAGCGATTGATTATAATGCCTTACTGGTGGATGCAGCTAGAGAACAATCGTACATAAAATTTGGCACAAAAATTGGTCCAAAAATTAGCAATGAATTCGACAGCATCATCTTCCCTAAAATGGAGGAAGCCATGGCAATGACAGTGGCTAATCTTGATGATCAAACTGCTGCATCTTTAACCATCTCTGAAAGGCCAAGTGGTAATTACGGTGAGAAAATTTTCAATGTCATCAACAATGAAACAGGCACAGATTTAATTCGTTTCCATGTGCGCACAGAAAAAAGACCGCAGGAAGGCTACTACTACAACTTCCATTACCACAGTGTCGAGGACAACTTCATGGCACATAACAACCTGGGCGATATCTATTGGGAAAAAAACACACCACCTAAGTGGTTGTCATAATAAGTACGAAACACTCGTTTACATGACGAGTGTTTTTTTGTGAATATCTCAGCGTTTGTAAAAAGTCATTGAGTTATAACTTTTAATTTTTCAGAGTGGGGGAGGTAGGGGAAAGCATGTACCCTAAAAAGTACCCCAAATTCTCAAGTTTTTGATTTTCTTAGATTTATCAATTGAATTGTAGCGATAGCTGATATCAATAGCTACATTGAGCACTCTCGATTGAAGGTGCTTTCCAACAATATGAATAGGACTTGTGTTTATGATTGATTACCCGATATGCAAGTCCCTTTGTTATGCTTTCACAGCCTCTCCCGTAACTCCACTTAGGGCTTTATAGCACCATTTAGAGAACCATATAAAAGAAAGGTGACTTTTATAGTCACCTTTTCACTTATAGATAGCAATTTATTTATTGAATATTTGCTCATAACGGTGGAAGAATGCCACAGCGTGCGCTCTTGTTAGAGAATCATTTGGTTTAAACTCTGCATCCGTTTTAGTAGTTGTTAAGTCGAAGTCACGTAGAAACTGGATGGCTTCTGGCTGAGATACTGTTTTTCCATAATGCATAGATGCTAGGATACGAGCAAAATTACCACGTGTGATGTCTTTGACTGCATATACCTGTTTAGACGCTGATATACCACCAAGCGTTGGTAGAGCGTACTTACTTGCTAGTTGATAGTTTACATCTGCACTCCATGAAGAACTAGGTTTTGTTGAAGCTAATTCATCAGACTTAAAGTAACGGAAAAGTACAGATAACATCTGATTTTCTGTTAAATTCGTGTTTGGTTTCAGTAAGTTTTCGTATTTCTTTGTTGCAGGGTTGTATACGTTTGGATAACCGCTGATAAGTCCTTTGTTTACTGCCCATTGAAAATCCTCTGCCCAGTACTGGTCTGCCTTGTAATCAGCGAACTTTGATACATCTATACTACCTACTGGAGTTGTAGGAGTTGTAGGTGTTGATGCTGAGTAGTTTAAATAACTTGATGCTACATACCCCTCTGTCCCGTCATTTCTTTTCACAGGATACCAAACAAAATGGTTTTTCTTCGTTGATACGGCTTCATATTCAAAAGGACCCGTAATGGTAACAATTTCGCCTGTACGTAAAGTACCCATAGAAGGACTATCCG
This sequence comes from Lysinibacillus sp. A4, assembly GCF_024919535.1. Classification (NCBI taxonomy): domain Bacteria; kingdom Bacillati; phylum Bacillota; class Bacilli; order Caryophanales; family Bacillaceae; genus Lysinibacillus; species Lysinibacillus sp. A4. Next base: position 74,644 of record NZ_JANWTB010000001.1, on the reverse strand, counting down.
TAGTAGGTCTTGTCCTAACTGTTACATTAGTTGTTGCACTAACTTTTTGATTTGCTTTAAAAAAGTACTTTGATTTTGTTAAAGGTAAATCAAAATCATAGTTCATCGCTGAAAATTTAATATTTTCCCTGCTGTTAGAGTCATATTGAAAATGTTCGCGTGTAAAAGGCAGCTCTGTTAAGTCTATTAATTCTAATCTCTCAATAATTTGGAGAATTTTTTCTTGATAGGCATTTGCATTTCTTTCCCCAGTTGCTTGGACAAATGGACTATTTACCGGCTTAGTACCGTTATAAGCCATGATAGCGAAGTACCAATGTTCCAATATATCTCTTTTCCCACCGTTGATGCTAGGCAAATCCTTCCGCTTAAACATATCATCTAGAGTCTCCACACCAGCTCGAATATTATAGACAATATCGCTTTTTAGTCTATCTTGATTGTAGTCAGCTTGATTGGTAATTTGCATAATGCCAATTCCATTATCAGCTGTCACAATCGCTTTACCATTCATATCGAAATGACGCCAATTTCCACTTTCACCTTCCGCTATTGCCTTCACAATTTCAGGAGGAACATTATAACTCAGTGCTGTTTCGGTTAACAAACAGTTCATTGTGGAATAATCAGGGTTGACCTTCGATGCCGAATCATACTTACATGTATTTGCAATATCATTAGCTAATACATTTTTATCTATATTTATAGTTAGAGAGAGGGCACCAATGACAATACCACTAATCAATGGTTTCAATATCTTTTTCATATCTGGTTATTACACTTCCTTTCATATTTTCCAAAGTTAAAAGATTCAGATATATGTTATCATAAACCCAATATTTGGGATAGGGGTAATATTCAATGTTTCTTTCATTTAACAGGGTAGAGTGATAAAAGCCTAACATATATTGTTTCGGTGAAAGGGTTGTAAATAGTGATACTATTTTAGTGATAAAATTCTGTTTCATTTGGAGTAAGTGTATCAAATGGCTTTGTATCAGTAAGTGCAGCACATTCTGCTTCTTCGGGTTTTTATATTCATGCAGATTATAGTAGGTGGAGTCGTATATATGGTGACAAATTATAAAGAAGTAAAATACAACGTTGCTGGAAAATTTTTTCAACAACTTATAAAAACTATCCATAGGCTGATAGAACTTATGAAAAAATATTATATGAATACTAAAAAATAAAAAGATGCAAAAGAAGATTTGGTTAATACCCTCATCTTCGTTGGTGGAGGAACAAATATGATAAAAAGATCAATTTTGTTATTTTTAGTTACTTTCCTTCTGTTAACTGGGTGCAATGAACGAAATCAAGACAATATTTCTTTCCCTGTATTTAATTGGAATGGTCATAATTATATTGTTACTAATGAACCGATCCCAAATGATAAATTAGAAGAAAAAGTCGGAGAAATAAAAGAACAAACAACAGATTTACCTTCAAAACACGAAGAGGGTTACAGGCTGAATACCGGAACGAATATATATAAAATAAGGGCTGTGGAAATTACGAATGATATTGATAGCAATATGGCGATAGAGATAGAAGGTGAATATAGAGTAGCGAGAATAATTGTTGACATAAAATAATAGTATTTAGCTTATGCCATTTGAATTTCTAACGAAATATGAGACTTGGAGAAAAAGTTACACACCTATAATATTTTGATAAATTAAAGGATTGACATACACAAAAAAACTCAAACCATTTTTGTCTGAGTTTCAGTACAAAGGGTATTGGTTAAGCGAAATATGCTGATTGATGAAACAGCTAAATGACTGGGATGGACATAGTTTTTATTAAAAGGAAAAATGTAATGGGCAAACTCATCTCTTTTGTACAAACGAATATGACCTAAAAAACATAAAATATTCTAATCGTAATAATAGAGGGGAGGATACATTTGTCTAATAATCATGGATTCAATAAGATTTGCAATGATTGCGAGAGGTGTGAAGACTGTAAAAGTTTCTCCAAGTATAGGGTTTCTAGTTGTCCCAATGTGCCAACTCAAGAAGAACCAGTACAATTTACCCCAGCTTATGGTTCAATTTATAATGTAGCTGGAGGAGATCCTACAACTGATTCAAATGTTGATTTCGACACAGTCGGACCTTTCAGTGGAACAACACCAAGTACAGTTGATGATTCTATTACTGTTAATAGCCAAGGGGTATATACTGTTACGTTTACAATTGAACTAAGAGCAAGTTCAGCAGGAACATCTAGTAATATTATTTTTCGTCTCTCTATAAATGGGACTCCTCTTGTAACAAAACAGATTGAATATCAAACCTTTGTAGCTGGTGCTATGAATGAAGTAGATGTAGTATCAAGAACAGACCAAATTGCGTTAAACCAAGGTGATGTTATACGAGTTGCCATAGTAAGTTCAACTGGAGTCATTACTTATGATAATGCTGCATTGGTAGTAACAAAAGTTGCATAGGTCAAATATATATATTGTAATTGTGCGGTATAGTGAATTACGCAAAAAAAGTGTAAATTGATATTATCAAGTTTTATCAAAAGCGTACGGAAATACGCTAAACAAATTTCCATTACAAAATAAACACGATCGCATACGTGTATGTCAGAAACAAGTGAAAGACCACTCAACCCCAATCCTAATAAACTTGCAAGAATTTAAAAAACCTACACACCATCTAAGTAGTTGTCATAATAATTACAAAACACTCGTTTATCTGACGAGTGTTTTTTTTGCTAAACACAATACTGAGAGAGGTAAGTGAAAGTATATACTCTAATAATTTTCTAAGATTGCATGGTCATAGAAGACATTTAAGAGGAAATAATTATAGCCCCTGCCTTCTGCCAGTATTTCAAAAGGCAAGGAAAAGGAAGAAATCAGTCGCTTGATGGAGGAATGTGGGATTGAATTTGTCTATTCTTGCGCTTACCCGGGAAATTTTTTTATTCCTAAACAAACATTTGAACATTTTGTTAAAGGGAGATAGGGGGGACTGACAAATGAAAATACGACTCCAATTGATATCAAACTACTATAAGAAAAATAGCTACCTGTTAAGGCAGCCATTTATGATTCCGCAACATTGCCCATAGCAATAGAAATTCGATTCCAACTGTTAATTTGATTAATCAAGATAACCAAATCGACATAAGCCTTTTCATCAAAATACTTGCGAACACGTTCATATAATTCATCAGGAACGCGTTTTTCTGGAATAAGCGTAATATGTTCCGTTAATTCTAATGCTACTTTTTCAGCATCTGAATAAAAAGTACATTCTCTCCAAGCGCTAATGCAGTATAAGCGCTGTTCAGTCTCTCCCATTTTCTTCGCATCAGCAGTGTGCATGTTGATGCAATAGGCACAGCCATTAATTTGAGAAGCTCTAATTTTAATGAGCTCACGAAGCTTTCTCTCAATAGCACTTTTCTTCGTGTATTTTTCCATTTCCATCATTATCTTCATAGCATCTGGTGCAATTTCATAATAATTCATACGTTGTGTCATTGTGAATCCCTCCATTATTTATTAGCTAATTCAACGGATAATTGATCCGCTTGATCAAGTGCGTTTTGCAAGACATCTTCTGTATTCAATAAGGCTGTTCCTTGGACACGAAGAATATTAAAATCTTCTATTCCAAGAAAGGCAAACATTGATTTAAGGTATTTGTAAGAATACTCCACTTCGGTATACCAATCGCCATTTGTATAAATTGAACCACTTGCCTGTATGATGATCATGCTCCTTCCATCATTTAATAAGCCCACGGAACCATTTTCCGTATATTTGAATGTTTCTCGCGCAATTAGAATGTTATCCATATAATCCTTTAGCTTTGAAGGAATATTAAAATTATGCAAAGGCATTACAATTAAATATTTATTAGCACTTTTAAATTGAACTAAAATTTCATTCATGCGTTCCAAAACTTCATTTTCTTCGTGTGTTAAAGGATCTCCATTTCGTGAATGTTCCCAGCCACTTAAAACAATTTTATCTATCATCGGAACAACGTCTTCATATAGATTAATTTGCTCAATTACTTCATCATCCTGTTTATTTTCTTTGTATGTCCCTAGAAAATGATCTAATACTTGAAGGCTCAAAGATGTCTTTGACTCCACTTCAGGGTGTGCATTTATCACAAGTAGTTTACGCATAAAAATCCTCCAGTTAAATAAAGTTGTTACTAATCGTCGATTTATTTAATCGTTGATTAACTTTGTCTACAATATACGCTTTTCATTTTCGTTTGTCAAACTGATTCATTTATGTATAGCTAAAATGTGTTACTATCATGGTAAGCAAAATGTTTTAAGAGGGTGGAATAATGAAATATAGTGTGATGGTTGAATATGCCCTACACAGTCTTGTTTATTTAATTGATGTACCAAAAAATGAAAGTATAGGAATAAAGGATTTATCAGAATTTCAAGGATTATCGGAGACCTATCTTTCAAAAGTTTTAGGGAAATTGTCCAAGGAAGGCATTGTTAGCTCGGTATCTGGTGTAAAAGGGGGTTATCGACTCAATAGAAAACCTGAAGATATTACATTTTGGGATGTTGTACGAGCTGTTGAAGGTGAAGATCCGATATTTCAGTGTAAGAATATTAAAGCAAATTTTGCTTATCAAAATAAAAAACAAAAGTGTGAGTCTTGTTCAAGTCAATCGAACTGTACGATCAATAGTGTCATGCTGGAAGCGGAAGAACAAATGCGAAATTATTTAAGAAGCAAAACGATAGCGTGGTTAGAAGAAGAATTACTGCGGACTCTACCAAAGGAGCAAATAGAAGAAGCAAAAAATTTTTTTAAAAAAACAAATTGATAACTTGAATCGAATCATTTTGGATGTATGTAAATTCGGTTTACCTGAATGAAAATCTAAAGCGAGAATTTTATGCTGAAGGAATTAACCAAAATTGGGAGAAACAAAAAACCGGCAAGGATGCCGGCTGCGGATGTTGAATGAAAGCTATTTTGAATTATTTTCGTTAGCAAATTTACCTGAAGCAAATTTTTTGTTTGCTTCAGCTTGTTGAATTTGTTGTCTGATTTGGTTAACATCAGTTTCATTCCCAAATTCAACGTTCGTTGACTTCATTGCGTTCATAGAACCAGAAGCCTGTTGCTTTTTAGCTTCAGCTTGTTGAATTTGTTGTCTGATTTGATTAACATCAGTCTCGTTCCCGAATTCAACATTCATTGAATTCATTGCGTTTGGAGCTGCATTAGGAATTTTTGAGTTGAAATTTTGGTTGTTGTTATTATTCGCCATTAAATATCACCTCCTGAAAAGTAGTGTGTGCAGAAGGTTTTTTACTATCCATACATTTTAGAAAAACCTAACCGATTTGGACTGGCACTACAGAGTGAGGACCTCTAGTATCAAATTTGCATAGTTTAAGAAATCTAGTTTTCCTAGTATAATTGTAGTAAGTTCGTTATTGTGTTTAGAGATTGGAGAAATGTATGAAAGATCGTAAACAAATCGTTATCGAATCAACATTACAATTATTTACTGAAAAAGGGTATCAGCATACATCGGTTCAGGATATTTTAGATAAGGCAAATATTTCGAAAGGTACATTTTATAATTATTTTTCATCTAAAAACGAATGCCTGAAAGCCGTATTAGAGCAAAATCGTCAAGAGCGAAATGTTTTAAAAGAGGAAATTTTAGTTGGTAAGAAAAAAGATGATGTAGACGTTTTAATTGAACAATTAATCGCCACATTAAAAATTAAAGAAAAATATAATTTAATGCCTTTATTTCGAGAAATCTCCTTTTTGCATGATGAAGAGCTGCAAGAAATTCTTGCGGAACATCGCTTTCATGAAATCACCTGGTTAAAAAACAGATTCTATGATATTTATGGAGAAGAAGGAAAGCACTATTATTATGAGTGTGCGGTCGTCTTTTTTGGCACTTTCCAATATTTATCTTTTTATTGGAATTTGGCTACTAATATGACGATAGATCTAAAAAAAGTGGTTACTCGGTCATTGAAATATGTAGAAAGTTTTCTGCCAGAAATGATTAAGAGTGGAGAAATTCTATTAGAGCCACAGGAAATGTTTTTATTAGAAAAGGATCTAGCCTATAAGTCCATTACTAGTAAAGAAATACAAGAGAAATTAGAGAAATTTTGTAAAAAAATCTCGACAATCGAACTTCCACAAAAATCACTCGAACTCTCTAGCTTACTTTTGGATGAAATGAAGAGAGAAACACCCCGCATGAGTGTTTTAGAGATCATGCTACAGCCATTTCGTGCTTCTTTTGCTGAAACGATTTATAAATATGAAGCTGAAGAAATAGCCAACCTTTTCTGGCTCTTTATGAAGATGAAAAACAGCAAGTCATAAATGAATGATTGAATAACTAGACCAGCTTTTTAGCATAAAGTTGGTTTTTTCTTTTGTATTCGCTGGCTATTAATACTAGTGAGGGCATTAAGTTTTTTCACTCTTTTGTCAGTGAATATTCGATACTTGGTGGAATCGTGTCATTTTTCATAAAGCGGAAATAATAAAAGTATACATTTCCCACCAATTATACTTTGTTCTATAATTCCTACCCAATTCATGTTGAAACCGTATTAAGACACAACAAGTAAGCTCACCATAGACGACAATACATTCTCGGTTTAAGTGAATTACTAATTCAGGAAGTGTTATAATAATTTTACAGATTGTGGAGGTGGAGAGAGCTGGTGAAGGAAATAAGAGAACTATGGATGATTACATTTAAAATATTTTTAGAATTAATAAGAATTATTATCCTTTTTTCCATTATTGGATGCGTGATGTGGGGAGGCGCCAGGCTTATTTATACCTCTTTTGATATAAATGTTGATGGTTCTTACGCTGGGTGGCTGGGGGGAATCGCTATATATAGTTTATTGTTTGTCCTCTATCGTAATAAACTGCAGTTTTCGGGATTTTATAATGGTCCATATCGCCAAAAATTATCCCCTACAACCACTACCATTTTTATTACGATTTCCGTTTTTTTATTAATACTGCCACTTTTTTGGCGTCCTCATTTTTAATATAGTTTCATTTGATACATAAAAAAGAATGAAAAGAGGGTTACTACTGTGAAAGAATGGAAGGATAGGGCAGAAGTATCTTTTGTCACGGATATTTCCCGATTCGATTACCTGAGACAGCAAATTCAAGAAGTGGCTGAAAAATTCAGTTTCAATCATCAGCAACTTGCGAAAATATTTGATTTACCAATGAATGAGCTGGATAGTTTATTGAATAACAAGGGCAGCATCACGACGGAGCAGCTAGATAAGATTGAACGAAAAATAGTTATGTTATGTGTTGGCTTTGAAGGCTTTGATGCAAGGGAAAGAGCCGCATTGCTTTTGAATGACCTCATTAAGGAATACATGTTTTCAACGGCTAGTGTCGCGAAAATGATTCATGTAGAGGAAAAGGACTTAATCGATTTTAGACAAGAGATATCGATCGATAAGAACGTAGAATTGAAAATTTGCGTGAATAGTATCATGCTTCATTTTGTATTACATGACTAATGACAAGCCCTGGTATTTTGGACTAAATCATTCACGAAGGATAAATAAAAAATCTTCTCTTCTTCGCTGACATTCTTCATCACTTCCACGATTTCCTTCATACATAGTAATGATGAGAACCACACACATTAACCTCAAAAAGTATGGGGGTTCCAAAATGAAAAGTGCCAATAAAGTGTATGTGCTTTTATTTATCGTAGTTTTCTCATTTTCTTCAACCGTATATGCAGAAGAAAATAAGGAAGGTATTCTTGTATACCATGTGAAATATGATTATGAAGCTATAAGTAAATTTTTGGGCATGACAGTGCAGGAATACGACCAAGAGTGGAGGAAAGGTCTTTCGATTGCAGAGATGGCGGAGAAAAAAGGAATTGCTAGAAGAGATGTAGAAGGCTATTTTTATCAATTTCATTATGAAGAAATGCAAAAATGGCGAAAAAAGGGTGCCATGACAGAGAAACACTATTTCTATCTTGTGTACGGATTAGCCGATGAAATAGAGGAATTTATTGATCGTAATCCCAACCGATAACTTTTTCTAAACCCGAAAAGTTAATCTTTTAAAGTTAAAAGGCAGAAATGTTGTTTGCACAACATTTCTGCCTTCGTTCATTTATTTTTGTGTAATACGCTCGAAAAACTCCAGTGTTCTGTTCATATCCGTAACATGTTCATTGCATGTTTGACTATCTGCACAAATGTAATTACTGTGGTTGGTAAACGTGCCTACCACCTGTCCTTTAATGGACGTAGTAAATAGGCCTACATCTGAATGGCGATTACAAATAGCGCAAATGCCGCGAACGGTGTTATTGGCAAATATCCCTTTGATCCCTTTTAGCTGCCCATTTTGCTCAAGGACAACATACTTTCGATGTGTGCCAGCATCATCCCAAGCAAGATAACAAATTTGCTGAAAATCGAGTGCTTCTAGATTTGGTAGCTTGAGCTTCTTTTCTTTTTTAAATAAGGCTTTAAGCGTACTAGCGGTCACCGGCTTGAACGGGATGACATATGGTTTTAATTGCTCTAAAAATGCATCACCTTGTGCACGATCTGTGACAGCAAAAAGCTGGTCAATCAGCATTGTTTCTGCTGCTGATAATGCTAATTTTGTCGTTACCTCCGTATCAACAAGGCCACGTACCGCTAGGATAACGTTTTTATCCTTTGTTGTTGTCAATGCATGTAAAATTTTATTTAATTGCTGTTCTAGTAAATGATAGTTGGCAACCGTTAAAAACGGCTGAATTGTTTGTTGTTCCATTTGAAATCTCTCCTGTTTATTAGGCTATTTGATTACTTTTTGGCCTAAAGAGATCATTCAATTTCTGTTAGTTTATAACTTAATCTTGACCTCTTTGACCTAAAGAAGTCGTTCTAGAGCATGCATTACAAGTGAATGCGATCATTTAGATCCCTCCTTTAAAGAAAACGTTGATTTATATGGGTTTTACATGAGGTTTTATAATAGGTTGAACTAAACAGGCGACCAATTTACATTAATTTGTTAAAAATTATAAGTGTCTATAGATATAGTAACATGTGATTGCCCTAATTGCTCTTGAATTGTTTTGAAATTAGGATTGTTTAATTAATTTTAATGAACTAATTATATTTCTACCATAAAAAAGAATAAAGTAAATTAGTGTAACATTTATAAAGAAATAAAGTATATTAAAGTTAATTTGAGTAATGCCATTTTTAGTAAATAGAGCAATTGCGGATGATAACTCATTCTCACCGATGTAACTTATAAAGGGGAATGGGGCTCCAAATTTGTTAGAACCAAAAGTTGCAAAGAAAATGGACATTAAGCTCATTATAATGCTAACCCATAACAACGCCTTTTTGTTTGTACCTTGCATTAAGTCATCTCCTTTTATATTTTAACTACCCAATATTATTATTATATCGTAAAAAGTTGAATATGGTAATATTTTGGGAATTTATAATAAAATATTATCCAGAATGTTTATTGTAATTTTTATACATATTGATTATAACAGCTTATGAAAATTTGAAAATTGATAAAGCACTGTTTATTTTCTGAATTGTTGGAAAGGTAATAAATTGGTATAATGGACTGAATTGGTTAATGAAGGGGGATTTATGATGAAACAGATGACTGAACGTAAATTAATGAATGCTTGGAGAATTTATACATTGTAGGAGGCACTATGCTATTAAATAAACAAGGTTTTGATTTATGGGCCGATGGATACGACCAAACGGTACAACACAGTGAGGAAAAGTATCAATACCCATTTGCAGGCTATAAAGCGATTTTAAATAAAATTTTCAATGAAGTGATGGCTGTTCCCGCTTCCACAGTTTTAGATATTGGCTTTGGAACAGGGGTATTAACGGCGAAGCTTTATGAACAGGGGCATTCGATTTATGGCTTTGATTTTTCTGCGAACATGATTGCCATTGCCAAGGAAAAAATGCCAGAGGCTCACTTAATGGAGTGGGATTTAATGAATGGCTTGCCACAGGAGCTATTACAGCAGCCCTATGATGCGATTATTAGTACGTATGCGCTCCATCATTTTACAGATGAGCAAAAGTCTTTGTATATCACACAATTATTACAGCACCTATCACCAACAGGGAAAATTTTAATTGGCGATGTAGCTTTCCAGACAAGAGAGCAGCTGGAGCAATGTCGTCAAGATAGCAAGGGATACTGGGACGAGGATGAATTTTACTTTGTCCATGAGGAGCTAAAGGTTGCCTTACAGGAAATTTGTGAGTTAACATTTTACCCACTATCGCATTGTGGTGGAGTCTTTGTGATTAGTCGGAAGAATATAAATGCTGATTAGTGACCCCTTATATGGGGAGTTCGAGATAGATGGTTTGTTAGAGGAATTGATTGTAAGTAAGCCAGTTCAACGCTTAAAGGAAATTCATCAGGCTGGGGCAGGCTTTCTAGTAAATAGCAAGTGGACTATTTCAAGATTTGAGCATTCTGTAGGTGTCATGCTGCTTACTAGACAGCTTGGCGGTTCATTGCAGGAGCAGGTGGCAGGCTTATTACATGATGTGTCCCATACCGCTTTTTCCCATGTGGTGGATGTTGTCCTTGAAAATGAGGCGGAAGATTACCATGAAGCGATATTCATGGATGTTATCAAACAGTCTTCGATACCTGCAATTCTTGAAAAATATGGCTACGAAGTAGAGAACATACTTGATACATCCAGATGGTCGTTACTTGAACAACCTGCTCCAGCATTGTGTGCGGATCGTATCGATTATACATTAAGGGATATGTATTTTTATGGAAATTTAGCCCTGGAAGATATCCAAAAATTTTTACAGGACTTATTCGTTTTTCAGGGGAAACTGTGTGTTAAAACGATTGAGCGTGCAGAATGGTTTGTAAAAATTTATTATCAGGAAGTGTTAGATTTTTTCTTGCACCCTTTAAATATCTATGCGACAAGTTCGTTAGCGAATGTATTAAAGCTGTCACTAGCAAAACAAATTCTAACGCTTGAAGATTTCCTAAAGACTGATCATGAGGTATTGCAGCAGATGAAGGCTTCACATGATCGAGACGTTCAAGCTCTTGTACAACAATTACATGAAAATGTAGAGGTAAGAGAAGAACAAGAGAATTATGACATTCATTTTCGCAATAAAGTGCGACTCATCGATCCAGCTATCTATCATCAACAGCGACTATGGAAGGCGAGCGAGGTATCTAACTATGTCAAAGCAATGAATATCTCTGCTTTGGAAAGGTTTGAGCAGGGTGTTTATGTGAAAATAATCAATGAGGAGCTGTCATAGGGCAGCTCCTTTTCTTTAGGCAAACATGGATAAAATATATTTGCCAGAAAGCATAAATACGGCATAGACAGCGAGCGCGCTCATAACAGAGATGCCTGGTTTAAACCAGCTTGTTAGGAGAAACGTGAGCACAGTAAATAATAGCATGCCAACCGCTCCAAATACCGTGTTTTGAAGAACAGTATGAAAGGTATCTTCTTTCATATTTTTCATTTGCATGCCCATATTAATGAGCGTCAATATCGGTAAGGCCGTAATAATACCTGATAAAAATAAATACTTAGATTGGCTAAGTAGTAGCGCTAGCACCATGATTGTGCCACCTACTAAAAAATAGAGAAAGTATAACATGGGATGCCCTCAATTAAATTCAGAATAGAGTAATAATACTGTAGAACGTAAGTGTTCACAAGTACCCATTGATACTATTTAGCAAGAAGCGCAGAAAGATAGATGTTTATGAAAAATAGATAGAATTTTTGGGAGGGGGTGAGTAGTAATGTCCATTCTATCCTTTATGCTTTTATATGTAGTAGGCATACCAATCTCTACGCTGCTGCATGAAATTGGGCATGCATTGGGTGTTATAGTATGTTCAAAGGAACGAGCCCATGTTTATTTAGGTGCAAAAAATCTTCCTGAAAACTTGCGTATAGGTCGTATACATTTCCATATTCGATGGGGATTTTTTGGCTTCTGTACGCCGCAAAACGGGAGTAGCTTAACGCGCAAGCAGTCGCTCGGATTTATAGCGGGTGGTCCTATCATGACTTTAGCAGTATTACCTTTTGCCAGCTATCTTGCCCGTTATTTGCTGCTTATGCAGGGATACACTATTTTTTCAATAGCCTTTTTTATTTGAATACTTTTCAATTTCTTGCAACACAGTTTTACCCTCAGATGGCTATCAGATGCTAAGCTTACTGAAGAAAAATATCAGAAAATAAAAACTTTAACGAGGTCACTTTTAATATATCGTTGTATACGATATAATCGTTTTAAACGATATATTAAAGGAGTTATAACAATGATTAAAGATATAAATGATTATTTTACAACGATATTCTATCATCTACATACAACCCATGAAGATGTTATTTCCCATCAGAGTGTGCGTATTTTGCAAATGATACAAAAGGAAGAGGAAGTGACGGTGCGTGATATAGCAGGGTTACTAAATATTTCTCCTAATACGGCATCAGAGCATGTGAAAAAGCTAGAGCGTCATGGCTGGGTGATGAAGGAGCGTGCAAGTGACGACCAGCGTAAGGTCATGCTACATTTGACAGCAGAAGGGCTACAAGTGTTGAAGAAAAACTCGGAGCTAGATGATGATAAGCTACAGCATGCACTTAATCAGCTAACTGAGCAGGAACAGCAAGCCATTCTACAGGCGTTTCGACGTCTAAGTGAGGTGGCAAAATAATGTATACATTCTTTAAAATTTTGAGTTCAGCAGCCATCATTGGCGTTGTGACGGAGGTTGCACGACGATTTCCTACCTATGGAGGAATTATTGCTGCGTTGCCCTTGGTGAGTATTTTAAGCATTATTTGGCTGACAGTGCAAAGTGAGTCGAGTGAGCATATTCAACGCTTTACGGTAGGCGTTATCGTTGGCTTGCCTGCAACGATGTGCATGCTATTTGTGATTTACATGGCGATGAAATCCTCCGTACATATTGTACTAGCTATGGGACTTGGTGTGCTATCCTGGGCTGTATTTTTAGGCATACAAAAAGCGATTGCAGGGGTTTTTCATATTTCCATTTAAGAAGGAGTTTATAAAATGACGATTATTGCCATACATCAACTACCAAAACAAACTGTAAGCGAATTTTTTCAGGAACATTGGGGTACGACAGAGATGGTCATTTCCAGTGGCATTTATGATTGTAGTGAATTAGCAGGCTTTGCTTTTATGAATGAGCAACAAATGATGATCGGTTTAATCACCTATATCATGCGGGAAGAGGACTGTGAAATCATTTCGTTAGATAGTACGGTTGAGGGGAAAGGTATTGGTTCTGCTCTTGTGAAAGCGGTAGAACAAGCAGCAATGGAGCAGGGCTGTACAAGCATATCACTTATTACAACAAACGATAATTTGCATGCATTGAAATTCTATCAAAAACGAGGCTATTGTTTAATAGAAATACTGCGTAATGCAGTGGAAAAAGCAAGAGCCTATAAGCCTTCTATCCCACTCATTGGTAATGATGGTATTCCAATACGAGATGAAATGCGTTTACAAAAACAACTTGACTGTCAATAAGTCAGGTTGTTTTTGTTATACTAGTTGGGAGGAAAGAGAGGGAAAGTATGAAAAAAATACTATTTATTTTAGTACTGAGTGTGCTAGTGGTCGGGGCAATCTTTATGATTTATCTCAAGAGCAATCCACCACTTGTTATTCAAAGCTATAGCAGCAAACAAGGCAATGAAGCAATCAAAATCATCGCACTTGAAAATACAGGGCTGCGTGAAATTAAGTTAAAGCAAATACTGGTGAATGATCAGCGTCCTGATAACGCGAAGCTTATAATAAGTAAGTCAGAACCTTTTGAGGCGGAAACAAAGCTAGAGGGAAATGATCAACTATCTTTTCATAAATTAGCACAGCGAACGATCGTACCTCAAAGATACATAAATCAACAAGCTATTGGCGAGCAGCCACAGCATTATGCAGTACAAGTTCTAGCATCTAACAACCAGAAAGTAACGATACACTATGAATACTTAAAAATACCTTTTACGCTTACAGTTGAGCTTCAAGCCAACAAATAATCACTTTTTGTCTTATCCTTTATGCCTGTGTCAATTTCTAAGATTGTTTGGTGAAAAGCTCCTATCTCTCCTAGAACATGGTAATATTGTATTAACAGCAATTGTGATACTAGGAGGGACCTAATGGCATTTATCATCTTGGGTATAGTACTATTTATCTGTGTTATCACTGTGGCATTAGTGTTTATGAAAAAGCTTTTTAAAAATGATATTATGCTTGAAGTGACAGCCACTTGTGAAGGAAAAAATGAAGACAATCAAGCGATTATGAAGATATATTTTAGGTATTCCATTGGACGTCTTGCCAGAAGGAAACGAGAAATGATAGGCAGTATTGAATGGTCTGAAGGGTGGATGCCTGTCAGCTATAATTTAAAAGAACATGGCGTGTATGATGAAGAACGACTTCTGTATGCAACGAATGAGCAAACGTATTCCACCTTTGAAATCAATGCGACGAATGCGCTTGATGAGCAAGGACGTGGAGAGGGCTACGTGGTCCTTGTATTAGAAAAGCCAAATACCTCTCATATGTCCCGAGCGGGTGTTATTCTCGCTGTGACAGCCAATATGGTTACATATCAATTATCAGACTCGACTAGCTGGCACAATGATATGCTAGCGAACTAGCTATCCAATGTATTGGATAGCTTTTTTGGTATTTACAAGTAAAAATAGGCTGTTTATGGAACCAATTGCGGAAAATAACGTATAGAAAGAAGAAGGACTTGCAGGAGGAAGGAGGATATAGATGTCCGAACAACATAGCAAATACAATGATTCAAGGCTTGTCACAATAGATGAGCAAATATGTGCACTTTTGCAGCAACGAAAAGAGCAAGCTGCTCTTACTCCAGGCTTGCCTTCGGATGATACCATTTCGAAATGGGCACAGCAATATGGTTTCGATGATACTTTTTTAGCGTTGTTCTTCCAGTTGATTAAATCAGAAAAATACTATACTTCAAAGGTAGAACCTTCAGGCTTCCGTCACTATATCCCTGTATTGAAAACAGTAGCAAAGGGAGAGTGTTTGTATACGGTTTCTTATGTTCGTCAATATGACAATGCAAGTGTAGTGCAATTATTAATCGATTGGGATGAGCAGCAAGAACCTCAGCTAACGATTCAGCAAAAATTAGAACGAAAACATTTTGGTCTATACATTGATGCGTCCTATGAATGCCGAAGTAAAGGTACAGGTGGCTCAAATGGACATGAAAGCAGTACGTATGTGGTGACACCACCCTTGCCAGATGATTTAAGTGGACTTCATTTTGTTTTTACAGAATACGAGGATGCCTTTGAAGAAAAGCCGACAGGGTGGGCTATCACCATACAAGGTTAGGGGGATATTTAATGAAAAAATGGATGTTTCCACTTGCCCTCATCATCCTATTGACAGCTTGTCAAAGTCCCAAGCAGGAGATACATTATATCGCCAAAAGTGAGCATTGGAAAGCCATCTATCATAGTAATGGTGAGGTGGGCTTACGCTTATTTTATCTGGGAGATGATGATGATTTGGGGCCTTTAGAAATTACAATTGAGGGGACAAAAGAATCCCAAAATTTAAGTGATGTTCAGTTAAATAAAGATGGCTATTATTCCTTCACAAAAAAAGAAAGTGAGAAAATCTTTAAACGAGAAACAAAGCCAATGATCCATGTAGAATGGCAATCTGAAGATGAGACCTTAGAAGTGAAAAATCATTAGGAGATAATAATAAAATGCGAATTGAACAGCGCGAAGATATAGTGATTATTGATGGGCTAGAAATCAGCGGTACGATTCAAAAAAATCAACAATGCCCGAGTTGTCAAAATTCCATCATCTATGATGACACGTTTGATAGTTATTTTTGTGCGATGTGTAATGAGTGGCAAGAGGAGGCATGTGATGACCCGCATTGTCACTATTGTGTTCAACGTCCAGAACGCCCATTGCAAGTCCATCGCTAAATTTTTTTCTTTTTTAGTGTTTGACAAAGAATTCACTATTCGTTATAGTAATTAACAATTTCATACAAAATGAAATGGGCAATGATAAGGACAAGAGATGCGATTAACCATTTATAGAGAGGGAGGCCTTGGCTGCAAGCTTCCTAATGTCGTACTCCCATCTTACTACCTTGGAGCCGTGCTTGGAAACTTGCACCGTTTTTTTGCGGCGTTACAGCAAAATCAATGAGCCACTAGCTTATAAACTAGTGGGAATTTGGGTGGAACCACGGGTAATCAACACATACTCGTCCCTTCTTAGGGGCGGATATGTGTTTTTTTATCTACACAATTATGCCAAGGTGTAATTGATTTTATTACTAAAAGGAGTAGAGAAACATGTCAAATCAACGTATTCACATTCAATTTCCAGATGGTCAACAACAAGCATTTACTAAAGGTGTGACACTAACCGATATTGCACAAGCGATTCGTCCAGAGCTTCGTAAAAAGGCAGTCGCAGGGAGTGTTAACGGAACCATCATTGATTTGACGCGCCCGATTATGGAAGATGCACAAATTACATTGTACGATGCAAGCTCAAAGGAAGGGATCGAGGTCATTCGCCATTCTACGGCCCATTTATTAGCTCAGGCAATTAAACGACTTTATCCACATGCACAATTTGGAGTAGGACCAGTCATTGAAAATGGCTTTTATTATGATATAGATATTGCTGATACACTGACACCGAGTGATTTACAGCAAATTGAAAAGAAAATGAAACAAATTGTACAGGAAAATATCCCGATTCATAGACGCGAGGTTTCACGTGAAGAAGCAAAGCAATTATTCGCCCATGATGCGTTAAAGCTAGAGCTGTTGGAGGCAATTCCTGTAGATGAGCTAGTTACGATTTATGAGCAGGGAGATTTTTATGATTTATGTCGTGGTCCACATGTCCCGTCTACAGGCAAATTACAGCATTTTAAATTAATGCATGTGTCAGGCGCTTATTGGCGAGGCGATAGCAAGAATCAAATGCTTCAGCGTATTTATGGCGTTGCCTTTGCTACAAAAGAGGAACTGTGCGATCATTTTATCTTCTTGGAGGAAGCAGAAAAGCGAAATCATCGCAAGCTAGGTAAAGAGCTATCGTTATTTATGTTTTCAGAGGAAGCACCTGGCATGCCCTTCTATTTAGCCAATGGTCAAATTTTACGCAATGAACTGGAATCGTATTTGCGACATTTACAAGCAAAATATGACTATAGGGAAGTACGAACACCGCTGATGATGAACCAACGCTTATGGGAGCAGTCAGGTCACTGGGATCATTATAAGGACAATATGTATTTCACACAGGTGGATGACCAAAGCTTTGCCTTAAAGCCGATGAACTGTCCTGGGCATATGCTGATCTTCAAAAATGCCTTACATTCCTATCGGGATTTACCTATACGTATGGCAGAATTTGGGCAAGTGCACCGACATGAATTTAGTGGCGCTTTGAATGGTCTGTTACGTGTACGAACTTTTTGTCAGGATGATGCCCATATTTTTGCAACACCACAGCAAATTGAGGATGAAATTGCACTGGCCTTAAAGATTATAGATGAAGTGTACAACGTCTTTGGATTTGCGTATACGATTGAATTATCGACACGACCAGATGATTATATGGGTGATTTGGCACTGTGGGATCAAGCAGAAGCAGCACTTGAAAATGTCCTAAACAATTTAGGTATTGCCTATACAATTAATGCAGGGGACGGGGCTTTTTATGGACCGAAAATTGACATCCATATTAAAGATGCGATTCAGCGCAGTCATCAATGCGCAACGGTTCAGCTTGATTTCCAGCTACCAGAGAAATTTGATTTAACGTATATTAATGAGCACAATGAAAGGGTGAGACCTGTTGTCATCCATCGTGCAGTGTTTGGCTCAATTGATCGCTTCTTAGGTATTTTAATCGAGCATTTTGGCGGAGCATTCCCAACTTGGCTGGCACCACAGCAAGTCCAAGTGATTGGAGTAGCTGA
Organism: Lysinibacillus sp. A4; assembly: GCF_024919535.1. NCBI lineage: Bacteria > Bacillati > Bacillota > Bacilli > Caryophanales > Bacillaceae > Lysinibacillus > Lysinibacillus sp. A4. The sequence continues at coordinate 56,512 of NZ_JANWTB010000001.1, read as the reverse complement.
GGCACATCAAGGCTATGCCAAGCAAGTTGTTGAAGCTTTACAACAGGCAGACATCCGTGTGCAATTAGATGACCGTCAAGAAAAGCTCGGCAAAAAGATACGAGAAGCCCAATTGCAAAAAATACCATATATTGTGGTTATTGGTGATCGTGAGGTTGCCAACCAAACTGTAGCTGTTCGCAGACATGGTCAGCAAAATTCCACTGATAAGTCACTACAGCAATTAATAGAAGAAGTCACAACAGCCATTCAACAAAAAAGTTTAGCTTAATTTAAGTAAAGAAAGCTTGCGATGAATGTTCGTCATTCATCGCAAGCTTTTTAATTGTTAAGAAATTTTTACTTCTATTTTTTTGAAATGACTACTAGAATCTACATGGTGTGCATACAATGAATTAAAGGTGCTTGGAACTTTCTTGAAAATGCGAATGTCCCAGTATTACTTCTTGTGTTTCAGCGTCGATGACAAGAAATTTGCGATAGGATTCATCGGTATTGTGCTGAAAGGATGCTAAAAAATAAACTTGTCGATTGGGATGAATAAAAGTATGTTGAGAGAGGTCTATTGTTTCCTGTTTACCATCTGTTTGTAAATAAAAACGTTTTGTCGCATTTGCTACATCTTTAAAAGCCATCTTTTGACGAATATTCAATGAAGCATTGGTATATTCCTCATAAATCGCACGATTAAGCTGCTGATAAAATGTGTCCTCATCACGAAACGATTGAAATTGGTTGTTTGGGTATTGATATAGTGTATTTATTTCAGTTGGTGTGCAAAGTGTGGGTGTTGTATGGTCTACTGAATGTTGAGGTGGCATTAATATTTTGGAAACAACCATAAAAGTTAAGATGAATACGTGCATCATTCAACCTCCAAATGTTTTCTTATCAAAAACATCGCCTACTTTTTCATTCTCTATACATTATGAGAAATGGCTAGGTGAATGCATGTATCATTCCTGATAAAACCAGCCAATAAAACATGGCTTGGCTTTATCATATCTATTCTTTCTTCTATTATATGCCTCGTTATGATTAGGAAGCTTGTGCTTGTTTTAAATATCTATTAAGTAAGACATCCAATTCTTGACTGTAATCTACTACAATAGGGTGGGTGAAACCAAGATCCTTTGCTTTTTTATACATAATTCTTCGTTTGATCTCAATTTCCGCCTTCAAGAATTGTTTAAGTAATAAGTTAACCAAGATATTTTCCTCCTAATTTTTTATCCATATTCTTGAAATAAATTTTATGACCTCGATTCAACTTTTTCATTGTATATCACTTATATTAAAAAAAATGTCACATTGTGTATCGTTTCTTAAATTCGTAATTTAGTCATAGATAAGGTACTTCATCCTATTTAGCTCGATTGAAAATTTTTATGTATTATAGATAAATAGTACTGTGAATTTACCCTTTTATAGAATTTAATATATGACTTAAAACCCTATTCATGTGTTGGATAGGGTTATTCACGTTCTTTGTTTTAGAAAATATTAAGGGGAAAATGGAGAAGTCTTAAGTCTTTTATACTAAGAAAAAAGTTGTGATTAGAGATTGAATTTTCCGATAATTAAGCGTGGAATTCATATCTTGTCACATTTTAGCAAATTCCCTTTTTTGTTGTTTAGAAATGGGGACATTTCATTGTCTATGGTGAAATGTTGAGAATTTTTGAAATTAATGGAATAATGGATGATAGATGAGGTGATGAAGCGCATGATGAAAAAACTGGTTTCAATCATTGCTTTTTTAAGTTTACTAATGCCATGTGAAAGGGAGGAGCCCTTACAGGAACCGACCATTGTGTATGACATGGATACGACATCGACATCCACTGAATTTAGCTATGTAGCGGATTTATCTTTGGAAAATAGAGAGGCCTATCAAGCATTTTTAAACGATGGAGAGATTCGTCTTTTACAAACCTTTTCAAACAGAGGAAATGCTGCTCATTATGTTGGATTTAGTGGAAGAACTTCGTATGGATGCATTAAATGCAATTACTGACAGCTATGTTGCATTCCCCATAAAAGAATTGTTTGAGCAGTACGGTTTCACTTACGTATTTCATTATAGATTTTATGATCGAATAGCTATTCATGAATCGAATACTCCTCATTCACAGTTCGTTTAACTGGAAACTTCCGTTGGGAGTCAGTGCTACATCAAAACATATACCCTGCAATTTGAAATGTTCATTAAGATTAAAGAGGAGAAACAGATGACTGAGATTTATTTTGTTAGACATGCACATGCCCATTATTCAGAGGATGAATATCATCGTTCACTATCTGCTCAGGGACAAAGGGATGCAGAGCGTGTCACAAATCTTTTGAAGCATCAGCGAATTGACGCAGTTTATGCTAGTCCCTATCGTAGAGCTATTCAAACAGTGGAGGGGATTGCACAGGCGCGTCATTTACCCGTCCAAACGATAGATGCTTTAAAAGAACGGCAGCTTGCTAATGGGAAGCTGGAGGATTTTCATGCAGCAGTTCAACGGGTGTGGCATGAGCCAAGCTTTGCATGGGCAGGTGGAGAGTCCAATCAACAGGCGATGGCTCGTGCTATTCCAAGTTTGCGGCGCATCCTTCTTACTCATCCAGAGGAGTCTGTCGTTATCGGTACACATGGCAATATCATGGCATTGATGATGCAATATTTTGATGCCCAGTACGATTATGCATTTTGGCAAACGCTAAGTATGCCAGATATCTATCGATTATCCTTTCAAGGGCTATCCTTACAGGAAGTAACACGTGTGTGGCAAGCGGACTGAACAAAAGAAAAGAGATACTACAGCAATCATAGTATCTCTTTTGTGCTATTCTGTTAATTCCTCTCCCATTCGGAGCGTAAGAGGCCAAATAAAACTACGTCATGGAATGTACCAAAGCGGAAAATTTCTTGGCGTAAAATGCCTTCTTTTGTGAAGCCACATTTCTCATAGGAGCGAATAGCTGCTGGGTTAAAGCTAAAAACCTGAAGCTTGATTTTCTGAACAGCTATATATTGGAAGATAAAATCAATGAGCGTTTTCATTGCATCCGTGCCATAGCCCTTGCCGTGCCACTCTTTCCCAATTGAAATGCCGACAGAGCAAGTGCTATTTTGCCAATTCACTGCATAAACGCCACAGGAGCCTATTAACTGTTGTGACGCTTTTTCATAGATACCGAAAAAGTATTCCTCCTTCTTTCCGCTGATACTGTTAAAGAAAGCGGTGTGATCCTCTACAGTTTGTGGAAAGGGAATCTCATCATTAGCAAGTAGCAAAGAGGTGATTTCGCTTTCGATTGCTATAAAAGCCTCTAGGTCAGCAGTAGTCATTTGTTGTAAAGTGATCGATTGCCCTGTTAAAAATGTTTTCAAATAATGTTCCATTATTGTATTCTCCCTTATATAAGGGCTGCAAGTAGCGTTACAACCCTACGATTGTTGGTAATATTTTCACGTCTACTGCATCTTTCACACTCATAAACCCACCCCTTTTTTGTGCATACTTCCATAGTAGCATGAGAGACTAAAAAAATGGAAGAAATTATGTTAAAATATGTCATAGTTAAAGAGAGCGAGGGATTAAGATGCGCACAACATATTTTGCGAATTTATTACAATACTTACCACAAGAAGAGCAGCAACAATTACAACAGGCTTTTGGTGCTTCAGAGACACAAATTCGGGCCTTGTTAGAAGTATTTCCGAACTGCCCACAAGCTTTGGTGGAGCTATTACAGGATGTCAATGGTACATATTATTGTCAGCATGGGCAAGAAACGATCTGTGTTTTAGTGCTAGGCTCTGATTTAGGGGATTATCCGTATTATTTAAAATCGGTGGAGCAAATCGTGAAAGATTATCATGACAAGCGTGAAACAATTTATGAGCGCTATCAGGAATTTTTAGCGTATGTGGAAGTAGATGAAAAGATTAATATGCATGTCCCGTTAAATGAACGGCTCTGCTTTGCTGATTGTATGAATAATGGGGGCACATCGAGCCTCTATATTGATTTTACGCCAAATGAAGCGGGACAAGTTGGCCAGGTGGTTCGTTATGTCCATGATCCTGATAGCTTTGAGGTGATTGCAGCTTCGTTTGAGGATTATTTACAGCAACTTATAGAGGGAGACTATGAATTCACTGCTATTTACGAGGAGGAATTCGAGTGACTATGCAGCTCAAGTTCTATGAGGACAAAGCACAAAATTTAGTAGAACAATATACCCTAACAGAAGAGCAGCTACGCTATACAAAGTCTCCAAAAGAAAGCATTGCACTTGCTAAGCAGGATCATAGTCGACATGCCATTTTAGCAATGGACGGTAACAAGCTAGTCACGTTCTTTGTCTTACATGAAAAAGAGGGGGTGACGCCTTACTCCTCCAATGAACATGCGCTATTAATCCGTTCCTTTTCCACTGATTTTTATGAGCAGGGCAAAGGCTATGCCAAGACAGCACTTCAATTATTGCCTGACTTTGTTCGCAAGCATTTCCCACTCATCAATGAGCTGGTGCTTGGGGTCAATGTGCCAAATAGAGCTGCTCAAGAACTTTATAAGCGATGTGGCTTTGTCGATGAAGGCAGACAGGCAATGGGACTTCGAGATGAGCTAAAGGTAATGAGCTATTATATGAAGGAGGTTGAAAATTGAGCCACCATATAATTGAAGCAAGAATGGAGCATTTACAAGCGCTTTGTACAATCGATCAAGAAGTAATTGGAGATTCATCCAGAGCGGAAGAAATTCAGCAAGCTATCAAAGAGAAACGCTGTTTGCTATACCAATCCGCCGATACCATTGGGGGGTTTTTGCTATTTAGCAATGACTTTTTTGGCTATAGCTTTATTTCCTTAGTCATTGTCAAGCCGTCCGAGCGCAGAAAGGGGATCGCATCTGCCTTAATGACCGCTTATATCCAAATGGCTAAAACAGCAAAGGTTTTCTCCTCTACAAATCAATCCAATAGGCGTATGCACCAGCTTTTTCATAACCTAGGCTTTATCAAAAGCGGTTTTATCGACAACTTGGATGAGGGAGACCCAGAAATTATTTATATGAAACAAGCCTCACCACAAACCTAGGGTGAGGCTTTCGTTTATTTTTTTGCTTTGATGAATAAAAAGGATGGCCTGCGTAGTTCCTTTTCAATAGAAGGAAGCTGTTGAATGGCTGCTGTGCTTGGAATTGGTTCTACGATTTTATCAATGGTTAACCCATGGGTAATCAATGTATTGACCAGTGTCGCTATAGTGCGATGATATTTGACAACACCATCCACCAACCATGTTTGCTCACGCAAGCCTTCTTCCTGGTAATGATCCACCGCATAGTGCAGACGTTGATGATTGTCATCATATACCCAATTATCATCTGTTGTATGACGAGCTGTAGCAATAGGATGCTCCACAGAGAAAATAAATACACCGTTAGGACGTAGCATGTGAGCAATTTGAGCAATGACCGCATCGAAATTTTTGACATAATGAAGAGATAGGGAGCTGGTTATACAATCAAAGCTAGCCGAAGGAGCTTCATAATCCTCTATTGCCTGTAGCTGATAGTCAATTTGTGGGTGGGCATGCTCCTGTTTAGCGACGGACAGCATATTGCTCGAAACATCTAATGCGGTTACGTGCTTGGCTTGATGGTCGATACAATACTTGGCGAAATCCCCCATACCACAGCCAATATCGAGTACCTGTAAATTTGTCAACGGTGGAAGTAAAGCCTTCATCGTGGGCTGCTCCAAAAGACGGTTATAATTAGATGCTTTTTGTCTCAATGTCTTGTAGTGATGAAAAAATATCGGATTATCATAAATATTTTGTTTCATTAAAAGCCTCCAGTTTATGAAACATAACGTTATGTTATTTGTGCGCATCATTATTGTCCCATGTAGATAGAAAAAGAAATAGACTTTTATTACAATTTTTTGTAAGATGTAGATAAGGCATACCATTTTTTGATACAGTTGCCTTCCATTTAATGGGATATTTTCTCGTTCCCTCTACATAATGATGGATCCTACCAAGCACATCCCCATTTCCATGTCATAAAAATGTAACAATTTGAAAAAATAAAAATATTTAAAGGGAAAACATGGCACTTCTTACACGCTATAACGTTCTTACTATTTGGAAGCATATTCCGAAAAAGAGACGTTGGAGGGATTCTATTGAATCAAGAAAGTTTATTATCCATTAGTAGCAATGCCTTATTTATTGCCTTTATTCTACTACTCATTGCTATTGTGCCATTAGGGCTAGCAGTCAAATCAAAGAGAAAAACATTCGGTAAGCTAGGACTATTGCTCACTTATATAGCCTTTGCCCTACAGCTCGTGTACTTTGTTGTCAGATGGGTGGCGGTTGACCATGCACCTGTCAGTAATATGTATGAATTTATGACGTTCTTTGGCATCATGCTTACAGGAAGTTACTTAATTATCCATTTCTTATATAAGCAAATCGTGGTTGGGTTATTCACGATTCCTGTATCCTTAATCATCCTTGGTTATGGAAGCGTTTTCGCGAAGGAAGTATCGCCGCTTGTTCCATCATTACAAAGTCACTGGTTAACGATTCATGTCATGACTGTGGCCTTTTCTAGTGCCATTTTATCTGTATCCTTTGCTACAGGTTTAATTTACTTATTAAGAACGCTGGATGTTTCCAAAAAATCTATCAGTACATACGGGCTTGAGTTTGTGTTGTATTGTTTGGTGGTTGTCATTGGCTTTATTGGCGTATCGACGTTTTTCAGCCTTGCCACAGAAGAGGTGCAGGTACAATTCGATAATGCACAGGGACAGCAAGAAAAAGCCACTTACTCCATGATGCCCCTGATTGTCAGTAAAGGAGCCGTCACCGAGAAGGGTGAAGCAATCGGTGTTGTCGAAATCACAAATAAAATAGATGCCAAGAAATTAAACTCGATTGTTTGGGCATTTATTGTGGGTACTATTTTATATGGTGTCATTCGATTCATCACAAGAAAATCAGTGAGTGCCTTATTAAAGCCATGGACAAGCCGCGTACAGCCACAATTAATGGATGAGATTTCCTATCGCGCAGTTGTTATCGGCTTCCCATTATTTGCATTAGGTGGCCTGCTATTCGCCATGATTTGGGCGCAAATTGCCTGGAGTCGCTATTGGGGCTGGGACCCGAAAGAGGTGTGGGCATTAATTACCTTTTTATTCTACGCAGCCTTCCTCCATTTCCGCTTATCCAAAGGCTGGGAAGGAGAAAAAACAGCCTGGTTGGCCATCATCGGCTTCGGCATTATTGTGTTCAACCAAGTATTTGTCAATCTAGTCATTGCCGGCTTACATTCCTATGCCTAGTTAGAGGTAGGGGGTCTTGACTCCTAAGTGATCCTGACTGAGTGAGGAGGAGCCCGCTCTAAAGTGAGGAGAGAGCGCCCAAGCTAGTCAGGTAATCGCTCCAAAGTGAAAAGAAAGCGCTCAAACTAGTTAGGTAACTGCTCCAACTAGTGAGAGAACCTCTTAGCTTTGACCATCCTTTTCTTCTTATTAAAATATTCAACCGAAAAAAGCATTACGAAATGCATGTAGCACTTCGTAATGCTTTTTATTAATTATTTTTTGCGAAATAGTCTAGCGTTGCTTGACCTAAAACGTTGGCGGCAATTCGTAATGAGCGCTCGTCGATATCGAATTTCGGATGATGGTGTGGATAGACTTCCTCCCAATCAGGGTTTTTCGCCCCTGTGAAGAAAAACGCACCGGGGATTTCCTCTAAGAAATAGGCAAAGTCCTCACCGCCCATATTGGGATCAACTATTTCAACAGTCTCAACATCTGCAATTTTCTCTGCGGACGCCATTATATGCTCAGTCTCTGCATCATGGTTCACAACAGGCGGATAGCCTCGCACATACTCATACTCGTAATCAGCTTTTGTTAAATAACAAGTTGCCTTTAAAAGCTCTTCGATTTCATGCTCTAACAAACTACGCTCCTCCTCGTGGAAAGTGCGCACCGTACCCTTCATGTACACTTGATCAGCAATGACGTTGAATGGATTTAATGCCTCAATATGGCCAATTGATACTACTGCTGGACGTAATGGGTTGATGCGACGTGCCACAAGCTGCTGTAAATTTGTAATAAACTGAGCTGCAAGGACAATGGAGTCCTTGGTGTCACTTGGGTTTGAACCATGGCCGCCCTTGCCTTTTATCGTTATATAAATACCATCTGCTGCAGCCATTAATGGTCCTTTAGCTGTTTGCACTTTGCCAAGATCAGTGGGTGCCCATAAATGTGTCCCAAAAATAACATCTACACCTTCTAAGCAGCCATCTCTAATCATCGAAATAGCTCCACCTGGCGCAAGTTCCTCAGCATGTTGATGAATAAAGACGATTGTTCCTTCTAAATCATCCTTCATTTGATTAAACGCCTTCGCTAAGATTAAGAGGGAAGCTGTGTGTCCATCATGGCCACAAGCATGCATACGCCCTTTAATTTTCGATTGGAAAGGTAAGCCGGTTTCTTCCGTAATGGCTAAAGCATCAAAGTCTGCTCGTAACGCTACTGTTTTCCCTGGTTTTCCACCAACTAGCTTTGCCACAACTCCATTGCCACCTACACCTTCACGAACCTCATGACCTAATGCACGATGAAAGGCAGCAATGGTTTTTGGCGTTTCAACTTCCTCAAAGGAAAGCTCAGGATTTTCATGGAAATGACGACGAAGCTGTATTGTCTCTTCTTCATAATGTTTTAATAAATCTGCTAACTGTTGTTGTAATGTTGTCATTCTCTAACACTCCTTATTTTAAGTAAATATAATCTCCAGGGCCAAGCGGTAAACCTAGTAGGAACCAAATGGCGAAGAGGATAATCCAACCGATTGCGAAAAACACCGAGAACGGCAATAAAGAAGATATAAGCGTGCCTATACCGATATTTTTATCATAGCGCTTTGCAAATGATAGTAAAATCGCGAAATACGGTAACATAGGGGTAATTGGATTTGTAATCGAATCCCCTACACGATAGGCCATCTGCGTAACCGCTGGGGAATAGCCTAAGTATAAGAACATTGGTACGAAAATTGGTGCAAGTAAAGCCCATTTTGCAGAAGCACTGGCGATTAATAGGTTGACAAAGGCACAAATTAAAACAAATCCTATCATCATTGGTAAACCTGTAAAATTCAATGCTTGTAAAAGCTCTGCACCTTTAATGGCTAAAATAGAACCAATATTGCTCCAGTTGAAAAAGGCAATCATTTGTGAAGCGGCAAATGCTAATACAATAAATGGCGCCATATCTGCAATGGATTTAAAAATTTTCTCTGCAACTTCCTTATCGTTTTTAACCTCCTTCGCTGCTATCCCATAGGCAAGCCCAGGTAATAGGAAGAAGAATAACATGATAGGTACAATGCCTGCCATGAAAGGTGAGTTTAAAAAGCCACCTGTGGCAGGATCTCGTAAAAGACCGTTCGAAGGTATGACTGTAAAAGCAATGACTAAAATATAAACTAGCGTTACGATTCCAGCCCACTTTAATCCTCTCTTTTCTAAAGCTGTCAATGGCTCTAGCTTTTCAATTTCACCATGAAACGAACCAAAGCGAGGCTCTGTAAACTTCTTTGCAACCCATGTACCAATAATGACTAATAAAAACGTCGAAGCAATTAAGAAATAGTAGTTCATCGTTGCACGACCAGTGTACGCGGGGTCTGCTATTTGTGCTGCTGATTCTGTAATCCCTAATAATAATACATCTAGAGAGCTAATTAATATGTTCGCACTGAAGCCCCCAGCTACAGCTGCATATGTAATAATTAAGCCTGCTAATGGATTTCGACCAATACTCATAAAAATCATGGCTGCAATTGGTGGTAAAATGATAAATGCCGCGTCAGCCGCTAAGTTACCAACTAAACCTGTAAAAATGATAAAAGGTACAATTAATTTTGTAGGTGCTGACATCACAATTTTCTTCATGACAGCTGAAATTAAGCCTGTTTGCTCAGCTAAACCAATACCAATCATTGTCACGATTACTAGCCCTAATGGAGCGAAGCCTGTAAATGTTGAAACCATCTGCGTTAAAATTAAGATAAGTCCTTCTTGACTTAGCAGATTTTTTACTTGAATGACATCTTCGGTCCCAGGTTGAACTGCTGAAATACCGAGCATGGATAAAACCCATGATAAAACTAGTACTACACCTGCTAGAATAATAAATAACGTGATAGGGTCCGGTAGCTTATTACCTGCACGCTCGATTTTATCTAACATATTGTCAATCCAAGATTTTTTCTTAATTGTTTGTGAATTCCCTTGCATAAATTTCATCTCCTTTTATACTTTATTAGACTTAACCTTTAAGAATCCAATGTCTCTATTTTAAGACATTGAAAATCTATGTCCTTTATACAAAGAAACCATATTTTCTGACTATTTTCAATATTTATTTTTTATTAAGGAGCTATATGTATGTATAAAATTAATGTTTTTACCGCAAAACGCTCACTTTCATGGGTTCAACAGCTTGAAAAAATTAAACCCTCTTTTTGTGAATTTCATTACTATGCTTATACTGATTTTGAACATTTGAATGAGCTTTTAGAAAATTATTTGGAAGGGGGAGATGGAGCGCTTTTTAGCGGACAAATTCCATATTTTTATGCTCAAACGCATTTTCAAGAAGCAACGGTACCTATGCATTATTTTGATATTTCAGAGCGTGATTTTTACCGTACCGTTACGGAGCTTTTTTATGAGAAAAAGATTGCTATGAATCGCATTGCGATCGACTTTTGCTATGAGGAAAACGGCTATTTGGGCATTCATGAATGGTCGATAGGAAAAAAACCTTATCTTTTTAGCCAAACGATGAGCGAGTACGCAAGTAGCGATATTGTCGATAAAGCTGCTGAATGGCATCTACAATTGCATAAGGAAAACAAGGTTGATTTGAGCTTTACCCGCATTGCAGAAATACGTGAGCGCTTAGCTGATCAAAATATACCATTTATCGCTTTTTACCCGTCTCAATATGCCATGCAATTAACATTAGATCATTTTCTCAATCAACTGCGAATTCGACAGCTTAACCAAAATAAAGTAGTGGTAGTGCATATTTTAATTCCGATAGATAAATCGAATATAGAAGACCTAGAATATCGGCAAATTGCCTTATATAAAACTATATTAGATTTCAAACAACTGTATGCTAGCTCATTTATCGTACATCGTGAGGCATCGTTTATTGCAATTATCACGACGTATAAGCAATTTTTAAGTACAACGAATCGTTATTCACATTGTCATTTAGTTGATTTTTTAAATGAGAAGCTATTGTTTCCTGTCAGAATAGGGTGGGGAATTGGTGACTCTCTAATTGAAAGTCAGGAGTTTGCTAAAAAAGCCGCAACCCTCTGCTCTTCAAAGGAAACACAGGGATACATTATTGAAAATTCAAGAGAAATCGGGCCTTTACTATATGGAACGATGCTACAGTTTGACGATGAAAAACAACAGCATCTAAAAAATTTAAGTACGACATATGATATTCCCTTATTACAATTACAAAAAATAGAAGCGATGCTGGAAAAACTAACGACTACGATCGTCAGTGGAGAACTGCTCAGTACACATCTTGGCATTACGGTACGCTCTGCAAACCGCATTTTAAAGCAGCTCCATGAGAAAAATTTAGCACACGAATTACCAAGCAACACGTCCACCACGCGTGGACGCCCAAAAAAGTATTATCAAATTCATTTATATTAGTCAGGATGGAGTGGTTCATACGGTGGGGCTACCTGTGCAAGTTGATAGGATGAATAAATCCTGACACAGGAAAAAGAGACATCCATTTACGAATGTCTCTTTTTATATGCACGTCTATGTTAAGTGAAGATTATAGTTTCACTACATTCGTTGCTTGAGGTCCACGGCTGCCTTCTTCTACGCCGAATTCAACTTTTTGGCCCTCTTCTAAAGTTTTGAAGCCATCAGATTGGATAGCTGAGAAATGTACGAATACATCATTGCCACCTTCAACTGCGATGAAGCCAAAACCTTTTTCTGCGTTAAACCATTTTACTGTACCTTGTGTCATGTAAACACCCTCCCAAAAAAATTCAACAATCAATTGCTTCTATCACATATAAAAAACGTATTCAAAAGCTCGTATTACTTTTGAATACGTGTTTTTAATCATAGCAATGAAGTAATGTAATTATTACCCTTATTATAGTACAGAATTGTTTGTATATCCAGTAAATTCCGTTTTTAGTAAGGAAAAATTTACATTTGTAATCTAATAGTAAAGAAACACTATTTCCTCATTATTTAATCCATGCTTTTTCCTTCGCAACAATGACAGCCTCTGCCCGCGATTCTACATTCAGCTTGACGAATAGCTTCGATAAATAGTTCTCCACCGTGCGCTGGGTGACACCAATTGCAGAGGCGATGGCTTTATTTGTACAGCCTTGGGCAACGAGCTGTAGTATTTCCTGTTCCTTATCGCTCAGTAGAACCTCCTGCTGCACATTCGGCAGGTTGGTGCGTTGCTGAACAAAGTCTAAGAAATCGGCTGCCAGTAAAATCTCACCTCTTATGGCTGCTTGAATGGTTTGGATCACTTGCTCCTTTGTCGCTAGCTTTGATAATAGACCGTCAATTTTTTTCTCAATCAATAGCTCATAATAATCGGAAAGTTCGTAGCCTGTGTAAAGAATAATCAATGCATCTGCTTGTTTTTTCTTAATCATCTCTGATAGTTGAATGCCGTTGATTGGCTTCATATTAATATCAATGAGAAACAACTGAAAGGTAGCTGTATCCATTCTTGATAAAACGGCTGCGCAATCCTGTTCTGTTTCGATTTGAACATTGGCTAAATCCTGCAACAATGTTTTCGTACCATCTAAAACGACAGGATGGTCATCTATAATAAGTATGTTCATCATATGAATCCCCGTCCTCTTGTATTTGTATATAAATATGCATGCCCTCGTTAAGGCTCGATTGAATGGTAATGTCACCATTAAAAGCACGGACACGTTCGCGAATGCCATTAATGCCCATTGATGCAGAGGACTGTATTAAATCGTCAATGTCGCAGCCTATACCATTATCATCGTATCGAAGGATAAAGCCTTGAGGGATTGCTTGTAATTGAAGCGAAACCTCTGTTGCTTCAGCATGCTTGATTGCATTATTTAACAGCTCCTGAACAAGACGATAGACTACGAGATGCAGGGTGACATCCTGAAATTCTACACGATCAATTTGGGCGCTTAATAAAAAATCAGCCCTTATTTTTACCTTTTGAATGAGTTTTTTTAATGCCATTTGTAAACCAAAGGTATCCAATAGTGGGGGACTTAAGTTCTCGCAATATTCTCGTAAGTCCTTCGTTGCATTCAATAGCTGCTCGCGTATAGCTAGCACGGTCTCCTTCTGAATAGTAGGGGAGCCAGCTAGGACATCAAGCTCTCTGGCTAAATGAAGCTGCTCCTGCAAAATGGTATCATGTAATTCCTGTGCTAAAATACTCTTTTCCTTCTCAATAATATTCCATAGCAATTTATCGAGCCAAGGAAGCGGTGTATCGCTGGTATTTTTTATATGCTGAATTTCACGCACTAAATCCTCAATTTGCTGTAAGTTATTGATAAACATGGACACATACAGTGCAAGCAATTCTAACCAAAGCAGCTCTTCCTTTTGCAGAGCATGGCGTATTTCTAACATAATCTTTTCCTCACCAGCATCATGTAACAGTAATTGCGGATAGTAGCTTACATGCTGTGGAGAATCGTCTGTTATTGTCCGGATATGAAACGCTGTGGTTCCAAGCTTCTCGGTGATTTCATATTTAAAACGATCCAATAATTCTTGTTGGTTTTTTGCTTTGCCCATACGCTGAACGGCTGCATATAAATTATGTACATAATTTCCAGTAGAAGAGAAGATAATTTTTCGATACTTAAAATCAATGCGTTCTTTTATATAAAAGCTTGCAATGATCACCATAAAGACAAGTAAAAAAATACTTGTGACATGGACGATGGATAGCTCCCCCATGAATAACAGGGCAATCCCTGCTGTCAACAGAAGCGCACTGAAAAAGGCTAGCGTTGAATAATAGCGTAATCGTGATAATTGGTATTCAATATCGAATAATCGTTCGTTCACCTGAATGAACAGAAAAGAGAACGGAATAAATAATAAAAACAATGCAGCGATTTCAGCGTGTAATATCGGCTTATGTCCTAATATTTCAGGTGTAACGAAGAATAATAAAAAGGGTAAAAACGGCACGATAAAGGCAAGCGCAATTAAACGAATTTTGGCCAATTTAGTACGTAAATAACTCGTTACTAAAATAAAAATTGCATAGACTACCAGGACAGCAAATAAACTTAGGTTCAATATAGGTGTGAACTCACGTAATGATGGCTCAATTTCCTCCATTAGATAAAAGCCAGGGATGAACAGTATTAATAAGTACAGCCATTTGCTGTGAGGGTAGGTCCACTTAATTTGTAGGTATTTGAAAAAGTGTTGTAAAAAGTGAATAAAGAGAACCATGCATAAAATAATACAGCTACTAATGACAAACATCCCAATCATATTTCCTCTAGCTGATGCGCCAGTACTGATATAGGCGGTCGAACAAGTTAATAAAAATAGGATCAATAAAAACGTTGAAAGATTATTTTGATTGCGTCGCCAAACATAAAGTGCGACACCAAAAGCTAGGAAAAAATAAAAGATAGGGAACAAAATTTGCAAATATAATTCTTCTGGCATGTCTCGATGTTTGACAGCAATGGTTTGAATACTCTTATCAGCCTTTTGGATCGTTAATGCATTGGCGCTTCTAATGATCATTTGCTGTTGAACGTAGCGATTCTTCATGGCTGGCTGCCCATCGATAGCCACAATAATATCCCCTTTTTCAATATTTTTTTGCTCTGCCCATAGAGGGTAATAGCTATCCACAAAAACAGGCTGACCGTTTGTCGTATCGAGAGTGAGACTCACAAAGGGTGTTTTGATGGTAATACCTAACACATAAATACCGAGTATTAAGTATGTAAGAAAAATACAATAAGTACATTTTTTCATTGTAAAACCTCTTATTTGCTTATGATCATAATCTCCTATATATTATCGCTAATTATTGATAAATTTGGAATACCGAAATAACGAGTTTCGGAAAACCACTATTGTTTTTTCGGAATAACGAAATAGTGTTTTCGGACATGGCTATGATAGGGTAAATTTAATCATTAGTGACGAATAGGGGGACTTCTGCGTGAAAAAAGGCATTTTAACACTTTTACTTTTTTTTCTCATCGCTATGATCACCATTCCATTGACCACGAAGGCCAAAACGGTGAATCAGGATAAAGTCGAGGTAGAAATTGGTCTCATAGGTAGTGATCATCATTTTGTCTATAAGATTCCGAAGCATTTACATAAGGATATGCCCTATACAGAAATGAAAAATGGCATTCAAGCTTCCTTAGCTAATCATTGGAAAATTGGTGAGACGCGTTATGAGGCCAATAAATCCGATGTTGCCTATACCTTTTATATTCAGGATTTATTTCAAGAAAAGCAGGATGGTCAGCTAAAAGTAGCCATTCCCTATCGTCATCTAGTAGGGATGTTTGGCGAGCAAGATCCTATTCAATTGCGTATTTTAGCAAGTAAATTATCCAAGTGGACTGTCAATACAAAGGATTGGACAGCGCTTGGCTTTATGGAGCCCTTTACTTTTTTAAGTGAACGTGAATATGTCTATGAGGGAGCAGTCCAAGAGTTATTAAACCAAAGAGTGGGCCATTTTGATGGCACCATTCAAAAAAGTCAGTTGCTTGTATACAGTGTCATTTATTTTTGCTTTATGGCTATCCAACTGCTTGCTTGTCTTATTTTATCCAGACGGTTAAAAAGAAAAATCATTAAAAACCCAGACAATATGCATCAGTTCCGTAAACTCAATTACCTGTATCAATTGGTGCCGATCTTAATCATTGTCGCACAAATCGTGTTTCTTGTATTATCAGGTCTGATTACAGCATTTGGATTATATTTTAGTCCTGGGATTGATTTATTAGTAATCGTTGGACCTGTTTTATTAAATATCATCTTGCTGCCCACTTTTTTCGTCACAACGGAGAGTGAAATTTCGAGGGAGCTCAACAATAATTCGTTGTGAAATGGTATAATGGTCAACAGCAAACTTGAAGGAGCTGTTGAAGAAAAATGACGCATCCAGAATTAGCGTACTTAAATTTACTACAACATATATTAGAAAATGGCACAAAGAAAGAGGATCGTACTGGGACAGGTACATACAGCGTCTTTGGGTATCAAATGCGTTTTGATTTAAGCAAAGGGTTTCCTCTTCTAACGACAAAGCGTGTGCCCTTTAAGCTTGTAGCAAGTGAATTATTATGGTTCATTAAAGGGGATACCAATATTCGTTACCTGTTGCAGCATAATAACCACATCTGGGATGAATGGGCATTTAAGAAATGGGTGGAATCTGATGAGTATACAGGCCCAGATATGACAGATTTTGGTCGACGCTGTTTAGTAGACGAGTCATTTAACGCATTGTATCAGAAAGAGCTTGCTTCATTTTGTGAACGTGTCTTAACAGATGATGACTTTGCACAGCAATATGGAGATCTCGGAAATGTCTATGGCAAACAATGGCGCCATTGGACAACCTCTGATGGCGAGAGCCTTGATCAGCTACAGGATGTCATTCATCAGATTAAGCACCAACCTGATTCACGCCGTATCATTGTCAATGCATGGAATCCTGAGGATGTCATTAATGCGGGCGCAAAGGGCAGTAAAGCTGCATTACCACCGTGCCATGTGATGTTCCAATTTTATGTAGCAAATGGTCAATTAAGCTGCCAGTTAATGCAAAGAAGCCTTGATACATTATTAGGCTGTCCATTCAATATTGCGTCTTACGCCTTATTAACACATTTGATCGCACATGAGTGTGGCTTAGAGGTTGGCGAATTTATTCATAGCATTGGGGATGCCCATATTTATGCTAACCATGTGGAGCAAGTGAAAGAACAGCTATCACGTGAGCCAAGAAACCTACCAACATTGCACATCAATCCAAATAAAGCATCCATCTTTGATATAGAGCTTGAGGATTTATCGATTGAAGGATATGATCCACATCCTGCGATAAAAGCACCGATTGCCGTATAATGCCAACAGCAGCCTTTTTGGTTGCTGTTTTTTCAAACGAATAGCTAGGTCTAACTATTTGTTTTACGAAATAGGTAAGTAGTTGGATGACTGGATGAAAAGAAATTGATTATAGTTATTATGGTGTAATTAGCATTATTTGGTATAATGGCAATAGTCCATTATATTGTAGGGGTGATAGTTGTGAAAAATACAATGGTACTTCTAGTAGATGAATATGATCGACAGCAAAGCGAGCCAGAACAAAGCATGGGTTCTGTTCAACATGCATATTCTTGTAACAAGATCGAATTGTCGCAGCAACAAATTCAAGAAATGATGCAAATCATCGAAGAGATTCGTTTGAAAGGTTATAAAGATACACTATAAATGTAAGCGCCTCCTAAGCTATAATGGCTATGGAGGTGTTTTTTTTATGAACGTTATTTTTATCGATTCTTATTCTGGGGAAGAGCTGCTACATATGGTGTCACAAGATGTAGCAGGCATTTTGGCAGCAGCGCAAGGAGAAAGTGTGACATTTCCTGTAGGTCACTTTAAATATGAATTTCATAATTTAGATTTTTATGAGGACAACGGTCAAATACGACAGGAATTAGTCATTTACGTAAAAAAAATATAAGCGATACATTAGCAACAGCTTAACCGGGAACAATATATACAGGTGACAGTGCTTGACTTTTTTCTGCACCTGTAACTATAATAGTTACAACAGGTGGTGATACATATGGTGAACAGTCGATTTTCGGTGGCGATCCATATTCTTTCGCTCATTGCTACAACCTCTGATAAAAGTCTCCTTACGTCCGATTTTATAGCTGGAAGTGTGAATACCAATCCAGTAGTCGTAAGAAGAATGATTGGTGTGCTAAAAAAAGCAGGCTTACTTTCTTCTCATTCTGGCATGGCTGGCTATGAGCTATTAGTAGCGCCAAAGGATTTAACACTGCTAGCGATTTATCAGGCAATTGATGGGCCAGAGCAGCTATTTGCCATTCATGATGAGCCAAATCCAGCGTGTGCAGTAGGTCAAAAAATCAAGCATACATTGGAGGGTGTCTATACATCTGTGTGGCTGGCAATGGAAGAGCAATTACAAGCACAGACGCTACAGGATGTGCTAGATCAGCTTCGTACTTAGACGGAGATGGTCTTCTTGTATCTAACCTGTAACTAAAATGGTTACAACTAAACCTTAGGAGGAATAAATCATGAAAATTGCCGTAATTGGTGCAACAGGAAAAGCTGGACAAAAAATAGTAGAGGAAGCGGTACAACGTGGTCATGAGGTCACAGCCATCGTTCGTTCCGCAGCAAAAGTGACAGCTGCTATTCCAGTAATTGAAAAAGATGTGTTTGATGTAACGCAAGATGATGTAAAAGGCTTCGATGTCGTTGTCAATGCATTCGGTGCTCCAGCTGGACAAGAAGATTTACATGTCAAAACTGGTCGTCATTTGATCTCAATTTTCCAAGGTATTCCTACAAAATTAGTGGTTGTAGGGGGAGCGGGCAGTCTATTTGTGGACCCAGAGAAAAAAGTGCGTGTGATGGATACACCAGATTTCCCAGCCATGTATTTAGCAACAGCGCAAAATCAAGGACAAAACCTACAGGATTTACAACAATCATCCATTACTTGGACATTTATTAGTCCATCTGCATTTTTCGATCCAGAAGGACCACGTACAGGTCACTATACAGCAGGCGTCGACCACTTATTAGTAAATGATGCGGGGGAAAGCTATGTCAGCTATGCCGATTACGCAGTGGCTGTCGTCGATGAATTAGAAAACCCACAGCACGTTAATAGCCGTTTCACAGTAACGTCAAATAAATAATAAAATGCAACCGAGCGTAGGAAATGCGCTCGGTTTTTTGTGATTTTTTTGCTTTTCTGAAGGATTTTTTTCGTTTACAGAAAAATGACTGTTTACAATACGACTTTTATTAGCTACTATCAAGTGTGAGTATTACATAAAAGGAGACGACAATAATGTCAACACAACGAATAGAAAAAGATTTTTTAGGTGAGCGCGTATTACCAGCAGAGGCGTATTACGGAATTCAAACACTACGTGCTACGGAAAACTTCCCAATTACAGGCTACACAATTCACTCTTCACTTATTAAAGCAATGGGGATTGTGAAGAAGGCAGCTGCATTAAGTAATATGGAAGTACACCTATTATCAAAAGAAATTGGTGAGGCAATTGTCGAAGCAGCACAAGAAGTGATTGATGGCAAATGGGATGCTGAATTTATCGTAGACCCAATTCAAGGTGGAGCAGGTACATCCATCAATATGAATGCCAATGAAGTCATCGCTAACCGTGCCCTAGAAATTTTAGGGAAAGAAAAAGGTGACTATCACACAGTAAGCCCAAACAGTCATGTCAATATGTCACAATCAACAAATGATGCTTTCCCAACAGCTATTCATATCGCTGTGTTAAATTTAATAGATGAATTATTAGTAACGATGGATTATATGCAATCCGTTTTCCATCAAAAAGCAGAGCAATTTGCTCATGTCATTAAAATGGGACGTACGCATTTACAGGATGCCGTGCCAATCCGCTTAGGACAAGAGTTTGAAGCTTATTGCCGCGTGATCAATCGTGACATCGTACGCATTCGTCAAACTCGCCCGAATTTATATGATGTGAACATGGGTGCAACGGCTGTCGGAACAGGCTTAAATGCCTTCCCAGACTACATTAAATCTGTTGATGAGCATCTTGCTGAAATTTCTGGTTTACCATTAAAAGGTGCAACGCATTTAGTGGATGCAACACAAAATACAGATGCCTACACAGAAGTATCAGGCGCTTTAAAAATCTGTATGATTAATATGTCTAAAATTGCTAATGACTTGCGTTTAATGGCTTCTGGTCCTCGCGCAGGCTTAGGAGAAATCCTGTTACCAGCTCGTCAACCAGGTTCTTCAATTATGCCAGGTAAAGTTAACCCAGTTATGCCTGAGGTGCTGAATCAAGTAGCCTTCCAAGTAATTGGGAATGACCATACAATTTCTCTAGCATCGGAAGCTGGTCAATTAGAATTAAACGTAATGGAGCCTGTATTAGTGTTCAACCTAATCCAATCGATTAGCATTATGAATAATGTATTCCGTGCGTTTACAGAAAACTGCTTAAAAGATATTGAAGCAAATGAAGAGCGCATGAAAGAATATGTAGAAAAAAGTGTAGGCGTGCTAACAGCAGTTAACCCTCACATCGGTTATGAAGTAGCTGCTCGTCTAGCACGTGAAGCTATTTTAACAGGTCGTTCAATTCGTGAGCTTTGCATTGAAGAAGGCGTCCTAACAAAAGAACAATTAGACTTGATTTTAGATCCATATGAAATGACACACCCAGGTATTGCGGGTTCTAGTATCATGAAATTAAAATAAAACGAGCAATTATGGACTGTAGACATGCCCTAAAAGGCTGTCTATAGTCTTTTTTTGTAGACCTTTTCTCATATAAAATAGAGCGTATCCTTATGTATTTTAGGATTATTCAACTATAATAATGGTATGGAAGACATATTTTAGTTGGGGGAATTTGTAATGAGTTTACGAAAAAAGAGTTTACTTGGCTTTTCCGTTTTAAATGTTTTAATGATCGTTATTTTATTTATCGATTTAGCCAATGTAACGACATTAGATTGGTTTTCTACCGTGTTAACGATTGTAGGAATTGCTATTACACTATCTTACACAGTGTATGTCCATTACAAAGTGATACAGCCTATCAAACAAATCACAGAGGCTGCACAAGGAATTACGGCAGGTCAATTAGATACCGTTGTCATTGAGGTTCGTGATAATGGTGAAATTTCTCAACTAGCACAATCCTTTTTAGAGATGCAGGAACAATTACGAACAATGACACAAAAAATTGCGCACAGCTCTACAGATTTATCAGCAAGCATCGAAGAATTATCTGCGAGTACGAATGAAATTACACTTGCTGTGGAAGAAGTAGATCAACAAATGGAGAAGACGTCAGAGGGCTTGAAGCAAGCAGCACAATCGGCTAATGATAGTGCTAAATCTATGCAAGAAACCGTTGATGGCATTGAGCGAATTACAGTAGCCACACAAGATGTGTTTGTGCATGCGAAAGATGCTAGCGAGATAGCAGGAAATGGTGCAAATATTTTACATGTGGCAAAAGAGCAAATGCAATTTATTTCCTCTTCAACAGAAAAAACAAGTGGATTGATGCAGCAATTATCCCTTAAAATGTCAGATATTAAATCAATGACAGATATGATTACTACCATTACAGATCAAACAAATCTACTAGCATTAAATGCGGCCATAGAAGCAGCACGCGCTGGGGAGCATGGTAAAGGCTTCGCCGTTGTAGCTGAAGAAGTGCGTCAATTAGCAGAACAATCAAAGCACTCTGCTACGCAAATTGTGGATTTAGTTGTAGGAATAGAAAGTGATACAAAACAAGTAGCCTCATCAGTAGAAGATGATTTGAAAAATGTTCAACAAGGAGTGTTTGTCATTGACGAAGCGACAAAATCATTTGGCACAATTTCACAGCATGTTAGTCAGATGACAAGTCAGCTGGAGGATATTTCGACGACAGCTGAGCAGCTTTCAAGTAGCGCCAATGAAGTGGCATCCACTGTGACAACCATCGCAGCTGGCATGGGCAAGCTATCGAATTATACAGAAGCTGTTTTACATTCAATGGATGAGCAAACAGCCTCAATGCAAGCAGTTAATCATGTCACACAGGATTTAAGTGTCCAAGCGGATAACTTACAAAAGTTAACTAACCAGTTTCAGGTTTAGGCAATGAAAAGGTATGTTGCTAGGTTTTTAAGCCCTAAATAAGCCTTTTCATCAATACTACGAAAAGCCGCACAATGGCACTAATTGACCATAAAAACACTTTCCTAGAATACATGGAAAGTGTTTTTATGGTCGAACCAGCGCAATTAGTTTCCCAGTGAACTCCTCAGATAGTGTGTAGATCGTATGCGTATCCTAGACATGCATCAAACTACTGTTTTGACCTTTATCACCTAACCAAAGATGCTAGCCATATTTGTTTCCTGCCTTGTCCACTATTTGTACATTATGTTCTGGTGAAGCCATATTGACGGTACCCTCGTTTTTGACAGCTGTTGCAATGGCTTGTTGGAATAGTGTAAGTAATTCTTCATCCTGATATTTTTTACTAAAATCACGGTTTATCTTGCCAAATTCAGCACGATTAGAAATGCTGACCTTAGCTAAATCATCATCTGGTTTTTCATTACATCCTAGTAAAACAACGGCTAGTAGAGACACTAAAGCAACTATCATTATTCGCAACCACTCACCCCCTCAATAGGCAAAATAATACCACCATTTCCTGTCGTAGCCCTCACTTCTTTGTAATACATTAAATAAACGAGAGCGAAAGGGGACAGATAGTGGGCTTATTTGATGGATTGATCGGCAATGCAAGTGAGGTGAATTTAGAAAAACTACAGGAGGAGGTCCATGATTTATTAATTCCAAATGAGACAGTCAAGAACGCCTATAGAATTATTAGAGACACGTTTATTTTTACCAATAAACGATTGATCCTCATCGATAAGCAAGGAGTGACTGGCAAGAAAACGGAGTATCATTCTATTCCCTATAAAAATATCGTGCATTTTTCAGTAGAAACAGCTGGAACATTTGATTTAGATGCAGAGCTCAAAATATGGGTGTCTGGCAGTTCATTACCGATTCAAAAAAACTTCAATAAGGCGACAAATATTTATAAGGTGCAAAGCGTCTTAGCACAGTATGTGTTGGGGACGTAATGAAGGTGCTAATAGTACATGTGCACAACCAAAAGCCCGCAAATATGCGAGGCTTTTTTGTCGTGCCAGAAGAGGACGGCGTAAGGGATTTTAAGTCGGCTTCATGATTACGGTAGGCTCGAAAATACTGATAAGCGTAAATAAGAACGCCTTGCCGAAGTCTTATTCAAAGACAATCATTTCTCCAACTTCTTTAAACCCGAAGCGTTTGTATATATTCTTTCCATCCTCTGATGCCTGTAAGACTACGGGCTTTCGCTTATCAATTGTTTGACTGAGTAGGAATTGAAACATCTCACTGCCATACCCCTTGCCCCTA
Source organism: Lysinibacillus sp. A4 (assembly GCF_024919535.1). Taxonomy (NCBI): domain Bacteria; kingdom Bacillati; phylum Bacillota; class Bacilli; order Caryophanales; family Bacillaceae; genus Lysinibacillus; species Lysinibacillus sp. A4. Next base: position 33,094 of record NZ_JANWTB010000001.1, on the reverse strand, counting down.
TACGCATCTTTTGTCATCATATCATAAATCCCATAGCTATGTTTACTGTCTATTAATAATCCCGTAGCGATAGGTATTTCCTTTAAACAGCCAATAAACATTCGAGCATTTGATGCTAACTTTTCCTGTGAGAATTTATGAAAATAAGTTTCTAATGCTTCTCTTTCTGCTGTTTCTCCAAATAAACTTAGAAAAACTTCCTTATATTGTAGAAGCTCTTCCTTGTTGCTTACTTCTGTGATGGTAAGATGATTGGAAATTCGTGGACCTGTGTGAAGTGTATGGTCAAGCTTCATCATCATATTTCGTTCAGCTTCCTGTAAATTGCAGTCTTTTATCAGCTGTAGCCAATCATCGCTTAGATAGTTGGCATCCACCCACGTGTTGAAAGGAAGTTTATTAACAATGAAATGATTAATCCTTTGTTTAAGATGATTTTCCTTATGAATCATAGGCGATTTCACTACTAGCAAATTAAATGTATCAGTTGGAATATTTGTATTGGCTATGACAAAATGAGCTTCCTCTATAATTTGTCCAGAAACAGCTTGAGTAAATAGTTTCATTTTTTCCTCTAAATTACTCGTCACTAATTGTTGACTTGCTTTCATATCTTTCATCCTTTCACTATTAGTAGTGCGCACTATCTTTTATTATAGAGTCATTGAAAGATTAAAAATACTGAGTTCACCGTTTTTATATCCTCCCATAATTTTCAGAAAACAATCAGGCACGAAAAGCAAGGATGATTAGTAGTTTGGAAAATATTGTGATATTTGACTTTAGAAAAACACTACTTTACAATTGATTTTAGTAATCTAATAGGAATGTGCATATACTCATTCCTATGACAACTGAATAGCGTGTAGTAATAGGTGTAAATTGCGTGCAATTTGCTTAAAAGGGAAGTCGGTGCGAATCCGACACTGTCCCGCAACTGTAAATGTGAGCGACTTTTCAGTATCCACTGTCTTTGGACGGGAAGGAGAAAAGAAGCGATGATCATGAGTCAGGATACCTGCCTGTTACGAGTACACACCATAAACCTACGAGGAATAGGAGGTGGCATGTTGACAAAACAGAATGCTCTGTTCGTCACAGTACGTCAAACGCCCATAGTAAATGAAAGGGTTCACAATCGAACTCGTTCACACATACTTAGGGTTTGTTTGGCATTGTATGATGAAAGAAGATAAAATGAAGGATTTCCTCAAAAGTAGGGAGTCCTTTTTGTTTTGAAAATATGTACGCAAAGGGGATGCACGTATGACAAATATTCATGTAACGACAACGTTGGAAACGCCTTATGAAGATCTGAACATTTGTAAGCAACCACGCACAGAAGTTGCCAAGAAAGCGAAAACAAGAATGGTGGTCGAGTCTCTGATCGATCAATTATTAGCAACGAAGCTGATTCGTAATGATCGCTTCTTTGAGCAAATCTTATATAATAAAGAAATTATTTGGATACAAAATGGGGATGTGGACGGTCATCTTTTAGCGAAAGCAGCCATAGCAGATGAACTAAAAACAAAGACGAATAGTTTTATGATGTACATGCCGACCAATCCGATTGTCTATGAGGTCAACGGAGAAGCGTATCACTTAATTACGCGCATTGATTCTACACGCGCAAAGCCCAACCTCGACCGTCTATCATTGGAGCCAAAGCCTGTTTTAAGTGCCGCTCGTGTCAATGACTTATTATGCTCGATTGTCATGCGCTTTTACGAAACATATTTATATGATTTAGCATCTCATCATGACAAACTCATTGCATTTGTGCAGCAGGAATATGCCCAATTTATTGAAGCGGTGCAAGCGTTAAATGATTATCATTTCAACTGGCATCCACGTGGCAACGGTCACGAGCTTTTACTGCAATTAATTGATCATCTACAACTATTAAAAAGTCAACCTGGTAAGGTACTAATTGATTTTACGAACAAGCATGACTATGTAATAGTTGAACCCGCATATTTGTTGGACAATCCAACAAAGAAAGCTGTCAGTGCACTATAAAAACAAGCCCTCCATTTTTTGGAGGGCTTGTAATATCTTATGGCAGGGTAGAGATATATTTATGCCCAAGAAAGAAATACCCGCGGAAATACCCGAAGCGAGCAGGCTCATCCCATCCTACAGGCAATGCATGGCTGCCTGTGCTTCTTGCCATGGAACCGAATATCCTTTGCCCTTTGCACAAAAGATACTAGAGGAACTATACTCAAGATCGGCATTTTTATCATAGCCAATCTGTGCAATCACATCCTCTGTATTATGGCACACATCATAGCCATCAAATTGGAGTGTGAGTGCACCTTTCCCATTTGTATAGGCGGCAAAGGTTGTACTGTAGCTCATTAAAGTGGCAACAGGTGCACGACCTGTTAGGATAACATCCGTTTCGGATAAAATCGGGTCATCGAACGTGCCTGCTGCTTGCTGAATATCAGTCATCATACGACCGATAAAGTCATTTGAAGCTTTCATTTTAAAGCGATAATAGGGTTCAAGTAGGACATTTTGTGCCTGCTCCAGCCCCTGACGCAGGGCACGGAAACTGGCTTCACGGAAATCTCCCCCCGATGTATGTTCATTGTGCCCGCGACCTGTTAGAAGTGTAAAATGAATATCTGTTACAGGGAAGCCTGTCAGTAGCCCATGATGGTCACGCTCAAACAGATGCTTTTCAACAAGGCGCTGATTGCCTACAGATAAATGATCGGCATGACAGGCATTGGTGAAGGTATTACCTGTTCCACGTGGATTTGGCTCCATTAATAAATGAACTTCTGCATAATGCTTGAGGGGCTCGAAATGACCATAGCCCGTTACGGTCGTCGCAATGGTTTCCATGTATAAAATTTGCGGTTCACCAAAGGAGACAGCTAATGAAAAACGCGTCATTAATACCTCAGTCAGGACCTCCAATTGAATGGCACCCATAATATGCACATGGATTTCCTGAAATTTTTCCTGCCAGACCACACGCAAGGACGGTTCTTCTGCTTCGAGTAAACGGAAAATCTGTAGCACTTCCTTGATATGCTGATCACCCTCATATTGAACCTTTGCCTGTAAGGTTGGGACAAGCTCATAGGGCTGTGATAGCATCGTTGTACCGATTCGATCCCCAATGTTTGCCTGGCTCAGTCCTTTGACAGCGAAAATTTCTCCTGCCTCTACCTGTTGAACGGTCTCAAAGCGACTGCCGTTATAAAGGCGAATTTCGGTCACTTTTTCTGTTACTTCGTCAAATGAAAATTCATCTCGTACATGCAACGAGCCCTTGGTTGCCTTCATAAAGGTTAAACGCTGGTGCCCATCATGACGAATCTTAAAAACCTCACCCTCAAACGGGGCATCCTTGTCAAAATGGGAAGCCGTTAACAGCGGGAGCTGGTCAAGAAATTCCTGAATGCCCTCATCCTTTAAGGCCGAGCCAGCAAAGCAAGGGAAGGCACCTTCATTTTTAATCATTTCCTTTAATTGAGCAAGACACTGTTCATGCTCCAATGACTCATTTAGAAAGGCATCAAGCAATTTTTCGTCGCGCTCCGCCAGCCATTCCATAATATTATTTGATACATAGTCTGCTCGCAGTGGCTCATCGATGAACAATACATGCTGAGAGCAATCTTTGCGAAGCTGTCTGATGACAGCCTTCATATTGGCACCCTCACGATCCATTTTGTTGATAAAGAAGAAGGTAGGGACATGGTATTGACGTAAAAGTTGCCACACTGTTTCTGTATGGCCCTGTATCCCTTCGACAGCGCTAATGATAATAATGGCATAATCCATCACACGAATGGCACGCTCCATCTCAGGGGAGAAATCGACATGCCCTGGCGTATCAATCAATGTGTATGTATCATCGCCAATATTCATGCGCCCTTGCTCGGCAAATATCGTAATGCCTCGTCTGCGCTCTAGCTCATGATGATCAAGAAAGGTATCCTGATGATCAACACGCCCCCGTGCTTGAATACTATTTGTATGAAAAAGTACTTGCTCAGAGAAGGTCGTTTTTCCTGCATCCACGTGCGCAAGTACACCGATCGTTTTGTACATAAGAAATCCTCGTTTCTATAGAATGCTATCTTTTTATTGTAACAGAATACTAGCTTCTATATTTCTTGTAAAATAGTTCGTCTTTATGTCAAAATAGTGCTAATATAATGATGATTATACTTTTAGTGTCATACTACTGATTGCGCGATAAATTTTCTTCTGCTAGTCTATCAATAGTATTGACCATTATAGAACGTATTGGTGCAAATGGCATTTGTCATTTGCTTAAAAGGGAAATCGGTGCAATTCCGATGCTGTCCCGCAACTGTAAATGGGGAGTCTATACAGCATGCCACTGTAGTGAAACTATGGGAAGGCGTATAGATGATGAACCTAAGCCAGGATACCTGCCAGTATGTATTTTTTGACTAAGAACCACGAGGATGGGGATAGTGATGAAGGTAATGATACCGTTATTTCACTATGCTACTCTCTTGGCGACAAGAGGGTTTTTTTATGCCCTTCCAACTACCTTAGTAGTAAAGAAGTCTCTGATTTCTTTCTATATTTTAACAGCAAAGGAGAAAAGGACATGAAGAAATGGAAAAGTATATGGCTGATGATGATCATTGCCTTGGTCGCTGTTTTAGGGGCTTGTAACGCAAAGGACAAAACGGAATCAGCTGCACAAGGTGAAAAGGTTGAGCCATCTGAGGCGGCAGCAGAAGTAACCATTGAAAATAATGACACAACGCAAACATATACGGAAGCACCAACAAAAGCGATTAGCTTAAATCAGCATGTGACAGAAATCATGCTAGCACTTGGTTTAGAGGATTCTATGGTAGGGACAGCTTACTTAGATGATAAAATCTATGAACCACTGCAAGAGGCATACGATAAAGTCCCTGTTCTTTCCGATCAATACCCAACGAAGGAGCAAGTCATTGATGCCGAGGCAGATTTCCTATATGCAGGCTGGAAAAGTGGCTTTGGCGAAAAGGGTGTAGGCACACCAGAAGAGCTTGAAGAATTAGGCATCCATACGTATTTACATACGGCTTCCAACATGACAAAGCCAACAATAGAGGATATTTTCACTGATATTCGCAATATCGCGAAGATTTTCCGTATTGAGGATCGTGGCGAAGCTTTAATTGAGCAAATGACGAAAGATGTAGAGGCAGTACAAGCTAAATTACCAAAAGATAGCGAAAAATTACGTGTTCTTGTGTTTGATAGCGGTGAAAAGGATGTATTTACAGCTGGTCAAAACTTTATGAATGAGCTTGTGACAATCGCGGGTGGACAAAATATCTTTGGTGATGTGGAATCAGGCTGGACAACTGTGTCGAAGGAAGATGCAGTAGACCGCAACCCAGAGGTAGTTGTCGTGATTGATTACGGTGAAACAACGGCAGACCAAAAGATCCAATTCTTAAAAAATGATCCAGCCTTAAAGGAGATGGAAGCGGTCAAAAATGAGCGCTTTGTCATCCTGCCACTTTCAGCAGCGTCTGAAGGGGTTCGTGCGGCAGAGGCCATTGAAATTTTAGCAAAGGGCTTCTATCCTGAAAACTTTTAATCCATTCGAGCTAGCGTTTTGCTAGCTCCTTTTTTATAAGGAGCGATAAAAATGAACGCATTTCAAAAAAATGTACCAGATCTAACATTTGAAACACTGAACCGTCATGGTGAGTTTACCCGTCTAGCCGTTAGCCCTGGCATTATTAATAAGCATTATACTCCTGCACAATTCCAAAAAATAGCCGAAATTGCTGGCGAAAAGGGGGCGATAAAATATTCTGCTTCCTATAGTATACTCGTATCCATACCAACGTGCGATGCCACGGAAGCGGTACAAGCCTTACAGGAAGCAGGTCTTTATGTTGCTCCCTCTGGTTCAATCATAGCCATGAAGGCCTGTGATTTTTGTGATGGGGAGAAAATGGAGGCTGCTCCGATAACCGAACAGCTCTATCATGCCATAGAGGGGATGAAGGTACCTGCAAGAGTGCGTGTCAATATTAATGGATGTGCATCAGCTTGCTACAATGCAGTCTATGATGATATTGGACTCGTTTACCAACAAGAAAGCTTTGATGTCTATTTAGGGGCAGTACCGATGGGAGCAAAGGCACAGGCTGGCACGTTATTCGCTAAGAGGGTAGACGTCACACAAATTGAAGATTTTTTACTGCACCTGATAAACCTTTATAAGGAGCATGCTCGCCCAAATGAGCCCTTTTATAAATTTTATCGCAGAACAAAGTCAGCAGAATATTGGGAACTAGTAAAAAATTCAATTAAATAGAGGGATATTACTTAGGGTGTCGAAGTATTGTAGTAAGGCACAGAAAATTACAATACAAAGGAGCAAGAACATGACATCGAAACAAGGGATCCAACCAGAAGATCTTTATCACTTAAAATCAGTAGCAGATCCACAGCTTTCACCAGATGGGACAGAGGTAGTTTATGTAGAGACTCGTATGGACGAGAAGAAAAATGACTATATATCGAATTTGTTTTACATAAACTTGAAGGACAAAACACCACAGCAATGGACATTTGGTGAAGATAGAACGAGTTCCCCTGTTTGGTCACCAGATGGCAGTCAAATTGCATTTTTGTCAACGAGAACAGGTAAGTCGCAAATTTATGTTCTTTCGAAAGCAGGTGGAGAGGCAAAACAGGTGACACATTGTAAAAATGGAGCGACCTCCCCTGTCTGGTCACCATGTGGCAAGAAAATTGCTTTTTCAGTCGTGCTAGGGAAAGATGAAACCATCCTAGATAAAGCGGAGGATGAGAAGAAAAAGGATAAAGAACTAAAGCCACTAGAAATCGAGAAAATGAAACACAAATCGGATGCTGGTGGATTTATTGATATGGAGCAGTTTACCCATATTGCCATTGTCAATGTGGCATCAGGAGAGCTAGAACAAGTGACAGAAGGCAAAGAGTACTGCCATCTAGGTACTTGGTCGCCAGATGGCAAATACCTTACGTACTTAGCAAATAAAGCGGAGGATTTAGATTTCTCATTTAATGTGGATATCTATTTATTGGAGTTAGAAACGAAACAGAGTCACAAGCTAACAGAAGGTTCGGGTGCTTATTACCAAACGGCTTGGTCTCCGAATAGTCGCTATCTTTCTTTTGTAGGTGGAGAACGTGAATTTGAAAATGCCACACAAGCAAAGCTTTGGATGTATGACATGGAGCAAAAACTACTAAACTGTGTAACAAGTGAATTTGATGCGCCTGTTGGTGATTATGTCATCGGTGATTTCCTGCAAGGTGTAGCGTCACCACGAGTGCAATGGATGAATGATAATCATAGCTTCTACTTCCAAGTCACAGATCACGGCAATGCGGCGATTTATTACGGAAATGTAGATGGCGAAATTTACCCAGCTATCCATGATGATCAATATGTCTATGGCTTCTCACTTGATGCGCAAAACGATCAGGCTATTGCGGCTATTAGCACAACGACCAATCCAGGCGATCTGTTTTATGTGAACCTAAAAACGGGTGACAAAGAACAGTTGACGTCCATTAATGAAGATTTTTTAAAAACCAAAACATTAGCTGTTCCAGAGAGTATCGAATTTGAAGGTGCTGAAGGCTGGAAGGTCAACGGCTGGATTATGAAGCCAGTTGGCTATGAAGCAGGGAAGAAGTATCCTCTCATTCTTGAAATCCATGGTGGTCCGCATGCAATGTATGGCAATACCTACTTTAATGAATTCCAAATCCTTGCTGCACAAGGCTTTGCAGTGCTTTATACGAATCCGCGTGGTAGTCATGGCTATGGCCAAAAATTTGTGGATGCAGTACGTGGCGATTATGGTGGGAATGATTATGCGGACTTAATGGCAGCGGTAGACTACGCTCTGGAGCACTATGATTTTATTGATCAAGATCGTCTAGGTGTAACTGGTGGAAGCTACGGTGGTTTTATGACCAACTGGATTGTGGGCCATACAAATCGCTTTAAAGCAGCTGTGACGCAGCGCTCCATTTCGAACTGGATTAGCTTTGCTGGTGTCAGTGATATCGGCTATTATTTTACAGACTGGCAAATTCAAGCAGGACTCGATGATATAGAGAAGCTATGGCATCATTCGCCACTGAAGTATGTAGACAAAGTGGAGACACCATTATTGATTTTACATGGTGAAAAAGACTATCGTTGTCCAATTGAGCAGGCAGAGCAATTGTTTATCGCCTTAAAATATCGTAAAAAACAAACAAAATTCGTGCGTTTTCCTGAGGCGAATCATGAACTTTCAAGAAGTGGAAAGCCTACATTACGAATTAATCGACTTGAATATATCCGTGATTGGTTTGTGAAATATCTATAATCGGGTGGCCTAAGAAGAGAACATCTTCTTAGGCTACTTTTAATAGAAGGGCTCTGTTTGATTGTTTATAACGTTTCAATCTTTTGGAACCTTTATTGTAGAGGTACCGAACCTCCTTAGGTAGAATCAACTTTTCCTTACATAAAAAGAATCACACCTTGGTGTGATTCTCGATTGGTTAGTCGATTTTCTGGATGAACACGACCTTCAGATAATTAAATTCAGGGTATTCACGTGGTACACGGAAATCCTTCGGTAAACCGTATTCCTCGACAATTTTATAGCGTGTACGAGTCTCTTTAAAGGCTTGGTCAATAAAGCCTTTGAACTTTTTCATGCCAAAGCTGGCATTATTTGTGGAAGCCACAATGATGCCGTTTTTAGCGGTAATGGCAATCGTGTCCTTTAGTAATTTAGGGTAGTCCTTTGCCGTTGAAAAGGTCATTTGCTTCGTACGTGCAAAGCTAGGTGGGTCTAATACGACAAGGTCAAACTGTAAAGCATGGCGTTGTGCATATTTAAAATAATGGAAGACATCCATGACTTTTATATCCTGTGCCTCATAATCAATATGATTGACACTAAATTGCTCAATCGTTTTGGCTAGACTACGCTTTGCCACATCTACACTCGTTGTCTTGATGGCTCCTCCTAGAGCGGCTGCCACAGAAAATGCTCCTGTATAGGAAAATGTATTCAGCATGTCTGTGTTGTTGGCATAACGCTCTCGAATAGCCAATCGTACCTCACGTTGATCGAGGAAAATCCCTGTCATGGCGCCATCGTTTAAATGCACCGCATAGGTCATACCATTTTCCTTCACCATGATAGGAAATTCTCCTGGCGTGCCCATTACAAAATCATCTTGCTCGATATATTGTCCTTTACTATCAAAGCGTTTTTTCTCATAAATCGCTTGGTAGTCTACTGTCTCAGCAAGCGCCTCATACACCACTTCTTTAAATGAGTAAATGCCCTCACTATACCAGCTTACCATGTAGTAGCTGTTAAAAAAATCAATCGTAAGACCGCCGATGCCATCTCCTTCACCATTAAACACACGAAAGGCTGTTGTGTTTTCATTGCTAAAAAATGCAGCACGATTGTCGATGGCTTTTTTGAATTTTTTTATAAAAAAAGCTTTATCAATTGTTTCATTCGCATCGGTCGTTAGCACCCAGCCAATCCCTTTGTTTTGGATGCCGTAGTAACCTGTTCCAATAAAACGGTTATGATGATCCATGAGTCTGAGGAGTGTTCCTTGCTCAGCAGGTAAACGTCGTGCATCAACCGCATCTTTTGAAATAAGTGGGAAGCCTTTTTTTAATTGATCAGAAAAGGGCTGTTGTACTTGTAGAGCTATTGTTTGTGTCATAGTGTCATCCTTTAAAAAACGTTTTGCTCTATTATCGCACTGTTTGCGCGGGATAGCCAAACTTATTTCAGGAATTGCGCAATTTTTGTCACGGTTGCAATCGTTGCTTCTTCAAAATAATTCATTTTACTGAAATAACTATGGATTAAACCTGGCATTGTAATATGTTCCACTACCACACCAGCAGCCTTTAACTTTTGTGCATAGCTTAGACCCTCATCAAAGAGAACATCTGCCTCTGCAGCTATAATGAATGTTTTCGGCATGTTACGGACTTCCTCTAGCTGAAGTGGGGACACAAGTGGATTTGTGAAGTTTGCTTCCTCTGTATAGTGATGAGAGAACCACTGCATGGCTTGTGTATCTAAGCCGTAATCTTCACCATATGCCAGATAAGATACTGTTGAAAAATCGACATTTGTGACAGGATAGATGAGTGTTTGAGCGTGTAACGATGGTCCCTCGAGTGCAGTAGCTAAGTATGCAACTACAGTAGCCAAATTTCCGCCAGCACTGTCCCCAGCAACTGATAATCGACTTGCATCGCCACCTAAGGATTCCATATGATCGTGCACCCATACTAAGCTATCATAGGCATCATGTAAGGGTGTTGGGAAAGGATATTCAGGTGCTAAGCGGTAATCCACTGATACCACAATCGCCTGTGCCTGGTCTGCTAATAACTGGCAGCCTGCATCGACAGATTCTAGATTGCCATAGACCCAGCCTCCACCATGATAATAAACAATAACAGGTAATGTTTTACCGAGAACGGGCGTATAAAGCCGAACTGTAATTTGTTCGCCATCTCGCACTGTAATTTTGTGATCCTCAATGGATGCTAGCTTCGGTTTGTGTGCAGATTGCCATTGTGTAACCGTCCGCATGGCTCTCGCTTCCTGAGGTGAAACTTTGTAATAAGGTGTACCAGTACGCTGAGCTTCTAGATATTGAACAGCTTCTTTTCTTAAAGTTATCATCTTCATCATTCCTTTATTGAGAGGTTTGTTATTCCTATTATAAACTATTCATATAATTTTACTAGGATTTAGGTGTAACAAATGTTTATTTATTTAAAAATAGGTGAAATAAGCGCATTATGTTTATAATAAAAGGGACGAAAGTATTTGGAGGGACAGTATGATTTCTTTAATTGTGGCACATGATGACAATCACGTCATCGGATATAACAATGGGATGCCTTGGCATTTACCTGGGGATCTGCAGTATTTTAAACAAAAAACAATGGGCAAGCCTATGATTATGGGACGTAAAACATTTGAATCCATCGGTCGACCACTTCCAGGGCGACGCAACATCGTTATTACACGTGACGAAAACTATCAGGCAGAAGGCATTGAAATTGTGACTAGCTTGGAAGGTGCTTTAGCGCTAGCTGGAGATGTACCTGAGGTGATGATTATTGGCGGCGAGCAAATTTTCCGTTTAGTGATGGAGATGGCTGATCGCTTGTATATCACAAAAATTAATCATGCCTTTCAGGGAGACACCTATTTCCCGAGCTATGAGCAAGATTTTGTTCAAGTCTCTTCAGAGGAGCCTGAAACAGCACCAGAAGGTTATACATTCCAATATCAAATTTTTGAACGTAAATAAACGAAAAAGCAATCGCTCCCTTCACAATGAGCGATTGCTTTTATTATAGATAAAAATAAACACACGCATACATGGAGGCACAGCCAGCTAGCACAAAGAGATGCCAGATTGCATGGTTAAAGGGCAGAGAGCGCCATGCATAAAAGATGGCTCCAATCGTATAGAATAGCCCACCTGCTAGCAGTAAAGCAAAGCCATGTAAACCTAAATACAGATAAACGGGCTTAATGGCAAATATAATTAACCAGCCCATGCCAATATAAAAAATTAATGAAAGTACTTCAAAGCGATTAATAAAGAAACATTTAAACAATACACCAAGCACAGCCAATGACCAAATAATACATAGTAGCGTCAATCCAAGGGCACCACCAACGGCAATTAATAAAAACGGCGTATAGGTGCCGGCAATTAAAATATAAATGGACGAATGGTCCAAAATAGCGAAAAAGTGTTTATATTTTTCTGGCATACTGTGTAGTAATGTAGACATTAAAAACAGAATGATGACAGACGCACCGAAAATGCTGAAGGTTGTAATATGTAGGGCATTTCCTGTTTGTACGGCTGCTAACAGTAGAACAACCAGTGCTGGAATACTAGCAATGAAACCAATACCGTGTGTTATGGCATTCCACAGCTCTTCCCTCCATGATTTATAGTCAAATGAATCAACCATTTGAAACACTCCTTTCGTTCGTACATTTACTATACCCCAATAATTTATAGATGAACATTTACATTTGTCATATAGTTCATATCAAAAATGTCATAAGCCTGTCATATTCTTTGAGGGGCATTGATAGACAAGAGGTAGGTGAAAACGCTATAGTATCCAAGGTAGCGTTTACATGCTAGCTAGGACAGAGCTTTGCCTAATGACAAATGTCATGTTTACATAATGATTCATTAGTCTATATAATAAATTTTAATGAAGTAAAAGGATGTGTCGAAGTGAGACGAATTCATATAGTAACGGACTCAACTTGTGATTTAACAAAAGAAGAAGTAGCACAACATGGCATACATATCGTGCCTTTAACGATTCAAATTGATGGTCAAACATATACAGATGGAGTGGACTTAGAGCCACCATCTTTTTTAGGCTTAATGAAAAATGCAAAAAATTTACCGAAAAGTTCACAACCAGCACCAGGTAAATTTAAGGAATTATATGATGAGCTCGGTAAAGATGGCGATCAAATTATCTCCATCCATATGACTGGTGGTATGAGTGGCACAGTAGAATCAGCTCGTCAAGCAGCTCAAATGACAGATGCCGATGTGACAGTCATTGACTCACGCTTTATCGCGATTGGTTTAGCTATCCAACTACGAGAGGCCATCCGCATGCGAGATGAAGGCGCCACTGTGGAGGACATCGTGACACGTTTAGAAAAGGTACGAGACAATACACATTTATACGTTATTGTAGACACGCTCGAAAACTTAATCAAAGGCGGTCGAATTGGTAAAGGCACAGGCTTTATCGGTTCCCTCCTAAACATCAAAGTCATTGCCAACCTTGAAGGTGGCGTATACAATCCTGTGTCAAAGGTACGTAGTCATAAACAAGTAGTCAATTTTTTATTTAAACAATTCCAAGCAGATACAGCTGGAAAAACAGTTAAGGCAGTCGGCATTTCCCATGCAGATGGCCTAGTAACGATGGGCAACCCATTAAAAGCGCTGATCGAAGAAACTGGCTTTAACGATGTTGAAATTGCCTTTACATCTCCAATCATCTCGACACATACAGGTCCAGGAGCAATTGGTTTTATTTATTTTGCAGAATAACAGGAAGGAGCTACTACATAAGTAAATGTAGTGGCTTTTTTATTATGCGTGGAACTCCTAGCAGGATGAGCGGATTATTCAAAGATGAGCAGCTTTTGTTTAGCTGTGATCAGTTTTCCACTAACTATGAGCGTGAGCGGCTTCAATTAAATAGTAATCGTGTTGAACAGTAGCTTCAATCAAACAGTGATCACGTTGCCACCAAAAATAAATCAGACATCCTACTAATTATCATCCCTTCTGCATAAAGGCACACTGTATAAACACACATTTTTCCATACATACACCTGAGGAAATTTGGCAAGCACACAAAATTATGGAGAACTAAGGGGAAGTCACTTTTCATGGCGGCATGAACTATTCTATAATAGAAGTAATAGAAAGGGATGGAAGGTGGTCAAATGGACATTTGGCGATTTATGTTGTCATGTTTGACCGTCTTTGTACTAAGTGGTTGTGCAATATCAATCGATGAACCGAATCCGCAAGCAGAACCTGAAGGTGAGCAAGCAGGAACGGAGCAAGATATACCGCAGGATGAGCAACAAACAGAAGATGAGGAAAAAACATCTAAGAATATGTTGACGCAAATTTTTGAACATTTTTTTGAGCCATCAGCAGAGGATTTATCGCAAATTGATGAAGAACAAGCAAAGCAACTACATTACTTGGCACTGGGAGATTCGTTGACAGATGGTGTCGGTGATGAGTATAGTCAAGACGGTTATGTTGGAAGATTAGCAGATTCATTGCTCGCATGGCCTTCGATTTCGGATGTAGAGGTTGATAATCGGGGCAAACGTGGCAGACGCAGCGATCAGCTACTAAAATTAGTGAAAAAAGGGCATTATGATGAGGAGCTGCAAGAAGCACAGCTAATTTCCTTAACAATGGGTGGCAATGATGTCATGAAGGTCGTCAGGCAGGATTTATTTAACCTGAAACGTGATGCTTTTGATAAGGAATTACTGGCATACAAGGAACGTTACAGCAAAATCGTAGAAGGCATTCGTGCTAAAAATCCGACAGTGTCCTTATTACTCATTGGTTTTTACAATCCATTTTCGATTGTAACCAATGAGGCGAATGAATTTGATACGATTATCACAGAATGGAATAATGTGATAGAGGAAGTAGCCAGCAAGGATTCCAATGCTTGTTACGTATCAGTAGAAGATTTGTTTGATTCAAATGAAGAGCTCGTCTATCATACAGACTTTTTCCACCCGAATGCAAAGGGGTATGAAAAAATGACAGAGCGTATACTAGCAGCAATGGAGCAGTGTGGTATGGAAAAAAAGATTAACAAGGCAATAGGCTTCGAGGAGTGACAAAATGAATAAATGGAAAGTCGCGTTTTTCGCCTTAGCGGGCACAGTGCTTTTTGCAATCCTCCTCGTCGTTTTTTTAGCAACTAGACCAGTGGATGGCGTCCATGTTGCGAAGAGTTCAGCAGGTGAAAGTGAAAGCAAAGGAAATGTACTCGTGGTGCAAACCACAACAAAGGAATTAGAATCGATCTCAAAAAAATACCTAAAGGATGCAGCGAAAGGCTCACCTTTACCACTTGATTTCACAATTGGGGATGATATTCAACTACGTAGCACACTGACAGTATTCTATACGGAAATCCCCATTTCCATGAATTTTGATCCTATTGTGGATGACAAGGGGAATATTATTTTAAAACAGACAGGCATGAATGTAGGGTTATTAAACATTCCACCAGAAACGACAATGAAAATCATGCGCGATTCGGTGGAATTTCCCTCATGGATTACCGTGAATCCGAATAAAGCAGAAATATATATTGATTTATCGCGCATTAACATTGCCTCTGGTTCACGTGTACGTGCTAAAGAGTTGGACTTACCAAAGGATAAAATCTTATTGGAAATTATTGTTCCTGGTGAATAAGGAGTGAAGTGAATGGCAAAGCAATATGCAACATTTGCGGGAGGCTGTTTTTGGTGTATGGTCAAGCCCTTTGACGAAACACCTGGGATTGATTCCGTAATCTCAGGCTATACAGGTGGACATGTTGTAAATCCTACCTATGAACAGGTTTGCTCGGAAACAACAGGGCATGTGGAAGCTGTACAAATCACATTTGATGATGAGTTATATAGCTACGAGCAGCTACTTGCGATTTATTGGACTTTAATTGACCCAACAGATGCAGGTGGTCAATTTTACGACCGTGGAGAATCCTACACAACGGCCATTTTTTATCATAACGAAGAACAGCGTGAGCTAGCTGAACGTTCAAAGTCGGATTTACAAGCGTCTGGTAAGTTTGATAAACCAATTATGGTAAAAATTTTACCAGTCACTACGTTTTATCCGGCTGAGGATTATCATCAACAGTATTATAAGAAAAATCCAATGCACTATGAGCGCTATTCGATTGGATCAGGTCGTCGAGCGTTTCAGGAGCAACACTGGGGGAACAAACATGAATAAGGAACAACGTTTAAAAGAACTAACAGAGATGCAATACTATGTCACACAGGAAAATGGCACAGAGCCACCATTCCGTAATGAGTTTGATGACCATTTTGCAGAAGGCATCTACGTAGACATTGTGTCTGGCAAGCCTTTATTCAGCTCACTCGATAAATACAACTCAGGCTGTGGCTGGCCAGCCTTCACAAAGCCGATTGAAAAAGAACAGGTAACCGAGCATTTCGATACATCTCACGGTATGCGTCGTGTGGAGGTACGCAGCAAAGAAGCGGATTCGCATCTAGGACATGTCTTCCCAGACGGCCCAAGTGAGCAAGGTGGCTTACGCTACTGCATAAACTCAGCAGCGCTTCGATTTATCGCAAAAGAAGATTTAGAAAAAGAAGGCTATGGCGAATACCGAGCACTATTTAATATAGTAAAAACCTAGCAAGGTAGCTCCTTGCTAGGTTTTTTTATGGTCATGAGAAACAGCAGATTAGAAGGATAGAAATCTGAAAGTGGAGGATAGAACAGAAAAAGTGGCGGATAAGCCTGAAAAAGTAGCGGATAGATTGCTGAAAGTGAGGGATAGCCCAGCAAATTAGGGGGATAGCCCTCAAATAATTGGATAGAAATCTAAAAGTGGAGGATAAAACTTAAAAAGTAGCGGATAGCATGCTCAAAGTGAAGGATAGCCCCAAATTAGTAGATAGCCCCGCAAAGTCAAGGGAGAACCAATAAAAAATTGGTTCCCCCTCTCTCTTTCAGTTCGCTTAAACTTTAAACTCGCTTACGAGGTTACGTAGGCTATCTGCTTGTTGGGCAAGCTCAGTGGCTGCGGCGTTGATTTCCTGCATGGAGGCGGAGCCTTGTGTGGCTGCTGCCGCAGATGTCACGGTATTGGCCGCGGATTGTTCTGCGTAGGCATTGACATGAATGAAGTCACTTGCCACCGCATTGCTATTTTCAAGCGTTGTTGCAATTTTATCTACCATGGCCGCGATGATTGACGTTGTTTCTTCGGTATGCGATAAAATGTTGGCTAAGGATTGATTTGTTTCGTTTGTTACTTCAACGCCTCGGATGACCGTTGTCACACCCTCGTGATTTTGAGCAATGATGGATGTGACCTCATCTTGGATAGATGTGACAATCGATGTCACCTCTTTCGCTGCACTTTGGGATTGCTCTGCCAGTTTGCGAACCTCATCGGCTACGACAGCAAAGCCTCGTCCATGCTCACCAGCCCTTGCCGCTTCAATCGCCGCATTTAAAGCGAGGAGATTCGTTTGCTCAGAAATGGCCGTGATCGTACCAATAATAGAGGTAATATCCGCAGATTTACGACCTAACGCCTCCACAGTAGATGTTGTAGAAGCCATTGTTTCTTCAATGGATTGCATGACGAGTGATGATTGCTCCACAGAGCGGCTACCTTCATCGGCTGCTTGCTGCATGGCGATAGAGGCACGATGGACAGCACTCGCTTGCTCATTTAATTGATGCATTGAATGCTCTAAGTCGCTCATTTTTTGCTGCGCACTATTCATACTGGAAATCGTATTGTCACTATCACTCGCAATATCTGCTGTCGCATCAGCAATATCCTGAATTGTACGCGCATTTTCATCTGCTAAGGACATTAGCTCCTGACTGCTGCTTGATACATGATCCGCCAACTCACTTACGCGTCGAATTAAGTTAGAAATCGACTCAATTAACGTATTTGTCGAGGCTGCAATAATCGAAAATTCATCACGATTACGCACATTTACACGTCTTGTCAAATCGCCTCCTGCTTGTGCAATATCAAGGATAGAGTCATTAATCGCTTGTGTATTACGTTTTAATGATTTAAATAGCATAAAGCCAAAAATTACAATCGCTAAAAAGCCAACGATTGAAACGAGAAAGAATGTAGTGATAGAAATATTTACCTGCTGGTTAAGCTTGTCTAATTTTGTTTTATTGGAATCGTCCATGACAGTATTAATGGTCTCAATGTTTTGATCGATATGTGTTTTCATTGTTTCCCCAGTAGCACCCATCATCAGTTTACGAGCCTGCTCAAGACCGAGCTCATCACGCATTGTCATGACTTTATCTGAATAATCAAGGTAATTTTTATAATATTGCTCGATTGCCTGCATATGACCGAGTTCCACTTGGCGATCTTGAAATTGATCTTTCAAAGCGGCTAGCTTTTTATTAATGGTATCTATTTTTAAATGATAAGAAGTAGAATAAATGCCGTTACCCGTAATTAAATACGATTGCTCTAAATTGGTCAGTCTAGCAATTTCATAGGCAAGTTGATTCACCGTTAGTTGCTCCTGCACATTTTTCTTTGTGAAATCTTCCATTTGGTGCTGCAAGTTTTGTATATTGACATAGGACAATATACCCATAATACCGTTAATTACAATAAGAAGTGCAAACATAATAAGCACTTTACCCCGAATTAAATGGTAAAAACGTTGTCGTTTTTCTTTAATAGGAGGGGGATTTTTCCCAGTTTCCCCTTGTGTAGAAGCTTTCCTCTTCTTAAAAAAGCTAAAAGTAAAGAGAGACGGGCGTTTTTTCGCTGTACCATGGGTTTTTTTAGTCTTTTTCATCGCCATCACCTTCCTATTTTTTAAATAATCGATTTCAATTTTATCTTATTTTGCTAGATTTTTCTATCTTTATTTCTAAAAATTAAAATTTTTCAGATAAAATAACTATGACAAAAGTCAGGATCGACCACGAAAATAGTTCTAAAATCATAAGTGGGTAAAATATAGTAGTAGTGGAATTTATGACGAATGCTATTTTTTTTGATACACTAGCGAAAAGCCAATGCATAAAAAGGGGAATTTGTTCGATGAAGAAAAGTTTTTATTTATATGTCCTAACCTATCGAGGTGGCGATTGGTCTGACCCTAAAGTACGCTTTGCAGAGGAAGTGTTTCATGAGCATAATTTTCCAAAGCAGAGCACAGACTTTAATGAGTTGTCCGACTATATAGAAACCTATGCAACGGAAAACCTAACAATCCAGACCTTTGATACTTTGTGGACACTTTATGAGGAACAAGCATAATTGTACGAAAACTATAAATAATTTTGTAGTTGCTAGACGTCTAGCATTGCGTAAATGACAGAAACACAGTATTATTTATAGTGATAACTGACAGAAAAGAGGGATTGCAGTATGAGTATTCATATTAATGCAAAAAAAGGTGAAATCGCTGACACAATTTTACTTCCAGGAGATCCATTACGTGCAAAATACATTGCGGAAACATTTTTAGAAGATGTAATTTGCTACAACGAAGTACGTAATATGTTCGGATACACTGGTACGTATAAAGGGAAACGTATTTCTGTACAAGGAACTGGTATGGGCGTGCCATCTATTTCAATCTACGCAACAGAATTAATGCAAGAATATGATGTTCAAAAATTAATCCGTGTAGGTACTTGTGGTGCAATTCAAAAAGATGTAAAAGTACGTGACGTGATTTTAGCACAAGGAGCAACATCTGATACACGTATGAACCAAATCATCTGGGGCGGTGCTATCGATTTCGCACCAATCGCTGACTTTGATCTTTTATTAAAAGCATACAATGCAGGTAAAGATGCAGGTCTTAACTTACAAGTAGGGAATATCTTCACAGCAGATTTATTCTACTCAGATGAGCACCAAAACGAAAAATTAGCTCAATACGGCGTACTAGCGGTAGAAATGGAATCAGCAGCTCTTTACACATTAGCGGCAAAATTCGGCCGTAAAGCACTTGCTGTTCTAACAGTAAGTGACCATATCATCACTGGTGAAGTAACGACAGCTGAAGAACGTCAAACAACATTCAATGACATGATCGTGGTCGCTTTAGACGCAGCGATTCAAGACTAAGCTAACTGTAGCCATAATTAACTTTATAAAGAATGCAGGCAACCGACAAAAAACAGCCCATTTTCTAAGATGGGGTGGAAGTAGTCGGTTGCTTTTTTTAGGGGTAATTATAGACAGATTGTTCCAGTTTTGATACCAGTAGGCCCGTTAAATCCTGGGATTGTGGCAATTACCATGTTTGTTGCTATGTCGATGACAGACACCGTATTGTCTACTTGATTTGTTACATAGGCAAAAGTACCATCTGGCAAGATGGTTACTTGGTCTGGAGATGCACCTACAGGAATAGTTGCAATCACCGTATTGGTGGCTGTATTGATGACAGATACGGTATTATTGCCTTTATTCACAATGTAAACAAGCGTTCCATCAGGGGTAATCGCTGTTCCTACAGGTCCTGTACCAACAGGAATGGTAGCCACTACTGTATTGGTAGTGGTATTAATAACCGATACCGAATTGCTATTTTCATTTGTCACATAAGCAAATTGCCCGCTTGGAGTCAAAACAATGGATCTAGGACGAATTCCCACAGGGATTGTAGCAATCACCGTATTGGTTGCAGTATTGATAACAGATACTGAATTGGAATTCTCGTTGGCAACATAAGCAAACGCACTGTTTGGCGTAAAGGCAATACCTTGAGGTTGTAGCCCTACTGGAATAGTGGCTGTTACGGTATTGGTGGCTGTATTAATGACCGATATAGTGTTCGATCCGTGATTGGATACATAAGCAAGTGCTCCATTTGGTGAAATGGCGACACCAAGGGGGTCAATGCCTACAGGAATGGTAGCGATTGGCAAGTTTGTGGCAGTACTAAAAACCGTTACATTATCCGAGAAGAGCGCTGGAACATAGCCGAAAGCGCCATTAGGTGTAATCGCTACTTCTAGCGGAGCAGATCCTACTGGAATGGTAGTGACGATTGTGTTTGTTGCGGTATCGATCACAGAAACTCTATTATCAGGTGTTGCGAGCTGCCCAGCATCTGTCACATAGACGAGATAATGACAACTTGGTGGTATGGGTAAAAATGGCGGCTTACATTTACAACGACAACAAGGACAACAACAGCGACAATGACAATTTGGATTTGACGTAAACTTGAATTTTTGAAAATATTTATGTTCTTTCCCCACACAGGACATCCTTTCAGTCATATATGGCTACTTTATGCGTAAAGAGCTAGGCTTGTTGTACGTTTACCTAGCCATTCTCTTTTACCATCTCTACTTGTTATTGGAATAGTTCTAAACTTCTGAGTACGGTTCTTCTAAAAAATGCAGTATGATGAAACTAAAAAGCATAGGAGACATGAAGATGTTTAGCTTGATTAAAAATGATATAGGATTCATTGAAATTGAATATGATCTTCGTTATAAGGGATCTTCGAAAACATTTTCCTGATTTGACGATAAAAATCAATTTTATTACATTAGCTTTTCAATAGCTTCTTCGTTATCTTTTCATTCGTACACTAACTCTTTCAACACTTTCCCACCAATTGTAATTTCTAAGCTTCGCCCCATAATGTTCATAAAAATAACGTGTTTTATTCTATAGCTAAGACTTCGACAAATTTAGTTTGGTAGTTCTTTTGGATTTCCTTCAGCAATTGTTTTCCTATCCCTTTTTGTGATAGTTTTCTAAAAGATAGAGCGTTTCTACATAATTGGAATGGGGAAGGGTTTGAGTCTCTTTTACTTGCAGATGTGAAGCCAATAATGTCGCCTAATTCATTTTCAGCTACTAGTACATACTTCATTTTTGTCGGCAATTTGTTGTGTCCATTGTTCGTAGGATAATTTATTTTAATATTTTGCTGGCACAATATGCTTATAGCTTGTTCACCAATTATCAACAGGTACTTTTCTAATACCTTTCGCATCTTTATAGTTGCCTTTCTAATGATCAAATTTATCACCTCCTATTAAATCTTTATAAACAGAATGATAACATCTTCTACAGTTTATTTACTTAATAAGGTAAAATATGAAATATATAGGTTTACAGAGGGGGTATATTTTTGGAAAGTAAGTATATGTGTACGATTAAAATTAATTTAGAGGGTGGAGATATTCAATTTGATGTGTCAAATGAAGAACAACTTTTTAGTTTAAGATCTGGTATAGCCTTTATAGCCATCCCGCAATTTTTCTCCACGCTCACCAGTTTTTATCTAGGTAATACAAATGAGGTAAAAATAGATTGTCACGGAAACTATGATTACTATATTTTTTCCAGCGATGGTGAATACATATTAATTGAACATAAAAGTCATTATCCTATCGAAAGAATATTTAATTATCAATTTTCTCTTAAGGGGTATATGGAGGCTATAGATCAAGGCTTCAAGAAATATTTGGAGCAGTTAGAGAATGAAGGCATCTTCCCATTGGAAAATCATGTATTTGCTGATCCTTTAGGAGAAGATGTTTTAAATGCTTTCTATAACTTTTCTTCATTATTAAAAGCTTGAATAGCAATGAAAAAAATAAACGTATGACCGCTTCAAAATAGAAGCTCTCTTTTACAGATAAATTGCAGCAGCCGATTCTTAACCAGACAAGGAGGATGGTGAGCTTTGAAAAAAATAGGTATACTCATAGCAGCTCTTTTCGTAGTAAGTGGGGTCTTTATTGATAGCAATAAATTATTATACCCTCCTTTGCCAATCGATTCCCTTACACCAAAGGAAGCCATACAAAAATTAAATGCATCCCCCTTTGATTTAGTGGCGCTCTCCAATGATAAGAAGGCAACTTGGTACCTCGCAGCCATTTCTGCTAGGGGCATACAGAAGGTGGACGAGGACATTCAGCAAATGATGGCTAATGAAGGATGGGCATTTCTTGAAAAAGAGGGGAGTGGATTATTTTTCGAAAAAAATGGGGAACGTTCTATTGTGACAACGGAAATGTGGACGAAGCAGTATGTGCTTGTTCAAATTCAGAAATGAAGTGCTCTATGGAAGTCTGGGATCTCTATGATAAAAATCGCCAAAAAACAAATAAGCGTCATGTACGTGGGACAGCATTAGCAGCTGAAGATTACCATATCGTTGTGCACGTATGGATTCACAATAACAGGGGAGAATTCCTTTTAATAAAAAGACATCCCAATAAACATTATCCTCATTTATGGGAATGTCCAGGAGGCTCTATAGTAACGGGTGAAAGCAGTTTGGACGGGGCTATTCGTGAGGTGGAAGAGGAAATAGGGATATCATTATTGAGGACCAATGGACAATTAGTAAAGAGTGAACGACGTGATTGTTTCAATGATTTTTATGACGTTTGGTTATTTGAGCAAAGCTTTGAAATTAGTGACACCAAACTTCAGGAGAAGGAAGTGACAGTAGTTCAATGGGTCACAAAGCTAGAGCTTGAAAAGATGCTTCACGCCAATAACGTAGTACCGACACTTCGCTACTTTACGTCCATTTTTAACGATAAGACTACGCCATGTTAGTGTTATGTGTCAGCATAATTCTGATTCTGTAGGTTAACCTATACCTAAATAGGTTAGAGGAGCGGTAAAATGAACAAGCGTATTCTTATTGGACTAGCTTTATTTACGTATGTTTCCCCTTTTAATTTGGTTTCTGCAAAGGACAGTGATGCGCCACAACCTCTTGAAGAATTTCTTCCTGAAATCGGCTATAAAACAGTTGAAATAGCCGTAAAAGAGTTCGAATACCACTATAATAAAGAGCTGAAGCTACCCCTACGAGTACCGCCAATCAGCTTTACGCATCACTTTGGAAGGTTTAGTGATTTAGACGGAGAAATGAATGATCAGCTGGAGGTGGTAATGATCAGTGATCAATTGCCACAAAATCATTTCAAAATCAAGGTTCGACCAGTTCAGCATAAAATGTCATTTGAAAAATATAAAACAGATGTATTTAAGTTGAAAAATGGCAGTGAGGCAGCCTATATTGAAAATCCACGAATTGGTTTTCATTTACTTGTATTTGAAAGAGACAATTGGCAATATGTCTTTAGTATTGATCGAGATGTGGCAGATCAAGTAACGGCTGAAGTCTTGATTGATATTGCTAATTCAATTGATTATCCAAAGCAAAAGTATTAGCCCCTCTAATTTTTATTCTTACCTTTCAGCTCTTCTCGTAATTTCTTTAGTTCCTCCGTTTGCTCCAAAATAGTATTGTTAACTCGTCTAATCGAATCATATATAGCAAAAATCCCCGCAAAAATAAGAATGATAACTAATAATTCCATCTTGCACCTACTTTCTATTTATACAATGATTGTAACAGGAATTTCTAAATGTTCGAAGAATTAGTTAGGTGGAGGTGCTTGTCATGCAGAGATATGTTTATCATATGGTTCCAAGGGAAATGGTGGGTCTTGAGCTCATGCCTTTAAATAGGTTAGGGGCAATGTATCCACATTTATATGAACGATATTCGAAAAAATATTTTGATCATCCAGAGAGGCCGAAATTATTCATGAAAGAAATTCCTCACTTAAATTGCTTGTGGAATGATGTTGTTCATTTCCTACCAATCCATCCTAGTCATCTATATAAGGCTTTAACAGAGCTTGGTATTGCAACGAGAGAAAGCCTAATGTTTTATCAAATTCCAATCCAAAAACTAGCGGCAAATCGTAATGCGATGTACCTGTATTCCAAGGAACACTATAAAGGGCCAGCAGGGGCAATTGCTGCAGAGGATATAAAACTACTGTCGTTACCTGATTATAGAGAACTAGAACAGCTACCATCAGCAACAGTAGACTATTTCCAAACGGAGAAAGAAAAAGGGAAGAACTTTGGGCTTTTTGCGTATATTCCCCATCTCTTGAGCTTAGGCAATGTCAACGTAGACGAGGCGAAAATTATTTCATGGAATTAACATAATCCTAGTATCAATACTAATTGAAGTGGGAAAAAAATAGGGTTTGCCGAATAGCAGGCTACCCTTTTTTGTCGCAAATTGAATAGCGGTGGAAAAACGATACACCCCTCTTCTGGAAAACTTATTAAACCTTCATAATTAATCATAAAAGGATTCTTTCAATGGCGCAAACACGCCTTCTGTCTCCAGCTCATTAGCTATTGTTCCTAGTAAACTTTTGAAAAACGAGTTGAAGCAAATAGACAATCAATCGAAATATAAGTAGATAGAAAAAGGCCTCAATAAAGCTTGTTGCTAGTATTATTACATAACGACCGAAATCTTCTAACTCATGAAAAGTATAAGTTTGTATGTGCCAATCAAAAAACAATGCTTTGTAACTCGTCCCCACAAAGATAGGGATGAAAAGTAACCAATAAAAGCGAGGTAAACTAAATTTATAGCCTTTAGCCAGCAAGGTACTCCCTCCCCATTTTTTTAGCCATCATAACATAAAAGAAAATATTTTAGTATATTATGGAAGTATTAAATGATAATTCGAATACGTTATTTACAATTATAGTAATTTAAAGGTATTATTAGTAAGTTGAGACGATGTCCAGAAAGGTAGAAGTCCATGAAAATGATCCATTCAAGCAAGATACATCCCGAAGTGAAAACATTATTATCCTATGCCACATCCGAAAAGAAAGTGGAGAAGGAATACTCATTGTACATTGCATGTCCAGAAAGAGTATTGTATGGCTATACCTTTGCACAAGACACTATCGGTTGTATTGGGATTGTTAAAAGAGAGGCAAATCAATGTGAAATTAAACATATAGCCGTATCGCCTGCTTATCGTGGAAAAGGCATTGGACGTGAGATGATTCGGTATGTAGAAGAACATCATGCTTTTTCTTCCATTTATGCAGAAACTGATCAAGAAGCCGTACTGTTTTATAAAAATATTGGCTTTCATATTACAAGTTTAGGAGAAAAATACCCTGGAGTGGAGCGTTTTGGCTGTCTATTAACCTGCACTATCTAATGGTCAATTCGTTGTACTGTCGATAAACGTCCACTTATATGCTTTTTACGCCCTGTTATTTGTCTGTGTTAAAAGATCGGAGATTTGAATGGTACGCTAACATAGAAAGGAGCTATAAAAATGAAACAAAAATTGTGGTGGATTGTATGTGGCTTGGCATTGTTCATAGCAGGCTATTCGGTTGTTCAATATTTACTATTCGATGCACGGCAGGCGGGATTTGTTCAATTAAAGCTTATGCTTAGTGCAACATTGCATTCATTTTGGTATATCATGCTCTATATACATATTGTATTCGGTATATTAGCCCTAGTCATAGGTCCTTTTACGTTGTCATCAAAGTTACGAGAGAAAAATGTGAAACGCCATAGACTACTAGGCAATATCTATATGGTTAGTATTTTGTTTGGTGGCTTGGCAGGACTTTATTTAGCGCTGAACGCAACAGGGGGATGGGTAGCACAGCTAGGCTTTGCTTTATTAGCCATAGGGTGGCTTTTCACCATGTTTCAAGCGCTGGTCCATATTAAAAAAAGAAATATCCAAGGCCATCAGAAATGGATGCTAAGAAATTATGCTTTAACCTTCGCAGCTGTCACATTGCGAATTTGGCTCCCTTTGTTTACGGTAGTATTTGGCTTTGATAATTTTGAGTATAGTTATGCCTCTATCGCTTGGCTATGTTGGGTGCCAAATTTAATCGTGATGGAATGGTATATCCAGCAGAAACTCCCTAAATTTGCAGCTTACTGAGAAATGGCAAAGACAAATGGATAATGTTGAAACATATTATTGAGCATTGGGTTCTACATGGCCTAATGTTCTTTTAATTTTAAGATACATAGTTAATTCATTCTAATATTCTAGGTACATTAATTATCTCAATAAGTAGACTTTTGAATATGATAAAAAGGGACAGGAGGTGAAGTCGCATTGAGGTTTAGTTACAATCGTAATTTTGATAATTTTAAATGTGATGCAAAATGTAATTATCCAATGAAATATAAATGTAATGAATTTGGGTGTAATGGCTACCCATATGTTTATGGTATTGAGGATCCAATCGGTGTAACAGGAGCAACAGGAGCTACTGGTGCTACAGGAGCACAAGGTCCCCCAGGAGCACCAGGACCTCAAGGAGTAGCAGGAGTAACGGGTCCACAGGGAGAAATGGGTCCCCTAGGAGTAACAGGAATAACGGGAGCACCAGGTCCGCAGGGAGAAATAGGCCCTCAAGGAGTAGCAGGAGTAACGGGAGCACCAGGTCCACAGGGAGAAATAGGACCTCAAGGAGTAGCAGGAGTACCGGGGGCAACGGGTCCGCAGGGAGAAATAGGCCCTCAAGGAGTAGCAGGAGTGACGGGGGCAACAGGTCCACAGGGAGAAATGGGTCCCAAAGGAGTAACAGGAATAACGGGAGCACCAGGTTCGCAGGGAGAAATAGGACCTCAGGGAGTAGCAGGAGTAACGGGGGCAACCGGTCCGCAGGGAGAAATGGGTCCCCAAGGAGTAGCAGGAGTAACTGGAGCAACGGGTCCACAGGGAGAAATGGGTCTCCAAGGAGTAGCAGGAGTGACGGGGGCAACAGGTCCACAGGGAGAAATGGGTCTCCAAGGAGTAGCAGGAGTAACGGGAGCAACTGGTTCACAGGGAATAATAGGGGCCACTGGACTTCGAGGACTTGCGGGAATAACAGGAGCAACAGGAGAACGGGGACTAGCAGGAATGACAGGGGCAACAGGAGCCCAAGGCGTAACAGGAAGTACAGGAGCAACTGGTTCACAGGGAATAACAGGGGCGACAGGAGTCCAAGGCGTAACAGGGAGCACAGGAGCAACTGGTTCACAGGGAATAACAGGGGCAACAGGAGTCCAAGGCGTAACAGGAAGCACAGGAGCAACAGGTTCACAGGGAATAACAGGGGCAACAGGAGCCCAAGGCGTAACAGGAAGTACAGGAGCAACAGGTTCACAGGGAATAACAGGGGCGACAGGAGTCCAAGGCGTAACAGGAAGTACAGGAGCAACAGGTTCACAGGGGATAACAGGGGCAACAGGAGCCCAAGGCGTAACAGGAAGTACAGGAGCAACAGGTTCACAGGGAATAACAGGGGCGACAGGAGTCCAAGGCGTAACAGGAAGCACAGGAGCGACTGGCGCAAGAGGGACTACAGGTGTTACTGGAACAACAGGTCCAAGTGGTTCAGGTTTGATGGAAGTTTTCCTCTCTACAGATCAATCAGTTGGTAATAATGATTTTCTGGGTACTGGTAATTCGTCAGCTTCATTCGTGAGAAGTTCAATTGTTATTCCTGAAAATGCTACAATTAGAAGCTTAACATTGAATATTCGCGACCATGCTCTCATCGCAGGTCAAACCGCTTCAGCACAAATATTTATCAGCACAAATTGCGGATTTACTAGCGTTGCTACAGGTATCATTGCGAGCGTATCAGGTCCAAATTCATCTACAACACCCAATTGTTGTGCAAAAGTGATTGCAAATTACCCAGTTAATAGTTGTACACTTCTTTCTGTACAAGTAAGTACAACGGGAGGAGCATTTTCAAACGGTGTTTCAGCAACGATACTTTTTAATACAGTTTAAATACGCGTTTTAACTTTTGAGTTTTGGAGGGGAAGTTAATAAGGAAAAATATGCAATTTATTATTCTGGTTGATTGTTGCTAATAGGACATCCTTTACATCAATGTTATAAGTTGATAGTTGGTCTTTTAACCAACTCTCGGTTAGCGTTGTTTTATTCAACTCATGGTAATCAATTTTTCCCTCTTTAATAAGAACCGTGGGAAGAAAAAAAGGATGAGACTGTACACTTATATCTGCTCGTGTTGGTGTTTGGTAGGGTGTATGCAAAAAACTAGAGATCGATCCGTCTGGTTCCCATAAAGCGAGTGCTACATTTTGAACTTCTTCAATTTTTTCTTTTCTTAACTCTGATAAAAGTAAATCAACAGATATTCTAGCCTTTTGTAAGTTGGCGCTAATAATTTGCCCATTTTTAATCAGGGGAATCGGCGGGGAGTCTATCAAATGACGAAAGGCAACCCATTTTAGGCTCAAAAAAACACCGATGAGGTAGAGCGCAACTAAAACGGCCATGGTAATCATGGAACCCTTCATTCCTAAACCTTCATCAGATAAGGGATGTGCGATAATATTCCCAAGTGTGATAGCCATTGCAAAATCCAGCATTCTTAACTGAGAAATAGAGCGCTGTCCCATAATTTTTGTTGCGAAAAGTAGGAAGAAAAAAGCGACAATGGCTCGGAGAATCCATTGAATAGCAGTAAGTGATTCTTGACTATGAAAAAATTCCACAGCGACACATCCTCTTTTTTCTTATTGTTTCCTTCCGTTACATGATTATGCGAATCCTCAGGATTGAAACTAAATAGACTTGTAAAAATATGTTCAAAACGATATTGTTAAAATAAAAAAGCTATTATTTAGTAATTTTAAGAAAATCAGGAGAATATCTATGCAAACAAAATTACAAAATATTCTTATCGACATACAAGAGAAGGTTAATTTTTCAGGAACGGTGCTAGTGGAAAATCAGGAGAAGGTTGCCTTATTCAGCCAAAGTTTTGGCTATGCGAATCGCTCAGAACAAATCGACAATCATGCAAAAACTCGTTTTGGCATTGCCTCTGGCTGTAAAATTTTTACTGCAGTCGCTATTTGTCAGCTTATTGAAAAAGGGAAGCTAGCATTTGATACGAAATTATGCGATTGTCTGCCTCAACTATTTAAGCACTTCGATGAGCAAGTAACCATCGCTCATCTGCTAACACATACGTCAGGAATACCCGATTATTTTGATGAGGAAGAAATGGAGAATTTTGAAGCGTTATGGGTTGAAAATCCGATGTACCAGCTTCGAACATTGCGAGATTTCTTACCATTATTTCAGAATCGTCCAATGAAGTATAAAGTTGGTGAGCGATTTCACTATAATAATGCAGGATATATTGTATTAGGGTTAATTGTAGAGCATGCAACTGGTATGGATTTTTCCGCTTACATTCAACAACATCTTTTCGATCGGGTGAATATGAAGGAATCAGGCTATTTTTCGTTAGATTCTTTGCCAGCTAATACAGCATTAGGGTACATAGATAACCCAGATGGAACTTGGAAAACAAATATCTATTCTTTACCTGTAAAAGGGGGTTCTGATGGGGGAGCATTCGTAACAGGGAAGGATATGGCAAAGTTCTGGAGTGCACTTATGAATTTCGAACTTTTAAATGAAGAGTTAACGAATCAACTGTTAATGCCTCATGTCGAACTGAATGAAAATGATTGTTATGGCTATGGTGTATGGATTAAGAAGAATAGTGAACAAGCAATACTGAAATACCATGTGATGGGGTATGATCCTGGCGTGTGCTTCCATTCAGCCTATTATCCTGCTTCTTCCATCAAAGTTGTCGTATGTTCCAATAAATCTAAGGGCGCTCTTGATATGATGAAAGGAATAGAGGCTATCCTATAAAAGAATAAGGCTTGTCTGTGAAAAAGATTACAGGCAAGCCTATTGCTAGTTATTAAGTAATACCACCATGTATATTACAATAATACTCTATCTCAATAATATGAGGTGAGGATACACCATTATATGAATAGTAACCACCGATTGCAATATTGTAAGCACTGCCATGATCTTTAATGGAAGGGTCATACCCCGTTTGCGTCCAGTAGCCTTTACCCTGTTCAATTTTAGAAGACAAGGAATGCATAACCGAAAATAACTGTCTTCCACCAGGAATGTCCATGCTTAGTTGGGTGTCAAATGAACCATCAACACGAATGATTGTTCGATGTGCCCCCATATGTAATTCAACGAATTTTGGTACTTTAACTGGAGAAAAAACTTCCTTATTATCGGCCACGACATAAGAAGTGTCTATTCTGCCTTTTAACATGTCTTCAAAATCTTTTAATTCAAGCCAATAATTTGCTGAAAATGTTGTAATGGGATCTAGCTTAAAGCCTGTACCATATTCTTCATTTAGTTTATTGACAATAGCCGAATATTCTTTATAGTAGTATTCTTTCTGTGGTAGCGTTAAAACTAATGGAACAGGTGCCATGACAGATTCCATTGCTATTATTTGTTTATCTACTGATGTAGATAGTGGTGAGGCTGCTTTGTCATCCTTTTCACAGCCTGTTAGGAAGATGGCTCCTACTACAATGCTTGTCACCAAATATCTTTTCAACACCTTCACCTCCCAAAAATGAATAAAATCTATTATACCATACATAAATATGTATAATTTTGTTTTTTTTTGGTAAAATGATAATTTCCTAGTATATTGTAGAGAGAACAACGATTAAGCAAGTGTAAGGGGCGGTATAGTGGCAATTTTAAAAGATGATTCGAGTCATCCGAGTTGTGAGGTAGAGCTAGATATTTTAATGGTGAACGAGGAAAGTGTAAAGTTTCGTATTGAATTTCGCTTTGGGCCAGCTTTCCCAGCGATAAATACTGAGATTTATTGTTTAAAAAGAGATTTCCTTCAATTATTAGAAGACATAACACAATTGGAGCCTGCTTATTTAAGTATGCTGGAGCCGCATGATCCTGGCCTATGCATCTATCATATCCCTCATTATGGTGAATATTTTTTTCCTGGATACGGTATCTTTCAAATTCCTGAAGAGGAGAGGGAGGAAGCAGAGCAACGTTATAAATTAGTGTTTGTACTAGATGCTTATGAGAAGAATCATCATGGTGCAAGAGAATGTGGGCCTGCATTATGTATTATTGTGACGATGGAACAAATCCGAGTCTTCATTACCACTTTGCGAGAACAAGTAAAGAAATTCAAAAGTAAAAGGTGATACAACGGTCATTCATTCTCTTCTACAACGATGCTATAGGATAGGTTGAGACGATCACATACCCAATTTTTAAATAGATGATCAATTTGTTTTTTTATTTCATCGCTAGGTAATTGCTCATTAATCCCTAATTGTTCAAACGAAAATGTTTCCTGAATTTGATCGGTATATTTCGTATTAAAGGTAAACGTAATGAGTTTAGACACGTTGATTTTCCTCCGTTTTCTAGCGTGTACATTTATGAGCCAATTATTAGAAATTGAATGTCGTTGATATTTGTAAATAAATTATTTATCTTTGGGTAAAAAGAATAGAAAATGCTGCCGTCATATTTAGTATATCTTGGCTTGCAGGGCGCTTGAATTTTTTCTGTCTAGCTCAAATAGCATTGTTTTCTTTAGGTGTAAGATCTCGTTCAGAAATATTTTTTCCTCCTCTCCAATTCATTGTTTGTCAAAAGGTAATGTAACAAGTATGAAATTTATAAAGTATTTTTGTTAAAATTTAGTATAAACTTTTGTGCATGTAGGTGCAATAGTTACCATTAAGGAGCAGTATACTTCTGTTTTCTTCTCTTCTTTTGCTTATAGGTAAGATAAGAAGTTTTTAAGGAGGCATAACTTCCAATTGCTGCATAGCCATAAAACCAGCCCATGAATAATCCTGCAAGAAGATTATGTCGGTGGCTGATGAAAATAGAAATGAATAAGCCGACAACTAGTGCAATGGTTGGAACCCAAAAAGGCTTTATATGACACATTTTCTTAATGAGTTGGGTAATCATCATAACTACAGGGACTGCAACGACGGCATCCCCAAAATTTGTATGTATGAGTGGAAAGTGTTCCATTCTGTTCACCTCTCATTGACTATTTTGAACTTATTGTGGACATATAGGGAAATTTTATACAGTAGTGTAGTGTGCAACATTGGGGATTTGTAGAGAGAGTGTATAGATAGCTCTGGTAGACTTACACTGTCGGGATGCACAAGCAAACTAACACGCACAAAAAGGGCAGGGCAACTAGCCTTGTCCTTTTAACAAAGTGGCATCAAATGGAAATAGAGATTGCAATAGCTAGTTGACAAATGTAAAATTTGATTAATAAATCTACAATAAAAGAGGTATATGATGTTTCCAATTTTACATACTGAACGATTAGTGTTAAGGGAATTGACGAGTTCTGATGGACAAGCTCTTCTTGCGTGCTTTTCGAATCCTGAAGTTTTGCGCCATTATGGTCAACAACCTTTAACGAGCTTAGTTCAAGTGCAGCAAATCATTCAAAATTTCGCCAACAATTTTGCCGAAAAACGTGGCATTAAATGGGGCATTGCATTAAAGGATCAAGAAGGAATTATTGGTACAATTGGCTTTCAAGAGTGGTCAATAGAGCATCGAAGAGCGGAAATCAGCTACGCCCTTTTTCCTGAAAATTGGGGAAAAGGCTATGCTCAGGAAGCTGTAAAACGAGCTATTTCCTATGGTTTTGAAGAAATGGATTTAGTACGTATTGGAGCCATTGTATTTAAAGAAAATGAAGCTTCCAATCTACTATTGCAAAAAATAGGCTTCGAACAAGAAGGCTTATTAAAAAAATATATACATCAACATAATGTGTCCCATGATACTTATATATACGCACTTTTAAAATAATAGGGAGACCAGATTCCTATAAGTGATATGCTCCCTATTAGGTAGACAGATTAAAAAATAAAATCTGTTTATCTAAGGGGAGTATTTTTTATGGGGCGAAGCAAACATCCACTCGAGT